>DATMJC010000022.1:0-43172 GCA_035554435.1 Burkholderiales bacterium | reverse complement strand
GTCCTGACGAGCGGCGGCGACGCTCCCGGAATGAATGCGGCGGTGCGCGCGGTGACCCGCGCCGCGCTGGCCAAGAGCTGGGAAGTGTTCGGCGTGCGCAACGGCTTCGCCGGGCTGGTGTCGGGCGCCCTGGAGCGCCTGGCCGCGCGCGACGTCGGGGGCATCATCCAGCACGGCGGCACGGTCCTCGGCAGCGCGCGCAGCCCCGAGTTCAGGGAAGTCCAGGGGCGGGCGCGGGCACTCGCCAACCTCGCCGCGCGCGGCATCGACGCGCTGGTCGTGATCGGCGGCAACGGGTCGCAGACCGGCTCGAGCGCGCTCGCGCGCGAGGGGTTCTCGGTGGTGGGCGTCGCCTCCACCATCGACAACGACCTCTACGGCACCGACGTCAGCATCGGCGCGGACACGGCGGTCAACATCACGCTCGAGGCGATCGACAGTCTGCGCACCACCGCCTCGTCGCACCAGCGTGCCTTCGCGGTGGAGACGATGGGCCGCGACTGCGGCTATATCGCGCTCATGGCCGGTATCGCCGGCGGTGCGGAGGTGATCGCGCTCCCCGAGCAGGAAATCACGCCTGCGCACGTTGCCGAGCGGCTGCGCGCGGCCTATCAGCGCGGCAAGACCCATGCGCTGGTGGTGATCGCGGAGGGCGCGCGCTGCGGCGTGCACGAGCTCATGCAGTACTACGAGCGGGAAGGCGATTCGATCGGCTTCGAGCTGCGCGTCACGCGCCTCGGCCACGTGGTGCGCGGCGGCACGCCGGGCGCCGCCGACCGGGTGCTCGCCACGCGCCTCGGGGACGCCGCGGTGGAGTGCCTCTCGCGCGGCGAGAGCGGCGTGCTGGTCGGCCTGCTGCACGGCGAGATCGCCGCCACGCCGCTGGCCGAGGTCGCGGGCCGCACGCGTCCGGCGAACGCCGAGCTCCTCGAGCTCGCGCGCGTGATGGCGATGTGAAGCCGCCGGTATGACGAGCGCCGCCATTCGTGTCGCGGTGGCTTCGGCCGTGCTGGCGGCATGCGGCGAAACAGACCTCGAGAAGTGAAGCGCGTCGCGGTCTTCGGCAACGCGGGCGGCGGCAAGTCCACCCTCGCGCGAAAGCTGGCCGAGCTCACGCAGCTTCCTCTATACGTCGTGGACATGATGCAGTTCAGGCCCGGCGGAGCCGCGGTCCCGCACGACGAGTTCATGAAGGCGCACGCGGAGGTCCTGCAGCGTGAGTCGTGGATCATCGATGGCTACGGGTCGGTCAAGCTGGCGTGGGAGCGCTTTTCGTGCGCGGACACGCTGGTCTACGTCGACCTGCCGTTCCTGGTGCACTTCCGCTGGATCACGAAGCGCATGCTGAAAGGCCTCTTCGTCACTCCGCCAGGTTGGCCGGAGGGCAGCCCGGTCCTCAGCAGCAGCCTCAGCAGCTATCGGGCGCTTTGGGGTTGCCATCGGCACCTGACGCCGAAATACCGGGCGTTCGTTTCCGAAGTGAAGTCCAGCAAGCGCGTGCACCACCTGCGCTCCGCGCAGGAGATGAGCGGCTTCCTGGATCATGTGAGGCTGGAGCGCCAATGAATGACCTCGCCAATCTTCGGGAACCGGAAGTCATCGCGGCAATCTGGGCCGACACGCGAGCATCGGGCTTCAACATGGCATCCGAGCCGCGTACGTGCTCTTTGTTGCGTACTCTTGCCGCTTCGAAACCATCCGCCCGCTTTCTCGAGCTTGGCTCGGGTACGGGCCTGTCGACGGCCTGGCTGCTCGACGGGATGGATGCGCGCTCCCGCCTTACCACCGTGGACAACGATAAGAGTCTCTTGTCCATCCTGAAGAAGCATCTGGGCGGCGATCCTCGGCTGACGGTGGTATGTGCCGATGGCGATGACTTTCTGCGTTCAGTTCGAGGACAGCATTTCGATTTCATTTTTGCCGATACGTGGTCGGGTAAATACCGCTTGCTCGACGAAGCGCTTGAATTGCTGAACCCGACCGGGATGTACGTCATCGATGACATGCTGCCGCAACCGAATTGGCCCGAGGGTCATGCCGGGAAAGCCGCTGCCCTGGTTGCCGCCCTGGAGCAGCGCAAGAATCTTCGCGTTACGAAACTGTCCTGGGCCAGTGGCGTGGTGCTTGTCACCAAGCTCTGAAGCCGTGCCGTGAGGATTCGGCGATTGGAGTGCAGGCTTTAGGCTAGACCAGGCCGTCGAAGAGCTGGACGCTCACCAGCTCGCCGGCCTCGACCTTGCCGCGCGCGTGCTCGAGCACGATGAAGCAGTTCGCCTCCGACATCGAGCGCAGCACGCCCGAGCCCTGCTGGCCGGTGGTGCGCACCCTCCATTCGCCGTCCTCGCGGAAGAGGATGCCGCGCTGGTACTCGGTTCTTCCCGGCACTTTGCGCAGCGGCGCCGCGGCCTTCGCCTTTAACAGGGGAATCGCGTAGTCGTCGGTGCGGCCAGAGAGGTGCAGCAGGGCATCGCGCACGAACTGGTAGAAGGTAACCATTACCGCCACGGGGTTGCCGGGCAGGCCGAAGAGAAACGCGTCGCCGATGCGGCCGAAGGCCATCGGCCGGCCTGGGCGCATGGCGATTTTCCAGAACAGCACTTCGCCGAGCTTCGCCATCAGCTCGCGCGTGAAGTCGGCTTCGCCGACCGACACGCCGCCGGTCGTGATGACTGCATCGCTCGACGCGGCAGCCTTGCGAAATGCATGCTCCAGAAGCGCGGGGTCGTCGCGCACCACGCCGAGGTCGTTCAGCTCGATCCCCAGCCGCGCGAGCATCCCGTACAGCGTGTAGCGGTTGGAGTCGTAGACCTCGCCCTCCTTGAGCGGCGCGCCGATGGAGGCGAGCTCGTCGCCGGTGGCGAAGAAGGCGACCTTCAGCCTGCGCTTGACCGCGACCTCGGCGATGCCAAGCGAGGCGATCAGGCCGAGGTCGGCCGGCGCGATCGCTTTTCCGCCGTGAAGAACCGCGGTTCCCGCCTTGAGGTCTTCGCCCGCGTAGCGCACGTTCTGCGCCTGCTTCTGTCCCGGCGGAATGACGATGCGGTTGCCGTCCTTCCGGGTCACCTCCTGGATCACGACCGTGTCGGTGCCGGGCGGCATCACGGCGCCGGTCATGATGCGCACGCATTCGCCCGCTGCGACCTTGCCTTCGAAGACGCGCCCGGCGAAGGCGGCTCCGACCTCGGTGAGCGCGGTGTCGCCCGGCTTCAGGTCGGAAAAACGCAGCGCAAAGCCGTCCATCGCCGAGTTGTCGTGCGCCGGGACGTTGATCGACGGCACGATGTCCTCGGCCAGCACGCGGCCGAGGGCCTGCCGGATCCCGATCGTTTCCGTCGCCGCGATCGGCGGAAGGCAGGCCCGAATCGCCTCGATCGCCTTGTCGACGCGCAGCGCATTCGGGTCGTAGTCGTCGAGGCAGCTTACGGTCTGGAGGATGCTCGTCATGCCTTGCCCAGCTCCTCGAGCGTGTTGATGTTGCGGAAGGCATCGGCCTCGTCGTCGAAGCTCACCTCGACGGTACGGAGCGACGCGTACCAGGCGTCGATCTTGCGGCCGCCCGAGCGCAGGAAGGCTTCGAGGTTCGCGAGCACGTCCTTGCGCACGAGCGAGAACACTGGATGCGGCTGGTCGCCCGTCTTGGCCACCGCGAGATCTTTCTCCCCTAGGTGTTGTTGCAACCGGGAAACCAGGTCGGATGGCAGGAACGGCGAATCGCAGGGAACCGTTACCACGAGCGGATGGCCAGCGGCCTTGAGGCAGGCGTGCAACCCAGCGAGCGGGCCGGCGAAGCCGCCGATCTCGTCGGGCACCAGGCGGTAGCCGAAGCGCGCGTACGCGTCGAGGTTCTGGTTGCAGTTGATCAGAATTTCGTCGACCTGCGGCGCGAGCCGCTCGAGCGCCCACTGGGCCATCGGCTTGCCGCGCAGCGGCTGCAGTCCCTTGTCGACGCCGCCCATGCGGCGCCCCTGCCCGCCGGCAAGAACGACCCCTGAAACAGCGCTCATGGGAGGCGATTTTACGGGGTAAGCTTCGTCAATGAGCGATCCGGAGCACCCCGAGCACCCTGTGCGGGCCAACGTGCGACCCAACACCTGGTTGGTTCCGTTCATCAATCTCGGGCACCTGCTCGACCATCTCGTCATGCTGGTTTTCCCGACGGTGATCTTGGCGCTCGCGCGCGTGTGGGACCGGCCGTATTCCGAGCTTCTGCCCCTGGCGCTCGGCGGCTTCATCGCGTTCGGCGCGTTCGCCATTCCGGCCGGCTGGCTCGCCGACCACTGGAGCCGCTACAAGATGATCGCGGTGTTCTTCTTCGGCATCGGCGCGTCGCTTTTCCTCACCGGCTTCGCCGCGACACCGTGGCAGATCGCGGCCGGCCTCACGCTCACCGGGATGTTCGCGGCGATCTACCACCCGGTCGGCATCGCGATGCTGGTCGCGGCGCCCAAGAACCTCGGCATGGCGCTCGGCTGGAACGGCCTGTGGGGCAACCTCGGGCTCGCCTTCGCGGCGATCGTCTCGGGCGCCCTGATGGACCTGTGGGGCTGGCGCACCGCGTTCTTCGTCCCCGGGGTCGTGTCCATCGCGGCCGGCGTGGGGTTTCTGCTTCTCGTGCCGGACCCGGGACCGGTGCCGAAGAGGTCGAAGACCATCGGCCTGCACCTCGACGCGCGCACCATGGCGCAGATCTTCGTGATCCTGCTCGTCGCCACCGCCTGCGGCGGCGTGATCTTCAACTCCACCACGGTGGCCATGCCGAAGATCTTCGACGAGCGCATGCGGGCGCTCACGCAGACCAACGTCGGCATCGGCGCCATGGTGGCGTTCGTCTACGCCGTCGCCGCGTTCGCCCAGGTGCTGATGGGCACGCTGATGAGCCGCTTCGACATGAAGCACCTGATGATGGCGTGCGGGCTGGTGCAGATTCCGCTCCTCGCCGCAGCGGCGACGCTCGACGGCTGGCCGATGCTCGTCGTGGCGCTCCTCATGATGATGGCGATCTTCGGCCAGATCCCGCTGAACGACGGCATCGTCGGCAAATACGTCGCCGACGAGTACCGCGCGCGCGTGCTCTCGGTGCGCTACGTGATCTCGCTTGGCGTCGCCTCGGTGGCGGTGCCGATGATCGCGCTCCTGCACCGCACCGAGGGTGGGTTCCGCAACGTGTTCATGGTGCTCGCGGCACTGGCGGCCGCCGTGTTCGTCTCGGCGCTCTTCTTCCCGTCGCGGCGGGCGATCGCCGCGCAGACCCTGGCCGCATGAGCTGGACCACGGAGTCGGTCCTCGAGGTCCTGGAGGCTCCGTTCAACGACCTGCTTTTCCGTGCGCACAAAGTGCACCGGGAGAACTTCGACCCGAACACGGTGCAGCTCTCGACTCTCCTCTCGATCAAGACCGGAGGCTGTCCCGAGGACTGCCAGTACTGCCCGCAGGCAAGGCGCTACCACACCGGCGTGGAGGACGAGCCGCTGATGCAGGTCGAGGACGTCCTCGCGGCGGCGAAGGCCGCGAGGACGAACGGCGCCACGCGCTTTTGCATGGGCGCGGCCTGGCGCGGTCCGAAGGAGCGCGACCTGGCGCAAGTGCTGCCGCTCGTCGCCGCAGTCAAACAAACAGGTTTGGAAACCTGTGCCACGCTCGGGCTCCTCAAGGAAGGACAGGCCGAGGCGCTCAAGCGTGCCGGCCTCGATTACTACAACCACAACCTGGATACCGCGCCCGAGTTCTACGGCAGGATCATCACCACGCGCGACTACCAGGATCGTCTCGATACGCTCGAGCGGGTACGCAACGCGGGGCTGCGTGTATGCTGCGGCGGCATCGTCGGCATGGGCGAGAACCGGCGCCAGCGCGCTGGCCTGATCGCTCAGCTCGCGGGCCTCGCGCCGCCGCCCGAATCGGTGCCGATCAACAACCTGGTGCAGGTCGAGGGCACGCCGCTCCACGGCACGGCGCCGCTCGATCCGTTCGAGTTCGTCCGCACGATCGCCGCGGCGCGCATCGCGATGCCGAAGAGCTATGTCCGCCTGTCAGCCGGGCGACAGGAGCTTGGCGAAGGCATCCAGGCGCTGTGCTTCTTTGCCGGGGCGAACTCGATCTTCTACGGCGAGAAGCTCCTCACCACGGGCAACCCGGAGGCGGCCGCCGACCGGGGCTTGATGGCCCGCCTGGGCATCGAGCCTCTGCCATTCGGCGATGGACACGTCCGATCCTGAAACGTAGGCTTGCGTGTCACCGCTCGCCGGAGGACCCGATGACCTTTCGCGTTGCACTTGCCGTTCTCATGATGGCCGCGGCCGCGGCGTGTTCCAGCACCTCACCCTACAGTTCGTCGCGCATGGGCCCGACCGACGCATACCGTGGCTCGTCGTACCGCGGCATGTACGACCCCTACACGGCGCCGGCGGCGTACGCGCCGCCCATGGACGCCAAGCGCAAGGTCGCCGAGCAGGACTGCTCCAAGCCGATCGACGACAACGACGGCAACCTGCGCTGCAAGTAAAGATCAGGCGAGCGCGGTGGGCTGAGGCGTGGTGCGCACCAGCCGCTCCTTGCCGGTGAAGGCGAGGTAGTGCCGGCCGCTCGCGCGGCCGAGCATCGTGATGCCGACCTTCTGCGCGATCGCGTGCCCCATCTGGGTGAGCCCCGAGCGCGACACGAGGAAGGGGATGCGCATCTGCGCGCACTTGATCACCATCTCGGAGGTGAGGCGCCCGGTGGTGTAGAACACCTTGTCCGAGCCGCCGATGTCGTCGAGCCACATGAAGCCGGCGATGGCGTCCACGGCGTTGTGCCGGCCGACGTCCTCCACGAACATCAGGATCTCGCCCGCCGTGCTGGCGAGCGCGCAGCCGTGAACCGCGCCGGCTTGCTTGTAGATGGTCTCGTGCTTGCGCACCTTCTCGAGAAGGATGAAGAGGTTCGCATCCTCGAGAAAAATATCTTTTCGCAGGTGAACCTGGTCGATTTCTTCCATCAGGTCGCCGAACACCGTGCCCTGCCCGCAGCCGGTGGTCACGGTTTTCTTCCCCAACCGGGAGCTCAGGTCCTTGCGTTTTCGCGTGGTGACGGCGACCGACTCCGTTTCCCAGTCGACCTGCACCGCTGCGATGTCGTCGATCGAGTCGGCGAGGCGCTGGTTGCGCAGGTAGCCGATGGCGAGCGCCTCGGGCGCGTGGCCGAGCGTCATCAGCGTCACGATCTCGCGCTTGTCGAGGTAGATGGTGAGCGGATGCTCGCCGGCGACCGCCGTCGGCACCATCTCGCCGCGCTCGTTGTAGGCCTCGACTTCGAAGGTGGCCGGCTTCGCCGCGTTGGTGAGTTTCGGCTTAGCCGCCAATGTAGGACATCTCCACTTTTTTCACGGAAGAGGTCTGGGAAGTCCTGATTTCGGAGTACCGGTCGCCGCGCGCCTGCCACAGCGCCGCGATCTCGTTGCGCAGCTCCTCGTCGGCGGCGCCGGCGCGCAGCAGCGACTTGAGGTCGCGCCCGGATTGGCCGAAGAGGCAGGTGTAAAGGCTGCCCTCGGTCGAAAGCCGCATGCGGTTGCAGCTCGAGCAGAACGCCTGCGTCACCGAGGAAATGACGCCGATCTCGCCCGCGCCGTCCAGGTAGCGCCAGCGCTCGGCGACCTCGCCGGGGTAGTTGGCGTCGCTCGGCTCGAGCGCCCAGGCCTCGTTGATGCGCCTGACGACCTCGGCGGAAGGCACCACGTCGTCCATGCGCCAGCCGTTCGTCGAGCCGACGTCCATGTACTCGATGAAGCGGATGATGTGGCCGGTGCCGCGCCATCGCCGAGCCATCGCCACGATGTCGTGGTCGTTCGTGCCGCGCTTCACCACCATGTTGATCTTCACCGGGGCGAGCCCGGCGGCGGCCGCAGCCTCGATGCCCTCGATCACTTTGGCCACCGGAAAATCGGCGTCGTTCATCGCGCGGAAGGTCGCGTCATCGAGCGAGTCGAGGCTCACGGTGACGCGGTGAAGGCCTGCTGCCTTGAGCGCGGCGGCATTCCTCGCAAGCAGGGATCCGTTGGTCGTGAGAGTGAGCTCCACCGGCAGCTCGCTAAGCATCGCGACGAGGCGATGCAGCTGCTTTCGCACCAGCGGCTCGCCGCCGGTGAGGCGGATCTTCCTTACGCCGAACCCGGCGAAGATGCGGGCGAGGCGCGCGATCTCCTCGAAGGAAAGGATGGCGCTGTGCGGCAGGAATTCATGGCCGGCGTCGAACACTTCCCGCGGCATGCAGTAGACGCAGCGGAAGTTGCAGCGGTCGGTGACCGAGATGCGCAGGTCGCGCATCGGCCTGCCGAGCGTGTCCGCGAGCTCGCCGCCGCGGAACGCGGGCGCCGGGGCCCGCACGGCGCCGCCGGCAACGATGGGAATGACCTTCAACGGCATGGGAGTAATACTGGAAGATCATACAGCAGGCACCCCGCCTTTCGGGATGGGGCTTCCGCAACAGGTTTCGCTCGGTTTTCCGCTCAGATCCCTACTTGGGAGTAGTGTCAGGCCCCTTCGGCCCCGCGCCGTCGCCCTTGTGCTGGAAGTCGCGTTGCTGCGCCGGGCTCTTCGGGTCGACCTGCCCCTGCGTGGGATTGGCGCCTTCGTTCCTTTCCTCTTGCGACGCCGTCTGGCCGGCGCTCGCGGGTGCCGTCGGCGTATTGACCTGCGGCGTGGTGGGTATATTGGTCTGCGATTGGGCCGGCGCCTTGTCCGCACTGGCAGCAGGTTTTGCTTGGTCGGAACCCTTGTTGCATCCGGCGGCTGAAGCAAGCGCGGCAAGCGCGGCGGCCAGAACGATGATCTGCAGACGCATAACGTACTCTCCTTTGTGGATGGCATGAAGAGAGTGCAAGGCCCATGCCGCCCCTGCCGGATGGCTTACACTGGCGGATTGATGAGCAAGCCGAGTTTCCGAGTAGCGGTGGTGATGCAGCGCCGGGCGGTGCAGAACCGCTGGATCGACTGCGTGTGGGAGCCCTGGGGCGTGCTCGCGAGCGACGAGCGCGGCGAGCCGCGCCAGCTTCTCGACGAGGCCGGCGTCGCGCAATGGCTGCATCCGGGGTGTACCCTGCAGCTTCACCGCGACGAGGCCGAGGGCTATTACCTCAACGTGTCGGGGCCCGCGCCGAGCGTGTTCATCCTCTGGCGCATGGACGAGGACCGCGCAGTGCCCGTCGAAGTCACCGTCAGCTCGGAGGAAGCCGGTCGCTGGCTCGACGGCGGCCACTCGGTGGACCGAGTCGGCATGCCGCCGGAGATTTTCGCCTGGGTCGGCGACTACGTGGAACACAACTACCGCCCGCAGCCGCAGAAGCGCATCAAGCCGCGCTCGTTCAAGCATCCGAAGGACCGGGTGTGACCATGGCGGAAGAGAAGGAGAAAGAAAAATTCCTGAGCCGCTGGTCCCGGCTGAAGAGCGAATCGAAGGAGCTTCCCGAGAAGACTCCGGAGACGCCGGCGCCCGTGCTTCCCCCGTTGGACAAGCTCACGCCCGAGTCGGACTTCACCGGCTTCATGCATCCGAAGGTCGAGGACGCGCTGCGCCGCGCGGCGCTGAAGAAGCTCTTCAGCGATCCACATTTCAACCTGCCCGATCCGTACGAGCCGTTCTCGGGCGACTGGACCGGCGGCGAGCCGATCTCCGAGGAGATGCTGGCGACGCTGAATCAAGCGCGCACGCTCCTCTTCAATCACGACGAGAAGAAGAAAGAGGAACAGCAAGCCGCCGCCGAAACGCCGGACGGCGCCACGCCATCTGACGACAAGCCCGGAAGCGAAGATGGCGGACGGAAAGACGCTTAAGGTCTGCAGCTGCAACCGCACGGTCGCGATCGACGCGGCCGCGCTCGGCGCCGCATTGAAGACGGGCGCGCCGCTCTCGCTCCATCACCAGCTCTGCCGCAAGGACGCGGGCGCGTTCCAGGCCGCGCTCGGCCAGGGCGACGACGTGGTCGTCGGCTGCACCCAGGAGGCGCCGCTGTTCGGCGAGCTTGCCGCGGGCACCAGTGCGAAAGTCAGGTTTGTGAATCTGCGCGAGCACGCGGGGTGGTCGAGCGAGGGGAAGGCGGCGACGCCGAAGATGGCCGCGCTTCTCGCCATGGCGGCGCTTCCCGACCCGCAGCCGGCGCCGGCGGTGCAGTTCAAGTCCGACGGCGAGGTTCTCATCATCGGCCCGGCCGAGGCCGCGCTCGACTGGGCCCAGCGGCTTTCCGAGACCCTGTCCGTAAATGTTCTGGTCAATGGGAAAGGCGAGCTGCCGCTCGATCGCGCGTTCCCGCTGTGGTCCGGGAAAGTGACGGCGCTGTCGGGCTGGCTCGGGGCATTCGAGGTCGAGTGGCGCCAGGAGAACCCGATCGACCTCGAGCTGTGCACGCGCTGCAACGCCTGCATCCGCGCTTGCCCCGAGAGCGCGATCGACTACGGCTACCAGGTCGACCTTGATAAGTGCAAGGCGCACCGCAGCTGCGTGACGGCCTGCGGCGAGATCGGCGCCATCGACTTTTCCCGCGTTGAAAACCAGAGGAAGGAGCGGTTCGATCTGGTGCTCGACCTTTCGCGCGAGCCGCTCCTGCGCACTCACGAGCTGCCGCAGGGCTATTTCGCGCCGGGCGACGATCCGCTCGAGCAGGCGCTCGCGGCGCAAAAGCTCACGGCGCTGGTCGGCGAGTTCGAGAAGCCGCGCTTCTTCGCTTACAAGTCGAAGATCTGCGCGCACAGCCGGTCCGGCCGCGAGGGCTGCAACCAGTGCCTCGACGTGTGCTCGAGCGGCGCTATCCGCGCCGACGGCGACCACGTACGGGTGGAGCCGCATCTGTGCGCCGGCTGCGGCGGCTGCGCCACCGTGTGCCCGTCGGGCGCGATGTCCTATGCCTACCCGACAGTGCCCGAGATCGGCACGCGCCTCAAGGCAGCGCTTTCGACCTACCGCGACGCAGGTGGACGCGACGCGTGCATCCTGTTCCACGACGCCCGCGAAGGGCGGGCTCGAGTTCTAGAACTTGGCCGGCGGGGAAAGGGCCTCCCGGCGAGAGTCATCCCCGTGGAGGGTTTCCACGTCGCCTCGATCGGCATCGACCTGATGCTGGGCGCGCTCGCCTATGGCGCGAGTCAGGTCATCGTGCTCGCGACCGAGAAAGTCGCCGAGGGTTACACCGCGGCGCTTCAGCGCCAGATGGGGTATGCCCAGACCATCCTGCATGGGCTGGGCTACGGCGGGACCCATTTCCGGGTGGTGACCGATCTGAACGAGGTATGGGGCTTGAAGCCGGCGGCGACGGTGGAGAAGGCGGCCGGCTTCAATTTGTCCCCCGACAAGCGCACTACGCTCGACTTCGCGCTGGATCACCTGGCGAAGGACCGCAAAGTACAAGAGGTCAAGCTCGCTGCGGGTGCTCCTTTCGGTACGCTCGCAGTCAACAAGACGGCCTGCACCCTGTGCAAGGCATGCATCGGCGCCTGCCCGGAAGCGGCGCTACTCGATTCGCCCGAGACGCCGAGCCTGCGCTTCATCGAGAGAAACTGCGTGCAGTGCGGCCTGTGCGAGGATACTTGCCCCGAGGACGCGATCCGACTGGTGCCGCGCTTGCTCCTCGGGCCGCAAGCGAAGGAGCCCGTGACCCTGAACGAGGCCCAGCCGTTCAACTGCGTGCGCTGCGGCAAGCCCTTCGGTACCCGGCAGATGGTCGAGAACATGCTCGGCAAGCTCTCGGGCCACTCGATGTTCGCGGGTAGCACCCGCCGCCTCCAGATGTGCGGCGATTGCCGGGTGGTGGACATGATGGAAAACGTCGGCGAGGCGTCGATCTTCGACTTTACGAAGCGATGAGCGGGGCGCAGCCTCTGAATTTCGTGGCGACGCTGCCGCCCGAGGAGGTGGCGCGGGCGAATATCTACGGGCTGCTCGCGCGCCTGTTCTACGGTCCACCCGATGCTCAGCTGCTGGAAACCCTTGCCGGGGCATCGGGAATGGAAGCCGAGGACGGTGATATCGGCCCGGCGTGGGACCGGCTTTGCCTCGCCGCCGGACAAGCCGATCAGGAAGCGGTGCGAGAGGAGTACGACACGGTGCTCGTCGGCACCGGCAAGGCGCCCGTCACACTCTATACATCGGCTTATTCCATCCGCTACGCGACCGAAGCCCCGCTCGTGGAGCTGCGTGCCAAGCTGGCAGCCCTGGGGATGGCGCGTCGCGAGGGGGCGAGCGAGCCGGAGGACCACATCGCGGCGCTCTGCGACGCGATGCGCCACCTCATCGCCGTGCAAAAGCGCGACCTTGAAGTGCAAAGCGTCTTCTTCAAGCGCTGGATCGGTCCGACCGCCGGTCCGTTGTGCGACGCAATAGAAGCCGAGCCGAGTCTGTCCTTCTACAAGACAATCGCGCGATTCGCGAAAGCCTTCTTTGACATAGAGCAGCGCGCGTTCGAAATGCTCTAGAATCGTGCGGTATTCATATGTTGGCCGGTGCATAACTAATCTAACGGAGGCTGCGCATGAGCGAGCGCGCGAAGCGACTTTCCCGCCGTAATTTCCTTCTCGCCGCAAGTGCCGGCGGCGTCGCAACCGCCGCGGCGATCGTGGCGAAGAATTCTTCCTCTCCACAGCCGACCGACAAGAGCAAGCGTGAGACGCGCGGCTATCACGCGAGCGAGCACGTCAACAACTACTACCGCACCACCAAGGTTTAGGAGCGCCTCATGCTACTGACCCGCAAAGCAACCAGCCAAGCGGTTCCCCAGGCTCGCCTTTCGCGCGGCCTTCCCGCGATCAGTACCATGGACCGTCGCGCGTTCCTCAGGCGCTCGGGCGTCACGCTCGGCGCCGGCGCCGTGGCTTCGCAGCTTCCCTTCAGCATGATCGGCGAGGCCGAGGCCAAGGCCGAGGAAGGCAAGCTCGAAGTGAAGCGCACCGTGTGTACGCACTGCTCCGTGGGTTGCGCAATCGATGCCGTGGTGCAGAACGGCGTCTGGGTGCGCCAGGAGCCGGTGTTCGATTCCCCGATCAACCTCGGCGCGCACTGCGCCAAGGGCGCGTCGGTGCGCGAGCACGGCATGACGCACGACTCGCACCGCCTGAAGTACCCGGTGAAGCTCGAGGGCGGCAAGTGGAAGCGCATTTCCTGGGACCAGGCCTACGACGAGATCTCGAAGAAGATGCTCGAGATCCGCAAGCAGAGCGGCCCGGACTCGCTCTTCCTGGTCGGCTCCTCGAAGCACAACAACGAGCAGTCGGAGCTGTTGTGCAAGTGGGCGCGTCTCTGGGGCAGCAACAACACCGACCACCAGGCGCGCATCTGCCACTCGACCACCGTCGCCGGCCTGGGCCAGACCTGGGGCTACGGCGCGATGACCAACTCGTACAACGACGAGCAGAACTCGAAGTCGCTGATGTTCCTCGGCTCGAACGCCGCCGAGGCGCACCCGGTGTCGATGCTGCACACGATCCACGCGCGCGAGAACGGCTGCAAGGTGATCGTGGTCGATCCGCGCTTCACACGCACCGCGGCGAAGGCCGACCTCTACGTGCGTCACCGCTCGGGCAGCGACGTGGCGTTCATCTTCGGCGTGCTGCACCACATCTTCAAGAACGGCTGGGAAGACAAGAAGTACATCCATGACCGCGTCTACGGCATGGACGAGGTGAAGAAGGAAGTGATGACGAAGTGGACGCCGGACAAGGTAACCGAGGCGACCGGCGTGCCCGAGGACCAGGTGCACCTGGTGGCGAAGACGCTGTCCGAGAACCGCCCCGGCTTCATCATCTGGGCAATGGGACAGACGCAGCACACCAACGCCAACGGCATCGTGCGCGCCTCCAACATCCTGATGCTCGCGCTCGGTAACGTCGGGCGCTCGGGCGGCGGCTGCAACGTCTACCGCGGGCACGACAACGTGCAGGGCGCGGCCGACGTCGGCCCGAACCCCGACACGCTGCCGGGCTACTACCCGGTGGGTGTTCCGGGCTCGTGGGTGCACTGGGCGAAGGTCTGGAACATCGACCTCGACTGGCTGAAGAAGCAATACGCCTCCGAGAAGATGATGGCCAGCCCCGGGATGACGGTGTCGCGCTGGATCGACGGCGTCATGGAGAAGAACGAGGCCATCGACCAGGACTCGAATCTGCGCATGCTGATCTTCTGGGGGCACGCGCCGAACTCGCAGACGCGCGGCTCCGAGATGATCGAGGCGATGCGCAAGCTCGATCTCATGGTGGTGATCGATCCGTATCCTTCGGCGAGCGCGGCGATGTTCGCCAAGGTGCGCAAGGACGGCGCCTATCTGCTGCCGGCCGCGACCCAGTTCGAGACCGAAGGCTCGGTGACGGCCTCCAACCGCTCGCTGCAGTGGCGCGAGCGCGTGATCGAGCCGCTGTTCGAGTCGCGCACCGACCACATGATCATGTACCAGCTCGCCGGCAAGCTCGGCTTCGCCGACCAGTTCATCGGCAAGAAGGACGGCAAGCAGCTCCTGCGCCTGGTGAAGGGCAAGGGCGGCATGGACGAGCCGTCGATGGAAGACGTGCTCACGCACGAGATCAACGGCGGCTGCTGGACCATCGGCTACACCGGACAATCGCCCGAGCGCATCCAGGCGCACATGAGAAACATGCACGTCTTCGACGTGAAGACGACGCGCGCGAGGGGCGGCAAGGACGCGAAGACCGGCTACGACCTCACCGGCGACTATTTCGGCCTGCCGTGGCCCTGCTACGGGCACGCAAAGATCAAGCACCCGGGCACGCCGCTCCTTTACGACACGCACAAGCATCCGATGGACGGCGGGCACGCCTTCCGCGCGCTGTTCGGCGTGGAGAGGGACGGCGTCAACCTGCTGGCCGAGGACGGCGTGGCCAACAAGGGCAGCGACATCACCACCGGCTATCCGCAGTTCGACCACGTGCTCCTGAAGAAGCTCGGCTGGTGGGACGAGCTCACCGACGAGGAGAAGAAGGACGCCGAGGGCAAGACCTGGACGAACGACCTCTCCGGCGGCATCCAGCGCGTCGCCATGAAGCACGGCTGCACCCCCTTCGGCAATGCCAAGGCGCGCGCGGTCGTGTGGAACTGGCCGGACCAGATTCCCCAGCACCGCGAACCGCTCTTCAGCCCGAAGCCGGAGCTCGTGGAGAAATACCCGACCCACGACGACGTCAAGGTGATCTGGCGCCTGCCGACGCTCTTCAAGTCGGTGCAGCAGGCGGCGGTGAAGGACGGAACGGCGAAGAAGTTCCCCCTCATCCTCACGAGCGGCCGCCTGGTCGAGTACGAAGGCGGCGGCGAGGAGACGCGCTCCAATCCCTGGCTCGCCGAGCTGCAGCAG
This sequence comes from Burkholderiales bacterium, assembly GCA_035554435.1. Classification (GTDB taxonomy): domain Bacteria; phylum Pseudomonadota; class Gammaproteobacteria; order Burkholderiales; family SG8-39; genus SCGC-AG-212-J23. The sequence continues at coordinate 27,853 of DATMJC010000022.1, read as the reverse complement.
GACAACTTCGTCGAGATCAACCCGAAGGCGGCGGCCGACCGCGGGATCCGCGACGGCGAGTACGTCTGGGTGAGCACCCCGGGCAGGAACCCCGACGGCAGCAATGTGCGCATCAAGGTGAAGGCGATGGTCACCGAGCGCGTCGGTCCCGACACCTGCTTCATCCCGTTCCACTTCTCGGGCTGGTGGCAGGGCGAGGACATGCTGCCGTACTACCCGGAAGGGTCGGCGCCGATCGTGCGCGGCGAGGCGGTGAACACCGCCACGACCTACGGCTACGACCGGATTACCTTGATGCAGGAAACCAAGACCACGCTGTGCGAAGTGGCGAAGGCATAGTGAGAAAAATGAGGAGATCCAGCCATGGCTAGGATGAAATTTCTGTGTGACGCCGAGCGCTGCATCGAGTGCAACGGCTGCGTGACCGCGTGCAAGAACGAGAACGAGGTGCCCTGGGGCGTGAACCGCCGCCGCGTCGTCACGATCAACGACGGCGTGGTCGGCGCCGAGAAGTCGATCTCGGTCGCCTGCATGCACTGCTCCGACGCGCCCTGCATGGCGGTGTGCCCGGTCGACTGCTTCTACAAGACCGACGACGGCGTGGTGCTGCACGACAAGGACCTGTGCATCGGCTGCGGCTACTGCTTCTACGCCTGCCCGTTCGGCGCGCCGCAGTTCCCGCAGGCGGGCGCCTTCGGCCTGCGCGGCAAGATGGACAAGTGCACGTTCTGTGCCGGCGGCCCCGAGCCCGACAGGAGCGAGGCCGAGTTCCAGAAGTACGGGCGTAACCGCCTCTCCGAGGGCAAGCTCCCGGCCTGCGCCGAGATGTGCTCGACCAAGGCGCTGCTCGGCGGCGACGGCGACGTGATCGCCGACATCTACCGCGCGCGCGTGCTGCGCCGGGGCAAGGGTTCCGAGGTCTGGGGCTGGGGTACCGCGTACGGCCCGGGCGCTCCGGGCGCCAAGCCGCCCGCGCAAGTGCCCGCGCAACCGGCGACGAAGTCATGACGCGATTTTTGATCGCTATCGTTCTGTCTGGGCTCGCGCTCGGCCTTGCCGCCTGCGGCGAGAAGTCGCAGGTGGTGGTCTACAAGCAGGGCAAGTACCAGGGCAAGCCCGACGGGCGGCCCTGGGAAAACGACCCGCCGATAGCAGAGCTGCGCGGCGGCAAATGGAACAAGGGGGATCGTACGAGCTGGGAAGAGCAGATCAAGAATCGGCAGCTCACCCAGAACGAGTACCAACGGATCGGTCAGTAGGGGTCCGTTCAAAAAAGCATAGGAGGTTGGATGTCGATTCTTTCCAGGCTTTGCCTGGCCGTGGTGCTTTCATTCTTCGCGAGCTTGGCGCTGGCCCAGCAGCAGGGGTCTGGCCCGCTGCCGGAGGACCCCGTCAAGGCGCAGCAGGAGCGGCGGCTCACTCAGCCGGGCAACAACTCCGATGTCTGGAAGCAGGTTCGGTCCGGCAAGAGCGAGTACACGACGACCACGGTGAGGGGCCGGGAAACCGACATCCTCATCCAATCCATGGGCGATACGTGGCGGCGCCTGCGCAACGGCCCGGTAACGTTCTACGGCGGCCTGCTGGTCGTGCTGGTGCTGGCCGCGATCCTCGGGTTCTACTCCATTTTCGGCGCCGTCAAGCTGCACGACAAGCCGACCGGGCGCCTGATCCAGCGCTTCAGCCGGGCCGACCAGGTGGTGCATTGGTCGGTCGCCATCAGCTTCTGCATCCTCGGCCTGTCGGGCCTGATCATGCTCTTCGGCAAGCACGTGCTGCTGCCGGTCATCGGCTACACGCTCTTCGGCTGGCTCACCGCGCTGTCCAAGAATCTGCACAACTTCGTCGCGCCGATCTTCATCGTCTCGGTCGCCGCCATGATCGTGCTGTATGTCCGCTACAACCTGCCCAAGGCGTATGACCTCAAGTTCCTGCTGAACGCCGTCGCGGTGATGGCGAAGGGCAAGCACATTGCCTCGGGCAAGTTCAACGGCGGCGAGAAGGTCTGGTTCTGGGGCGGCGTGGTCGTGCTGAGCATCGTCGTCACCTGGAGCGGCCTGATCCTGCTGTTCCCGAACTTCGACCAGACGCGGGCCATGATGCAGGAAGCCTGGATCTGGCACGCGTGCGCGGCGCTCCTCTACATCTCGATCTCGTTCGGCCACATGTACCTCGGCACGATCGGCCTGGAAGGCTCCTACCAGGCCATGCGCACCGGGTACGTGGATGAGACCTGGGCGAGGGAGCACCATCAGTACTGGTACGAGGAAATGAAGGCATCGGCGCGCCAGCCCGCCGGCGGCGGGGCGGTTCCCGCCGGAGCCCCCCACGCTCCCAAAGAGGAGTAAATAGAGCTATGAAGGAGAAAACGTGAAAGCCATCCTGAGTACGCTCGCTGCCGGACTGCTGATCGGCGCGATGGTCGCGTCACACGCGAAGTTGCCGCCGCCGCCGCCCAAGAGCGACGCCGAGAAGGCGGCCGAGGCCGACAAGGCGGCCGCGAGCAAGGCGAAGGACGCCGCGGATCTCACCAAGGCGCAGGACAGGGCGGTCGCCAACTACAAGAAGAACGCTGCCTCGATGGACCGCAAGAAGTAGCGATTTCAGGAGGAGAGGAGACGAGGAAGGGCACCTGAGGGTGCCCTTCTTTTTTGCCCGGAGAGTAGGATGGCCATCCGGGGAGGGAGGGGACGCATGGCGGGGCGCACGAGCTTCGAATTCCAGCTGGGGACGGCACCCAGGCGGCCGCGGCCCGACGATGAAAGCGCGATGCGCATCCTGGTGCTGGGTGATTTCAGCGCCCGTGCGCAGCGCGGCATCGAAGGGTCCCGCGATCTCGCAAGGCGCGAGCCCGCCGCGATCGACGTCGACGATTTCGATCGCATGATGGCTCGAATCGCACCCCGCCTGCTGCTGGGGCGCGAAAAGACGCTCGCGCTCGAGTTTTCCGAGCTCGACGATTTCCATCCGGACGGGCTCTACCGCCTTCCGCTGTTCCAGGGATTCCGCGAGGCGCGCAAGCGCATGCAGGACCCTGCGAGCTTCGCCGCCGCGGCAGCGCAGGACGCGGACGCCTTTGCGCGCCTGGTCGGAGGCGCGCCGCCGCCGGCCACGCCGCAGCGACGGCACGACGGTAGCGTGGAGGCGCAGGTACGGGCGCTGATCCGCGAGGCCGTGGCGCCGCACATCGTGCCCGACGCCCCGCCCCAGCAGGCCCTGTACGTCGCTGCGGTCGACGCCGCGATCGGCGAGCAGATGCGCGCCATCCTGCAGGAGCCGCAGTTCAAGGCGCTCGAGGCCCTGTGGCGCGGCCTCTATTGGCTCGCCTCCAACCTCGAGACCGACGAGCAATTGAAGCTTTGCATCCTCGACGTGAGCCGGGCGGAGCTGAGCGCCGATCGCCTGAGGGCGGAAGGCAAGGTCGAGTCCTCGGATCTGTATCGACTGCTCGTCAACGAGGTCGAGGACACGACCGATGACGGGCGCTGGTCGCTGATCGTCGGCCAGTACTCGTTTGGCCCTGCGGACGAGGACCTGGAACTGCTCGCCCATCTCGGCGCGGTGGCCTCCCATGCCGGGGCGCCCTTTCTCGCAGCGGCCGAATCGGGGCTGGTCGGCTGCAGCTCGATCGCCGCCACCCCGGATCCGCGCGACTGGACGCCGCCGGCCGCGGACGCGGCCGGGCGCTGGAGCGCTCTGCGCAAGAGCGCGGTGGCGCCTTGGATCGGCCTTACGCTGCCACGCATGCTGCTGCGCCTGCCGTACGCCAAGTCGAGCGATCCGATCGAATCGTTCCCGTTCGATGAGCTCGCGCCGCGACGCGAGCACGAATCCTATCTCTGGGGCAACGGCGCGCTCGCGTGCGCCCTGCTGATCGGCCGGGCGTTCGCGTCGAGCGGCTGGGAGATGGATCCGGGCGACGAGCTGGAAGTCGAGGATCTGCCGGCGCATACCTATGACGACGGCGGCGGGAAACGCCTGCAACCCTGTGCCGAAGCGGCCCTCGCCGATCGCGCCGCCGAGGCGATCCTGGGCGCCGGCTTGATGCCTCTTCTCAGCCACAAGGGCCGTAATTCGGCGCGGGTGATGCGCTTCCAGTCGATCGCGTTCCCCGCGCAGGCGCTGAGCGGTCCCTGGAGCTGAAGCGCAGTGGTCGCTGCCGACATCAAGGCGTGCCTCTTCGACGTGTTCGGCACCGTGGTCGACTGGCGCAACAGCGTGACACGCGACCTGCAGGAGTTCGGGCGAAGCAAGGGCATCGAGGGCGTCGACTGGCTGGAGTTCGCGGTCGAGTGGCGCAAGCTCTACCAGCCCTCGATGGACGAGGTGCGCTCGGGGCGGCGCGCGTTCACCATCCTGGACGTGCTTCACCGCGAAAGCCTGGTGACGCTGGTCGAGCGCTATCGCATCGCGGGGCTGTCGCATGCGGACATCGACCACATGAGCCGTGCGTGGCACCGCCTCGACCCGTGGCCCGACGTGCGCGAAGGCCTGGGGCGGCTGAAGCGCACGCGCATCATCGCGCCTTGCTCCAACGGCAACATCGCGCTCATGGTCAACATGGCGAAGCGCGCCGGCCTGCCGTGGGACTGCATCCTCGGCGCCGAGACCGCTCGCGCCTACAAGCCCATGCCCGAGGCCTATCTCGCCTCGTGCCGCCAGCTCGCCCTGGCGCCGGCGGCGGTGATGATGGTCGCCGCGCACAACCCCGACCTCAAGGCGGCCAAGGCGCAGGGTCTCGCCACCGCGTTCGTCGCGCGCCCGCTGGAGTACGGCCCCGGGCAGACGACCAACCTCGCTCCCGACCGGAGCTTCGTCGACGTCGCGGCCGCCGACTTCGTCGAGCTCGCCGATAGGCTCGGCTAGGCGCCTTAGAGGCTCGGCTAGGCGCCCTCCACCAGCACCAGCTTGCCGCGCGAAGCGCGCTGGCGCAGCGCGATGAGCGGCGCGTACTCGCTCGAGCGGTACCACTTCTGCGCCTGCTCCATCGAGGGAAATTCCAGCAGCACCAGCCGTTTGGGCGACCACCCGCCCTCGAGCGCCTCGATCCTGCCGCCGCGCACGACGAATCGGCCGCCGTATTTCTGCACCGTCGCCGCGACCTGCTTGCGGTAATCCTCGTAGAGCGCCGGGTCGGTCACCTCGATGTCGCCGATCACGTAAGCCGCCATGGTTTCTCCGTCCAAGAAGGGATCACAACAGGATACCCGCGGGCGCCGAAGCCCAGGCAGCCGATCTTGAGCCAGACCCGCAGCGCTTCCGGAAATGGGGTCAGATCAACATTCCCGGCGGGTTTATCGCAGCTCGGGCAGGCAGGTGTGGCGGCCGCCCGCGAGCGGCAGCACTTCGACCGTGACCCCGTAGAGCCGCCGCAGCGAGTCGGGCCGGATCACGTCGGCGGGCGCGCCGATCTCCAGGGCGCGTCCCTCCGCGAGCAGCAGGACGCGCTGCGAGGCGAGAAAGGCGTGGTCGGGGTCGTGCGTCGCGAAGAGGATCGAGATGCCGCTCGCCGAGAGCGCCAGGATCTTCTCCAGCACGCGCACCTGGTTGCCGAAATCGAGGCTCGCGGTCGGCTCGTCGAGCACCAGGAGGCCAGGCTCCTGCGCTAGCGCGCGTGCGACCAGCGCGAGCTGGCGTTCCCCGCCGGAGATCTCGGTGACCGGCCGGTGCGCGAGGTGCGCGATGCCGAGCGACTCGAGCACGCGCGTCGCGATTTCACGGTCCTTGCGGCCCGGAACCGAGAACACCGCGAGGTGCGCGGTCCGGCCCATCAGAACGAAGTCGAGCACCGTGAACGCGAAGTAGGCGGAATGACCCTGCGGCACGTAGCCGATCCGGCGCGCGACTTCGCTGCGCGAGAGGGAGCCGAGCGGGGCGCCGTCCAGCGCGATCGCACCGCCGTGCGGCTCGAGCAGGCCGAGGATCGTGCGGAAAAGCGTGGTTTTGCCGCCGCCGTTCGGCCCGAGCACGCACATCGCCTCGCCCGAGGCGAGCGAGAAGCTGACGTCGCGGCCGATGGTGCGCCCGGGGAAGCCGAAGGCGAGCGACTCGACCTTGAGCACTACCAGGTTCTCCTTGCGAGGGCGAAAAGCCAGAGGAAGAACGGCGTCCCTATCAGCGCCGTCAGCACCCCGGGAGGCACTTCGATCGTCGCGATGGTTCGGCACAGCGTGTCCACGCCGAGGAGGAAAGCCGCGCCGAGAAGCATGGCGAGCGGCAGCAGCCGCCCGAAGTCGGGGCCGACCAAAAGCCGCGCGGCGTGCGGAATGAGGAGCCCCACCCAGCCGATGATGCCGCTGACCGCCACCGCCGCGGCGGTCATCAGTGTCGCCGCGGCCACGATCAGGGTGCGGAGCTTGCGCGTGTCGACGCCGAGCGCGCGCGCTTCGTCGTCGGGCAGCGCGAGCAGGTTCATGCGCCAGCGCAGAAGCAGCATCGGCGCGAGGCCGGCGAGCGCGAGCGGAGCCGCGGCGGCCAGGTCGCGCGGCGCGATCGCGGCAAGGCTGCCGAGCAGCCAGTACGTGATCGCGGGGAGCTGGTTGTAGGGGTCGGCGAGGTACTTGAGCAGCGCGATCACCGAGCCGAGCAGCGTGCCGATCACCACGCCCGTGAGTACCAGCGCGAGCAGCGGGTCGTGGCCGCGTAGCCGCGACCCGATCCAGTAGACGAGGCCCACCGCTGCGAGTCCGCCGGTAAAAGCGAACAGTTGAATGACGAGGATTCCCTGGGAGAAGAAGATGGCGAGGACCGCGCCGAGCGCGGCACCGGTCGAAACCCCGAGGATGTCGGGCGACACCAGCGGGTTGCGGAACATGCCCTGGTAGGCGGTTCCCGCGGCGGCGAGCGCCGCGCCGACCACCAGCGCCGCGAGCACGCGCGGCCCGCGCACCTGCATCACCACGGTTTCCACGTTGGGAGGCAGCGTGCTCGCGCTCCCCGTCAGCTTGGAGGCGATCAGGGAAAGAATTTCCCCGATCGAGACGGGATATCTGCCGACGGCGAACGCGAGCGCGGTGAGGCCGACGAGCGCGCCGGCCGCGAGCACGTAGGAGACGGATCTCGAGGTCACTTCGGCAGCACGCCGGGCTCGCCAAGGAGCGCGTCGAGCTGAGCCGCGGTCGGCTCGCGGTGATAGAAGAGGCGATGGAATTCGCTCACCTTGACGCGCAGGTCGACGTCGAAGGCTTGCGGATAGAGCAGCTTTCCGGCCCACCACAGGCCGAGCAGGCGGTTCGCGCCCGGCGGGAAGTCGAACCAGCCGAAGGGCAGGTGCGGCGAGAGATACACGCGCTTTTGCTCCACCGCGCTTACCGCGCGCCACCTCGGGTCCGTCCACACCGACTTCCAGAAATTCGGGTCGGTGGTCAGGATTACTTCCGGGTTCCACAGCAGCACCTGCTCGAACGAGACGGTGACCAGGCCGGCGCGGGCTTCGGCGGCCGCGTTGCGCGCGCCAAGGACCTCGAGCGCTTCGACATTGATCGAGCCCTTGCCTCCGGTCTGCAGGCCGGAGGCGCTGCGGCCGTAGTACGCCAAGGGGTGGTCGGATGCTCGCGCCACCCGTTGTTTTACTTGGGCTAATTCATTCTCGTACCAGGCGGCGAGCTTTTCTGCTTCGGCGGTGTTGCCCATCAGGCGACCCAGCGCGCGCAGCGTGGCCGGCGTGGACTCGATGCGGCCATCGAAGAGGGCGTACGGGATGCGGGTCTGCTCCTGCACCTGCGAGGCGACCGATGCGAGCGTGGGACCGGTCGAGCCGACGTCGACGATCAGGTCGGTCTTCGCATTGAGCACCACTTCGACGTTTGCGGTGTTGCCTCTGCCGGTCAGCCGGCCAAGCTCCGGCAGGTTGGCATAGCGCTCAGGAAAGAACTCCGCCTCGTTCGGCCGCATCGCGCGCGTCCAGCCGGTCAACTTGTCTGGAGCAATCGCGAAGACGAGCAGGCTCGCAGGCGGACCCGCGGCGTACACGCGCTCGACTTTCGTCGGTGGGCGAATTTCGCGGCCCGACGCATCGACCACCGCAGACTGCGCGAAGCAGTTTCCCGTGAAGAGGATGAAGAGGAGAAGCAAAAAGCGCATCAGGCGTACCCCACGCTGCGGCGGTCGATCGACACGGCCTTGATCAGGGCGAACACCGGCAAGCCGGGCCGCAGGCCGAGGTCGGAGGCCGATTTGCGCGTGATGCGCGCGAGGAGCGCGGTGCCGTGGAGGTCGAGACGCACGTCGAGGCTCGAGCCTTGGTCGTCCGCGAGCTCGACCACCGTGCCGGCGAGGACGTTGCGGATGCTCAAGCCCGAAGGCCGCGAGAGAGCGATCGAGACATCGCGCGCGCGCACCCGGACGCGCAGCTGCTCGCCGGGCAGCGCTTCGACGTCGGGAATTTCGAGCGCGCCGCCGCCGAATTCGAGCCGCGCGAGCCCGCTCTCCAGGTCCTGGCCGGCGACGCGCGCCTCGATGACCGCGCCGCCTTCGTGCCTGCCGAGATAGGGCCGCAGCTCCACCCGGCTCATCATCTCGCGCACGTCCCCAGTGCCGAGCACCCTGCCTTCGGACATCAGGACCATGGAATTGGCGAGGCGCACGACCTCGTCGAGCGAATGGCTCACGTAGACGATCGGGATGCGCACCTCGTCGCGCAGCCGCTCGACGTAGTAGAGGATCTCGGCCTTGCGCGGCGCGTCGAGCGAGGCAAGCGGCTCGTCCAGCAGCAGCACTTCGGGATTCGCCAGCAGCGCGCGGCCGATCGCCACGCGCTGCTTCTCGCCGCCGGAAAGCGCGCCGGGACGACGCTCGAGCAGGTGGCCGATGCCCAGCAGTTCAATTGCTTGGTCAAACCCAAGTACCGCGTTCCTGCCGTTCGCGAAAAAGCGTCCGTAGGTGAGGTTATGGCGCACCGTGAGGTGCGGCAGCAGGCGGCCTTCCTGGAACACGTAGCCGACACGCCGCGCATGCGGCGGAAGCGCGATGCCGGCTGCGCTGTCATACAGCGTCCTCTTTTCGACCGTGATGCGGCCCGATTGCGGGCGAGCCAACCCCGCGATCAGGTTGAGGACGGTGCTCTTGCCGGCTCCGGAGCGGCCGAAGAGCGCCGTGACGCCGCCGCCGGTCGCAAACGTGGCGTCGAGCGCAAAGCTTCCGACGCGGCAGCGGACGTCGAACTCAAGCATCGCGGCCGGCGGCGCGCACCGTGGCGCGGCGCACGAGGACTTCGGAGGCCATCAACGCGGCGAGCGACAGGAGGATCGAGAGGATGCACAGGCGCAGCGCCTGCGCGTCGCCCCCGGGCACCTGGGTGAATGCATAGATCGCGAGGGGCAGGGTCTGGGTTTCCCCCGGAATGTTGGAGACGAAGGTGATCGTGGCGCCGAACTCGCCCAGGCTGCGCGCGAAGGAAAGGAGCATCCCCGTGAGGATACCCGGGAGGATGAGCGGCAGCGTCACGCTCGCGAATACCCAAAAGGGCGAGGCGCCCAGCGTCGCCGCCGCGGCCTCGAGGCCCCGGTCGACGGCGTCGAGCGACTGGCGCACCGCGCGCACCATCAGCGGCAGCCCCATCACCGCGCAGGCGAGCGCCGCGCCGGTCCAGCGGAAGATGAAAGTGATGCCGAGGTATTCCTCGAGAAAGGCGCCGACCGCGCCGCGCCTGCCGAAAGCGAGCAGCAGGAAGTAGCCCACCACCACCGGCGGCAGCACGAGCGGCAGGTGCACCACCGCATCGAACAGGCTCTTACCTGGGAAGCTGAGGCGCGAAAGGACCCAAGCGAGCGCCACCGCGAACGGCAGGCTCGCGGCGACGCTCCAGAATGCGACCTTGAGGCTGAGGAGAAGAGCGGTGGTCTCGGCCGGCGACAGGCTCCACACGGGGAGTCAGTGTACGGCGAAGCCGTGCTTCTCGAAAATTGCCCGTGCGGCGGGCTGCGAGAGGAATTCGAGGAAAGCCTTCGTACCGGGCTTTGCGCGTTTCAGCGCGGCGGCGGGGTACACGATCGGCGGATGCGTACCCGCTGGGAAAACGCCCGCGACCATGACGCCGCGCTCGGCGTTGGCATCGGTCTGATAGACCACGCCCAGCGGCGCCTCGCCGCGCGCCACGAGCGCAAGCGCGGCGCGCACGTTTTCCGCGGCGGCGACGCGCGGTGCCACCTCATCCCAGACGCCGAGCTTCTCGAACGCCGCCTTGGCGTACTTGCCGGCGGGCACGCTGTTCGGATCGGCGAGCGCGATCCTTCCGCTCCCGAGCGCCTTGCCAATCGAAAATCCGGGAGCGGGCTGGAGCTTCACCGGCTGCTTCGCCGGGGCGATCAGGACCAGGCGGTTGCCGAGAAGATTGCGGCGCGTACCGGGCGCGAGCAGGCCCTTCTTCTCCACGTAGTCCATCCAGTCGAGGTCGGCTGAGATGAACAGGTCGGCCGGCGCGCCGTTCTCGATCTGTCGCGCGAGCGCGGCGCTGGAGCCGTACGCGATCACGGGTTTGGCCGGATACGAAGAGGCGACTTCATCCAACGCATCCTTGAGGCTCGCCGCCGCGAGCACCGTCGGCGCCTGCGCCTGCGAAGCCGAGGTCGCCACAGCGAAGAGCAATCCGGCCAGAAAATGGCGCGCGCGGCAAGAGCCCATCCGATATATTCTACAAACTATATCGGATCTAGCGCAGCTTGCGGCGCAGCGCGTGCAGGTCGGAGGCGGTGGCCCTCATCGACGCGGACTGCATGCGGCGATACCGCTGCAGCACTTCGGCTCCGAGCGCGGTCAGCACCGCGCCGCCGCGCTCCGCGCCGCCCTTGGCCGAGTGCACTAATGGCGCGGCGAAATCGTGGTTCATCGCCTCGACCAGGCCCCACGCGCGCGTATAGCTCATCTTCATCCGCCTCCCGGCGGCGGCGATCGAGCCGGTGTCGCGGATGTGCTCGAGGAGCTCCGCCTTGCCCGGACCGAAGGCGCTCCCCTTGCGCAGGATGACGCGCAGGCTGAGCGCGGGTTGGCGATCGGCGCGGGCCATCGCCTCCAATTATCCCGGCAAAAAAAGAGGGCCGCTTGCGCGGCCCGAAAGGCGATGTCCCCGGCTCGAACTCTACGGCCGGCGCCTGTGCGGGGTGTGCTACTAGTTCTTCTCTCGAACGCTCGCTCACAGATACGGGACACGCGGCGTCGACTTTGGCACTTACCGGTTCCTGCCTATGAAGTGGAGTTCCTATGTTGCAAATGAGAAGGGCCGCTTTCGCGGCCCTGTCCCAACGCCTTGGAATTGCGCGCTACGCGTTCAGTTCGCGCGCGGTGATCGTGTACTTGAAGTTGTCCGGGTCGAGGCTGTCGACGCGGTCCTTGCCGTTTTCGGCCTGGGGATACATGAGGAAGCCGAGCGCAGGCCCGCTCGAGCCCGGCAGCTTGACGTCGTGCGCTTCGTTGAACGCGACCCAGTTCATCTCCCAGGCGCCGAACAGCTTGCGCCGGACCGGCGGCACCACCGGGTCGGCGAGCGTGGTCGGCTGGGGCTTCTCCTCGAGCACCACCTTCCGCACGTCGGCGGGATCCACCGGCACCCAGCCGTAGCCGATGAGGAACACCTCGGCCCTGCAGTGCTGCGCGCGGGTGACGTTGGGGCTGCCTGCGCCGAGGCTGCGGTAGCCGAATTCGCTTCTTGCCACGCGCAGCCCGTACACGTCGCGCGCAGGCAGGTTCACCGAGCGCGCCAGGCCGACGAACAGGGCGTTCAGGTCGGCGCACTTGCCGGAGAGGTCGCCGGTCTCGAGCATCGCCTTGATGTCGCCGACCCCGCAGCCCCGAGTCTTCGGGTTGCGCTGCGTGTTGTCGACGATCCACTCGTAGATGGCGCGCGCCTTGTCGATGTCGGCGCTCTTCCCGCGCGTGATCTCGTAGGCGGTCTTGCGCACGATGCCGTCGGTGGGAATCAGCTCGGTTGGGGCGGTGGCGAACTTGGCCGTCGCGGGGTCGATCTTGATCGCCGGGTTGCGCTTGCCGAAATCGGTGGCGCGGTTGACGGTGGAGAAGGTGCTGACCACCTCGAGCACCGGCGCCTTCTCGGCGGCGTTCCACTCCGACATCACCATCGCCGCGCCGTATTTGCCGTCGCGCTCGATGCGCGTCGAGCCGTTGCCGGACCAGGTATTGCCGATCACCTTCTGATAGTCGCTTTGCACCGACGGCACCGGCACCCAGGCCCGCGAAACCCCTTCGGGTTTCAGGATTTCCACCCGCGTCGTGACCTCGAAAGTGCGCCAGCCCGCGGGCCTCGGATCAAAGGCTTGCTGCTGCGCGAGGGCGATACGGGGAATCGAGCCGAGCAACGACGCTGCTGCGCCGGCCTGAATGAAGGAACGTCTGTGCATGCTTTCTCCAGTGTTGCGTGCGGTTTGGGGCGATTCGGAGAGCTTGGGGACCCTGCAGGAAAAACTATAGCAGGTCATCCCAGGGCGGCGTCCGTTCGACCGGCGAGACTTCGCCCGTACGGTGCGTGCCCTCCCCATGGAGGGCGGCGACCGTATCGTGGAACGCATCGCCGCGGAGCAAGCCGACCAGCAACTTGCCCTCCCGGCGCTCGAGCAGGTCTTTGTGAATCGCGAGGAAATAGCGCTCGGTGGCGACGGGCAGGAAGCTCAGTCCGAACTGTACCGTTGCCGCCTTGATGCCCAACCCGGCGTCGGCAAGGCCGCTCGCGACATGGGCCGCGACCGCGGCGTGGGTATGCTCCTCGTTCTCGTATCCCTCGATTCGGGTGGGGTCGATCTTGGCCTGAGCGAGAAGCTCGTCCAGAAGCAGTCGGGTCCCCGAGTCGCGCTGGCGGTTGACGAATCGCATGCCCGCGCGCGCCAGATCCGCGACCGAGCCGATGGATTTCGGGTTGCCCTTGGCGACGATCAGGCCCTGTACCCGGGTCGCCACCCAAACCAGGCGGTGGATTGCCGGCCCGAGTGCCTCTGCGTAACGCAGCGCCGCGCGTCGTCCAAGCGGACCGTCGGTGACGTGAAATCCTGCCGCGTCGCAAGCACCGCGGCGCAAGGCCCCAAGCGCTTCCGCGCTCCCGCGATAGCGCAAGTCGATGCTTATCGAACGGGTCTTGCCTGCCAGCTCGCGCAGCTTCGCGAGACTGAAGTCGTGGCTGGCGTAGATCCGCAGCGTGGGCAGGTTCGCGGCGACCGCGCCATTGAGCGTGCTCGCAAGCTCCGCCGCGAGGTTGTCCAGCTCTGGTCCGAGGCGCGCTTGGGCCCTTTTCCCCGCCCAGAGCAGCTTCGCACCGAGCGCGCTCAGCTGCGTACCGCGGCCGCGCTCGATCGTGACCAGAGGTGCGCCGAAGAAGTCGGACCACTTCCCGATCAGATTCCAGGCGTGGCGATGCGATATGCGCGCCGCGCGCGCCGCGACGGTGAGCTTGCCGCTGTGCTCGATCGCGTCCAGGAGGTCAAGGAGTGTGAGGTCGAGCTCCGACTGGCCGGCCTTGCGGAAGCGCCAGACGGTGCGCAGGTCGACGTCGAAGGGATGCGGCATTCCGAGATAGTAACCAAGTTCTTGACGCCGCCTGTCCGTTCGCCGCGGCGGCGGTTCCTAAGGTCAGGGAGTGTCAGGGCCGCCCGGCGTCGAGGAGCCGACGGACGGCTCGCAGGTCAGGTCGAACGGCTTGAGCCTTCTTAGACGCAATCAAGCCATTGACCTTCTTCGCGATTCGTTTTGCCGTGACGGCGCCGCACGCTTGTTCAGCATCGATCAGAATCTTCAGCGATTGTTCTAGGGCGCAACTTATCCCCGTTCGTTGCAGTCCTTTGCCCCACCCCGGGATTTCGCGATGCTACTTTGACGCCGTTCGTCTGGTACGCGCAAATCACTGGGGAGAAGCACATGCTTGGCGCGGCGGGGGCATTACAGGGTTACGTAACGAGCGGCGTCGACCTGCTCTCGAAAGAGCGCATCGTCGCCGGTCCGGCATTCAACCGCTGGCTGGTGCCGCCGGCGGCGCTCGCCATTCACCTGTGCATCGGCATGGCGTACGGCTTCAGCGTGTTCTGGCTGCCGCTGACGCGCGCCCTGAACGGCAAGGAAGCCATCGCCTGCCCGCCCGACATGACGCTCTTCGGCAGGCTCTTCACCACCAGCTGCGACTGGAAGATCAGCGAGCTGAGCATGGTGTATGCCCTGTTCTTTGTGTTCCTGGGCGCGGCCTCGGCGATCTGGGGCGGATGGCTCGAGCGCGCCGGCCCCCGCAAGGCCGGCTTCGTCTCGGCCTGCTGCTGGTGCGGCGGCCTGCTCGTCTCGGCCCTCGGAATCTACAGCCATCAGCTCTGGCTGGTGCTGCTCGGCGCCGGCGCCATCGGCGGCATCGGCCTGGGCCTGGGCTACATCGGTCCAGTCTCGACCCTGATCAAATGGTTTCCGGAGCGCCGCGGCATGGCGACCGGGATGGCGGTCGCGGGCTTCGGCGGCGGTGCCATGATCGGCGCGCCGCTCGCGGACATCCTGATGCGCCACTACGCGACCCCGACCTCCGCGGGGGTGTGGGAAACCTTCGTTACCCTCGCGGTCGTCTACTTCGTGTTCATGACGGCCGGCGCTTTCACGATCAAGATGCCCGCGTCGAGCTGGAAACCCAAAGGCTGGACACCGCCGGCGCCTGCGACCAACAGCATGATCAGCACGCGGCACGTGCACGTGGACAAGGCAGTCAGGACGCCGCAGTTCTGGCTGGTCTGGTCGGTGCTCTGCATGAACGTCACCGCCGGGATCGGCATCATCGGAATGGCTTCGCCGATGCTCCAGGAAGTATTCGGTGGCGCGCTGATCGGCGTGGACGCGCAATTCAGCCAGCTCGACGCCGGGCAACTCGCCGCGGTCGCGGCCATCGCGGCCGGCTTCACCGGTCTCATCAGCCTGTTCAACATCGTCGGGCGTTTCGCGTGGGGTTCGTCGTCCGACCTCCTGGGACGCAAGCTGACCTACTGCGTGTTCTTCGTCCTGGGCATCCTGCTCTATGCCTCGGCGCCGTGGTCCGGCCGCCTGGGTGCGGTGGCGCTCTTCGTCGCCGCCTTCTGCATCATTCTCTCGATCTACGGCGGCGGCTTTGCCACCATGCCCGCCTACCTCGCGGACCTGTTTGGCACCCAGATGGTCGGCGCGATCATGGGGCGGCTGCTCACCGCCTGGTCGGTGGCGGGGATTCTCGGGCCGCTGATCGTCGGCTACCTGCGCGAATACCAGCTCGAGCGCGGCGTGCCGCCGGCCCACGCCTACGACCTCGTGGCGTACATACTCTGCGCGATCCTGGCGCTCGGCCTGCTCTGCAACGTGCTGGTGCGGCCGGTGGCCGACAAGCACTTCATGACCGAGGCCGAGGTCGATGCCCAGCGCAAGCTCGTGAACGAGAAGGCGCGCCTGGCCGGCCTCAGTAATACGCAGCAGATGCGGCTCGACCGGACGCCTACCGGCCTGCTGGTCGGCGCCTGGGTGGCGGTCGGCGTGCCCGTCCTCTGGGGCGTCTGCGTCACCCTGCAGAAGGCCTGGGTGCTCTTCAGCTAGATCCGGACTGCAGCAAGCAGCAGCGCGCGCTATGAACTTGGGTTCATATCGCGCCCGCCCGAGACGGCGCTTAGCATGCCGGGCGCAGTTTCGGATCGATGCATTCCATCCTTGAAGCCATCCGCGCCGCCGTTCGGCTGATCGCGTCCGGCGACGCCACGCTCGGCGAAATCGTCCTGCTCAGCCTGAGCGTGAGCCTGAGCGCGGTCGCGTTCGCGACCTTGCTCGGCCTGCCGCTCGGCGCGGCGATCGCGGTCGGCCGATTTCCGGGGCGGCGCGCGGTCATCGTGCTCCTGAATGCGCTGATGGGTCTGCCGCCGGTGGTGGTCGGCCTGGTGGTCTACCTCCTGCTCTCCCGTGCAGGCCCGCTGGGCGAGCTCGGGCTGCTCTTCACGCCGGGCGCGATGGTGATCGCGCAGACCATCCTCATCCTTCCGATCATCGCGGCGCTCTGCCGCCAGTCGGTCGAGGACGCGTGGCGCGAGTACGAAGAGCAGCTGCGCTCGCTCGGTGCCGAGGGCGTGGGCGCCGCGCTCACCGTGCTGTGGGACATCCGCTTCTCGCTCCTGACCGCCGTGCTCGCAGGCCTCGGCCGGGCAGCGGCCGAGGTCGGCGCAGTGATGATCGTCGGAGGCAACATCGACGGCGTCACGCGGGTGATGACCACCACGATCGCGCTGGAGACCTCCAAGGGGGATCTGCCCCTCGCGCTTGGCCTGGGCATCGTCCTGATCGCCATCGTGCTTGCGCTCAACGCGGCCGCCTACCTGGTGAAGGAGGCGGCGCAACGCCGATACGGATGATCCTGCCTCTCAGGCTGGAGGGCGTCGCCTACCGCGCCATCATCGAGCCGCTCACGCTCGAGCTCGGCGCCGGGCCGAGCACCGTCATCCTCGGCGCCAACGGCGCCGGGAAGAGCGTGCTCATGCGCCTGATGCATGGCCTGCTCGCCCCCACCGAGGGAAGAATCTCGTGGAGCAGCGAAGATCCGCGGCGCCATCAGGCGATGGTGTTCCAGCGGCCGGTGATGCTGCGCCGCTCGGCGCTTGCCAACGTGGCGTACGCATTGAAGCTCGCCGGCGTGGCCGACGCCAATCGCCGCGCCATGGCCGCGCTGGAAGAAGTGGGACTCGCTCATCTCGCGCACCGCTCGGCGCGCGTGCTCTCCGGCGGCGAGCAGCAGCGGCTGGCGCTCGCACGCGCCTGGGCACTGCACCCCGAGGTTCTGTTTCTCGACGAGCCCACCGCGAGCCTCGACCCCACCGCAACGCGCGAAATCGAGTCGCTGATCCGGGCTTTCGATGCAGCCGGAACGAAGGTGGTGATGGCGACGCATAACCTCGGCCAGGCGCGGCGCCTCGGCGACGAGGTGCTTTTCCTCCACCAGGGACGGTTGGTCGAGCGCGCCCAGGTGGGCCAGTTTTTCGCAAAACCGGCCTCCGCCGAGGCCGCTGCTTTCATCAAAGGAGAACTACCGTGGGTTTGACTCGCCTGATTCTTGCGGCGCTGCTGTGCCTTTCGTTCACGGCGGAGGCGCAGCAGAAGTTCATCACCGTCGCTTCCACCACTTCGACCGAGCAGAGCGGCCTCTTCAAGCACCTTCTACCCGCGTTCGAGAAGAAGACCGGCATCCAGGTGCGCGTAGTCGCGCTTGGCACCGGCCAGGCGATCGACCTGGGCAAGCGCGGAGACGCCGACGTCGCCTTCGTCCACGACAAGGAGGCGGAAGAGAAGGCGGTTGCCGAGGGCGCCTTCGTCGACCGGCGCGAGGTGATGTACAACGATTTCATCGTCGTCGGGCCGAAGTCGGATCCCGCCAGGGCGAAGGGCCGCGACGTGGTCGCGGGCCTGAAGAAGATCGCCCAGGCGAAGGCGCCCTTCGCCTCGCGAGGCGACAAGAGCGGCACCCATTCGGCCGAGCTGCGGCTGTGGAAGGAGGCCGGCATCGACCCGCAGGAGGGCAAAGGCTCCTGGTACCGCGAGACCGGCTCGGGCATGGGGCCGACGCTCAACACCGCCTCGGGAATGAACGCCTACGCGCTCGCGGACCGCGGCACGTGGCTCTCCTTCAAGAACCGCGGCGACCTCGCGATCCTCGTCGAAGGCGACAAGCGCCTCTTCAACCAGTACGGTGTGATGCTGGTCAATCCGCAGAAGCATCCGAACGTCAAGAAGTCGGAAGGCATGGCATTCATCAACTGGGTGACCTCGCCCGAAGGCCAGAAGACGATCGCCGATTACAAGATCGGCGGCGAGCAGCTCTTCTTCCCGAACGCGAAGAAATGAGAGCCTTCGCAGTCGTCTGCAGTTTCTTGATCCTGATACAGGTGCAAGCGCAGGAGCCCGTCAGGCTCTACGCCGCCGGCAGCCTGAGGGCCGCGCTCGACGAGGTCGCGCGGGCATTCGCCGAGGCGAAAGTCGAGGCCGTGTACGGCGCCTCGGGGCTGCTGCGCGATCGCATCGCCAAGGGCGAGCCCGCCGAGGTATTCGCCTCGGCGAACATGGAGCATCCGCAGGCGCTGGAGAAGGCGGGGCGCGGCGGGCCAGTGAGGCTCTTCGCGCGCAATCGCCTTTGCGCTCTCGCTTTGCCGGGTTTGAGGGTCGACACGGACAATCTGTTGGACAGGATGCTCGACCCCTCCGTCAAACTCGGAACTTCGACTCCGAAGGCCGATCCGAGCGGCGACTACGCGTGGGCGCTGTTCGGGAAGGCGGAAAAGCTTCGCCCGGGCGCATACGGAAAGCTTTCCGAAAAGGCGCTGACGCTCATCGGCGGGCCGGATTCGCCGCAGCCGCCGCCGAACCGCACCGTCTACGGCATGCTCCTCGAGGAAGGCAAGGCGGATCTCTTCCTGACCTACTGCACCAATGCCCGGCAGGCGCGCGCGGAGAATTCCGCACTGCGCATCGTCGAGGTGCCCGCGCCGCTCGCGGTCGGGGCGGATTACGGCCTCACGGTCCTGAAGGGGGCGCGTCCGCAAGCGGAACGCTTCGCGCAATTCATCCTTTCACGGCCGGGGCAGGATATCCTCGCGAAACACGGATTCGCTACCGGAGACCCGCGATGAAGCTCAGCGCGCGCAACGTGCTGCAAGGAAAAGTCACCGCCATCAAGGAAGGCGTCACGACGGCGCACGTCAAGATCGAGATCGGGCAGGGCGCGGTCATCACCGCGTCGATCACGATGGAGGCGGTGAAGGAGCTCAAGCTGAAAGTCGGCGACCGCGCCTCGGCCATCGTGAAAGCCTCGGACGTCATCGTGGGTAAAGAATAGGGCTTCTGCGGTAATGTTGGCGCTTCGTTCTTCGACTAATGGGCGGAGCGCCAGATGGCGAGCTACTACGAATCTGCGGACCTGAAGAAGTTCGGCGAAATCGGCCGGCACGCGAAAGCGCTCGCCGAAGACTTCTTCAGGTACTACGGCCACGTCACCGGGACCGACGGCGCGCTCTCCAAGCGCGAAAAGGCCTTGATCGCGCTTGCCGTATCGCATGCGCAGAAGTGTCCCTATTGCATCGATGCCTACACCACGCAGTGCCTGGAAAACGGCGCCAATCCCGAGCAGATGATGGAGGCAGTGCACGTGGCAGCCGTGATGCAGGCGGGGATCACGCTGGTGCATTCCGTGCAGATGGACAACCACCTCAACAAGCTGGTTCTTTGAAATACGATTTCGAGGCGCTGTTGCGCGATCGGGGCGTGGAGCTACCGCCGCTCTCGATCGACACGCTGCAGGTGAACATCACCAAGCTGTGCAACCAGCAGTGCCGCCACTGCCATGTCGACGCCTCGCCCGCGCGCCGCGAGATGATGTCGGCCGAGGGCATCGCGAAGTGCCTCGAGATCCTCGAGCGCAACCCGCGCATCGGCACGCTGGACATCACCGGAGGCGCGCCCGAGCTCCATCCCGGGTTCGACGGCTTCGTCGAGCGCGCCACGGCTCTCGGCAAGCACGTGATAGTGCGGCACAACCTCACCGTGCAGCTCGACGGCCATCCGCACACCGGCGAGAGCAAGGAGTATCTACCGCAGTTCTTCGCACGGCATTGCGTCGAGGTCGTCTCGTCTCTGCCGTACTACCAGCAATACTTCACCGACGCGCAACGGGGGGCCGGCGTGTTCGGCAAGAGCATCGAGGCGATGCGGCGCCTGAACGCGGTGGGCTACGGCGTCGAGTCGAGCGGCCTCACGCTCAACCTGGTCTACAACCCGGTCGGGCCGTACCTGCCGGCGGCGCAGGCGGCGCTGGAAGCCGACTACAAGCGCGAGCTGAAGGCGAAGTTCGGCCTTTCGTTCAACCGGCTCTACACCCTCACCAACATGCCGATCAACCGCTTCCGGCTGCACCTCGAGAAGACCGGCCAGCTCGAGGCCTACCTGGACAAGCTCGCCTCGGCTTTCAATCCCTCGGCAGCCGAGGGCGTCATGTGCCGCAGCCTGATAAGCGTCGGCTGGGACGGGCGCATCTACGACTGCGACTTCAACCAGATGCTCGAGCTCTCCGCCGTGAGCCGCGGCGGCAGGCCGCTCAGCATCTTCGATTTCGACTTCGACGCCGCGCTCGGGCGCCGCATCGTCTTCGGCGAGCACTGCCTGGGCTGCACCGCCGGTGCCGGCAGCTCGTGCGGCGGCGCGACGGCTTAGAATCGCGCCAGTGAAGATCTTCGGCTTTGCCGGCTGGTCCGGAAGCGGAAAAACCACGCTCATCGAGAAGCTGATCCCGCGCTTCGTGGGCGGCGGGCTGCGCGTGTCGCTCATCAAGCACGCCCACCATACCTTCGACGTCGACCAGCCCGGCAAGGATTCCTACCGCCACCGCCACGCTGGCGCCTCGGAGGTGCTCGTCACATCGTCGCGCCGCTGGGTGCTGATGCACGAGCTGCGCGGCGCCCACGAGCCGCCGTTCGAGGAGCAGGTGAAGCGCCTTTCGCCCTGCGATCTCCTGATCGTCGAGGGGTTCAAGTTCGCGCCGATCCCGAAGCTCGAGGTCTGGCGCGCCGAGACCGGGGAAGGCCTGCTGCATCCGAATGACCCGCACATCGTGGCCGTGGCGAGCGACGCCCCGGTGAGCACGAAGCTCCCGGTGCTCGACCTGAACGACGACGCGGGAATCGCGAAATTCATTACCTCGCACCTCGGACTGCATGAATAAGGGCCTGCTCTCGGTCGACGAAGCGCTGGCGCAGCTCCTTTCCGGGGCGACACCGGTTTCCGGCGTGGAGGACGTTCCCGCGCTCGAGGCGAGCGGGCGCATCCTCGCGCGCGCGCAGCGTTCCACGATGGACGTGCCGCCGATGGACAACAGCTCCATGGATGGCTACGCCGTTCGAAGTTCAGATCTGGAAGGAACCAAGAAACTGCGAGTGGGGCAGAAAATCATGGCCGGGTCGGTCGGCAGGCCGCTCGAGCCCGGCACCGCCGCGCGCATCTTCACCGGCGCATCGATGCCGCCGGGCGCCGATGCGGTGGTGATCCAGGAAGAAACCGAAGCGGTCGATGATTTTGTCGTTTTCAAGAAAAAACCCAAGCCGGGCGACTGGGTGCGCTACGTCGGCAGCGACATCCGCAGGGATTCCGAGATCCTGCCAGCGGGAAAGCGGCTGCTGCCGCAGGACACGGGGTTGGCCGCCTCGGTCGGCATCAAGACGCTGCCGGTTTTTAGACGGGTGCGGCTAGGGCTTTTCTTCACCGGCGACGAGCTCGTCATGCCGGGTGAGCCGCTCGCGCCCGGGCGCATCTACAACTCGAACCGCTTCACGCTGCGGGGCCTCGCGCAGGCGTTCGATTGCGAGGTGCGCGACTACGGCATCGTCCCCGACAGCCTCGATGCGACTCGCGGGGTCCTGCGCCGCGCCGCACGGGAGTGCGACCTCATCGTCACCTCGGGCGGCGTCTCGGTCGGCGATGCCGACTACGTGAAGCCCGCGGTCGAAGCCGAGGGGCGCCTGCTCATGTGGCGCATCTCGATGAAGCCCGGTCGCCCTCTCGCCTTTGGACGGATAGGGGAGGCGGCATTCATCGGTCTGCCGGGCAACCCGGTCTCGAGCTTCGTCACCTTCCTCATCTTCGTGCGCCCGTTCCTGCTGCGCACCCAGGGCCTGCAGCAGGTGGAGCCGAAGGCCATCGCGGCGCGCGCCGATTTCGACTGGACCGAGCCCGACGCGCGGCGCGAGTTCCTGCGCGCGAAATGGAACGCGCAGGGCGGCCTGGAGCTGTACCCGACGCAGGACTCGGCCGTGCTCACTTCGACCGCATGGGCCGATGGGCTGATCGACAACCCGGCCGCGCATGCGATCCGCAAGGGCGAGCTGGTACGCTTTCTCCCGTACGCCGAGCTTCTCGGGTAACGATCGAGTGAAGATCAAACTTCTCTTCTTCGCGTCTCTTCGCGAGCAGCTCGGCACCTCGGGCGAGGAAGTCGATCTTCCTTCGGGCGTGACCACGGTGGCGGCGCTGCGCGAGCACCTGATCCAGCGCGGCGGCGCCTATGGCAAGGCGTTCGGCGGGAAGGCGCTCGTTCGCGCCGCGGTGAACCAGGACATGGTGCAGCCCTCGGCGCCCATCAAGGCGGGCGACGAAGTCGCGTTCTTTCCCCCGGTCACCGGCGGATGAGGATCTCGGTCCAGCGGCAGGATTTCGACGCCGGCGCGGAGATCCGCAGGCTCTCCGGAGACGGAAGCGTCGGCGCGATCGCGAGCTTCGTGGGGCTGGTGCGCGACGTGCCGATGACGCTCGAGCACTACGCCGGAATGACCGAGCGCGAGATTGCGAAGATCGCGCAAGAGGCGGCGGAGCGCTGGAGCGTGATCGATGTCACGGTAATCCACCGCTTCGGCGAGCTCCAGCCCGCCGACCAGATCGTGCTGGTGGTGGTCGCAGCCGGCCATCGCGGCGAGGCGTTCGCTGCCTGCGAGTTCATCATGGACTACCTCAAGACGCGCGCGCCCTTCTGGAAAAAGGAACAGCGCGCTGGCTCGGCCGAGTGGGTGGAAGCCAAGTCCTCGGACGACGCGGCCGCCGAACGCTGGAGCGCCAAACGCGAGTAGACTCGCGGCAGTGCAAACAGGCCTGACTCGATTCCGCCCGGTGTTCCTTGCCGGGGCGCTGTGGCTTGCGCTCTCGAGCGCCACGCGCATCGCGCTCGCGCTGCGGCCGGATCTCGGTGAGGTAGGTGGATTCGCCGACTGGGTGCGGGTATTCGCCTACGGGTTCGCCTTTGACCTGGTCGCCGGGCTGTACGTGCTCGCTCCGGCGGTCCTCTGGCTCGCGCTGATGCCTCAGCGGCTCGCTCGCACCTGGGTGCATCGCGCGCTCAACTGGCTCGTATTCTGCGCCACGCTGGGCGCGTTCTTCGTCCTCGCGGTGTCGGAATGGCTGTTCTGGGACGAGTTTGGCGGCCGGTTCAATTTCATCGCGGTCGACTACCTCCTGTACACGCACGAGGTGCTGCAGAACATCTGGGAGAGCTACCCGATCGGAAAGGCGCTCCTTGGGCTCGCCGCCCTTGCGTTCGCCGTAGGCTTCTTCCTGCGGCGCAGGCTGTGGCATGCCCCGGCCGCGCGGCTCGCCTGGCGCAGCGCGCTCGGCGTCCTTCTCGCCTGGGGCCTGGGCGTCGCCGCGACGCTGCGCTGGGTCGACAGCGATCTGAAGAACTTCTCGACGCGCGACGCGGCGAACGATCTTGCCGGCAACGGCCTGTACGAGTTCTTTGCCGCCAACCGTCGCAACGAGCTGAGCTACGAGCGCCATTACGCAGTGCTGCCGCCGGGCGAGGATCTCGGCCTCGTGCGCGCGGCGCTCGGCGTCAAGGGATTCGAAGGCGTCGAGCGCCACGTCACGTCGCCGCGCCCGGAGCGGCGCCTGAACGTGGTCCTGGTGAGCGTCGAGAGCCTGGGCGCCGAGTTCCTCGGTGCCTACGATAACCCGCACGGCCTGACGCCCAACCTCGACCGCCTGTCGCGCGAGAGCCTCTGGTTTTCCGCCGTCTACGCGACCGGCAACCGGACCGTGCGCGGGCTCGAGGCGCTGTCGCTCGCGCTGCCGCCGTCGCCGGGCCAGTCGATCGTGCGCCGGCCGGGGAACGAAAATCTGTTCTCGCTCGGCAGCGTGTTCGAGGACAAGGGCTACGCGGTGCTCTTCGCCTACGGCGGCTACGGCTACTTCGACAACATGAATGCCTTTTTCGAGGCCAACGACTACCGCGCGGTCGACCGCCGCGACATCCCGGCGGCTCGGGTCAAGTTCGAGAATGTGTGGGGGGTGGCCGACGAGCACCTCTTCGACCAGGTGCTCGACGAGATCGACCGCGAGCACGCGGCCGGACGGCCGATATTCGCGCACGTGATGACCACGAGCAATCACCGGCCCTATACGTACCCGCCGGATCGCATCGACATCCCTTCCGGGACCGGGCGCGACGGCGCGGTCAAGTACAGCGACTATGCGATCGGGCGCTTTCTCGAGCAGGCGCGACAGCGCCCCTGGTTCGGGGATACGCTGTTCGTGATCACCGCCGACCACGGCGCCAACGCGCGCGGCACCATGCGCATCCCGGTCGACAAATACCTGATTCCGCTTTTCATCTACTCGCCCAAGCACGTCGCCCCGGCGCGCGTAGACCGGCTCATGTCGCAGATCGACATCGCGCCGACGCTGCTCGGCCTGCTCGACTTCGGTTACTACAGCAAGTTTTTCGGCCGCGACGTACTCGCCTCGCCGCCGCAGTCCGACCGCGCCTTCGTCGCCAACTACCAGTCCCTCGGCTTCCTGCAGGGCGACCGGCTGGTGCTGCTCTCTCCCAAGCGCAAGGCCGAGGTGTTCCGGGCCGACGCGCGATGGAATCCGCTCGAGCCGGTCAGCGACCCGGCGGCGCTGCGCGAGGCCATCGCGTTCTACTCCGCGGCTTCGTTCGTCTTCCGCAATGGCCTCTACCGCGACGAAGAGCAGACACCTCCCGAGCGGCGCGCCGCGCTGGCTCGCGTACGCTGACGCGGCCGACCGGCGCCTCGCGCTCGAGCTCGCTTTCCTTGGCATTGCGGCGGCGGCGATCTGGCTCGTCGTCGAGCACTTGGGCCTCGACCGCTGGATCACGGCGCTCGCCTACGATGCCCCGTCGCACCGCTTCCCCCTGCAGCATTCGCAGGCGCTCGAAATCGCGCTCCACGAGTGGCTCAAGTGGGCAATGGTCGCCCTCTGGGCGGCTTGCCTCGCGTGGCGCCCGCTGCGGCGGGGCGCGATCTACATGGCGCTCGCCGCGGCAGCGGTCCTGCTGCTGAGAGCCTGGAGCGCGCAAGCCTGTCCCTGGGACCTGCCGCAGTACGGCGGCGCTTCGCCCGCCGGCCCCGGACGCTGCAGTCCCGCCGCGCATCCGCTGGTCGGGTTCGCGCTCTTCGGGTTGTACTTCGCGCTGCGCCGGGAGCGGCCCACGGCGGCGCGCGCCGCGCTCGCCGCGGCATGGATCATCGGCCTCGGGGCGGGAGCGATCCAGGTCGCGCGCGGAGCGCACTTCGCCTCGCACGTGCTGTGGACGGCGTGGGTAGCGTGGGCCGTTACGCTGGCTGCGGCGCGTCTCGCGCCACCGCGCGCTTGAGCTCCTCGAGCTCGTGCTCGACCAGCGTTTCCTTGTCGAGCAGCTTGAGCGCCCACCGCTCGAGCAGCGCGCGTTCGCGGCGGAGAATCGAGATCGCCTTCTCGTAGGTGCCATCGACGATCTGGCGCACGGCGACGTCGATCTCGCGCGCGGTCGCTTCGCTGTACTCCCGATGGCCGCTCGGCAGCGGGCCGCCGAGGAAAGGCGGGCGCTCCTCCTCGTAGGCGACGTGGCCGAGCGCCTTCACCATGCCGTAGCGCATCACCATGCTGCGCGCGATCTCGGTCACTTTGGCGAGGTCGTTGGCGGCGCCCGTCGAAAGGTGGTCGAACATCACCTCCTCGGCGGCGCGCCCGCCGAGCAGCACCGCCATCTTGTTCTCGAGCTCCTCGCGCGTCATGAGGAAGCGGTCCTCGGTGGGACGCTGCAGGGTGTAGCCGAGCGCCGCGACGCCGCGCGGGATGATCGAGATCTTCTGCACCGGGTCGGTCCCCGGCAATGCCATCGCGACGAGCGCGTGCCCGAGCTCGTGGTGGGCGACCACGCGCCGCTCCTGCTCGTTCAACACCCGGTTCCTCTTTTCGAGGCCGGCGATCATGCGCTCGATCGCCTCGGCGAAGTCGGCCCCGCTCACCGCTTCGGCGTCGCGGCGGGTGGCAAGGAGCGCGGCCTCGTTGACGAGGTTCGCGAGGTCCGCGCCCGAGAATCCCGGCGTCGACGCCGCGATCCTGTCGAGGTCGACGTCAGCAGCGAGCTTCACCTTGCGTGCATGCACCTGCAGGATCTGCAGGCGTCCCTTCTTGTCGGGCCGGTCGACCAGCACCACGCGGTCGAAGCGCCCGGCGCGCAAGAGCGCCGGGTCGAGGATCTCGGGGCGGTTGGTGGCCGCGAGCAGCACGAGGCCGGTGCTCGGGTCGAAGCCGTCGAGCTCCACCAGGAGCTGGTTCAGGGTCTGCTCGCGCTCGTCGTGGCCGCCGATGCCGCCCGCGCCGCGCGCGCGGCCGAGCGCGTCGAGCTCGTCGATGAAGATGATCGCGGGCGCCTTCTGCCGAGCCTGCTCGAACAGATCCCTGACTCTCGCCGCGCCGACGCCGACGAACATCTCGACGAACTCGGCGCCCGAGATGGAGAAGAACGCGACGCCGGCTTCGCCCGCGACCGCGCGCGCGAGCAGCGTCTTGCCGGTGCCCGGCGGGCCGACGAGCAGCACGCCCTTGGGGACGCGCGCGCCCAGGCGCCCGTATTTCTTCGGGTCCTTGAGGAAGTCGACCACCTCCTGCAGCTCGGCCTTCGCCTCCTCGACGCCCGCTACGTCCTTGAAGCTGACGCCGGTCTTGTTCTCCACGTAGATCCGCGCGCGGCTCTTGCCGATCGCCATGAAGCCGCCCAGCCCGCCGCCCGCCTGGTTGGACATGCGCCGCACCAGCAGGAACCAGATGCCGAAGAACACGAGCGCCGGCACGATCCACGACAGGAGATCGCGCAGGAACGTGCTCTCCTGCACGCGCGTGTATTTCACGCCGTATTTGCTGAGGCGCTCCGCGACCTCGGGCGGGACTAGGTTCGCGACCACGATCGACTTGCCCTTCTCGGGAGACTTGAGCTTGCCGGTGATGTGCTGGTCCGAGACCGTCACTTCGGCGATCTTGTCCTGGCCAAGGAGCTGCTCGAACTCGCTGTAGGGCACCACCTCGACGGTCTGGACGCGCTGCCACCACTGCTGCACGAGCACCATCGCGAGCAGCGCGAAAATCAAATAACCGAGGTTGAACTGCGTTTTTCGTTCCATCGCCATGAGTTGGGGGCGGACCGGGAGTTGGGCAACCGAGGCTATTTTCGCCTTGAATGTGCCCGGCGTGGCCCCCATCTGCGTTTCAGGCGTAACGAATAACCAAGCTGGATCAACGAACTGGATCAACGCGATGCGATTCGACAAGCTGACCACCAAGCTGCAGGAGGCGCTCTCCGAGGCCCAGAGCCTCGCCTTGGGTCGGGATCAGCAGTACATCGAGCCCGAGCACCTGCTCGCCGCGCTTCTCGCCCAGGAGGACGGCGGCGTTGCCGGCCTCGTCGCCAAGGCGGGCGGCAATGCCTCGGCCCTCAAGAAAAACGCATCTCAACTGATCGAAAAGCTCCCGAAGGTCGAGGGCACGCCGGGCGAAGTGATGATCTCGCGCGACCTGACGCAGCTTCTCAACGTCGCGGACAAGGAAGCGCAGAAGCGCGGCGATCAGTACATCGCCTCCGAGCTTTTCCTGCTCGCGGCGGTGTCGGACAAGGGCCGGGTCGGGAGCCTGCTGAAGGACGCGGGGCTGACCAGGAAGGCGCTCGAGAAGGCGGTCGAGGAAGTGAGGGGTGGGCAATCCGTGAGCGGACAGGGCGACGAATCGCAGCGCGGCGCCCTCGCGAAATACACGCTGGATCTGACCGAGAGAGCGCGGCGGGGAAAGCTCGACCCGGTGATCGGCCGCGACGAGGAGATCCGCCGCACGATCCAGATCCTCGCCCGGCGGACCAAGAACAATCCGGTGCTGAACGGCGAGCCCGGCACCGGCAAGACCGCGGTGGTCGAAGGCCTCGCGCTGCGCATCGCCAACCGCGACGTGCCCGACAGCCTCAAGGACCGCGCGCTGATGGCGCTCGACATGGGCAGCCTGATCGCCGGCGCCAAATATCGCGGCGAGTTCGAGGAGCGCCTGAAGGGCGTGCTCGACGAGGTCAGGGGCGCCGAGGGCGAGG
>DATMJC010000021.1:0-8329 GCA_035554435.1 Burkholderiales bacterium | reverse complement strand
TGCCGTGCACGTAGAGGATCTTCGAGCGATCGTCCAGCACCTCCTGCTGGCGGTGCTTGTGCTGCTTGTCGTGGTGGTGCTCATGGCCGTGATGGCGGTGGTGCCGGTGCTCTTCCTTCGTGAGAGCGTCGACCAGCTCGGAGCGACTGTGCACGTGGTAGACCCGAGAGCGCGGCGCGCCGCAGCCGCCGGTGACGCCGCCGTCCACGGCCGCCCAGCCGTCGGCGCCGAGAGAGGAAGGACTCGAGTCGCTCCCCGGGCGGCAGCGGCCGCCGCGATCGCCGTCGTCATCGTGAGCCCAGGCGACGCAGGGCGGCGTCGCGAGCGCCAGCAGAACCAGCCAGTGCCGCATGCGTAGATCCATGGGCCCCTCCCGTAGTTGTATGACATCTTACATCCCTGCCTGGTGGGGGCGTCAATCGTCCGGCGTGAAACGAATTTATCCGGCTATCCTGAAAAATGCTTCCGCGTGAGCGCGGCGAGCGCACGCTCGGCCGGGTCGGGCGATTTCTCGAGCTCGGCCGCGATCAGCTCCTGCTCGCGCCGGCTGCGGTTCTGCGAGAGCTTCCAGCGCGTCTCGATGCGCGTCACCTCGATCTCGAAGTTGACGATGCCTTCGAGCATCATCTTCACGTAGTCGGGACGCAGGGCGTCGAAGCTCGGCAGCCACTGCGGGTCCATGGCGGCGACGAGGCGCCGCTGGTTCTCATGCTTCGCCTTCGGATCCTCCAGCACCCTGGCGATGCCGTAGACGTGCACCGCCGCATAGTTCCAGGTCGGCACGCGCTCCTTCTCCTCGTACCAGCGCGGCGACACGTAGGCGTGCGGGCCGAAGAACACCACCATCACCTCGTCGTCGAAGAACTCCTTCCACTGCGGATTGTTGCGCGCCATGTGCATGTCGAGCGAGAGCTTGCCGTCGCGCTCATGCACCAGGACGGGCAGATGCGATCCGTGCAACGAGCCGCCCGTTCCGGTGACGAGGAGCGCGAAGTTGTTGGCGCGCATGAATGCGACGATCTCGCCATGGTTCTCTACTTTGTTATACGGTGGGGAATACATAAATAATTTGATCTGACCCCTTTTTCACCTTCTATTCAATCAACGCAATTGCCTGCGCGGCGATGCCTTCGGCGCGGCCGATAAAGCCGAGGTGCTCGGTGGTGGTGGCCTTGATGCTGACCGCGCCCGGCGCGATGCCGAGGTCGAAGGCGATGTTGGCGATCATCTGCGGCACGTGCGGCGCCATGCGCGGGGCCTGGGCGAGGATGGTGGCGTCGAGGTTCACGATGCGGTAGCCGCCGAGCTTCTTCTTCACCTCGCGCAGGAGCTGCCGGCTGTCGGCGCCTGCGTACGCGGGGTCGCTATCGGGAAAGTGCCTGCCGATGTCGCCAAGCGCCGCCGCGCCGAGCAACGCATCGCAGATCGCGTGCAGCAGCACGTCGGCGTCCGAGTGGCCCTCGAGGCCCTTCTCGTGCGGGATCGCGACGCCGCCGATCACGAGGCGCCGCCCCTGGGCGAACGCGTGCACGTCGAAGCCCTGGCCGATCCTCATCGGATAGAGCCAGACGCGGCGCGCCGAGCGAGGATGCTCTCGGCCATGGCGAGGTCCTCGGGCCAGGTCACCTTGATGTTCTCGCGGCTGCCGGCGACGAGCCTGGGCTTGAGGCCCATCTGCTCGAGCGCCGCGGCTTCGTCGGTGACCACGCCGCGCGCGCGCTGCAGCGCCTGGACCAGCGACCCGGCGCGGAACATCTGCGGGGTCTGCGCCAGCCAGAGCTGCGCGCGATCCTGCGTCGACAGGATACGGTGAGCGCCGGACTCGTCCTTGGCCGCCTTCTTCACCGTGTCGGCGACCGGCAGCGCGAGGATGCCGCCAAGCGCGTCGGCCGAGCACTCGGCGATGAGCGCCTGCAGGTCCTGCGGCGGCAGGCAGGGGCGCGCAGCGTCGTGCACCAGCATCCAGTCATCGGCGTCCCACTCGTCGCGCGAGGCCACCAGCCCGTTGTAGACCGACTCCCGGCGCGACTGGCCGCCGCACCACAGCGGCTCGAGCCGCTCGCCGAACGCGCTCCAGTCCTGCTTGGCGAAATGCGCGTCGTCGGGCGCCAGCACGACGAACACCCTCTGCACCGGCGGCACGCAAACTGCTCGAGCCGCGTGCCAGAGCATCGGACGGCCGGCGAGCGCGGCGTACTGCTTCGGGCGGTCGCCCGGAGCGCGCGTGCCGCTACCCGCGGCCGGGATCAGCGCAAACGTAGACAAAAAGGTCGAGTGAGTCGGAAGTCGTTTTAATTCAGAACGATATAATTACACGTTTTTCTTGATGCATCGCGATTCGCTTTCCGCCCGCAGACGCTACACCCGGCTCGCCGGCTCGGCCGACGCGCTCGCGCTCGCCCGTCTCGCCGCCACCGACAAGCCGCTCGCCGTTATCGCATCGACCGCGCTCGACGCCCAGCGCCTGGTGGAAGAGATCGCATGGTTCGCGCCGGGGCTGCGCGTGTGCCTGCTGCCGGACTGGGAAACGCTGCCCTACGACCAGTTCTCGCCGCACCAGGACCTGGTCTCCGAGCGCCTTGCCACGCTCTATCGCATCCAGCGCGGCGACTTCGACATTGGGGTCGTCGCGGCGCCGACCGCCCTCGGGCGCCTGTGTCCGCCGGCCTACATCGCGGCGCACAGCTTTCTTCTTCAAGCAAAGGAAAGGCTCGAGCTCGAGAAGCTGAAGAACCAGCTCGTCACCGCGGGCTACGAGCACGTCACACAGGTGGTCGCCCCGGGCGAGGTGTGCTTCCGCGGCGGCCTGATCGACCTCTACCCGATGGGGAGCGCGCTCCCCTACCGCCTCGACCTCGACGACGACGTGGTCGACGCGATCAAGACCTTCGACGTCGACACTCAGCGCACGCTCTACGCGGTGAAGGAGATCCGCATGCTGCCGGCGCGCGAGTTTCCGCTCGACGAGCCGGGCCGCGCGCGCTTTCGCAGCCGCTGGCGCGAGCTCTTCGAGGGCGATCCGTCGAAGAAGCGCCTCTACCGCGACGTGTCGAACGGCGTTCCGGCGGCCGGGGTCGAGTATTACCTGCCGCTCTTCTTC
Source organism: Burkholderiales bacterium (assembly GCA_035554435.1). Lineage (GTDB taxonomy): Bacteria > Pseudomonadota > Gammaproteobacteria > Burkholderiales > SG8-39 > SCGC-AG-212-J23. Next base: position 5,229 of record DATMJC010000021.1, on the reverse strand, counting down.
GAATCTGTCGCGACGGTCTTCGACTACCTTCCCGGCGGTGCCACGCTCGCGCTGCACGGCGACGTGAGCGCGGCGGTGCAGGATTTCTGGCGCGAGACTGCCTCGCGCCACAAGATGGCGGGCGGCGATCCCGACCGGCCGCTCCTGTCGCCGCGCGAGATCTTCGTGCCCGCCGAGGAATTCTTCGTCCGGGCGAAGGATTTTCCGCGCATCGATCTGCTGTCGTCTGGGGAAGGGGAGAAAAGCGAATCGGACCCCATTGTCTCCACACCGCTGCCTCCGGTCGCGGTCGACCGGCGGGCGAACGCTCCGCTTGCCGCGCTCAAGGACTTCGTCCAGGACTCCGGGCTGCGGGTAATGGTCGCCGCCGAGTCGCCCGGCCGGCGCGAGACGATGGCGAGCTACTTCGCCGAATACGGGCTCAAGCCCGGAACTTGCGCGAGCTTCGAGGAGTTTCTGCAGTCGCCCTCGAACTTCATGCTGTGCGTCGCCCCGCTTTCCCATGGCTTCATTGCGCAGGACGAGAAATGGGCGATCGTCACCGAGGCCGAGCTCTACGCAGGGGTGGTGCGGCGCCGCGCGCGCACGGCCGAGAAACGCACCTCGGTCGAGGGGATGCTGCGCGACCTCTCGGAGCTCAAGGTCGGCGACCCGGTGGTCCACGAGCAGCACGGCATCGGCCGCTACCACGGCCTGATCTCGCTCGATCTCGAAGAAGGGCAAAGCGAATTCCTGCTGCTCGAGTACGAAGGCGGCGACAAGCTCTACGTCCCTGTGGCGCAGCTCGGCGTGATCGGCCGCTACAGCGGCGCGCAGCCCGAGGAGGCGCCGCTGCACAAGCTCGGCAGCGGCCAGTGGGACAAGGCGAAGGAGCGCGCGGCGAAGCAGGTACGCGACACCGCGGCCGAGCTGCTGGCCCTCTATGCCAAGCGGGCGGCGCGACTGGGACATGCTTTTTCCATTGAACAAAGAGATTTGGAAACCTTCGCGGCGGGCTTCGGCTTCGAGGAGACCCCCGACCAGGCGGCTGCGATCGAAGCGGTGGTCGCCGACATGGCCGCCGGCAAGCCGATGGACCGCCTGGTGTGCGGCGACGTCGGCTTCGGCAAGACCGAGGTGGCGCTGCGCGCCGCTTTCGTCGCCATCGCCGACAAGAAGCAGGTGGTGATCCTGTGCCCGACGACGCTGCTCGCCGAGCAGCACCTCCAGACCTTCAAGGACCGCTTCGCCGACTGGCCGGTGAATATCGCGGAACTTTCTCGATTCCGCAGCGGAAAGGAAACGAGTGAAATTCTGCGCAAGCTCGAAACGGGCGAGATCGACATCGCCATCGGCACGCACAAGCTGCTTTCGAAGGACGTGAAGCTCAAGCGCCTGGGCCTCGTGATCATCGACGAGGAGCACCGCTTCGGCGTGCGCCAGAAGGAGGCGATGAAGCGCCTGCGCGCCGAGGTCGACGTGCTCACGCTCACGGCGACGCCGATCCCGCGCACCCTCGCACTGTCGCTGGAGGGAATTCGCGACTTCTCGGTCATCGCCACCGCGCCGCAGAAGCGCCTCGCCATCAAGACCTTCGTCGCGCCCTGGTCCGAGGGCCTGATCCGCGAGGCGGTGATGCGGGAGCTGAAGCGCGGCGGCCAGGCCTACTTCCTGCACAACGAGGTCGACTCGATCGAGCGCATGCGCGAACGTCTCGAACGCCTGCTGCCCGAGGCGCGCATCGCCGTGGCGCACGGCCAGATGCGCGAGCGCGAGCTCGAGCGCGTGATGCGCGACTTCACCGCGCAGCGCTCGAGCGTGCTCCTGTGCTCGACCATCATCGAGACCGGGATCGACAACCCGACCACCAACACCATCGTCATCAACCGCGCCGACCGCTTCGGCCTGGCGCAGCTCCACCAGCTGCGCGGGCGCGTCGGGCGCTCGCACCACCAGGCCTACGCCTACCTCCTCACCCCGCCCGAGGACGCGCTCAACAGGAATGCCGTCAAGCGGCTGGAGGCAATCCAGACGATGGAGGAGCTCGGCTCGGGCTTCTACCTAGCCATGCACGACCTCGAGATCCGCGGCGCCGGCGAGATCCTCGGCGAGGAGCAGTCCGGCGAGATGCAGGAGATCGGCTTTTCGCTGTACGCGCGGATGCTCGATCGCGCCGTCAGAAAACTCAAAGCAGGCAAGGCGCCCGAATTGGAGGGCACCGTCGATGTTTCGACCGAGGTCAACCTGCACGTGCCGGCGCTGCTGCCCGCGGCCTACTGCAGCGACGTGCACGAACGGCTGTCACTCTACAAACGCCTCGCGGACGCCGAGACGCGCGAGGACCTGGAGCTGCTGCGCGAGGAGCTGGTCGACCGCTTCGGCGAGCTGCCCGAGCCGGCGCGCGCCCTGGTCGAGTGCCACATGGTGCGCATCGCCGCGCGGCCGCTCGGCGTGACCCGCGTCGACGCCACGCACGAGGCGGTGCAGCTCCAGTTCATGAAGAACCCGCCGGTCGATGGCGCCAAGGTGATCGACTTCCTCCGCAAGAAGGGCCGCCATGCGCGCCTTACCGGTCCCGAGAAGCTGCGCGTCGACGCCAAGCTTCCGGAATGGCAGGCGCGCGCCGCCGCGGTGAAGGACATCCTCCAACAGCTCGCCGCCTGACCCATAATCAGGGACGGACCACGTTTTCCCCTAAATTGGTGTTAGGCCTCATCAGTCGATGTCGGCGGGGGTCATGTGATTGAAGTGCATGCGGAGGATTTTGCCTCGGCCAATCCGCTGCTCGACGAACTTTCCGCCGGAGCAGAGATAGTCGGCGCCGTTCTCGCGGGCCACACCAAGGGCAAGATATTTCTGAGGGCCTTGGCCGATTCGCGAGTCGGGTTTGTCTATAACAATGGCTTCTGCGTACTTGCTGGCGCCGTTGCCGACGAGGTGTTCGCCAAGCAATGCCTAAACTGGTTGTACCGCCATTTGCAACAGGACTTCTTCATCCTGTATCCGGGTCACGAGTCTTGGCTTCCGGTATTAGATGCGGTGGCCGTCACGTCAGTGAAGAAAGTCGGGCGCATCGTCTATCGGTTCGACAAGTCCTCGTTCGTCGCCCAGAATTTTCCGCCATCGCTCTCCGGAGACTTCAGTCTGGCACGAATGGATGCTGCGCTTATGCGCGCTACAGCAGACTCGTCGTACCCGTGGGCTCGCGAAACATGGCCGTCCGAAATGCACTTCGAACGACATGGGCTCGGATTCTGTGTACTCACGCGAGGACGCATCGTAAGCCTTTGCTATTCGGTGTTCGTCAGTGGCCTGCATCGCGAGATAGACATATTCACCGCCAAGCCGTTTAGGCGGCAGGGGTTGGCGAAGGCCGCAGCTTCGGCGTACCTTCAAGAGTGTCTGGTGCAAGGGCTGAAGCCGGGATGGAATTGCTTCAAAGACAATCGGCCCTCTCGGGAATTGGCCGAAGTTCTGGGGTTTGTTCCAGCGAGTGAATTCTCTGTCTACTCGTGGCACAGAACGAGAAGTGAGGCCTAACAGGTCCGTCAATACTGGCGTCCGTTCGTCGCCTCGCCGGCCTACCGTCCGCCGTTAGGTGCGACGTTAGTCATCGGCGGACGCCCGCCGCGCCACCAGGTGATGCTGGGTGATGAGTTGTAGAATCCCTTTTTCTTTCGCATTCCGCCTTCCGCCTCAATCCATGTCCCTGATTCGCCCTTTTGCCGGCCTGCGGCCGGCGCCTGGCCGCGCCGCCGACGTGATCGCGCCGCCCTACGACGTACTGTCCACCGAGGAAGCGCGCGCCCGCGCCGCGGGCAAGCCGTGGAGCTTCCTGCACGTCTCCAAGCCCGAGATCGACCTGCCGGCCGGTACCGATCCGTATTCGCCCGCCGTCTATGCCAAGGCGGCGGAGAATCTGGACGCCATGATGAGCAAGGGCGTGCTCAGGCGCGATGCGGCGCCCTGCTATTACGTCTACCGGCTGATCATGGGCAAGCACACGCAGACGGGACTGGTGGCTGCCGCCTCGATCGCCGAATACGAGACCAACCGCATCCGCAAGCACGAGCACACCCAGACCGACAAGGAAACGGACCGCGTGCGCCAGATCGATGCGCTAAACGCCCACACCGGGCCGGTCATGGTCGGCTATCCGAAGGCACCGGAAGTGGACGAAATCCTCGCCCGGTGCTCGGCAGGCGCACCCGACGCGGACGCGACAGCTGACGACGGCGTGCGCCACTCGCTGTGGGTGGTGCGCGATGGAGAGACCCAGGCGCGGCTGACCCGCGCCTTCGACGCCATGCCGGCGATCTATATCGCCGACGGCCACCACCGCTCGGCCGCGGCCTCGCGCATCGCCGCCGCACGCCGTGCCGCCAATCCGCGCCACACGGGGGAAGAGAGCTACAACAGCTTCCTGACGGTGAACTTTCCTCACCACCAGATGCAGATCCTCGACTACAACCGCGTCGTCTCCAGCCTGAACGGAATGGAAGCCGCGAGCTTCCTTGCACGGCTGCGGGAGAGCTTTTCAGTGGAGGCAAGTGCCAGCGCCGTCAAGCCCGCGCGGCCTGGTGATTTCGGGCTGTACCTGGCCGGCAAGTGGTACCGCCTCGCGATCCGCCGCGAGCTGGTCCCGGGCAACGACCCGGTGGCGCGCCACGACGTGACGCTGCTCTCCGAGCATCTGCTCGCCCCCCTGCTGGGCATCAAGGACCTGCGCCGGGACAAGCGCATCGACTACGTCGGCGGCATCCGCGGCCTCGGGGAGCTGGAAAAGCGCGTCGACAGCGGCGAGATGACCGCCGCCATCGCGCTTCATCCCACCAGCATGGAGGACCTGATGGCGGTCGCCGAAGCGGGCAAGGTCATGCCCACCAAGTCCACCTGGTTCGAGCCCAAGCTGGCCGACGGGATGGTTTCGCTCGTAATGGATTGATCGCCGCCGCTACTTCGCGGCGATCACCATGATCTCGACCAGCGCCCTCGGGTCGGCGAGCGCGGCCTCGACGCAGGCGCGCGCCGGGAGGTTCGACTTGTCGACCCAGGCGGTCCAGACCTCGTTCATCGGCGCGCGGTTGCGGATGTCGGTGACCCAGATCTGCGCCGACAGGACTTTCGACTTGTTCGAGCCGCACTTCGCGAGCAGGCGGTCGATGTCGTCGAGCACCTGCTTGGTCTGGCCCTTGATGTCCTGGTCGAGGTTCTTCGCCACCACGCCGGCGAGGTAGACGGTGTCGCCGT
>DATMJC010000020.1:0-4321 GCA_035554435.1 Burkholderiales bacterium | reverse complement strand
CTGAAGGAGCTCGGCATCGAGCTGGAGAGCGACGACGCGGCCAACAAGGCGTTCCAGCGCTTCAAAGACCTGGCCGACAAGAAGGCCGAGATCTTCGACGAGGACCTGATGCAGCTGGTGGCGCAGGAGGCGGGCGCGGCGGCGGAAGAGCACTGGCAGCTGGTCACCATGAACCAGGCGAGCGGCATGGGGCAGAAGCCCCACGCTTCGGTGGTTCTGACGGAAAAGAAAGTTGAAAAGCGCGCCGACTCGCAAGGTGACGGCCCGGTCGACGCCACCTTCAAGGCGATCGAGACCCTGGCGAAGAGCGGCGCCGAGCTGCTGCTCTATTCGGTCAACGCGGTGACGCAGGGCACCGAGTCGCAGGGCGAGGTGACGGTGCGCCTGTCGAAGGGCGGGCGCATCGTCAACGGCGTCGGCGCGGACACCGACATCGTGGTGGCCTCCGCCAAGGCCTACATCAGCGCGCTCAACAAGCTCGAGAGCAAGGCCGAACGGGTGAACCCGCAGTACCAGTAACGCCAAAAGGGAGAGGACGGCAATGGAGAAAACGGGATCGCTGCACCAGCGCCTGAACAGGATGTCTGACGCAGTCGGCGACCTGCTGGTGGATGCCTTTCACTACCTCGCATTGTTCGCGATCGGCGGCGCGGTCGTATGGTCGGCGGTCCATGCCTTTGTCGGCATGGCCGCCAACGGGCGCGCCTCGATCGACGATATCCTGCTTCTCTTCATCTACCTCGAGCTCGGCGCCATGGTCGGCATCTACTTCAAGACCAAGCACATGCCGGTGCGCTTCCTCATCTATGTCGGGATCACCGCGCTCACGCGGCTCCTCGTCGGCGACATCGCGACCCACCACTCGCTCGAGTGGGGCATCGTGACGGTCCCGGTCGCGATCCTGCTGCTCGCGCTCGCCAACCTCGTGGTGCGATACGGCTCGGCGCGCTTTCCCTCGTCGGCGGCGAGCGACCGCCCCTGAGCAAGCCCGGGACCCTCAAGCCGCGGCCGCGCCGTTCCTGGCTCTTCGTGGCCGGTGCGGACGAGGCGGCGCACCGCGCGGCGGGGCGCTCCGGCGCCGACGCCATCATCCTGGAGCTCGAAGACTTCACGCCGCCGGAGCTGCGGCCGAAGGCGCGCGCGCACGCCGCCGAGGTGCTCGACCAATGGCGCGCCGCGGGCGCCCTCGCCGGCGTGCGCATCAACCCGCTCGAGACCTGTGGCCGCGACGACCTGGTCGGGGTGCTCGCCGGCCGGCCGGATTTCATCATGATGTCCAAGGTCGAGTCGCCAGCGCAGGTGAAGGCGCTCGAGGCCGAGACCGGGGGTGCGGTGGACCTGGTGCCGAACATCGAGACCGCCGCCGGGCTTCTCAATACCTACGCCATCGCCAAGGCGAGCAAACGGGTGGTCGCGGCGCTCGTGGCGAGCGAAGACATGGCGGCCGACCTCGGCGCCGCGCGCAGCCGCCGCAGTAGCGAGCTGGCCTACGTCCGCAGCCGCTTCCTGGTCGAGTGCCGCGCGGCGGGGGTCGAGGCGATCGACTGCCCCTACACCTTCAGCGACGTCGAGGGTGCCGCGTCCGATGCGCGCTACGCGCGCCGCCTGGGCTACCGCATGAAGAGCCTGGTCGATCCTTCGCACGTCGCGGCGGTCAACCGGGCGCTGACGCCGAATCTTGCGCGCGCGCGGAGAATCGTCGCCGCGTTCGAGAAGGCGCGTGCGCAGGGCAAGGACCGCGCACGGCTGGACGGCGCGCTGATCGAGGTGCCGGCCTACGCCGCGGCTAAGCGCCTGCTCGAGTCAGTCGGGCAAAGCTGACCGCTGCCGCGAAGAACGCGAGGGAAAGGATGATCTCCGCCCAGGCCAAGCCGCGGGAAAGGCCCGTTTCGGCCCAGGCGCGCATGGTTCCTTCCGCAAAGTAGGCGAGGATGAACATGCTCGCCCACTGGTAGGTGTACCGCCTTCCCAAGAGCACCCCAGTCAGGGGGAGCGCAAGGGGCAACGCCTTCAGCGCGAGCCAGGACCCTCCGGGGCGAAGCGGCGCGAGCCACAGCTCCCAGGCGAGGCACAGGCAGATCAGCAGCGTGAGGCTGCCGAGCGCCATCCACCTAAGCGAGCTTGAGGGCGATTTCCGCAAGACGCCGCCCCTGGGCGATGCAGAGGGTGCGCTCGTCCGCGCTTACCGGCAGGTCGTCGCCGAGCCCGGCGAAGTGGCTCGCGCCGTACGGCGTTCCGCCGGCGCGCGTGGCGTTGAGCTCGGCCTGGGTGTACGGCAGGCCGAGGACCAGCATGCCGTGGTGCAGGAGAGGCAGCATCATCGAGACCAGGGTCGTTTCCTGCCCGCCGTGCAGGCTCGCGGTGGAGGTGAACACGCAGGCGGGCTTGCCCGCGAGCGCCCCCCGGTTCCAGAGGAGCGCAGTGCCGTCGAGGAAGTGCTTGAGCGGCGCCGCCATGTTGCCGAAGCGGGTCGGGCTGCCAAGCGCGAGCCCGGCGCAGTCGACCAGGTCCTGCAGCTCGCAGTACGGCGGCCCGTCCGCGGGGATGGCCTTCTCGTCGCCGATGTTGGTGGACACGCGCGGCACCGTGCGAAGGCGCGCCGCGGCGCCGGGGACGCGCTCGATGCCTTCGCCGATCAGCTCGGCCATGCGGCGCACCGAGCCGCCCACGCTGTAGTACAGGACGAGAATCGGGGAAGGTCGTATGGAAGCGGAAGCTTGCGCGGCCACTTCGGTATCATAAAAGCAATGAAGCTCAGCGCGTGGCGCGGCGCCGCAGAATTCGTGATGGCCGTGACGCGCCGCTTCTACGAGGACCGCGCGGCGCAGGCCGCGGGCAGCCTCACCTACACGACCCTCCTTTCGGTCGTTCCGCTCCTCGCGGTCGCGCTGTCGCTCTCGACCGCGTTCCCGGTGTTCGACGAGGCGATCAACACGCTGCAGCTCTTCCTGTTCGAGAACTTCCTGCCCGATGCCGACGGCGTGGACGCGATCAGCGACCGGATCCTGTCGTTCACCGAGCAGGCGGGACGGCTCACCGCGATCGGCCTCGCGTTCCTCGTGGTCACGGCGGTGATGCTGATGCTGACGATCGACGACACCCTCAACCGCATCTTCCGCGTGCGCCGCCGCCGCCCGCTGGCGCACAAGATCATCGTCTACTGGAGCGTGCTCACGCTCTGGCCGGTGCTGATCGGCGCGAGCCTGTCCCTCACCACCTATCTCATCGGCAATGCGTCGATGCTGCTGCGCCTCGTGCCCTTCGCCTTCACCTGGGCCGCGCTCACGCTGCTCTACATCCTGGTGCCGTACCGGCACGTCGAGGTCCTCCACGCCGCCGCCGGTGGCCTCCTCGCCGGCGCGGCGTTCGAAGTCGCGAAACGCGCGTTCGCCCTGTACCTGACCAACTTTCCGACCTACACCATGATCTACGGCGCCTTCGCCGCGCTGCCGATCTTTCTCCTCTGGATGTACGTCTCCTGGCTGGTAGTGCTTGCGGGCGCGGTGCTTACCGCGATGCTGCCCGGCTACCGGGTGATTTCGCACGAGCGCAACCGCGCGCCGGGGCGGGAGCTGAACGAGGCGCTCGACATCCTCTCGGTGCTCTCGCGAGCCCAGGACGGCGGTTACGTCCTGCCGCTCACGCGCATCGCGGCCCAGGCCGAGGTGATGCCGGATCGCTGCGAAACCGTGCTCGAGCGCTGCGCGGAGCAGGGCTGGGTCGCGAAGGCCGAAAAGGACGGCTGGGTTCTCGCGCGCGATGCGGATACCATCCGCCTCGCGGATATCTATCGCGCCTTCGTGCTCGATCCGGACCTGACCGGCGAGCGCCTCGCCGAGCACTGGAAGCACATCGACGCTTCGCTCGGCGCGTCGCTGCGCCAGCTCTCCGCAAAGGAAACCGCCACATGACCCTGATTTCCCGCACCGAGCGCCTGATCGTCGCCCTGGACGTGCCCACCGTGGCCGAGGCCCGCGCGCTGGTCGAGCGGCTCGGTGATGCGGTGAGGTTCTACAAGGTCGGCCTCGAGCTCTTCAGCGCGCCGGGCTGCTTCGAGCTCATCGCGTGGCTCGCTGAGCGCGGCCACAAGGTGTTCGCCGATCTCAAGTTCCACGACATTCCCGAGACCGTGCGGCGCGCGGTCGCAAACGTGCGCAGCCGCGGCGCGACTTTCCTGACTGTCCACGGCCACCGCTCGGTGATGGAGGCGGCGGCAGGCGAGAAGGGGCCGATGAAGATCCTCGCCGTGACGGTCCTCACCAGCTTCGATCAGGACGACCTGGACGAAATGGGCGCCACCAAAACGGTTGCGCAGCTCGTC
>DATMJC010000019.1:0-25293 GCA_035554435.1 Burkholderiales bacterium | reverse complement strand
AGAACACCATCAACACCATGGTGGACCAGCTCTCCTCCTTCGCCGACGAGGTGACGCGCGTTGCGCGCGAGGTCGGCACCGACGGGCGGCTCGGCGGGCAGGCCCAGGTGAAAGGCGTGTCGGGGACGTGGAAGGACCTGACCGAGTCGGTGAACTTCATGGCCGGCAACCTTACGTCGCAGGTGCGCAACATCGCGGAGGTGACCACGGCGGTGGCCGCGGGCGACCTGTCGAAGAAGATCACGGTGGACGTGAAGGGCGAGATCCTCGAGCTCAAGAACACCATCAACACGATGGTGGACCAGTTGTCTTCCTTTGCATCGGAAGTCACCCGGGTCGCAAGAGAAGTGGGTACTGAGGGAAGGCTGGGCGGCCAGGCCGAGGTGCGCGGCGTGTCGGGCGTGTGGAAGGACCTCACCGACAACGTGAACTTCATGGCCGGCAACCTCACCTCGCAGGTGCGCGGCATCGCGAAGGTGGTGACCGCGGTGGCGAACGGCGACCTGAAGCAGAAGCTCACGGTGGAGGCGAAGGGCGAGATCGCGGCGCTCGCCGAGACGATCAACTCGATGACCGACACGCTCGCGACCTTCGCCGACCAGGTGACCACCGTCGCGCGGGAAGTCGGCGTCGAAGGCAAGCTCGGCGGCCAGGCCAAGGTGCCGGGCGCCGCGGGGATCTGGAAGGGCCTCACCGAGAACGTGAACGAGCTCGCGGCGAACCTGACCACGCAGGTGCGCGCGATCGCGGAGGTGGCGACCGCGGTGACCCAGGGCGACCTGACGCGCTCGATCACGGTCGAGACGCAGGGCGAGGTGGCGGCGTTGAAGGACACGATCAACGAGATGATCCGCAACCTCAAGGACACGACGCAGAAGAACACCGAGCAGGACTGGCTCAAGACCAACCTCGCCAAGTTCTCCCGCATGCTGCAGGGCCAGCGCGACCTGCACACCGTCGGGCAGATGATTCTTTCCGAGCTCGCGCCGGTGGTCGGCGCGCACCAGGCCGAGTTCTACGTGCTCACCAAGCCCGAGAACGACAGCTCGAAGCTGAAGCTGCTCGCGAGCTACGCCTCGAAGGGCCGCCGCGCGCACGGCAAGGAGATCGACATCGGCGAAGGGCTGGTAGGACAGTGCGCGATCGAGAAGCGAAAGCTCCTCCTCACCAACGTGCCCTCCGATTCGTTCCGCATCGCCACCGGCCTCGCCGACGCGTCGGCGCTCGACGTGCTGGTGATGCCGGTGGTGTTCGAAGGCGAGGTGCGCGGCATCATGGAGCTCGCCTCGCTCGAGCACTTCAACCCCTCGCACCAGGCCTTCCTCGACCAGCTCACCGAGTCGATCGGCATCGTGATCAACACCATCGAGGCCAACACCCGGACCGAGGACCTGCTCAAGCAGTCGCAGTCGCTCGCCGAGGAATTGCAGCAGACCAACCAGGAGCTGGAGGAGAAGGCGCGCCAGCTCGCGCACCAGAACCAGGAGGTCGAGAGGAAGAACACCGAGGTGGAGCAGGCGCGCCAGGCGCTGGAGGAGAAGGCGAAGCAGCTCGCGCTCACCTCGAAGTACAAGTCCGAGTTCCTCGCCAACATGTCGCACGAGCTGCGCACGCCGCTGAACAGCCTGCTGCTGCTCTCCGACCAGCTCACGCGCAACGCCGAGGGCAACCTGAACCAGCGCCAGGTCGAGGCGGCGAAGACCATCCACGCCTCCGGCAACGACCTGCTCGCGCTGATCAACGACATCCTGGATCTCTCGAAGATCGAGTCGGGCACGGTGCAGGTCGACATCAGCGAGCTGCGCCTGCTCGACCTGCAGCGCTATGTCGAGCGCACCTTCCGGCACATCGCCGAGTCGAGCCGCGTCGGCTTCAACATCCAGCTCGACCCGGCGCTGTCGCGCTCGATGCACACCGACATCAAGCGCATGCAGCAGATCATCAAGAACCTGCTGTCGAACGCGTTCAAGTTCACCCACGAGGGCTCGGTCACCTTCTCGGTCGCGCCGGCCACCTCGGGCTGGTCGATCGAGAACGAGGAGCTGAACCGCGCCGGCCAGGTGGTCGCGTTCGCGGTCGCCGACACCGGCATCGGCATCTCGCAGGACAAGCAGCAGATCATCTTCGAGGCGTTCCAGCAGGCCGATGGCAGCACGTCGCGCAAGTACGGCGGCACGGGCCTGGGCCTCGCGATCAGCCGCGAGCTTTCCAAGCTCCTCGGCGGCGAGATCAGGCTGATCAGCTCGCCGGGGGTCGGCAGCACGTTCACCCTGTACCTGCCGCTCGCCTACGCGGCCTCGCGCCGCGTGGCCGCCGCCCCGATGCAGCGCCAGGCGCTCATCGAGGCGCCGGTGGCCGAGGCGCCGGCCGCGGCGCGAAGCCCCGAGGTCGAGCCGATCTACACCGAGCCGGAGGTCGAAGCCGAGCCGAACGAGGCCGGCGACGACCGGGCCGAGGTCAAGCCCGACGATCTCTCGATCCTGATCGTGGAGAACGACCTCGCGTTCGCCAGGGTGCTGCTCGAAGCGGCGCGCGCGCAGGGCTTCAAGGGCCTGGTTGCCGGCACCGCGGCGAGCGCGCTCTCCCAGCTGAAGGAGTACCAGCCCTCGGTGATGACGCTCGACATCTTCCTGCCCGACATGCAGGGTTGGCGGATACTGGACCGGCTGAAGGCCGACCTGTCCACGCGCCACGTGCCGGTGTGCGTCGTCTCGACCGACGATTCCCGCGAGCGCGCGCTCAATTCAGGCGCGATCGGCTTCATAGCGAAGCCGGTGCATTCGCGCCAGCTCATCGACGAGGCGCTCACGCGCCTGAAGACCTACGTCACCAGCGCCAGGAAGACGCTGCAACTCCTGATGGCGCAGAGCCCGGAGCGCGACGCGCTGGTCGAGCGCCTGTCCGCCGACGACATCGAGGTGTATGCCACCGACAACAAGGCAGAGCTCTGCGCCCGGCTGCGGCGCGACCCGGCCGACTGCCTGGTGGTGCAGAGCGGGGTCGCCGACCTGCAGCCGAGCGACCTCGTCGAAGTGATCGACGAGCAGGTCGTGACGCGGCAGCTGCCGATCGTGCTGTACGGGCCGGAGGGCGGCGGCGCGCTCGCGGCCTGGAAGCGCTCCGACGGCGTGTTCGCCCTGCGCGAGGCGCGCTCGGCGGAGCGTCTGCTCGACACGATCTACTTCTTCCTCCACCGCAGCGTCATGGGCCTCGCCCAGGAGCAGCGTCAGACGGTCCAGGACCTGCACAACTCGAGCCGCGTGCTCGAAGGCAAGAAGGCGCTGATCGTCGACGACGACATGCGCAACATCTTCGCGCTGTCGACGGTGCTGCACGACCAGGGCATGCACATGGTATCGGCCAACAACGGCCGCGAGGCCATCCGGCTGGTGAAGCAGGAGCCCGACATCGACATCGTGCTGATGGACATCATGATGCCCGAGATGGACGGCATCACCACCATGCAGGAGATCAGGAAGCTGCCTGAGAAGAAGGACCTGCCGATCATCGCGGTGACCGCCAAGGCGATGAAGGGCGACCGCGAGAAGTGCATCCGTGCCGGCGCCTGGGACTACCTCTCCAAGCCGGTGGACACGATCCACCTGCTGGCCGTCCTGCGGGGGTGGCTGCACCGGTAAGAAAAAATCATGGATGAAAAAGTCAACATCCTGGTTGTAGACGACCTGCCGGACAAGCGCCTCGCCTTCCAGGTGGTGCTGGAGGAGCTCGGCCAGAACCTGGTGATGGCCGCCTCGGGCGCCGACGCGCTGCGCGAGCTCCTGCTGCGCGAGTTCGCCGTGATCCTGCTCGACGTCAACATGCCGGACATCGACGGCATCGAGACCGCGGAGCTCATCCGCCAGCACAGCAAGACCAAGCACACGCCGATCATCTTCGTCACCGCCTACGCCGACGAGATGCAGACGGCGCGCGGCTACGCGCTCGGCGCGGTCGACTACATCCTGTCGCCCGTGATCCCGGAGATCCTGCGCAGCAAGGTGAAGGTGTTCGTCGAGCTGTACCGGGCGCAGAAGCGCGCCCAGGCGCTCGCGCGTCTCGAGGCCGAGCGCACCGCGGCGGAGGAGGCGACGCAGCGCTCGGAGTTCCTTGCCTTCGCGAGCCGCGAGCTCGGCGCCTCGCTCAACCTGGACGAGGGCATGGAGCGGCTGCTGCAGATGCTGGTGCCGGGCCTGGCCGAGTACGCGCTGCTCTCGGTGCAGCTCGAGGACGAGGCGCTCGCGATGTCGTGCGGCGGGCGCGCGCGGCCCCAGGCGATGGACGGGCTCGACGGCCTGCCCGCGTCGCTGCAGCGCACGCTGCGCGAGGGACGCAAGACCGACCTGGTGCTCGAGCCCGAGGCGGCGCTTCCCGGCGGGGTGCGCTACCTGCGCCTGGTGCCGCTGCGCTCGGGCGAACGCACGATCGCCATGCTCGTGCTCGGCTACGTGCGCGGGCCGAGCGCCTACGGCATCGCCGACCAGGCGACCATCGAGGAGCTGGTGAGCCGTGCCGCGATCGCGTTCGAGAACGCGCGCCTGTACTGGAACCTGAAGCGCGAGATGGCCCGGACCAAGGAGGCCGAGGAGAAGCTGAAGGAGGCGAGCCGCCGCAAGGACGAGTTCCTCGCCATGCTCTCGCACGAGCTGCGCAACCCGCTCGCGCCGATCCGCAACGCCGCCGAGGTCATGCGGCGCATCGCACCGACCGACGCCGGCATCGTGTGGGCGCGCGACGTCGTCGAGCGCCAGGTGACCCACCTCGCGCAGCTCGTCGACGACCTGCTGGACGTCTCGCGCATCACCCAGGGCAAGATCTCGCTGAAGAAGGAGGCGGTCGAGCTCGCCAGGGTGATCCAGCACAGCATCGACACCGCGCGCACGCTGCTCGACGCGAAGCGTCACAACCTCTCGGTCGCCGTTTCGCCCGCGCCGATCTGGGTGTACGGCGACTTTGCGCGCCTCTCGCAGGTGGTCGGCAACATCCTGAACAACGCGGCCAAGTACACCAGCGAAGGCGGCAAGATCGAGCTCACCGCGAGCGCCGAGCGCGGCGAGGCGCTGATCTGCGTGCGCGACAACGGCATCGGTATCGATGCCGCCCTGCTGCCGCACGTGTTCGAGCTCTTCACGCAGGGCGAGCGCTCGCTCGACCGCAGCCAGGGCGGCCTGGGCGTCGGCCTCACCGTGGTCCAGCGGCTCGTCGACCTGCACCAGGGCCGCGTCGAGGTGCACAGCGACGGCGTCGGCAAAGGGTCGCTGTTCCGGGTCATCCTGCCGTGCATCAGCGAAGTGCCGCAGGCGGCCGGCGAGGAGCGGGTCGCCGCCGCGTTCGCCGCGGTGCCCGCCGGCAAGCGGGTGCTGGTGATCGACGACAACATCGACGCCGCCGAGAGCATCGCGGTGTACCTGCGCCTCGAAGGCCACGAGGTGAGGACCGTGAGCGACGGTCCGCAGGCGGTGGCCATCGCGCAGGTGTTCGCGCCGCAGGTTGCGGTAGTCGACATCGGGCTGCCGGGCATGAACGGCTACGAGGTCGCGCGGCGGCTGCGCCTGAGGGGAAGCGACGCTCCGACGCTGCTCATCGCGCTCACCGGCTACGGACAAAAGGAAGACCGCGCGCGCTCGATCCAGGCCGGGTTCCATCACCACTTCGTGAAGCCCGCCGATCCGCGCATCATCCAGTCTGCGATCGCCTCCTCGTACGAGCGCGGCAGCGACAGCACTGTAGTCGAAGCGCGACAGTAATTTCGGCGATTTGACGATAAAAAAGTTGGCGCTTCGCGCTAACAGCGCGCACGCTGTTGCGCGAAGATTGTCCATAAAGCATGGCCGACATCCTGGTCGTCGACGATAACCGCGCCAACCGCGAGGCGCTCGCTTCTCTGCTGGAGGTCGCAGGGCACAGCGCGCGCCGGGCGTCGAGCGCGCGCCAGGCGCTCGAGTCGGCGCTCGCCGGGCCTCCCGACCTCGTGATCTCCGACGTCCTCATGCCGGGCATGGACGGCTACGTGCTGGTGCGCGAGCTGCGGGGCGACCCGCGGACCGCGGCGCTGCCGGTCATTTTCTACACCGCGTACTTCGCCGGCCAGGACGCGCAGGACTTGGCGCAGGCGCACGGGGTGGCGCGGGTGCTGGTGAAGCCTTCCGACAATGACCTCATCCTCCGGACGGTGGATGAGGTTCTAAGCGAGACAACCCATCGTCCCGCCGCCGCTGGCGCCGAGCTCGGCGGCGAGCACCTGCGCATCGTGGTCGACCAGCTGCTCGAGAAGACCGGCACGCTCGAGGCGCAGCAGCGCAGGATCGAGCGGCTGAACCGCACCCTCGAGACGATGAGCGCGATCAACGCGCTCATCGTGCGCGTGGGCGAGCGCGGCGACCTTCTCGCCGAGGCCTGCCGCATCGCGGTCGAGCGCGGCGGGTTCGGCTTCGCGGCGATCCGCCTCGCGCACGACGAGCGCGTCGTGTCGAGCGGCGAGGGCAGCCGGGATCCGCGCCTCGACCAGTTCCCCGTGCCGGCCGAGGCCACGGTATGCAACGATGTCGAGGGCTCGCAGGCGCCCGGCCGCGAATCAGCGCTGCGGCGCGGCTTCCGCGCCTATGCCGTGCTGCCGCTTGTCTTCTCCGGCCAGGCTTCCGGTGCGCTGCTGCTCTACGCGCGGGCGAAGGACGTATTCGACGACGAGGAGATGCGCCTGCTGCAGGAGCTCGCCGGCGACATCGCCTTCGCGCTGCACCACATCGCGCAGAAGGCGCGCATGGACTATCTCGCGTACCACGACTCGCTCACCGACCTGCCGAACCGGACCCTGTTCGTCGACCGCCTCGGCCAGGGACTGATCGCGGCGCGGCGCGAGCGCCGTTTCGCCGCGGCGGTGCTTCTCGACATCGAGCGCTTCCGCATGGTCAACGAGAGCTTCGGCCGGCGCGCGGGGGACGAGCTCCTGCGCGAGGCGGCGGCGCGGCTGTGCGCCGCCGCGCGCGACGAGGACACGGTTGCGCGCGTCGGCGCCGACCACTTTGCCATCGCGGTGGCGCCGTGCGAAAAGGCCGCGGACACGGTCCAGTGGCTGCTCGGGCGGATCGCCGAGGCCTTCTCGCGGCCGGTGCTGATCGACGGCGTGGAGCTGCGCGTCACGCTCAAGGCCGGCGTCGCGGTGTTTCCAGGCGACGCCTCCTCCACCGAGGCGCTGTGCGCCAACGCGGAGACCGCGCTCAACCACGCGAAACAGGCGGCATCGAGCTATCTTTTCTACGCCCCCGCGATGAACGCGCGCGTCGCCGAATCGCTCGCGCTCGAGCACCGGCTGCGCAGCGCCGTCGAGGACGGGCGCCTCGCGCTGCACTACCAGCCGAAGATGGACGTGCGCACCGGGCGCCTCGCCGGCCTGGAGGCGCTCATCCGCTGGCAGGATCCCGAGCTCGGCGCGGTGCCTCCGGCGAAGTTCGTCTCGCTGATGGAAGAGACCGGCATGATCCTGGTCGCCGGGCGCTGGGCTCTCGGGCGCGCGGTGCAGGACATCCTGCGCTGGCAGTCACTCGGGCTGGCGGTGCCGCGCACCTCGGTCAACGTCTCGGCGATCCAGCTGCGGCAGAAGGACTTCGTCGACTCGGTGCTCGAGGCGATCGCCCGGTTCGGGCGCGCGAAGCCGCTGCTCGACGTCGAGATCACCGAGAGCGTGCTGGTCGACGACATCGACGAGACCATGCGCAAGCTGCAGATCCTGCGCCGCGCCGGGGTGGAGATCTCGGTCGACGACTTCGGCACCGGCTACTGCAGCCTCTCCTATCTCGCGCGCCTGCCGGTCGACGTCCTCAAGATCGACCGCAGCTTCGTCGTGCGCATGCGCGACGCCGGCTACCCGCGCAACATCGTCGCCATGATCGTGTCGCTTGCGCATACCCTGGGGCTCAAGGTCATCGCCGAGGGCGTCGAGGACGACGAGCAGGTCAGGCTGCTCAGGGATCTCGGCTGCGACCAGATCCAGGGCTATCTCGTCAGCCGGCCGGTGCCGCCGCAGGAAATCGAGGCGCTGCTGCGCCGCGCGGCGCTGACTCCGGGCAAGGCGGCCGCGGCATGAGCGGGGAATTCCTGCCGCTGCCGATGGCTGCGGCCGTGGCGTACCTGCGCCTGGTCAGCCACGAGGACCGAGGTCCCGCCTCGGAAGGCCTGCTCGACGTCGTCGCGAGCGCGCTTTCGGTGTGGGTGCCGCTCTACGGCGGTACGCCCCGCGTGCGGCTCCCCGACGAGCTCGTCGCGCGCGGCCGGGTCTGCAACGGCGCCACGCGGCTGCGCTTCCGCGACGGCACGCCGCCGCTCGAGAACCTCGCCATTCTTCAGTCCACTCTCGACGCGGGCATCCTGCGCCTCGAGCGCGCCGGCGTGCGCTTTTCCGACGTCATGCTCGAGCAGGCGCCGCGGCGCGTGCCTCGCGTGATTCCGCCTCCCGGAACTTGAGACCGTAGTCGCGCTGCCGCTACCGGCTGTCGCGGCCTTGCTCGACGGGAGTCGCCTGTCGTGGGAGCCGCAGTGAATTTTCCGGCAACGTCGACGCTAGGCCGGGGCCCCCGGCGCTATTCGCGCCGCGCCATCGCCGTCACACTGCGAGTCCGACCTTTCACTCGAGTGAGCTGCCGTGCAGACGATACAAGGCAGTAGCAAGGAAACGAGAGTCCTGGTGGTCGAAGACCATGCCGACACGGCCGAAAGCCTGCGCCTGCTCCTCGCCGGGTGCGGATTCCACGTGACGGTCGCGCATACGAGCCAGGAGGGCCTCGAAACCGCGCGCAAGCTCGAGCCCGACATCGTTCTCTGCGACATCGGCCTGCCAGACAGCGACGGCTACACCGTCGGCAGCGTGCTGCGCCAGAGCTCGGCCACGGCAGGCGCGCGTCTCATCGCGGTGACCGGATTCGGCGAGCCTCATGACCGGCGCCGCGCGCTTGCCGCGGGCTTCGACCAGCACCTGGTGAAGCCGGTCGATCCGCGCGTCCTCCTCGGCGAGCTCCGGACCCTGATGTAGCGCCTCGGCCTACCAGGGGTCGATCAGCACGATCTCGAGAGGCGCGCCGGTCCTGGCGTCGAGCAGGACTGCGCCGTCGGCGTCCTTGCCGCGCAGCGGCAGGAACTTCACCGCTTCCTGCGAGCGCCCGGCCGACTTCAGGCCGCGCTGCAGGCGCTCGGCATCGCGCCTGAGCAGCAGCGCCAGGGGCTGCGCGCGCGCGAGCGCGTTCGGGATTTCCTGCTCGTAAGGCACGTAGTACTGCGGGTACATCTGGAGGTCCTTGCCTTGCAGCGAATCCATCAGCAGCTTCTGCCTGGCATCCCGGTCCTCCGGCGCCACCGCGGCGACGTAGCGCGGGCGCCCGAGCGGCAGGTGGTCGAACTCGGGACGCTTCGTCTTCCCGAGGTCCTCGGGATCGAGGTCCTTCGCGCTCACCAGGTCGAAGCGGTCCTTGGTGAAAACCAGGTACACCGGCCGCGCCAGGTACACGGTGTGCATCCCGTAGGCGAGCGCCGCAAGCTGGAGCGTGGCGATGACGGCGAGGTCGAACTTGAGGCCCGGCTTGCCGGCCTTGAAGATGATGAGCGTGATGAGCGGTCCCAGCGTGACGTCGACCGCGACCAGGATGAAGATCAGCCGGCTGCCGCCGGCGGCCTCGAAGAGGGGCCCCGGGTACCAGACCGACAGCATGAACGCGAGCACCGCGGCGGCGATCGCGGCGCTCAGCAGCAGGTGGATTCCCGAGGCTCTCCAGCGTGACATCGACGCTCCTTTATCCTTGCGCGTCTCTTGTTCTTCGGACAGCCGCTATCTAAGCGGAGCGTCGGCCATTTTTCAAGTGCAAACTTCGCGCTCTTGCTGCCGATCGGAGAGTCGTGCTAGCTTGGCCAAAGGTCGCGCGCTGTCATCCCGCCGTGATCCAGGATCCCGAAGGAGGAACCATGAGCAAAAAATGGATCGCCTTGCTCGCGCTGCTGTCGTCGATTTTCTGGGTTACTCCGGGGCTCGCCGCGACCACCGTCGAAATGACGTGGATGTCGATCGCCAACTGGTATTTCAAGATCGGCGAGAAGCGCATCATGATGGACGCGTACATCTCGCGCGTGCCGGGGCCGCCGTTCTTCTACGCGCCGAGCGCCTATCCCGGCGACCAGTACGCTTACACCAAGAGCGGCTACGCGGTCGATACGGCTTCCATCGCCAAGGTGCGCGATGCCGTGCTCGGCGGCAAGAAGCTCGACTACCTGCTCGTAGGCCACAGCCACTTCGACCACAGCTGGGATACGCCCACCTGGTCGAAGATGACGGGCGCGCCGCTGATTGGTGGCGTGTCAACCTGCTTCCAGGCCGTGGCGCAGGGCGTGACGGAAGCGCAATGCCGCAGTGTGAGCGGCGGCGAGAAGATCTCGCTCGGCGACGGCATCACGATTCGCGTGGTGCGCTTCAACCATAGCGGCGACGCGAAGAACCCCATCCAGCACTTCGCGCGCGAGCTCTATCGCGCCCCGATTCCGGACGCCAAAGGCGAGCTGCGCGCGGGCGTGGGCGAGGACTATCCCAACGGCGGCGGCAATCGCGCGTTCCTCTTCACCGTCGACGGCCCCGACGGCCAGCTCGCTTTATTCGTGAACAACTCCGCCAGCGCCTTCGACCTCGACAAGGACATCGTGGTCGACGGCGTGAGCTACGGCTCCCCGCTCGCGAACCTCGCCGCCGCGATGAAGGACGCCGGCCTCACGCACGTGGACGCGTGGATCGGCACCGGCGGCGAGCCCGTGGCGAAGCTCGTCGTGCCCGTTATCCATCCCAGGGCTTACATCCCCAACCACTGGGACGGATTATTCAATCCGTTCTGGAAAGGGATGCCCTATCCCTTCAAGGACGACGCGCTGCAGGCCTATCTCTCCGCGCAGAAGATCCCGATGTTGGTGCAGAAGCAGTACTTCGACACCTTCGTGCTGAGCCGTTCCGGCGTAGCGACGCAGGGCAATCGGGAGGTCAAGCGCAAGCTCGGCTTCGCGGACGAGCAACCCTTCACCAAGTCGATGCTCGACGCCGTGACGAGCGTGGCGTCGACCAGCATGGGCGACGACTGCGGCGAAGGGTTCAGGCAGCCGGGCGACTGGGCGAAGCTTCTCGCGTCGCGCGGCCGGTAGGTTCACATGTTCGGATAGTTCGGCCCGCCGCCGCCCTCGGGCGCGACCCAGACGATGT
The DNA here is from genome assembly GCA_035554435.1 of Burkholderiales bacterium. GTDB lineage: Bacteria > Pseudomonadota > Gammaproteobacteria > Burkholderiales > SG8-39 > SCGC-AG-212-J23. The sequence continues at coordinate 14,075 of DATMJC010000019.1, read as the reverse complement.
TCTGCGTCGGGTCCTTGATGTCGCAGGTCTTGCAATGCACGCAGTTCTGCGCGTTGATCTGCAGCCGCGGCTTGGTCTCGAGATCGACGAACTCGTAGACGCCGGCCGGGCAGTAGCGGCTTTCCGGCCCGGCATAGATCTCGAGATTTGTTTTTACAGGAACAGAAGCATCCTTCAGCGTCAGGTGCGGAGGCTGATCTTCGTTGTGGTTGGTGTTGGAGAAGGAGAGGTCGGTCAGGCGGTCGAAGGTCAGCACGCCGTCCGGCTTGGGATACGCGATGGGGCGAGCTCTCGACTTCTCGACCAAGGTCTCATGGTCCGCGTGATCGTGCCGAAGGGTCCACGGCGCTCTTCCGCGGAACAGGACCTGGTCGACCCCGACCATCATGGTCCCGAGGTACAGCCCCTTCGACATCCACGGCTTGAAATTGCGCGCGCGGTGGAGCTCCTCATGGAGCCAGCTCGCGCGGAACGACTCGGGATAGGACTGCAGTTCGTCGCCTTCGCGCCCTTCCTTGAGGGCGGGCACCGCGGCTTCGGCGGCGAGCATGCCGGATTTGATTGCCGCGTGGCTGCCCTTGATGCGCGACGCGTTGAGGAAGCCGGCTTCGTCGCCGATCAGCGCTCCGCCGGGGAAGACGAGCTTCGGCAGGGACTGCAGTCCGCCGGCGGCTATTGCCCGCGCGCCATACGCGATCCGCCTGCCGCCTTCGAGGAACGCCCGGATCGCCGCATGCGTCTTGAATCGCTGGAACTCCTCGTAGGGAGAAAGGTAGGGGTTGGAATAGCCGAGCCCGACGACGAAGCCGACCGAGACCTGGTTCGCGTCCTGGTGGTAGAGGAACGAGCCGCCGTACGTGTCGGCGTCGAGCGGCCAGCCCGCGGTGTGCACCACGAGCCCCGCCTGGTGCCTTTGCGGCTTTACCTCCCACAGCTCCTTCAGCCCGAGGCCGTGCACCTGGGGAGTCGTCCGGAGCCGGAATCTTCCTTCGAGCTGCCGCCCGAGCTGACCGCGGCAGCCTTCGGCGAAGAACGTGTATTTGCCGTGCAGCTCCATCCCGGGCTGGTAGGAGGCGGTCTTCTCGCCGTTCTTGCCGATTCCCACGTCGCCGGTGGCGACGCCCTTGACTTTGTCGCCTTCGAAAAGGAGCTCGGTCGCGGCGAAGCCCGGAAAGATTTCGACCCCGCAAGCCTCCGCCTGCGCGCCGAGCCAGCGGCAGAAGGCGCCCAGGCTGATCACGTAGTTGCCGTGGTTGCGGAAACACTCGGGGAGCAGGAACGCCGGCGTTTTCAGCGCGGAATTCCGGGTAAGAAAGAGAAAGCGGTCCTCGGTGACCGGGACGTGGAGCGGCGCGCCCTTTTCTTTCCAGTCGGGGATCAGCTCGGCGATGGCGCGCGGGTCCATCACCGCGCCCGAGAGGATGTGGGCGCCGATCTCGGAGCCCTTCTCGAGCACGCACACCGAGGTGTCGGGCGAGAGCTGCTTCACGCGGATCGCGGCGGCGAGGCCGGCGGGCCCGCCGCCGACGACGACCACGTCGTACTGCATCGATTCGCGGCTCATCGCGCGCAATTATAATCAGTCACCCATGAGCGAACGAAAGCTGGTGCACGTAGAGCGCATTGCTATCCGCTGGGGCGACATGGACGCGATGGGACACGTGAACAATACGGTCTATTTCCGCTACATGGAGCAGGCGCGCATCGGCTGGTTCGACGCGCTGGTGCCGCGCGGCGAGGCGTGGAAGGCGACCGGCGTCGTCATCGCCAATGCGTCCTGCAATTTCAAGCGCCCGATCAACTACCCGGGCACGGTGGAGGTCCGCCTTTCCATCGGATCCCCCGGCGGCTCCAGCGTTCCGACGTTCTATGAGCTGAGAGTGGAAGACGAGCTCTACGCTGACGGCGAGGCCACCGTAGTCTTCATCGACATGGAAAAGCAGAAGCCGATCCGCATTCCGCAGGACATCCGAGAGGCACTCCAATGAAGAAGGTTTATCCCGACGCCGCGGCGGCCCTGAAGGGGCTGCTGCGCGACAACATGACCATCGCCGCCGGCGGATTCGGCCTGTGCGGCATCCCCGAGAATTTCATCGCCGCGCTGCGCGACAGCGCGGTGAAGGGCCTCACCATCGTCGGCAACAACGCCGGGGTGGACGATTTCGGCATGGGCCTGCTGCTCAAGACCCGCCAGGTGAAGAAGGTGATCGCCTCGTACGTCGGCGAGAACAAGGAGTTCGAGCGCCAGGTGCTTGCCGGCGAGCTCGACCTGCAGCTCACGCCGCAAGGCACGCTCGCCGAAAAGCTGCGCGCCGGCGGCGCCGGCATTCCCGGCTTCTACACGCGCACCGCTGCGGGCACCAAGCTCGCCGACGGCAAGGACACCAGGGTCTTCGACGGCAGGGAGTACGTGCTCGAAGAGGGCATCCGCGCCGACCTCTCGATGGTCAAGGCGTGGAAGGGCGACAAGTCCGGCAATCTCGTCTATCGCAAGACCTCGCGCAACTTCAACCCGATGATCGCGACCTGCGGCAAGGTCACGGTGGCCGAGGTCGAGGAGCTGGTCGAGGTCGGCAGCCTCGACCCGGACCAGATCCACACGCCGGGCATCTACGTCGACCGGATCATCCAGGGCTCGCGCTACGAGAAGCGCATCGAGTTCCGCACGCTCGCAGGCGCCACCGGCAAGAAGGACTCGCCGATCCGCGAGCTGATGGCGAAGCGCGCCGCGCAGGAGCTGCGCGACGGCTACTACGTGAACCTCGGCATCGGCATCCCGACCCTGGTCGCGAACTACATTCCCGACAACATCGACGTCACCCTGCAATCGGAGAACGGCCTGCTCGGCATCGGCCCGTTCCCGCAGGAGGGCGAAGTCGACCCGGACCTCATCAACGCCGGCAAGCAGACGGTGACGACCATCCCGGGCTCGAGCTTCTTCTCGAGCTCCGACTCCTTCGCCATGATCCGCGGCGGGCACGTGGACATTTCGATCCTCGGCGGCCTCGAGGTGGCGGAAAACGGCGACCTCGCGAACTGGATGGTGCCCGGCAAGATGGTGAAGGGTCCCGGCGGCGCGATGGACCTCGTCTCGGGCGTGAAGCGGGTCGTGGTGCTGATGGAGCACACCTCCAAGGACGGCGCCTCCAAGGTCCTGAAGCGCTGCTCGCTGCCGATCACCGGCAAGGGCGTGGTCAACATGATCATCACCGACCTGTGCGTGTTCGAGGTAGTGCCGGCCGAGGGCCTGGTGCTGAAGGAGCTGCATCCAGGCGTGACGCTCGAGCAGGTGCGCGCCAAGACGGCGTGCGACTTCTTCAACGGCCTGAAAGGCTAGGCGAGCAGCAGCCTGACGGCGTCGCGGTAGCGGGCGGCCGCCGCCTCTTCGGCGGCGTGGTGCTTCTGCTGCACCACCCAGCGGCCGCCGACCATCACGTCGCGCACCAGGTCCTCCGAGCCCGAGAACACGAGTGCATTGGCCGCGGCCTCGCCGCCGCGGCCGGCGAGGTCGGGATGCTCGCCGTCGAGCACCACGAGGTCGGCGCGCATGCCGGGCGCGAGCGCGCCCATGCGCCGGCCGAGCGCCTGCGCGCCGCCGGCGGCCGCCTCGAGCCACAGCGTGGTCCCGACCGAGGGCTGCTCGTCGGTCGTCACCAGGTTTCGCTTGCGCTTCGAGACGCGCTGCAGGTACTCGAGCAGGCGCAGTTCCTCGGCCGGATTGCGCGAGACATGGCTGTCGCCGCCGATGCCGTAGCGCCCGCCCGCCGCGCGGTAGTCCAGCAATGGGAAGATGCCGTCGCCAAGGTTGCCCTCGGTCGTCGGACACAGCCCCGCCACCGCGCCGCTCCTCGCCAGGCCCTGGATCTCCTGCTGCACCAGGTGCGTCGCGTGCACGATGCACCAGCGCCGGTCCACCGGCATGTTGGCGAGCAGCCATTGCACCGGGCGCGCGCCGAGCATCGCGACGCAGTCGTCGACCTCGCGCGTCTGCTCCGCGGCGTGGATGTGGATCGGGGCGTCGCGCGGGACTCCGGCGACGAGCGCCGCGAGCGCCGCCGGATCGACCGCGCGCAGCGAATGCGGCGCGACTCCGATCCTGACCTCGGGCGTTGCGCGCGCCGCGAGGCCCGCATAGGCCTCGAGCACGGCGTCGCTGTCGCGCTGGAACGCCTGCTGGCGCGCCTGCAAGGGCCGCTCGCCGAAGCCCGACCAGCGATACACCGACGGCATGAGCGTGATGGCGATGCCGGCCTCGCGCGCGGCATCGAGATGCGCCTGCAGCATCCCGTCGGGGCGGTGAACGTAGTGAAACTCGGCGACCGCGGTGTAGCCGTGGCGCAGAAGGTCGATGTAGAGGAAATGCGCGACGACCTGCGCCTGGTCGGGCGTGAGGCGCTCGACGAAGCGGTACATGAGCTCGCGCCAGGTCCAGAAGTCGTCCTCGGCGGCGCCGCGCAGCTCGGTGAGTCCGGCCATCGCGCGCTGGAACGCGTGCGAGTGCAGGTTCGCCATTCCGGGAAGCAGCGGACCGGCGAGCGGCTGCGGACCGCTCGCCCCGGTCTCGACCGCGACGATCTCGCCCTGGTCGACCGACACCAGCACGTCCTTGGCCCAGCCGCCGGGGAGGAGGGCGTCGCGGGCGAGGTAGCGTTCCACGCCGCTATGATAGCGAGATGCACGATGCCGCCTGGCTCAACGCGAATCTGGCCACCATGGTGTCGGGTTACGGGATTCAGGCCGACGGCGTCATCGCGGTCTCCGATGGCAAGATCGACTGGGTCGGACCGCGCCGCGAGTGGCGCGGAAGCGCGCGCGAGGAGCACGACGCGCGCGGCGCCTGGATCACGCCCGGGCTCGTCGACTGCCATACTCATCTCGTCTACGCCGGAAACCGCGCCCACGAGTTCGAGCTGCGCCTGAAGGGCGCGAGCTACGAGGAGATCGCACGCGCGGGCGGCGGCATCGTTTCGACCGTCAAGGCGACCCGCGCGGCCTCGGAAGACGAGCTATTAGCAGTCTCAAGAAAGAGGCTTCGGTCGTGGCTCGATGAGGGGAATACCGTAGTCGAGATCAAGTCGGGCTACGGCCTCGACCGCGACACCGAGCTGCGCATGCTGCGCGTGGCACGCCGGCTCGGCGAAGAAGTGACGGTCAAGACCACGTTTCTAGGCGCGCACGCTCTGCCGCCGGAATACGCGGGCCGCGGCGACGACTACATCGATTTCGTGTGCGACGAGGTGCTTCCCGCCGCGGCAAAAGAGGGCCTCGCCGACGCGGTGGACGCCTTCTGCGAGCGCATCGCCTTCGATGTTCCCCAGACCAAAAGAGTGTTCCAGAAGGCAAGAGCATTGGGCCTGCCGGTGAAGCTCCACGCCGATCAGCTTTCCGATTCAGGAGGCGCCGCGCTGGCTGCGAGTTTCCGCGCGTTGTCGGCAGATCACGTGGAATACTCGAGCGAGGCAGGGGTAGAAGCGATGAAAAGGGAGGGTACCGTCGCAGTGTTGTTGCCGGGCGCGTTCTACTTCCTCAGGGAGACGCGGCTACCGCCGATCGACGCGTTGAGAAGAAAAGGCGTTCCGATCGCGCTCGCCACCGATCACAACCCGGGGACTTCGCCGGTGTCCTCGCCGCTCGCGATCCTGAACATGGCGTGCACGCTCTTTCGCCTCACGCCCGAGGAGGCGCTCGCGGGCATGACGCGGCACGCGGCGCGCGCGCTCGGCCTGCAGGCGAGCCACGGGACGCTCGAGCCGGGAAAGAACGCGGACCTTGCCCTTTGGGACATCGGCGCCCCGGCCGAGCTCGCCTATGTGCTCGGCGCTAACCCGTGCGTCGGCCGTGTCCGAGGCGGCAAAACTCCTCGATGAACGCGCGCAGCTGCGGACGGAGCCTTTTTGCAAGGGAATCGTTGAAGCGAAAGGGCGGCGACTCCTCCATGTAAGTCGCCTCGGACAGCTCGAGCTGCACCGCGTGCACTCCCTTCGCCGGGTCGCCGTATGTGCGCGTGATGTAGCCGCCCTTGAAGCGGCCATTCAGGACAGCACCGTAGCCCGACACTTTCTGCATCAGGCCTTCGCCGATTCCGCTGCCGCACGAGCGGCCGTCCGCGGTGCCGAGGTTGAGCTCGGTCAGCTTGCCGGAGAAGAAGCGCGGCACCTCGGAGAAGATCGAGTGCGCGTCCCAGAGGAGGGCGTAGCCGTGTCTGCTCTTGATCTGGTTTAGCTCCTGCGCAAGCTTCGCGTGGTAAGGCTTCCATCGGCTCACGACGCGCTCCGCGATCTCGCCTGCGTCGGGTTCCTGCCCGGGGAGGTAGAGCGGCCTCTTGTGGAACGTATCCAACGGCACGAGCGGCGTCGTGTCCTGGCCGGGATAGAGGTTGGCGTTGTCCGGCGGACGGTTGAGGTCGACGACGTAGCGCGAATGCGTCGCGACGAGCACCGAGGCGCCGAGCTCATCGAGGAAGTCGTACAGGCGCTCGAGGTGCCAGTCGGTATCCGGCAGCAGCCTGGCTTCAGCCGTCATTCGCCGCAGAAGTGGCTCGGGGACGTGAGTGCCGGTGTGCGGCATCGACACGAGGAGCGGCGTTCGGCCGGCGCTGAACTTGAACGGCGCCATCAGCGCGAGGGCAGGAGCCCGGGGACGAAGCTTTGGAACTCGCCCGACTCCACCAGCGACTGCACCGCGGTGATGTCGGGCGCGAAGTAGCGGTCGTGATCGTAGAACGCGACTTTCGAGCGCACCAGGCGATGGGCTTCCTGCAGCGCCGCGCTGGTCTTGAGCGGAGCGCGGAAGTCGATGCCCTGCGCCGCCGCGAGGAGCTCGATCGCCACGATGCCTGCGCTGTTCGCCGCCATGTCGGAGAGGCGCCGCGCGGCGAAGGTGGCCATGCTGACGTGGTCCTCCTGGTTGGCGGAGGTAGGCAGGCTGTCGACGCTCGCCGGGTGCGCGAGCGACTTGTTCTCGCTCGCGAGCGCGGCCGCGGTGACCTGCGCGATCATGAATCCGGAGTTGACCCCGCCGTGCTCGACCAGGAACGGCGGCAGCCCGGAAAGCGTTGGGTCGATGAGGAGCGCCACGCGCCGCTCCGAGAGCGCGCCGACCTCGGCGATCACGAGCGCGAGCGCGTCGGCGGCGAGCGCCACCGGCTCGGCGTGGAAGTTGCCGCCGGAGAGGATCTCGTCGCCGAACACGAGCGGATTGTCGGTCACGGCAGCGGCCTCGCGCTCGAACACGCCGGCGGCGTAGCGCATCTGGTCGAGGCAGGCGCCCATCACCTGCGGCTGGCAGCGCAGGCTGTAGGGATCCTGCACCCGCGGATCGTTCTCGAGGTGCGAGCGGCGGATCTCGCTTCCCTTCAGGAGCTCGGCGTAGAAGCGCGCCACTTCCTGCTGGCCGGGCTGGCCGCGCAGCGCGTGGATGCGCGCATCGAAGGGCGTGTCGCTTCCCGCGGCGGCGTCGACCGAGAGGCTGCCCGCGACGAGCGCCGCGGCGAACACGTCCTCCGCGGCGAAGAGCCCGGTGAGCGCGAGCGCGGTGGAGACTTGCGTGCCGTTCAGCAGCGCGAGCCCCTCCTTGGGCGCGAGCTTGATCGGCTTCAACTTTTCGTTTTTCAGCGCGCTCGCCGCCGGCACCCGCACCCCGTGAACGCGCACGTCCCCGAGCCCGAGCAGCGCGAGCGACAGGTGCGCGAGCGGCGCGAGATCGCCCGAGGCGCCGACCGATCCCTTGGAAGGGATGCATGGATAAATGCCCCTGTTGTAGAGCTGCAGCAGGAGCTCGATCAGCTCCGGGCGCACGCCGGAATGGCCCGAGGCGAGCGAGATGACTTTGAGGGAAAGGATAAGCCGCACGGTGGCGTCGTCGAGGAGCGGGCCGGTGCCGGCGGCGTGCGAGAGCACGATGTTGAGCTGCAGCTGCTCGAGATCCTCGGCCGGGATGCGCGTCTGCGACAGGCGGCCGAACCCGGTGTTGATGCCGTACGCGGGCTTGCCCGAGGCGACGATGCTCTCGACGGTGGAAAGCGCCGCGCGCACGTTGGCGAGCGCTGCAGGGTCCAGCTCGAGCGGCGGCGCGTCGCGCGCGATCGAGCGCAGCTCCCGCAGCGTTGGATTTTTCTTGCCGAGGCGCATTTACTCCAGGAACGGCAGGTCGAGGCCCTGGGCGCGCGCGCAGGCGATGGCCTCTTCGTAGCCCGCGTCCGCGTGGCGCATGACGCCGCTCGCGGGATCGTTCCACAGCACGCGCTCGATGCGCCGCGCCGCGGCGTCGGTGCCATCGCACACGATCACCATGCCCGCGTGCTGCGAGTAGCCCATGCCGACGCCGCCGCCGTGATGGAACGAGACCCACGTTGCGCCCGAAGAGGTATTCAACATGAGATTGAGCAAAGGCCAATCCGAGACTGCGTCGCTGCCGTCGCGCATGCCCTCGGTCTCGCGGTTGGGGCTCGCCACCGAGCCCGCGTCGAGGTGGTCGCGCCCGATCACGATCGGTGCCTTGAGCTCGCCGCTCCTCACCATCTCGTTGAAGGCGAGGCCGGCGAGGTGGCGCTGCCCCAGCCCGAGCCAGCAGATGCGCGCCGGCAGGCCCTGGAAATGGATCCTGGCTCTTGCCAACGCAAGCCATCGCTGCAGTCCCGCATCTTCGGGAAACAATTGAAGCACCTTGGCATCGGTCTTCGCGATGTCCTCGGGGTCGCCCGACAGCGCGACCCAGCGGAACGGCCCCTTGCCGGCGCAGAACATCGGCCGGATGTACGCCGGAACGAAACCCGGATAGTCGAAGGCGTTGGCAATGCCGGCGTCCTTCGCTTCCTGGCGGATGTTGTTCCCATAGTCGACGCAGGGGATGCCCATCGCCTTGAAGCCGAGGATCGCCTGCACGTGGCCGGCGATCGACTCGCGCGCCGAGAGCGCCACTTCTTCCGGGTCCTTCTTGCGCACGTCCTTCCAGCGCTGCAGCGACCAGTGCTCGGGCAGGTAGCCGTTGGCGGGATCATGCGCGGAGGTCTGGTCGGTTACCAGGGCGGGCTTGAACTCGCTGGCCTTCGCTTTCTTCAGGAATTGCGGCACCAGCTCCGCCGCGTTGCCGTGGAGACCGACAGAAATCGCTTTTTTGCTTTTTTCCAGTATTGCTTTGGCCTCGTCGATGGTTCGAGCCTGCGCGTCGAGGTAGCCCGACTTCAGGCGCATCTCGATGCGGCTCGGGTCGCATTCGATAGCGATCATCGAAGCGCCCGCCATCGTGGCCGCGAGCGGCTGCGCGCCGCCCATGCCGCCGAGCCCGGCGGTGAGGATCCATTTTCCCGACCAGCTTCCGCCGTAGTGCTGGCGGCCCGCTTCCGCGAAGGTCTCGTAGGTGCCCTGCACGATGCCCTGGCTGCCGATGTAGATCCACGAGCCCGCAGTCATCTGGCCGTACATCATGAGGCCCTTGCGGTCGAGCTCGTTGAAGTGCTCCCAGTCGGCCCACTTCGGCACCAGGTTGGAGTTCGCGATCAGCACCCGCGGTGCGTCGGGGTGCGTCCTGAACACACCGACCGGCTTGCCGGACTGCACGAGCAGGGTTTCATCGGTTTGAAGCTCACGCAAGCTCTTCGTGATCCGGTCAAAACACTCCCAATTGCGCGCCGCCTTGCCGATGCCGCCGTAGACCACCAGGTCCGCGGGCCGCTCGGCGACCTCGGGGTCGAGGTTGTTCATCAGCATCCGCAGCGGCGCCTCGGTGAGCCAGCTTCGGGCGGAGAGGCTTCCGCCGCGGGGGGCGCGCACGACGCGTGGGCCTGAAGGGGTCATAGGAGAATTTTTACTTTATTACAAACTGCATACCAACATGGCTATTCCAGCTTCAACCCCTCATTGCTATGGTGAGTGCGTCTCTCCAAGGGGTGGGGAATGCTATCCGGACGTCTGGCGGTACTCGCGGCGGCGCTGATCGCAATGGGAAGCGTCCGTGCGGCACCGATTGCCTACTCCGAGGCCGTCTCCGGCGACCTGCCGACATTCACAATCGCACCAATGGGTGCCCTCGATAGCGGACTGAACACGATTCAAGGACGCACCTGCTTTACCGCCGATGGAAGCTGCCAGTGGGGTGACTTCGATTCATTCCGGTTCACACTGCCGCCGGGCCTCGTCGTCCAGAGCGTCTCGCTTGATTTCACGACGACACTGTTGTCCGGCAGCAGCTGGGCGCGCACCGGCTTCGAGCTGAGAGAGTTCGAGCCCGATCTGCTGCTCGACTCGGATGACTTCAACGTCTTGGGTCCCACCGGCAGCGTTGCGGCATTTGGCAGCGTGTTGCAGTCGATCGACTCGGGGCAGTTCGCAATTGAGCAGCGCAGCCTTGCCCTGACCGGCCCGGGCTGGTTCGCCGACTATACGTGGAGCATCCAGGTGGAGCGGGTTCCAGAACCGTCAAGCCTCGCGCTCGCGGTACTCGGCCTCGCCGGTTTGGGCTTCACCCTCCGCAAGCGCGTAGCCTAGCCGGCGAACGGCGCGGTTACTGCCAAACCTGGCGCGCGACGTCCATCATGACCTCCAGCTTGCGCCATTGCTCGTCCTCGGTGAGAAGGTTGCCGGCGATGCCCGAGGCGAAGCCGCATTGCGGGCTCAACGCGAGCTGCTCGAGCGGCAGAAATCGACTCGCCTCCCCGATCCTCTGGATGAGCTCCTGTGCGCTTTCGACGCGGCCGGTCTTCGTCGTGATGAGGCCGAGGACCACGGTGACGCCTTTCGGCACGAAGCGTAAGGGCTCGAAGCCGCCGGCGCGCGCGGTGTCGTACTCGAGGAGCAGGCGGTCGAAGCGCAGGCCGCCAAAGAGGCGCTCGGCGATCGCGTCGTAGCTGCCTTCGCGGTGCCACATGCTTGCGCGGTTGCCGCGGCACACGTGCAGCCCGAAGCTCGCGCCCTCGAGGCCGGCGATGACGGCGTTGTCGGCCGCCACCGCGCGCGAGAGATTGGCGAGGGGATCGTCGCCGGCCGCGCGCATGCGCTCGAGGGTCGCCGGGTCGACGTAGCCGGTATAGCTCGGCTCGTCGAGCTGGACGTAGCGGCAGCCCTCGCGCAGCAGCTCTTCCACGATCTGGCGCTGGATGCGCACGACGTCGGCGAGGAACTCGCCCGGCTCGCGATAGGGCGAGCCCTTGATGTCGCTCATCTGGGCCACCCGGTCGGGCCCCATCAGCGTGATCTTGGCCGTCGGCTTTTTCACGAACTGGAATTCCTCGAGCGGAAAATTCCGCTTCAGGGAAAGCCGGGCGGTGACGGGCGTGCGAAAGGAGAGGACTGCGTCCTCGCCGCGCGTGAGCGGCGTCTCCCCCGGCGCGCGGTTCTCGGGATTGCGCCGGAAGTTGCCCCAGGAGGTGCGCCACATGTCCCAGCCCTCGACCTCGGAGAAGCTCACCTGCCAGTTGAGGCGGCGGTATTCGCCGTCGGTGATCACCGGCAGGCCGATCGACTCCTGGCGGCGCACCACCTCGGCGATCGCGCGGCTCTGGACCGCACCAAGGTCCTCCCTGGAGAGCTCCTGCCGGGCGAATCGCTGGAAGGCGTCCTTGAGATAGGTGGGGCGCAGCAGGCTTCCGACGTGGTCGACGCGCGTCGCTGGCATGGGCTGGACGATACAATAGTCCCGACCATCAAATTGGTAACCGCTCCGTCAACCGCAGCGGGAACGCAAAGGGGGGTTCATGAGACTGCTAGGACTGATCATGGCGATGCTGCTCGCCTTTCCCGCGGCTGCGCAGGACAAGGTCGTCCTCGGCATGAGCGGATGGACCGGATTCCAGCCGCTGAAGCTCGCCGAGCTCGCCGGGATCTTCAAGAAGAACGGCGTCGACATGGAGATCCGCTTCATCGCGCCGGTGCAGCGCTCGTCCGCGCTCGCCTCGGGCGCGCTCAACGCGGCGGCGACCACGGTCGATCAGCACATCGTCTGGGCCTCGGCCGGGATTCCTTCGGTGCAGGTCGCGCTCATCGACAAGTCGAAGGGCGGCGACGGCCTCGCGGTGCGCAACAACATCAACTCGATCAAGGATCTCAAGGGCAAGTCGGTCAACGTCGACGGGCCCGGCACGGTGCAGCACTTCATGCTCTCGTACATCCTCGAGAAGAACGGCATGTCGATCCAGGACGTGATCCGCTCGACCATGGCCGCGCAGCCCGCGGCACAGGCTTTCGTCGCCGGGCAGGGCGACGCGGCGCTGACCTACGAGCCCTATCTCTCGACCGTGCGCGACAAGCCCGACGCCGGCAAGATCCTGGTCACCTCGATCGAGTACCCCGTGGTCGTCGACGTGCTCGTGTTCCGCAAGGACTTCATCGAGAAGCACCCGAAGGTCGTCAAGGCCACCGTCGACAGCTTTTTCGAGGCCCTCGACATGCTCAAGCGCGACCCGCTCAGGTCGCACGAGCTGATGGGCAGCAGCGTCAAGCAGTCGGGCGAGGCGTTCGCCAAGTCGGCGGCCTACATCGAATGGCAGGGCCGCGATGACAACAAGAGCTACTACGCGAAGGAGCACAAGCCCTTCGTCGATTTCGCGGTGCGCGTGCTCAAGTTCAACCGCGTGATCCAGAAAGAGCCGAAGGCGCAGGAGATGATCGACCTGCGGTTTCAGTAGGGTTGCTCGAGCCTCTCAAGCCCGTCTCGCGCGGCGCGAGGATCGCCCTCGGCGCCGCGTTCTTCGTCGTGTTCTTCGCCGCGTGGGCGCTCGCCACGTTCGGCGGCGCGATCGACGCGATGTTCCTCAAGGATCCGCTGTACACCCTCACGACCGGCGTCACGCTGTTCCGCGAGTTCGGCTTTATCCGCGACGTCGGTATCACCGTATTCCGCGTGGTCGGCGGCTTCGTGCTCGCGGCGCTGGTCGCCGTGCCCCTCGGCATTGCGATGGGCGCGTTCAAGCCGGTCGAGGCGTTCTTCGAGCCCTTCGTCTCGTTCGCGCGCTACCTGCCGGCCTCGGCGTTCATTCCGCTGCTCATCCTCTGGGCGGGGGTGGGCGAGACGCAGAAGCTCCTCGTGATCTTCATCGGCTCGGTGTTCCAGGTGATCCTGATGGTGGCCGTGATCGTGGGCTCGACGCGGCGCGATCTCGTCGAGGCCGCGTACACGCTGGGCGCAGACGCCGGCGGCATCGTGCGACGCGTCATGCTGCCCAACGCCGCGCCGCAGATCGCCGAGACCCTGCGGCTCGTCCTCGGCTGGGCCTGGACCTACGTCATCGTGGCCGAGCTCGTCGGCGCCGAGAGCGGCATCGGCCACATGATCATGGACAGCCAGCGCCTGCTCGACACCGGCCAGATGATCTTCGGCATCGTCTGCATCGGCGTGATCGGGCTGGTGTCGGATCTCCTCTTCAAGTGGGCGAACCAGAGGCTCTGGCCGTGGGCTTTCTGAGGATCGAGGCGGTGAGCCGCGTGTTCCCCGGGGTGCGGGGCGGGGCGCCGACGCGCGCGCTCGAGCGCACCGACCTCGAAGTGCAGGACAACGACTTCATCTGCATCCTCGGGCCTTCGGGCTGCGGCAAGTCGACGCTGCTTCGCATCGTCGCCGGCCTGGATCGGCCGACCACCGGCCGGGTGCTGCTCGACGGCCAGGCGGTCGAGCGCGCCGGCCCCGACCGCGGCATGGTGTTCCAGTCGTACACGCTTTTCCCCTGGTTGAGCGTGAAGGAGAACATCCTGTTCGGTTCGCGTTCCACGGAGGCAAAGGCCGCTGCCCTGATTGAAAAAATCGGGCTGCGAGGCTTCGAGAACCACTACCCCAAGATGCTCTCCGGCGGCATGCAGCAGCGCACCGCGCTCGCCCGGGCGCTCGCCAACGATCCGAAGATCCTGCTGCTCGACGAGCCCTTCGGCGCGCTCGACAACCAGACGCGCGCGCTGATGCAGGAGCTCCTCCTCGGGATCTGGGAGGCCGACCGCAAGACCGTCCTTTTCGTCACCCACGACATCGACGAGGCGATCTTCATGGCGAACCGCGTCGCGGTGATGTCGGCGCGGCCGGGGCGGATCAAGTGCGAAGTACGCATCGCGCTGCCGCACCCGCGCCACTACACGATGAAGACGTCGCCGGAA
>DATMJC010000018.1:0-10687 GCA_035554435.1 Burkholderiales bacterium | reverse complement strand
CGTCACCACCACCTGCGGCCGCGACACCGACAACGCCGCCAGCGCAGACTCCCCGCTCTCCACCGCCGTCACCGCATACCCCGACGCACTCAGCCTCATCGCAATCAGCTGCAGCAAATCCTTGTCGTCGTCCACCAGCAGAACCTTGGGATTCTCATTGCTCATTGCTTAGCCTTTTTCCTTGGACTGACACGGTAATTCTTGCCGCCTGTCGTTACGCGGCGTCGGCAAGCGTACGCGCCGAACGGCGCGGAAGTGTGACACGAAAATGACCGCCGCTTCCCTCGGGCACCACCGCGATGTGGCCGCCGTGCGCCTCGACCAGCTCGCGTGCAATGGCGAGGCCCAGGCCGCTGCCCTTGATGCGCGTGCCCTCGCCCTTGCCGCGGCCGCGGAAGAAAAGATCGAAGATCGATTCGCGCTCCTCCGGCGCCACGCCCGGACCCGAATCGATCACCTCGATCACCGCTTCGCCCGACTGCACGTGCGCCCTCACCGTGATGCGCCCGCCGGGCGGCGTGAACTTGACCGCATTGCTCACGAGGTTGTCGATGATCGAGCGCAGCTTCTCCGGATCGGCCTCGAGCATCGCCGCCTCCGCATCGACTTCCAGCCGCAGGTTCTTCGAGCGTGCCGCGAGCTCGTGCGCACGCGCCGCTTCGGCCACCAGCGAATCCAGTACGACCGGCATCAATTCGAGCGACGCCGCGGCGTGCAGCGCGCGCTGGTAGTCGAGGAGCTCCTCGATCAGGCGCTGCAGCTTCACGCTGTTGTCGCGCACGATGGACACCACCTGCTTCTGCGCCGGGACGAGCGGCCCCGCCACCTGGTCGTTCAGCAGCTCGGCGCCTTCGCGCAGCGCGGTGAGCGGCGTCTTCAGCTCGTGGGACACGTGGCGCAGGAAGCGGTTTTTCTGGGTCTCGAACTCCTCGAGGCGCCGGCGCAGCCAGTCGAGGCGCCGGCCGAGATAGCGCAGGTCCTCCGGACCGCGCACCGCGATCGGCCGGGAGAAGTCGGCGGCTCCGAGCTGGCGGATCGCGTTGTCGATGGCGGCGATCGGCCGCGAGATATAGCGCGTCAGCGCGAGCGCGATGGTGAGCGCGACCGCCGTGCTGAAGAGCAGGAGCAGGATGAGGCCGCGCTGAACCTCGTCGGCGCTCGCGCGCAGACGCTCGACCTCGCGGTCGACGATGAGGTTGTTGATCGCGAGAACTTCGCGCGCCGCGTCGATGAGCTGGTCCACGCGCTCGGTGATCTCGGCGGGCTCGACGCGAACGCGCGGCATGCCGGTGAGAAGGTCGTAGAGCCCCTGCTCGTTGCCCACGGCGCGGGTGAGCGCGCCGAGCTGCGAGCCGTCGAGCGGAAGCTGCGCGATCTCGTCGGCGAGCTGCCGGAAGCTGCGGTGCACCCTCGCGTAGCCCTGCATGAGCTCCGGGTCATCGAGCACCGCCGCCTGCTGCGCCAGGCGCTCGATCGTGCCGATGCGCTCGACCAGCGCCCGGCTCGCGCGCGCGGCCTGCGAGGCGTTGAACACCGCGCTGCGGCTCTGGCCCGCGAGACGCTCGGTGTTCCACGCCGAGTAGGCGAGCGCGCCCACGAGCGGAAGCGCGACGAGGGTGAAGCCTGCGAGCAACAGTCCGAGGAAGGAGCGCGGGTAAGTCATTCAATGCGAAATCGTTACACGCGCTTGGACAAAGTCCAATGTCAGGTGTTCACGACAGATGACGCTTGTCGCTCCTGCACGACGCCTGCACGCCCGAGGATGCGGTTGGCCCCGACCACGGTGCAGTGCGACGGAACGTCGCGGGTCACGACCGCGTTCGCGCCCACCGTCGCGCCGTGCCCCACACGCACTGCGCCGAGGATCTTCGCCCCCGCGCCGATGCACACGTCGTCCTCGATCACCGGGGCGGCGGAGTCGGAGGGGTGCTTGTTGCCGATGGTGACTTGCTGCATGACCGTGACCCGGCTGCCGATCGATGCGTTGCGATGGATGAAGATTCCGTAGGGATGTGGCATCAGGATCGGCGCGGGCAGCGGGCAATAGATGCCGCAGTTGAGCAGCGTCCCCATGAAGTCCGAAAGCAGCGGCACCCGATGGCGGCAGGCGAACTGCAGGATGCGCGCGGCGAGCGGGTTCGCGCCCACCACGGTGTCCGAGAACCGGCGCTCGACGCGCCGCTCGAGCCAGCGCAGCAGCGCGCGCTCGACCTTCGCGGCCGCGGGCGGCAGCGCCTCGGCGCGCTCGACGACGATCGATTCGAGGCGCAGCCGGTACGTGTCCGGCGGATCGAAGAGCACCGCGACATCGGCGCCGCGCGGCCGTTCGGCATAGGTCAGCTCGAGCGCATCGACCCCCGACGGAAAGGCCGGCGCCAGATCGCGAACCACGCGCTCGCGCAGCGCGGAGTTTTCGAAGCCCACGAATGCGACCGCAGCGAAGCGCGGCTGCAGGACGAGATTCAGCCTGGCGAGCAGGGCAAACGGGTTCGGCAGCGCGCGGTAAAGGATGCGCCGCAACCGTGGCAGGCCGGCGCGCACCTGGTCCCACGACGCCTGCTTCGCCGCGTGGGCGAGCAAGCGCATGTCGCGGCGCGCCGGCCAGAGGTCGCCGATGCGCTCGAGCGCGCCGCGCGGGTCGGCGTGCCACAAGCGCGACAGCCAGGCGGCGCGGGCCTCGTCGATGCCCTGGGCCTGGATCGCCTCCACCAGGTTGTAAAGGAGGAGCACCTCGGGACGGCCCGAAAGCAGCTCCTCCGAGCGCAACAGCGCCCTTCCGGCGCGGTAATAGTCGCCGAGGGCGTGGACCTCGAGGAAGCTTGGGCGGCCGACTTCGTCGCTCCACGCCAGGGTGAACTGGATGCGCTGGCGCTCGTCGCGGGAAAGCTGCACCAGGCGCAGGTCGAAGTCCTGGGCGAAGCGCGCCATGCGGCGAGGCATCCCCGGGAGGGCGTCCTGCGCGACGGCGAGCGCCAGGTCGGGCGCGGCCGCCTCCGGCCCGAGCGCGCGGAACGGCACGCCTTCGTCCCGGAGGCGGTCGAGCAGCGCCTCGGCCACGTAGCCGCGCTCGTCCATCAGCGATCCCCTTTCGATCCCACCTGCACTATCGGCCACCCTATCACCTTGATCAGATTCCCTTTCGCCAGTGTGCATGTGTCACGAAAGCGACGCAAACGCCATCCGTTCAGCCTGTGCCGAAGCGCCACACGCGGTTGAAAGGCGCGAAAACGGGTGGCTACGATCGGGCCCATGAAAAATCTACAACGCCGCGTCACCGCCCTCGCCGTCGCTCTTTCCTTCGCCGCCGCGCCGAATGTGAGGGCATTCGAAGCCGTCGACACCATACCGTGGCCCTCGGCCGGCGCCTTTCCCGCCTACCCGCCCGAATCGGACGTTCCGATCGACGTGTGGGTCCACGCCGGGGTGATGCACGACAGCAACGTCCTGCGCACCCAGACCGATGAACGCTCGGACAACATCGCCCGCCTCGGCGGCGGCCTGACGATCGACCAGCGAGTGGCGGGCCGCCAGCGGGTGCGCCTCGACGCGCGCGGCGACTACTACAAGTACGACAAGTCGAGCACGCTGGATCATTGGGCTTACGCGGTGGCGGGCGACTGGCTGTGGGAGATCGGCAACAACCTCTCGGGCGAGCTGCTGGCCGGGTACGATCGCCGCCAGGTGGACATGGCCGAGACGCTGGCCGACCGGCTCGACCTCGTCACCACGAAGCGCGCCGCCGCCACCGCGGCCTACCTGATCAGCCCGCGCTTCCGCGTTCGCGGCGCGCTCGAAGGCTCCGACACCGACCGGGAGCAGAACCGCACGACGAACGTGCGCACCACCGGTGCGAGGGTCGGCGCGGACTACGTGAGCCCGCTCGGCAACACCATCGGCCTCGAATACCGCGACACCAAGGGCGTGGCGCCCCAGGCCGAGTTCGTTCCCACGCTCGGCCGCTTCGTCGACAACGATTTCCACGAGCGCGAGTTTTCGCTCGTGTCCGTGTACGCCATCGGCTCGACGTTGAGGAGCAGCATCCGGCTGGGCCACACGCGGCGCGAGTACACCGATCTGCCCGAGCGCAACTTCAACGCCAACACCGGCGTCGGGACGGTGGATTGGCTGGTCGGAAACAAGACCGTGCTGCGCTTCGACGCGTACAGCCTGCCGCGCTCGATCGCGGACGTCTCGGCGAGCCACGAAGTGGTGAAGGGCGTGGCGTTCGGCCCACGCTGGGCGATGACGAGCAAGACGGTGCTTTCCGCGCGGCTGCTGCACGAGCGGCGCACGTTCTCGGGTGATCCCGGCATCGTCGCCGGAGGCGTCAAGCGCGACGAAGTCTACCGGCTGGCGAGGTTCGCGTTCGGCTGGGAGCCGCAGCACTTCTGGCAGGTGAGCGTAGCGTTTGACGTCGGCGACCGCGAATCCAATATCGACGGGCGCGACTACCAGTACAACGCGGTGATGGGGAATCTCGCCTACGTCTGGTAGGCGCGGCGCGTTACCTGCCGTAGGCGTCCTCGAAGCGGACGATATCGTCCTCGCCGAGGTAGCTTCCGGACTGCACCTCGATCAGCTCCAGCGGCAGCTTTCCCGGGTTCTCGAGTCGGTGGCGGGTGCCCGGCGGGATGTAAGTCGATTCGTTCTCGGTGAGGAGGAAGCTTTCCTCGCCGCGCGTGACGCGCGCCGTCCCGCGCACCACGATCCAGTGCTCCGCGCGGTGATAGTGCATCTGCAGCGAAAGCGCCGCCCCTGGCTCGACCACGATGCGCTTCACCTGGAAGCGCTCGCCGCTTTCGATGCTGTCGTAGGTACCCCAGGGGCGGTGCACCTTGCGGTGCGAGAGGGTCTCGGCGCGGCCTTGCGCCTTGAGCGCCGACACGAGGGGACCGACCGCCTGAGCCCGATCCTTTCGCGCGACCATGACCGCATCGGGCGTCTCCACCACCACCACGTCCTCGAGCCCGACGCACGCCACCAGGCGGTGCTGCGCCACGACCAGGGCATTGGCGGTGTCGGCGAGGTGCACGTCGCCGTGCACCACGTTGCCGCGCGAATCCTTCTCGCCGATCTGCCATAGCGCGTCCCAGGCGCCCACGTCGGTCCACTGCGCATCGAGGCGGACTACGACCGCCTCCGGCGGAGCGGGACTGGCGATGATGCGCTCCATCACCGCATAGTCGATCGAGTCGGCGGGGCAGCTCTCGAACGCAGCCGCGTGGACGCGCACGAACGCGCCGTCGCGCCTGCCCTGCCGGTAGGCGCGCTCGCACGCCGCGAGGATGTCGCGGCGCAGGCTCCCGATCGCGTCGATCCACACCGACGCGCGAACCGCGAAGATGCCGGCGTTCCAGAGGTAGTCCCGCGATTCCAGGTATTCGCGCGCCCGCGCCGCGTCGGGTTTCTCCACGAACGCTTCGATGAAGTTCGCTTCGGGTTCCGACATCGCGCCGCCGACCCGGATGTAGCCATATCCCTGCTCCGGCGAGGACGGCGGCACGCCGAACGCGACGAGGTAGCCGCGGTGCGCGAGCGCCGCGCCGCGCTGGGCCGCGCGCACGAACGCCTCGCCGCGCGCCATCGCGTGATCCGATGGCATGACGAGGAGCACCGGGTCGTCGGCCGTGACGGCGTGGACCGCCGCGAGCGTCAGGGCGGGCGCCGTGCCCCGTCCGGCGGGCTCGAGCACGATCGCCTTGGGCCGCGCGCCGATCGCCGCGGCCTGCTCGGCGACGAGAAAGCGGTGCGCCTCGTTGCAGATCACGAGCGGCTGCATCGACCCGTCGACGCCGGCCGCGCGCGCCAGCGTCTCCTGAAGCAGAGTGCGTGCGCCGTTCAGCGCATGCAGCGGCTTCGGATGATGCTCTCGCGAGAGAGGCCACAGCCGCGTGCCCGATCCGCCGCACAGGACCACGGGCTGGATCAGCGTCGGGGTGACGCCCAGTTCGATCAACTTTCCTCCTCGGGGACCGGGGAGGTCCCCGATTCCTGCCGTGCGTTCTAGGGATGCAGGCGCGCCTGGCGCCGGCGCTCGCCGTAAAGGCGCCGCCAGTTCCAGTCTGCGACAAACCGTGCCCGGTAATCTGCCTGGGCGCATTCCCCCATTTGGCGCATTTTTTCCGGGAACGCCTCGGCCCAGGCGAGACGCCGCGCGAGCTCGCTCGCCGAGCCCGGGTCGAAGAGCAGGCCGTTGCGGCCCGGCTCCACCAGGTCTGCGACCACGGGCAGGCGGCTCGCGATCACCGGGACCGCCTCGGCGAACGCCATGACGATCGCGTGGGGCTCGGTGTCGTAGCTCAGGCCCGGCACGACGAGGTAGGCGCAGCGCTGCATGCGCCTGCGCAGTTCCGCCGCGGCCGCGCTCGCAGTGACGATCTCGACGCGGACGCCCGGGTAGAGCTCGAGCGCTCCGAGCAGGACATCGATACCCTCTTCGGGCGCGAAGCCGCCGACGTAGAGGCCGCCGCGGCGCGCGCTCATTCCGGCTTCCAGCGCCGGGTGCGGTACTCGATCTTCGGCGTCTTTCTCGGCGCCGCTGGCCGCGCCGGCTCGGGTGCGGCCTCGTCGTAGACCGCCACCTTCAGCGTCTTGCGGGCCGGTCTTGCCCTCTGCTCGGGCTCCTGGGCTTCGTCCTCGCGGCTGCCGCGGCCGCGCAGGCGGCCCGAAGCATAGAGATAACCTGCGGCGGTTGCTGCTGCGCTCATGAGTTCTTTCGGCCTCCTTCAGTCGTTGCCCGGCATCCATGCCGAGCGTTTTTGAATCAGGTTCCAGTAGGACCTCACCAAGGGGTCGCCGAGGTCGACGGGGTCGCCGTCGTCGACCCGGCGCGCGGGCAGCGAGTGGTGCAACAGCGCCCCGAGGAGGTAGACGAGCGTCAGCGCGCCGATCACCTGCGCGCGCCAGGTCCAGTCCGGGTAGGCGGCAAGCGCGAACTCGTGCGCGCGCTTCATCGCCGAGACGAGAAACCGAGCGTTCACCGAGCGGCCATGCAGCGCGCGCTGAACGATGAGGTAGTGCAGCACGTCGTCAAGGGGGCTCGCCTCGCTTCGCGCGCTGCCCCACTCGTACACGAAGAGCTGCAAGCCGAGGGAGCGGATGTTCCATGGCGCGAAGTCGCCCTGCGACAGCACATACGGACCGGTCCAATAGAGGAGCGCCGTCTCGCAGTCGTGATAGGCCTCGCGCAGCGTTTCCAGGGTCGCCGCCGGGACGCAGCCGTCGAGCCGGGAAAGCGACTGGCTGATCTGTTCGGAGCAGCCCGAAACCTCGAAGTCGGTGGAGCGAAAGCGCGCCTTGCCGAGGTTCGAGAGGAAGCGTTCATGGCCGGCGGTGAAGGCTCGGGTTTCGCCCCACCCCTGGGCTACGCTCATGACGAGGAAGCGCCGGCCCTGGGCGTTCGTCCCTTCGTCGAGCAGACGCGGCAACTGGCCTTCCAGGCTGCGCACATCGGCGAGCTCGCGCAGCCACTGCGCCTCGCGCGCGAGCTGACAGTCGCCGGCTTCATCCGAGGCAGTCTTGACGAGCGAGTAGGTGACCACGCGTTTTCGCTAGGCGCTTGTTATGGACACCGGGTGGCAGCAAGCGCCGTGCCCGCGTAGCGAGCCGCTGTCAAAACAGGCGGTTAAGCCGGCGCAGACCCTGCCGGCACCGGTACGGCGTCGCCGGGCAGGACTTCGCATCGCGCGATCTAGAACAACGGCTTGATTCCTAAGAAAGCGATCGGTCGTACACGCGCGACGTCAACGACTCGCTAGACGTGTAATTGCCTCTACCATTGCGGCTATGCCGGGCGACGGGCTTACGGGGCAGCGGCTCGATCCGCTCTACGAGAGCGAAGTGCGGTTTCGCCGCCTGGCCGCTCTTTCAGCCGATGTGTACTGGGAGCAGGACGAGGCGCTGCGCTTCACCTCGTTCTCCACCAGCCGCTCGACCCATATCGAGCCCAGCTACACCGACCGGCTGATAGGCAAGACCCGCTGGGACATCCCCTACCTCAACATGACCGGCACCGACTGGGTCGCGCACCGCGCAATGCTCGAGGCGCGCCAGCCGTTCAGGGACCTGGAGCTGTGCCGCTACGATTCCCGCGGGTGCAAGGTCTGGTTCCGCGTGAGCGGCGAGCCGGTTTTCGATGCCTCGGGCGCGTTCAAGGGCTACCAAGGCATCGCCTCCGACATCACCGAGCGCAGGCGCGCCGAGGAGCTGCGCGAGCTCGAGCACGCGGTGACGCGAATCCTCGCCGACGCCCACAGCGCGTCGGCCGCGCTGCAGACCGTCATCCGCGCGGTGTGCGAAACCGAGGGCTGGGAATGCGGCCGCTATTTCCGCGTCGACGAGCCGGGACGGCTCCTGCGCTTCGCCGAGGGCTGGGGCATCGCCGATCCCGCGGTGCAGCGTTTCGTCCTGCTCTCGCGCGAGCTCGTCTACAGGCCCGGCGAGGGCCTGAGCGGCCTCGCCTGGCAGAAGGGCGAGATGGTGTGGGCCAGCGACGTGGCGAAGGACCCGCGCTCCTCCAAGGCCACCATGAACAAGATCGGCTCGCGCGAGATCGGCATCCACGGCTCGTTCGTCTTTCCCATCGTTTCCTCCGCGGAGACGCTAGGCGTGCTCAATTTCGCCAGCCGCAGGGCGCGCGAGCCCGAGGAGCAGCTGCTTCAGGCGATCACGGCGATCGGCGTGCAGATCGGCCAGTTCCTGCGGCGGCGCGAAGCCGACGATCAGCGCCAGCTCCTCGAAGCGCAGCTGCACCAGGCGCAGAAGATGCAGGCGATCGGCACCCTCGCCACCGGCATCGCGCACGAGTTCAACAACGTCCTGCGCGCCATCCTGGCCAACGTCGAGCTCGCGCGCATGGACGCGCCGCAGGACCACCCCATGCGCGAAAGCATCGAGGAGATCGACAAGGCGAGCCGGCGCGCGCGCGACATCGTCCAGCGCATTCTCGCCTTTGCGCGACCGCAGCCGGCGCAGCGGCGACGCCTGTACCTCGCCGAAGTCGCACGCGAGGCGATCCGCCTGCTCGGTCCGACCTTGCCGGCCGGAATCGAGCTCGCGACAGGCTTCGGCGCCGACACGCCCGAGATCCTCGGCGACGCGACCCAGATCCACCAGCTCCTGCTCAACCTGTGCGCCAACGCCGCGCAGTCTATGGGCACGGGGCCCGGGCGCCTCACCGTGAGCACTTCGGGCGTGATGGCGGGACGCGGCGGCGAAGCCGCGCTCTCGGGGCTGCCCGCGGGCCCCTACGCGCGCCTCTCGATCTCGGACTCCGGCAGCGGCATCGACCCGGCGATCCAGGGCCGCATCTTCGAGCCGTTCTTCAGCACCAAGTCCGCCGGCGAGGGCACCGGCCTCGGGCTTGCGATCGTCCACGGGATCGTGCGGGCACACGAGGGTGCGATCGATCTCGAGAGCGAGCCCGGCAGGGGCACGACGTTCCACGTCTACTTTCCGGCGGTGCACACCACGGTGCAGCGCGACACACCCGCCGAAGCTTCGGCGCGCGCGCCCAGCCACGCTCGCCACGTGCTTTTTCTCGACGACAGCGAGGCGCTGGTCTCGGCGATGGTGCGCAGCCTGTCGCGGCGAGGCTACCGGGTCAGCGGCTACAGCACGCCGGAAGGGGCGCTGGACGCGCTGCGCGGGCAGCCGCGCTCGTACGACGTGGTGGTGAGCGACTACATCATGCCCGGCATGACCGGACTCGACATCGCGCGCGAGGTGGCCGCGATCCGGCCCGACCTGCCGATGGTGCTCTTCTCCGGGCACATCGACGAAGAGCTCAGGCACAAGGCGCGCGAGCTCGGCGTGCGGCAGCTGCTCGGCAAGCTCGACGCGGCCGACGAGCTCACCGAAGCGATCGACCGGCTCACCGCGGCCGCACCGGGTCCGGACTTCGCGCGCTAGAGCCAGGGCATCAGCGAGGCGTGGATCACGTCGGGCACGCCCTGCCCGCCGACCGAACGGATCGCGAGGTCGACGTCCTTCAGCCCGAAACGGTGGGTCGTCACCTTCTCCAGCGGGAATCGCTTCGACGCGAGCTGGGCGAGCGCCAGCTCGCACGCCCGGTAGCTGTGGCCGCGCGCGCTCTTGATGGTGATGAACTTCACCGTCACGCGCTCGAGCGGGAAATTGGGGAACTCCTTCAGCTCGCCCTGCACGACGATGGTGCCGCCTTTGCGCTTCAGGCTTTCGATTCCCAGGAGAATCGGGATCGTGCCCGCGCCGGCCGTGCAGTCGAGCACCACGTCGACGCCCTTGCCGCCGGTGATCTGCTTGATGCGAGCCAAAGGGTCTTCGGCGTTCACGTCGATGACGTAGTCTGCGCCCAGCGCTTTCGCGGTCTCGAGCCTCGCTTTGTCTTTTGAAGTGCCTGTCACGATGATCAGCGAGGCTCCGGCCTGCTTGCAGATCACCGTCTGCGACAGCCCCTGCTGGCCCGGGCCCTGGATCAGCACGGTGGAGTTGTAGCCGACGCCGCCGTCGAAGAGCGACCACTCCACGCCGTTCGCCATCGGCGTGACCAGCCCGGCGAGCTCGGGCGTGACCCCGCTCGGCACGTGGTGCACGACCGCGTTCCACGGCAGGTAGACATACTGCGCGAACCCGCCCCAGAGATGCGGCGCGCGCTCCGCCGAGGTATAGCCGTAGCGGATGCCCTCGGGATTGGTGCGCCAGTCGGTGT
>DATMJC010000017.1:0-14021 GCA_035554435.1 Burkholderiales bacterium | reverse complement strand
GCTCAATCTCTCGTATACCCAGGTCCGTGCGCCGGTCGCCGGCCGCGTCGGCAAGCTCGAAGTCACCGTCGGCAACCTCGTCCCTGCGGGCGCGGGCGCGCCGGTGCTCACGACCCTGGTCTCCGTGAACCCCATTTACGCCAGCTTCGACGCCGATGAGCACGTCGTGCTGCGCGCGCTGCAGGAAGGACAAAAGGACATCGCAGTGGAGGCCGAGACCGTGACCAACGGCGGGCGGAATCTGCGCGGGCGCCTGCAGCTCATCGACAACCAGGTGAACACGAAGAGCGGCACGGTGCGCGTGCGCGCGGTGTTCGACAACAAGGACGGCAGCCTGATCGCCGGCCAGTACGTCAAGCTGCGCATGGGCCGGGCGAAGGCCGAGCCCGCGATCCTCGTGAGCGAGCGCGCGATCGGGACCGACCAGGACAAGCGCTTTGTGTTCGTGGTCGGTGCGGATGACAAGGCGATCTGGCGCCAGGTGACGCTCGGCGGCACGGTGAACGGTCAGCGCGTCGTTAGCGCGGGACTCGAGTCCGGCGAGCGCATCGTAGTGAACGGCCTGCAGCGCGTGCGGCCGGGCGCCGTGCTCGCACCTCAGCCGGCTCAGCCGGCTGGCGCAGCGCAGGAGGCGAAGTGAATCTTTCCAGGTTCTTCATCGACCGCCCCATCTTTGCGGGGGTGCTGTCGGTGCTCATCCTGCTGGGTGGCCTGATCTCGCTCGGCCTCTTGCCGATCTCGGAGTACCCGGAGGTGGTCCCGCCGTCGGTCGTGGTGCGCGCCAGCTACCCCGGCGCGAACCCCAAGGTGATCGCCGAGACCGTGGCGACGCCGCTCGAAGAGAGCATCAACGGCGTCGAGAACATGCTGTACATGTCGAGCCAGGCGACCACCGACGGGAACATGACGCTCACCGTCACGTTCCGCATCGGCACCAACCCGGACCTCGCGCAGCAGTTGGTGCAGAACCGCGTCAACCAGGCCGAGCCGCGCCTGCCCGAGGAGGTGCGCCGCCTCGGCGTGACGACGGTGAAGAGCGCGGTCGATCTCACCATGGTCGTGCACCTCATGTCGCCGAACGAGCGCTACGACATGACGTACCTGCGCAACTACGCGCTGCTCAACGTCAAGGACCGCCTGGCGCGGATCGAAGGCGTGGGCCAGGTGCTCATGTGGGGCAGCGGCGACTACGCGATGCGCGTGTGGCTTGACCCCGGCAAAGTCGCCGAGCACAACCTCTCGGCGAGCGACGTGGTGTCGGCGATCCGCGGCCAGAACGTGCAGGCGGCGGCCGGTGTGGTCGGCGGTTCCCCCGCGCCGGACAAGACCGACCTTCAGCTCTCGATCAACGCCCAGGGGCGGCTCGCGAGCGAGGAAGAGTTCGGCGACATCATCGTCAAGACCGAGCGCAACGGCGCCGTGACGCGCTTGCGCGACGTCGCGCGGATCGAGCTCGGCGCCTCGGAATACGCGCTGCGCTCGCTGCTCGACAACAAGCCCGCGGTGGCGATCGGCATTTTCGCCGCCCCGGGGTCCAACGCGCTGCAGATCTCCGACAACGTGCGCCGCACGATGGCGGACATCAAGAAGAACATGCCCGAGGGCGCGGACTACCAGATCGTGTACGACCCCACGCAGTTCGTGCGCGCCTCGATCAAGGCCGTGGTGCGCACCTTGCTGGAGGCGACCGCGCTCGTAGTCCTCGTGGTGATCCTGTTCCTGCAGACCTGGCGCGCCTCGATCATCCCGCTGGTGGCGGTGCCGGTGTCGATTGTCGGCACGTTCTCGCTGCTTTATCTCTTCGGCTTCTCCATCAACGCCCTGAGCTTGTTTGGATTGGTCCTGGCGATCGGCATCGTGGTCGACGACGCGATCGTGGTGGTCGAGAACGTCGAGCGCAACATCGCCGAGGGGCGCAGCCCGCGCGAGGCGACCTACCAGGCGATGCGCGAGGTGACCAACCCGATCATCGCCATCGCGCTGGTGCTGGTGGCGGTGTTCGTGCCGCTCGCCTTCATCAGCGGCCTGTCGGGCCAGTTCTACCGCCAGTTCGCGATGACCATCGCGATCTCGACCGTCATCTCGGCGATCAACTCCCTCACGCTTTCGCCGGCACTGGCGGCTTTGCTTCTCAAGCCTCACCAGGGCGAAAAGAACCGCTTCTTCCGCGTGTTCAACCGCTATTTCGGCGCCGCGACCCGTGGGTATAGCAAGAGCGTGAGCGGCGTGCTCACGCGCAAGACCCTGATGCTCGGCATCTACGTCGCGCTGCTCGCGGTCACGGGCGTGCTCTTCAAGGCGGTGCCCGACGGCTTCGTGCCGCAGCAGGACAAGCAGTACCTGATCGGCTTCGCCCAGCTTCCGGACGGCGCGACCCTCGACCGCACCGAGGACGTGATGCGCCGCATGGGCGAGATCATGATGAAGCAGCCCGGCGTCGAGCACGCGGTGGGGTTCCCGGGGCTCTCGATCAACGGCTTCACCAACAGCTCGAACTCGGGCATCGTTTTCGCCGCGCTCAAGAACTTCGACGAGAGAAAGACGCCGGCTCTGAGCGGCGGCGCGATCGCGGGCAGCCTCAACAAGCAGTTCGCGGCGATCCAGGACGCCTTCATCGTCATCTTCCCGCCGCCGCCGGTGCAGGGCCTCGGTACGACGGGCGGCTTCAAGCTCTACCTCGAGGATCGCGGGTCGCTCGGCTACGAGGCGCTCGACCAGGCGACGAAGAAGTTCCTGCAGAAGGCCTACCAGGCCCCCGAGCTCGCCGGCCTGTTCTCGACCTACCAGGTGAACGTGCCCCAGCTCTACGCCGATCTCGATCGCACCCGGGCGCGCCAGCTCGGCGTGGCGGTGACCGATGTGTTCGACACGATGCAGATCTATCTCGGCAGCCTGTACGTGAACGACTTCAACAAGTTCGGCCGCACCTATTCGGTGCGCGTGCAGGCCGACGCGCCGTACCGTGCCCGCGCCCAGGACGTCGGGCAGTTGAAGGTGCGCTCGAGCACCGGCGAGATGGTGCCGCTCTCCGCGCTGATGAACGTGCGCCCGGCGGCGGGCCCCGAGCGGGCCATCCGCTACAACGGCTTCCTCGCGTCCGACATCAGCGGCCGCAACGCGCCCGGCTTTTCCTCCGGACAGGCGCAGGACGCGATCGAGCGCATCGCCGCGGAGACCCTGCCGAAGGGGATCGACTACGAGTGGACCGAGATCACCTACCAGGAGATCCTCGCCGGCAACTCGGCAATCTGGGTCTACCCGCTCGCGATCCTCCTCGTGTTCCTGGTGCTCGCCGCGCTCTACGAGAGCCTGGCGCTCCCGATCGCGATCATCCTCATCGTGCCGCTCTCCCTCGGCGCCGCGCTGACCGGCGTCTGGCTGACCCACGGCGACAACAACATCTTTACGCAGATCGGCTTCATGGTGCTGGTGGGGCTCGCGGCGAAGAACGCGATCCTGATCGTCGAGTTCGCGCGCGAGCTGGAATTCGCCGGCCGCTCGCCGGTGCAGGCTGCGATCGAGGCGAGCCGGCTGCGGCTGCGGCCGATCATCATGACCTCGATCGCCTTCATCATGGGCGTGCTGCCGCTCGCGCACTCGGTCGGCGCCGGCGCCGAGATGCGCCAGGCGATGGGCATCGCGGTATTCGCCGGCATGATCGGCGTCACCGCGTTCGGCATCTTCCTCACGCCGGTGTTCTACGTGCTGCTGCGCGCGCTCAGCGGCAATCGGCCGCTCAAGCGCCACGGCGAGGTGCCCCACGATGCCGAGGCCTTCGGCGGCGGCGCCATCAAGCCGCTTCCGGCCGCACCGGTCGCCAGGGAGGCGCCATGAGACTCGATGCCTCGATGTGTCTCGCTGCGAGCGCCGTCATCGCAACGACGGCCTCGTTGTGGGGGATTGAAGCCGCCCGCGACCAAAATCGTCAGAGAGTCTGCTGCCATGATCTCTAACCGAATGAAATGGGGTCCGTCCCTGCTTTTGGTGGTTGCGCTGCTTGCCGGCTGCGCGACTTCGCTGCCGAAGATCGAGCCCGAGAAGCTGCCCCAGCCGCCCGCGGCCTTCAAGGAAGGCGACGGCCGCTGGACCCAGGCGGCGCCGGCCGAAGCCCAGCCGCGCGGCGAGTGGTGGAAGGCCTTCGCAGACCCGGTGCTCGACGATCTGGTCGAGCGCGCCAACCGGAGCAACACCAGTATCCAGGTCGCCGCGGCGCGCCTGGCGCAGGCGCGCGCCTTCGTGCGTGCGACCGACGCCGACCGCTCGCCGCAGATCGGCGTCGGCGCGAGCGCTACGCGGGCGCAGGGCATCGTCGGCGGCACGTTCGTCGGGCCGGCGCGCAACATCTTCGCCACCGGGGCCGACTTCTCATATGAGGCGGACCTCTTCGGCCGCCTGTCGCACGCCAGCGATGCCGCCACCCTCGACGCCCAGGCGCAGGAGGGTCTCCTGCAGAGCGCGCGCCTGCTGGTTCAGTCGCAGGTGGCGCAGACCTATCTCGCCCTGCGGGCGCTCGATGACGAGCGCTCTCTAGTGAGAAGCACGGTGGGCGCATACCGCGAAACGCTCGCGCTCACCGAGCGTCGCTGGCGCGCGGGCGACGTCGCCGAGCTCGACGTCGCGCGCGCGAGCACCGAGGTCGCGGCGACGGAATCGGACGCGCTCGCGCTCGACCGCCAGCGCGCCGGGCTCGAGCATGCGCTCGCGGTGCTCGTGGGCGAGATCGTGTCGAGCTTCTCCCTGCCGGTCGCGGAATGGAGCAGCGCGCTGCCCGTCATCCCGGCCGGGGTTCCGAGCACGCTTCTGACGCGACGGCCAGACGTATCGGCGGCGCAGCAGACCATGCTGGCGGCTCAGGCGCGCGTCGGCGTGGCGAAGGCCGCGTATTTTCCGCGCGTGGCGCTGACCGGGACCGCGGGCTACGCCTCGACCGACCTCTCGGATCTCTTCGAATGGTCTTCGCGCGCCTGGCTCCTCGGCGCGGTCGCTTCGCTGCCGGTGTTCGACGGCGGGCGACGCAAGGCCGGCGTCGAGAGCGCAACCGCGCAGCTCGAAGGCGAGGTGGTGCGCTATCGCGAGCAGGTTCTGGTGGCATTCAAGGACGTCGAAGACGAGCTCTCGGCGCTGCGCTTGCTCGCGGAGCAGGTCGAAGCCCAGGGCCGCGCGGTGCAGTCCTCGAGCCGCAGCACCGCGCTCTCCGACGTGCGCTACCGCAGCGGCTACGTCAGCCAGCTCGACCTGCTCGACGCGCAGCGCAGCGAGCTGCGCAATCGCCGGCAGGCGGTGCAGGTGCGCTCGGCGCAGTACCAGAGCACCGTCGCCCTGGTGCGGGCGCTCGGCGGCGGGTGGAACTGAGGGCTATTCCGGGGTGACGTAGGCCGCGGTCAGGCCGCCGTCGACCAGGAATTCGGCCCCGGTCACGTACGAGGATTCGTCGGAGGCGAGCCACAGCGCCGCCTGGGCGATCTCGTGCGCCTCGCCGAAGCGTCCCATCGGCAGGTGCACGAGGCGGCGCCTCTTCTTTTCCTCGGTATTCAGGAAGCTCATGAGGAGCTCGGTCTTCAGCGGCCCCGGGCTGAGCGCGTTGACCCGGATGTTCTCGCGCGCGTGGATCACCGCGAGCTCGCGCGTCATGGCGAGCACCGCGCCCTTGCTAGCGGTGTAGGCGATCTGCGGCGTGGCAGCGCCCATGCGGGCGACGAAGGACGCCGTGTTGATCACCGAGCCGCCGCCGGCGCGGCGCAGCGCCGCGATGCCGTGCTTGCAGCCGAGGAACACCCCCTTGGCGTTCACGTCGAGCGTCAGGTCCCACACCGACTCGTCGGTGGCAATCGCGTCGTCGTCCTTCGCGTGCATGATGCCGGCGTTGTTGAACAGTACGTTCAGCCGGCCGAACTCTCGCTCGGCGGCGGCCACCATCTGCTCGCAGTCGCGGGCTTTCGATACATCCGCCCTGAAGTGGGAAGCTCGGCCGCCTTGCTGCTTGACGAGTTGCACAGTTTCCTGGGCTGCCTGGTCGTTGACATCGACGGCAAGCACCGCCGCGCCTTCGCGCGAGAAGAGCAGCGCGGACTGGCGCCCGATGCCGCTGCCGGCGCCGGTGATCAGCGCAACTTTGTCTTTGAGTCTCATATGCGCTCGAAGTATCTCCTGCGCTCCCAGTCGGTGACTGCCTTGTCGAAGGCAGCCGCCTCCGTGCGATAGAAATGAGTGTAGTGCTCGACCACGTCCTTGCCGAAGGCGTGCTTGGCGAATGCGCTCGCTTCGAATGCGTCCACTGCCTGGGAAAGGGTGTAGGGGACGCGCGGCAGCGCCTTGGCGGCATAGACGTCGCCGACGAAGCATTCGGGCGGCTCGATGCGGTTCGCGATGCCGTCCAGGCCCGAGGCGAGCGCGGCGGCGAGGGCGAGGTAGGCGTTGCAGTCGGCGCCCGGGATGCGACATTCGATGCGCAGGCTCGGGCCGTCGCCGACGACGCGGAAGCCCGCGGTGCGGTTGTCGTAGCTCCAGGCGAGGCGGGTCGGGGCCCAGGAAGCGTCCACGTAGCGCTTGTAGGAGTTGACCGTCGGCGCATAGAACACCATCAGCTCCGGGACGTGCGCCAGCCATCCGCCCAGAAAGTACTTGAATTCCTTCGATACGCCGGCGCGTCCGCTCTTTTCCTTTCCCGGAAAAACATTGTTTCCGTCGCGCCAGAGGCTCAGGTGGATGTGGCAGCTCGAGCCCGCGCTGTCGGCAGCGAATTTGGCCATAAAGGTGACGCTCATGCCGGCGGCCTCGGCGAGCTCCTTGAGGCACTGCTTGAAGACCACGTTGCGGTCGGCCATCTCCAGTGCCTCGGCATAGCGGATATTGAGCTCGTGCTGCCCCCGGCCCCATTCGCCCTTGGAGGTCTCGACCGGCACGCCGGAGAGCTTGAGGTGGCGCCGCGCCGCGGCGTGGAATCCCTCGGTCCGGGTGCCCTGCAGGATGTGGTAGTCCTCGAGGTACCAGCCGGCGGGCTCGAGGTTGCGGAAGTCCTGCTGCGCGGCGTCGCGATAGCTGGTGCGGAAGAGGTAGTGCTCGAGCTCGGTCGCGGCAAACGCCGCAAACCCGGCCTGGCGCGCGCTTTCCGTTTGCCGGCGCAGGATCGAGCGCGGCGCGACTGGCACGTAATCGTGCGTCTTCTCGCTCTTGACGTCGCACACCACGAAGGCCGTCTTATCGAGCCAGCTCGCCACGCGCAGCGTCGCCATGTCGGGCACCATGTGCACGTCGCCGTAGCCGAGCTCCCAGTTGGCGAAGGCGTAACCCGGCACAGGCTCCATCTCCATGTCGACGGTGAGGAGATAGTCGCAGGCGTGGCCGCCCGAGCTTACGACCTCGTCCACGAACATCTCGGCGTCGAAGCGCTTGCCCATGAGGCGGCCGTAGTGGTCGGTGAAGCCCGCGATCACGGTCTCGATCTCGCCCGCGGCCACCATCGCGCGCAGCGACTCGACGTTGAGCATGCCTTTCGGTTTGTTCATCGTTCTTCGGCCGGAATGAATCCGAAAATCTAATGTCAAAATACCCGTCTTGCTACCCCAGGATTTTCACCCCGTTCTGCGGCGCTGGTGGGAAAGCCGCTTCGGCGAGCCTACCCCGGCCCAGCTCGAAGGCTGGCGAGCCATCCGGCGTGGCGCCGACACCCTGATCGCGGCGCCCACCGGCTCCGGGAAGACGCTCGCCGCGTTCCTGACCGCGATCGACGAATTGTTCCGCGAAGGCGCGGAAAAAGGCGCCCTCCCGGACGAGGTCCGAGTCATCTACGTCTCGCCGCTGAAGGCGCTCTCGGCCGACATCCACAAGAACCTGGCCGAGCCGCGCCGGGAAATCCGCGCGCTCGCCGAGGCCATGGGCTATCCAGCGACGAAAATCACCGCGGCGGTGAGAAGCGGCGACACGCCGCAGGCGGAGCGCGCCGCGATGCTGCGCACGCCGCCGCACATTCTCGTCACCACGCCCGAGTCGCTCTACCTCCTGCTGACCGCCGGGCGCTCGCGCGAGATCCTGAAAAGCGCCCGCGCGGTGATCGTCGACGAGATCCATGCCGTGCTCCAGTCGCGCCGCGGCGCGCACCTCGCGCTCTCGCTCGAGCGCCTGGACCATGTTTGCGGCCGCCGGCTGCAGCGCATCGGGCTGTCCGCGACCCAGAAGCCCATCGACGAAGTCGCGAAGTTTCTCACCTCTTCCCATTGCGAAATCGTCGATAAGGGCCACAAGCGCGCGCTCGACGTCGCGGTCGAAGTGCCGGGCTCGCCGCTCGAAGCGGTGATGTCGCACGAGGTGTGGCAGGAAATCTACCAGCGGCTGGTCGAGCTCGTCGGCTCGCATCGCACCACGCTCATCACCGTGAACACGCGGCGCCTCGCCGAGCGCATGGCGCACCAGCTCTCGGAGCGCCTCGGCGCCGAGCACGTCGCTGCTCACCACGGCAGCCTCGCGAAGGAAGTGCGCCTGGACGCCGAGGAACGGCTGAAGAGCGGCCGCCTGAAAGTGCTGGTGGCGACCGCGTCGCTCGAGCTCGGCATCGACATCGGGCACGTCGACCTGGTGTGCCAGATCTCCTCGCCGCACCGCATCGCCACCTTCCTGCAGCGCGTCGGGCGCTCCGGGCACACCATCCATGGCGTGCCGAAGGGCCGGATTTTCCCGCTCACGCGCGACGATCTCATCGAGTGCGCCGCCATGGTCCAGGCCGTGCGCGAGGGCGAGCTCGACCGCGTCGCGGTGCCCGACCAGCCGCTCGACGTGCTCGCCCAGCAGATCGTGGCGGAAACGTCGGCGGAAGAGGAGTGGGACGAGGACGCGCTGCTCGCCCTTTTCCAGGGCAGCTACCCATACCGCGGTCTGAAGAAGGAGACGTTCCTAGAGGTCGTGGAGATGCTTGCACGCGGCTACGTCACGCGCCGCGGCCGGCGCGGCGCCCTGATCCACCACGACAGCCTCAACCGCAAGCTTCGAGGCCGCAAAGGGTCGCGCATGAGCGCGATCGTCAACGGCGGGGCGATACCGGAGGTGTTCGACTACCGCGTGCTGCTCGAGCCGGAGGGCCACTTCATCGGCACGCTGAACGAGGACTTCGCCATCGAATCGCTGCCGGGCGACGTGTTCCAGCTCGGCAACACCTCCTGGCGCATCCTGCGCATCGGCAACGGCGTGGTCCGTGTTGCCGACGCCGCGGGTCAGCCACCGTCGATGCCCTTCTGGCTGGGCGAGGCGCCTGCGCGCAGCGAGGAAATGAGCGCTGCGGTCTCGCGACTGCGGGAAGCGGTGGATGCTGTCCTTCCCGGACCGGAGGCGACGCGCAAGGATGGCGATGTCGAGCCCGCCACTTCGCTCCTCCAGGAAAAATATCTCCTTGGCCGAGAGGCGGCGGAGCAAATCGCCGGCTACCTGGGCGAGGCCAAACGCAGCCTCGGCGTGGTGCCGAGCGCTTCAACGATCGCGCTCGAGCGCTTCTTCGACGAGTCGGGCGGGATGCAGCTCGTGCTGCACGCGCCCTTCGGCAGCCGCATCAACCGCGCCTGGGGGCTCGCGCTGCGCAAGAAGTTCTGCCAGGGCTTCAACTTCGAGCTCCAGGCGGCGGCGACCGAGGAGGGCGTGATCCTCTCGCTCAATTCCTCGCATTCCTTCGCGCTGGAGGAGGTGTTCCGCTACCTGCACCCGAACAGCGTGCGCGAGACCCTGGTGCAGGCGCTGCTGCAGTCGCCGATCTTCGAAACGCGCTGGCGCTGGAGCACCACGCTTTCGCTCGCCGTGCCGCGCAACCGCGGCGGCGCGCGAGTGCCCAACCAGCTCCAGCGCATGTACGCCGAGGACCTGCTGCAGGCGGTGTTCCCGGACGCGGTGGCCTGCCAGGACAACCTGCAGGGCGCGCGCGAGATCCCGGACCATCCGCTTGTGAACCAGGCTCTGCGCGACGCGCTGGAAGAGGCGGTGGATCTTCATGGATTGGAAACCCAGCTCCGGCGCCTCTACGCCGGGGAAATCAGAACGGTTGCGAGAGACACGCCGGAGCCCTCGGTCCTGAGCCATGAGCTGCTCAACTCGGCGGTGTATACGTTCCTCGACGACGCGCCCCTGGAAGAACGGCGCACTCGCGCCGTGTATACCCGCCGCGCCACCGAGGCGCGCAGCGCCGACGACCTGGGCGCGCTCGATCCCGCCGCCATCGAGCGGGTGCGTGCGGAGGCATGGCCGGTCGCGAATACCGCGGACGAGATGTACGACGCCCTCATGGTGGCCGGCTTCATCCAGACCTCGGAGCTGGCGCCGCACTGGCCCGCGCTGCTTGCCGAATTAGGCGAAAGGGTGCTCAAGCGAGGCGAGGCCTGGCTCGCCCACGAGCGCAAGGACGACGACCCGGTTGAAGTCCTGGCAAGCCGCCTGGAGGTCCTCGGGCCCGTAACGGAACGCGAACTGAAAATTCCGGATGCGGATACCGCTCTTCTTCAGTTGGAGAGCCGGGGCCGGATCCTGCGCGGGCGCTTCACGGCCAATGCCGATTTGGAATGGTGCGACCGCAGGCTCCTCGCGCGCATCCACCGCTACACGCTGAACCGCCTGCGCGCCGAGATCGAGCCGGTGAGCGCGGCCGACTTCATGCGCTTCCTCCTGCACTGGCAGCACGTCGCAGGCGAAGACCAGGTGAAGGGCGCCGAAGGGCTTGCCGCGGTGATCGAGCAGCTCGAGGGCTTCGAGCTCGCGGCCGCTGCGTGGGAGCACGACGTGCTGCCAGCCCGTGTCGCGGACTACGGCGCGGAGCAGCTCGACCGGCTGTGCCTGAGCGGCCGGGTGGCGTGGGGACGACTCACGCCCGGGAGCAAGGCGCCGCTGCGCACTTCGCCGATCGCGCTGCTTCTGCGCGAGCACGCCGCGCACTGGAGCATGGAGAAGGACGTTCCCGACTTTTCGTCCGAGGCCGGGGCAGTGCGCGAAGCGCTGCAGAAGCGAGGCGCGTCCTTCTTCAACGAGCTCGTCAATGCGACGCGCCTGCTGCCGGCCTTCGTCGAGCGCGCCCTGGCCGAGCTGGCGGGCGCGGGCGTGGCCACCGCCGACAGCTTCGCCGGGCTGCGCGCGCTCCTCGCTCCGCCTGAGAAGCGACGAGCCTTGGTGGAAACGGCCGGGCGATGGTCGCTGCTCGTCTCCGAACGCAACGACGATGCCGAGGCCGTGGCGAGGACGCTCCTCAAGCGCTACGGCGTCGTGTTCCGCTCCATGCTGCAGCGCGAATCAGGGCTGCCGCCGTGGCGCGAGCTGGTGCGCGCCTACCGCCGCCTGGAGGCGCGCGGCGAGATCCGCGGCGGGCGCTTCGTCGCCGGGTTCGGTGGCGAGCAGTTCGCCGCGCCCGACGCGGTCGGCCGGCTCCGGGCGGTGCGCAGGATGGAGGCGCTCGACGAGCTCGTTGTGCTGAGCGCGGCCGATCCGCTCAATCTCGTCGGCATCCTCACGCCGCAGCCGCGCATTGCTTCGGTCTACAGGAACAGGGTTCTGCTGAAGGACGGCGTGCCGATCGCGGCGCTGGAGGGCGGGGAAGTACGCCGCCTCGCCGAGTCCGCCTTCGACGATGAGCACCTGAAGAGCCTGCTGGCGCGGCGTTCCCTGCGCGCTGCGCTCAAACCGCACCTGCGTCTTCCGACCGCGCGCGAGGCCCGGGCGCTCGCCCGCGTGGTGCATTGAGGCGTGCGCTCGTCGCCTTGCTGGCCGGCGCGGCGGTTGGCGTGGCGGATGGGTGCATGAGCTCGAACGACGGCCGGTTCCGCAACAACTATCCGCACCCGGAGAAGACCGGCTTCTGGAAATGGAAGTGGGAGCAGTGGCGCGACGGGCTGCCGCGCCGGCCCGAGGGCGGGTACCGCTTCGAGACCGTGAAGAGCGATTTTTCGCCCGCGCTGAACCCGTCGGTGACCTGGATCGGGCACGCTACGGTGCTGGTGCGCGTCGGCGGGCTCAATGTCCTCACCGACCCGCAGTTCTCGGCGCGCGCCTCCCCGGTGAGCTTCGCCGGACCGAAGCGGGTCGTGCCTCCGGCCCCGGGCCTCGACGGCCTGCCGCACATCGACGCGGTGCTGATCTCGCACAACCACTACGACCATCTCGACCTCGACAGCGTGAAGAAGCTCGCGGCGCAGCCCGGCGGCGCGCCGAGCTTCTTCGTGCCGCTCGGCCTCAAGGACTGGTTCTCGCGCCAGGGGATCGAAGACGCGATCGAGCTCGGCTGGTGGCAGAGCCGCAGCTTCAAGGGGCTCGAGCTGCATTTCGTTCCGGTGCAGCACTGGTCCAAGCGCACGCTGACCGACGAGAACCGGACGCTCTGGGGCGGTTGGGTGCTCCGGCATCCCGAGCTTTCGTTCTTCTTTTCCGGCGATGCCGGCTATTCGAAGGATTTCGCCGACATCGGCGCGCGCTTCGGCGGCTTCGACCTCGCCGCGCTGCCGATCGGCGCCTACGAACCTCGCTGGTTCATGAAGATCATGCACATGAACCCGGCCGAGGCGGTCCAGGCGCACAAGGACGTGCGCGCGCGCCAGTCGCTCGCGATTCACTGGGGCACGTTCGACGGGCTGACCGACGAAAGCCTCTACGAGCCGCCGCAGCGGCTCGCCGAGGAGCGGCGCAAGGCGGGTCTGAGCGAGGAGCAGTTCTTCGTCCTGAAGCACGGCGAAACCCGCTCTCTCGCGCGCAAATGAAGAGCGGCAAGCCATGGCTGCGGCGGCATGTGACCGACCCGTACGTGCGCCAGGCGAAGGCGCAGGGCTACCGCTCGCGCTCGGCCTTCAAGCTGCTGCAGATCGACGCGAAGGAGAAGATCCTCAAGCCGGGCCAGCTCGTGGTGGACCTCGGCGCCGCGCCAGGCGGCTGGTCCCAGGTCGCGGCCGCCAAGGTCAAGCCCTCGGGCCGCGTCATCGCGATTGATCTTCTGCCGATCGCCCCCATCTCCGCGGTGACGCTGCTGAAGGGCGATTTCCGCTCGGAGAGCCTGTATCGAGCCTTGGCGGGCGCGAGAGCAGACGTAGTTCTTTCGGACCTGTCGCCGAATTTGTCGGGGATAGGGAACGTGGACCAGGCCCGAGCACTCGAACTCACCGGGGCCGCGATCGATTTTTGCTGCAAGGTGCTCAAACCTGAGGGCGTTTTTGTCCTCAAGGCGTTTCATGGCGAGGCGTTCGACGAAGTCTTGCAGCGGCTCCGTGCGAGGTTTGGCAAGGTAAAAGTCGTAAAACCCCTCGCATCCCGGGGGGAATCCGCGGAGACTTATGTGCTTGGCCGGGGTATTTCGGGATAGCCCGGGGCGATGGGCGCGTGTACGATGGATCTGACTGCCGCGGCGTGGCAAAAGAGGAGCAAAGTCATTGAACAATATGCTTAAGAACCTGGTCATCTGGCTCGTCATCGGGCTGGTTCTGATGACCGTGTTCAATCAGTTCAACCAGCGGCAGTCGACCCAGGCGCCGATGGAGTACTCCCAGTTCCTGGAAGAGGTGAAGGCGGGCCGCATCGCCAAGGTCACGATCGAGGGGCGCCAGCTGAAGGCGACCACGGCCGAGGGCAAGCGCGTCACCAGCTATTCGCCGGGGGACATCTGGCTCGTGTCCGACCTCCTGAAGTACGGCGTCAAGATCGAGGCCAAGCCCGAAGAGGAGCCCTCGCTCCTCATGAACATCTTCGTTTCCTGGTTCCCGATGCTGCTGCTCATCGGGGTGTGGATCTTCTTCATGCGCCAGATGCAGGGCGGCGGGCGCGGCGGCGCGTTCTCGTTCGGCAAGTCGCGCGCGCGCATGCTGGACGAATCCACCAACACCGTCACCTTCGCCGACGTCGCGGGTTGCGAGGAGGCGAAGGAAGAGGTGGCCGAGCTGGTCGACTTCCTGCGCGACCCCTCCAAGTTCCAGAAGCTCGGCGGCCGCATCCCGCGCGGCGTGCTGATGGTCGGCAACCCCGGCACCGGCAAGACGCTGCTCGCGCGCGCGATCGCGGGTGAAGCCAAGGTTCCGTTCTTC
>DATMJC010000016.1:0-74378 GCA_035554435.1 Burkholderiales bacterium | reverse complement strand
ATCGCCGAGACCGCGAGCGGGTAGTTGCCGAGCTTGAACTGGTCGAGCGCGGCCTGGTAGGCGCGCATCTCGCCGGCCTGCTGCGATTCGGCCGGTTGCGTCCCGCCTGGCGGCTGAGCCTGCTGTTGTTGCTGTTGTTGTAGTAGTGCGGCCTGCTCGTTCGCCTGCTCGAGCTTGCGGATGCGGGTGTCGATGTCGAGGTAGAGGTCCTTCTGCCGCTTGTCCGCGACCTCGATCTGGTTCGTGGCCACCTCGAGCTGGCCGCGCATCTTCGCGATGTCGCCGCGCAGCGCCTCGATCTGGCTCGCGATGTCGAGCATCGCCGAGCGGTCGCTCGCCCCGGCGAGCGCCGTCTCCATCTTGGTCATGCGCTCTTCCATCAGGCGGTTCTGCTCGAGCAGCTGCTGGCGCAGGGCCTCCACGCGACGGCGCGCCTCGTTGTCGTCGAACAGGCCCTGCGCGAAGCAGGGCACGGCGGTCAGGAGGGAAAACAGCGGCGCGAGGACCGCGGCGGCGGGGAAGCGCATCAGTATTCGCCGCTGTAGAGGATGTCGCTGCGGCGGTTCTTGGACCATGCGGACTCGTCGTGGCCGTCGGCCTGCGGCTTCTCCTCGCCCAGGCTCACCGACTCGATCTGGTTGTCGCGGGCGCCGAGCAGCACCAGCATCTTCTTCACGCCGTCGGAGCGTCGCTGGCCGAGGCCGACGTTGTACTCGCGGCTGCCGCGCTCGTCGGTGTTGCCCTGGATCAGGATCTTCGCCGAGGGATTCTCGCGCAGGTACTTGGCATGTGCTTCGACCAGGCTGCGGTACTGGTCCTTGACGTCGAACTGGTCCAGGTCGTAGTAGATCGAGCGCTGCGCGAGCGCTCCGGTCTTGAGCCTTGGATCGGCGCCGGTGACCGCGCCGGGCTTGGTGACGTCGATCTTCGCGATCGGCCCGGTCTGCGCGCCCGCGCCAGGCTTCTTGGTGGCGTCGGTGACCGGGGCGCCGCTGGCGTCGGTGCCTTCGGGGTTGGTGGTGCTGCAGCCGGCGATCAGGGCTGCGATGGCGATTGTGACGAGGATCGGGCTGTAGTACGCGCGCATGGCGTCTCCTTTTTGCATGGCGTGTCGGTTATTCGATGAAGGGGCCCCAGGCCGGCTCGCGCACATCGCCGCCTGTGGCTGCAGAGAGTCGTTGCTTGAAGCGGCCGTCTGCCGAGACCGCGGACAAGAGGCCCCGGCCGCCGATCACGGTGGCAAGCAGGATCATGCGGCCGTTGGGAGCGAAGCTCGGCGACTCGTCGCGGTCGCTGTCGGTGATGATCTGCACCTGCCTGTTCTCTAGGTCTTGTAGCGCCACCTGGAACTTGCCGCTGTTGCGCGTGATGTACGCGAGCTGCTTGCCGTCAGGTGAAGGACGCGGGGACACATTATAGCTCCCCTCGAAAGTCACGCGCTGCGGCTCCCCGCCGGTCGGCGGCATGCGGTAGATCTGCGGCGTGCCGCCGCGGTCGGACGTGAAATAAAGCCACTTCCCGTCCGGCGAGTACCTCGGCTCGGTGTCGATCGCCGACGAGGTCGTGATGCGCTTCACGTTGCTGCCGTCGGGGTTGAGCAGAAAGATCTGCGAGCCGCCCTCGCGCGAGAGCGTCACCGCCAGGGTCTTGCCGTCCGGCGACCAGGCCGGGGCGGAGTTGGAGCCCCTGAAGTTCGCGGCCACGTTGCGCTTGCCGTCGAGCAGCGAGTGCACGTAGACCACCGGCTTCTTGTTCTCGAACGACACGTAGGCGAGGCGCCGCCCGTCCGGCGACCAGGCGGGAGAGATGATCGGCTCGAAGGAAGCGAGCGCGGTCTCTGCCCCCTCGCCGTCGGCGTCTGCGATCTGCAGCTCGTAGCGATTGCCGCGCTTCACCACGTAGGCGATGCGGGTCGAGAACACGCCTTTGTCGCCGGTGAGCTTCTCATACACGAAGTCGGCGATGCGGTGCGCGGTCGCGCGCACCTGGTCCTTGGTCATCGTGTACGCGATACCGCCGAGCGCGGTCTGCTTCACGACGTCGTGCAGGCGGAAGCGCGCCTCGTAGCGCCCGTCGGGCCGGCTGGAGACCGAGCCCACCACCAGCGCGTCGGCGAGGCGCGAGCGCCATTCGGGGTAGTTCACCGTGGAAGCTTCGGTCGGGGTCGGGTTGAGCGGCGGCAGCTCGAGCGCGCGGAAGAGCCCGCTGCGCTCGAGGTCGGCGCGCACGATGGAGCTGATGGCCGTGGGGCCGAGGGCGGCCTCGCCGGCGAACGGCGCGATGGCGACGGGCGTGCGCTTCTCTGTGGCCCCGGTGATCTCGATCTGGAGCTGCGCGCGGGCGGCGGAGGCGGCGAGAGCGAGACCAATTGCAAACATCCAAAGGAAGCGCAATGGCACGCGTCGGATCCCGGTCGTGTGGTAGGTTGGGGTCACAGGCTAGTCTTTGGGCCGGAAGGTGAGTTCGAGCTCGCGGTAGAACGGCGTCCCCGCGACCGGCAGCGGCAACGGCGAGGATTTCAGGATCGCGCGGTGCACCGCCTCGTCGTAGGCCCCGTTGCCGCTCGACTTGACGAGCCGCACGTCGATCACCTCGCCGGTGGGCAGCTGCACGACCTTGAAGATGCACTGAGGATTGCCCTGCAGGTCCGCCGGCAGGATCCAGTTCCCACGGACTTTCGCGCGGACGCGATTGACGTATTCGGCGAGCGCCTTGTCGCGCGCCGTGGCGGCGAGTTGGCGCGCGGTCTTCTCGGATTCGGCCTTGCGCCGCGCCTCGTCCGCCTGGCGACGCTCTTCGTTCAGCTTCTCCTGCTCCATCGCCACCTGCTCGCGCAGCAGCAGCTTCTCCAGATCGTCCTTCGGCGGGGCCTTCGCCTCCGGCTTCGGCTTGGGCTTCGGCTTGGGCGGCGGCGCCTTCTCGACGATGTCGGGCTTCTTCACCTCGGGCTCGGGCGGCGGCTTGGGCGGTTCGATCTTCGGCGGCGCGGGCGGCGGGGGCTTGGGCGCCTCGACTACCGGAGGAGGTGGCGGCGGCGGAGCTTCCCACAGCTCCACGGTGACCGTGTCCCCCGGCCGGTTCTGCATGCGCACGCCTATGAACATGAAGGCAATTAGTACCGCATGGACCGCGAAGGCGAGCAGGAAGGCGCGCCCCAACGCGTAGTCCGGGCGGGCTCCGGCGTAGGTCAATGTACTCATCGGCAAACCATGAAGTAAGCCAACGTATTCATTGGCAAACCAAACGGGTACGCCAACGTACTCATTGCGCGACTTTGACCTGCAATCCAACCCTCGTGATTCCCTGCTTGCGCAGCTCGTCCATGACCTGGAGGACCGACTCGTAGCGCGCGTTCTTGTCGCCGCCCACGAGCACCGAGAGCTCCTCGTTCGCGCCGCGCGCGTTCTTCAGCACCTTGGCGAGGTCGGCGCGCGAGACGCTCGCCTCGTCGACGATGCGGCCGTTGCGGTCGCGCGTGCGCACCACCAGGCCCTGGTCGGCGCGCACGAACACCTCCAGCGGCACGACGCGCGGCGCGCTCGCCTTGCCCACGGTCGGCAGATCGATCACGGACGGGGTGATGAGCGGCGCGGTGACCATGAAGATGACGAGCAGCACCAGCATCACGTCGATGTACGGCACGACGTTGATGTCGTGCATTGGTCCGTGCTTGCGCCGTAGAGCGGGCATCTTCCTTACTTCACCGCCTGGCGATGCAGGATGTTGGAGAACTCTTCCATGAAGCTCTCGAAGCGGTTGGCGAGGCGCTCGATGTCGTGCGAATAGCGGTTATAGGCGACCACCGCAGGAATCGCCGCGAAGAGGCCGATCGCGGTGGCGACCAGCGCCTCGGCGATTCCGGGGGCGACCTGGGCGAGGGTCGCCTGCTGGACGTTGGCGAGGCTGCGGAACGCATGCATGATGCCCCACACCGTGCCGAAGAGCCCGACGTAAGGGCTCACCGAGCCGGTCGAGGCGAGGAAGGCGAGGTGGCGCTCGATGAAGTCCATCTCGCGCTGGAAGGTGGCGCGCATCGCGCGGCGGGCGCCGTCGACCATGTTGGTCGGGTCGGTGCCGCGCTGGCCGCGCAGCTTGGCGAACTCGCGGAAGCCGGCCTCGAACACGCGCTCGAGGCTGCCGATGTTGTGGCGGTTGTTCACCGCGCCCTGGTAGAGGGTGTTGAGGTCGTTGCCGCTCCAGAACTCGCGCTCGAACTTGTCGGTCTGGGCGTTGGCGCGGCGGATCGAGAACCACTTCTGGAAGATGAACATCCACGACATGAACGAAACGGCGAGCAGCAGGAACATCACCACCTTGACGACCAGGCTGGCGTGGACGATCAGCGTCCAGATGTCGAGGTCTTGCGTAGCGGTCATTTGAAAGCCTGTTGTAGTTCTGCCGGCACACGCGCCGGCCTCATCCGATCGCGGTCGACGGTCGCGAGGATTACCTCGGCTTCGACCAGAAGCTCGGAACCGCGTTCCACCCGATGGCGGAACACCAGGCTGGCGCGGCCCATTTTAACCACTTCGGCCGACACCGATAGCATGTCGTTGAGGCGCCCGGGCGCGTGGTAGCGCGCCGTCAGCTCGTGGACGAGAAAAAGTACCCGCCTCGCATCGGCCAAGTGCGCGAGGTCGATGCCCAGCGCGTGCAGCAGCTCGCTGCGGGCGCGCTCCATGAACGCGAGATACTGGGCATGGAACACAACGCCGCCGGCGTCGGTGTCCTGGTAATAGACCCGGACGGGAATCTGCAACCCCTCCCTCAAGGTCCGTCGCTCCAAACTTAAGTGTCCCTTAAGTATCGGACAACAGATCGCGCTGGGTCTGCGGCGCGGCGAGGCCGAAGTGCCTATACGCCGACAACGTCGCGACGCGCCCGCGCGGGGTGCGCTGCAGGTAGCCCTGCTGGATCAGGAAGGGCTCGAGCACATCCTCGATCGTGTCGGCCTCCTCGCCGATGGCGTGCGCCAGGTTCTCCACCCCTACCGGTCCTCCCGAGAACTTCTCGATCACCGCGAGCAGGAGCTTGCGGTCCATGAGGTCGAGGCCAAGCGCGTCGACGTCGAGCATCCGC
This sequence comes from Burkholderiales bacterium, assembly GCA_035554435.1. Lineage (GTDB taxonomy): Bacteria > Pseudomonadota > Gammaproteobacteria > Burkholderiales > SG8-39 > SCGC-AG-212-J23. The sequence goes on along the minus strand of DATMJC010000016.1, from coordinate 69,299 downwards.
AGCGCGGCCTCGGCCACCGCGCGCGTCACCGTGCCGTCGGCCTTCACCTGGGCGTAATCGCGCACGCGCCTCAGCAGGCGGTTGGCGATGCGCGGCGTGCCGCGCGCGCGCCGCGCGATTTCGGCCGCACCGTCGTCGGCGAGCCCCACCTCGAGCAGGTGCGCGGAGCGGCGCACGATCCTGGTGAGCTCCTCCTCGGTATAGAACTCCAGGCGCGCCACGATGCCGAAGCGCTCGCGCAGCGGGTTGGTGAGCATGCCCGCGCGGGTAGTAGCGCCGGCGAGCGTGAAGGGCGGCAGGTCGAGCTTGATCGAACGCGCCGCCGGCCCCTCGCCGATCATGATGTCGATCTGGAAGTCCTCGAGCGCCGGATACAGGATCTCCTCGACCACCGGCGAGAGACGGTGGATCTCGTCGATGAAGAGAACGTCTTTCGGCTCGAGGTTCGTGAGGATCGCGGCGAGGTCCCCCGGCCGCTCGAGCACCGGCCCGGAGGTCTGGCGCAGGTTCACGCCCATCTCGCGCGCGATGATGTGCGCGAGCGTCGTCTTGCCGAGTCCGGGCGGACCGAAGAGCAGCACGTGGTCGAGCGCCTCGCCGCGCGCGCGCGCCGCCTGGATGAAGATCTCGAGCTGGCCGCGCACCTTCTCCTGCCCGACGTACTCGGCAAGCGTCGTGGGCCGCAGGGCGCGCTCGAACTCCCCCTCCTGCGGCGTAGCCGGGCGCTGCGAGATGATGCGGTCGGTCTCGACTGCCATCCCGGCATTCTATAGGGCGGAAAAAAAAGCCGGGCAAGCCCGGCTTTTGTCGCAGGCGAACCCCTGTGGGGCTAAAGGTCTAGCGGAGCGAGAATTGAAAGCCGAGCAGGACGCCGGTCGACTCGGGCTTGAGGCCGTCCTTTTCCTTCATCACGTAGTTCTGGAATTCCACGAGCAGCGCCGCGTGACGCGCCACCTCCTGCTTCATCCCTACCCCGAACAGAGTGCCTTTGTGCGTCTGGCTGAATGTCCCTTGCGAGTCCTTGTACTTGGCCTGGGCCGCACCGATCCGCGCGTAGAAGAGGCCGGTGGGCGTGAACTTCAATCCTGGCAGGATCGACAACGCAGCCGCCTCCTCCAGGCCATGGTTGGTGGTGACGCCGAAGGCCGTCGCGCTCGCTTGGCCGACCTGGCTGGAGTAGCTCCCTTCCAGGGCAATGTGCACCAGGCTGCCGAGGCCAAGGCCATACCCGAGAAAGCCGTTGAAGCCACCCTGATGGCTGTCGTTCCCGAAGGTGACCGACGAGACGCTGACGGGGTCGGTGAAGGTCTCCGTGGCCTTGAACCTGGTGAACCCGCCACCGAAGTAGATGCTGTCGAACTGCGCCATGCTGGCCGACGACATCGCCATTGTCGCGGCGGCCAGCAGGGCGCCGAACAAGATTTTCCTGGTGGACACGAAAACCCCCTTTTTCTTGTTGTTTTGTACGAGCGTCAACTAAGGCGGCCCAACAATACTGGTCCGGGCAAAGGAAACCGAGGAAATAGCGCACGAAAAAAAGGAAGGGCGGCCTCGCGGCCGCCCTTCCCGAACTGGCGCAGACCCGCCTAAAACTTGAACGCCACGCCGACGCTCAGCACATCGACGTCCGACTCGCCGACGTCGGACCCGCCCATGCTGCTGTAGCGCTGCCATTCACCCCGCAGGGCGAAGTTGTTGGTGATGTCGAACTTCAACCCGACGCCGAAAGTGAGGTCGGTGTTCGTGTCTTTCCCGCTCAAGCTGATCGGCGTGCCGAGCACGACCCCGGACCCGGTGCCTTCCACCTCGCCTCGGTAGAGCCCGATCTTGCCGAAGAGCGAGAACCTGTCCGCGAGCGGCAGCATGCCGACACCGACGACTTCCCACGCGTTGGCCTTGATGTTGGCATTGAGGTTGCCTCCGGGCCCGCTCACATTGATGGTCACCTTGCCGAGGTCCGTGTACCCGCCCTCGATGGCAAAGTTGCGGTTGACCTGGTAGCCGCCGAAGATCTTGAACGCCGTGTCCTTGTCATCGCAGCCGGGGATCCCCTCGCAGGTATCCGCCGCTTGTGACTGCCCCACCGACAGGCCAACGTACCAGCCGGCGTCGGCCGGCCTCGATTGCGCCATGCTTGCAGAAGACATTGCCATTCCCGCGGCGGCCAGCAGCGCGGCGAGCGATGTTTTCCTGATCCACATGAATCCTCCCTGATGTTGTAAGAGAAAGGGCGGCCTCGCGGCCGCCCTCGCCCGTGATCGTTCTTGTTATTAGAAGTGCGATCGTTATTATTGGAACTTCGATCGTTCTGTTACTGGAACCTGAAGACGACGCCGATGGACAGGACGTCGACGTCGGAATCACCCCCCGTGTCGTCGCCACCAAGCTTGGAGTAGCGCTGCCATTCGCCACGAACGCCGAGCTGGCGGTTGAAGTTGTACTGAACGCCGACCCCGTACGTCAGGTCTGTGTTCGTCTCCTTGCCGTCTCCAAAGTCACCGCTCAGCTTCGCTTCGCCGCGATAGAAGCCGAGCTTGCCGTAGATGGAGAACTGCTGGTTGATCGGGAACGCGCCGAGACCGACGAGCTCGAATGCGTTCGCCTTGACCTCTCCGCTGGCGCCCGGCGCGCTGACCTTGAGCTTACCGAGGTCGTGGTAACCGATCTCGGCGGCAAAGTTCCGGTTGATCTGATAGCCGCCCAGGATCCTGAACGCGGTGTCTTTCGTATCGCAGGTCACGCCTGAGCAGTCGGCGCTGGAGAAGTCGGACTGCCCGATGGTCGCACCGGCGTAGAAGCCGGTGTCTGCGGGTTTGCCCTGGGCCATGCTGGCCGAAGAAACGACAAGGCCGGACGCGGCCAACAACGCCGCAATTGTTGTCTTCTTGAGCGACATGCTGGGACTCCTTTGTCAGTTGTTGTAAGGCGCCCGAAAGATACGCCTGTGACGCGGACGAGACTAGGAAAAAAGGACCGATTGTTGCGTAGAAACCACGACTTAGAATGCCCAGAACTGGGCAATTGGACTCAACGATAAATTTCCCCGAGGCGATGACGCTCGCGTGACGAATTTCCGCGCTCTCGCGCGCACCCGATTGGAATGAGCGGAAAAAATGCGCGCAAAAAAGGGGCGGCTTCAAGCCGCCCCTTCATTAAGCGCCTTCTTGCTTATTCTTCGACTAGAACCGCCAGAGCGCGCCGACGCTCAACACGTCGAGGTCGGTATCGCCGCCGCTCACACCCGCTAGGTCGGGCGCCTTGACTTTGCTATAGCGGTTCCACTCGAGCCGGAGCCCAAGGTTGCGATTGAAGTCGTACTGCCCGCCGATTCCGTAGGTCAGGTCGGTGGTGGTCTTCTTGCCCGAAACGAGCCCGCTCGCCTTTACTTCGGCGTTATAGAAGCCAAGCTTGCCGAGGATCGAGAAGCTATTGCCAAGCGGCCAGCTGCCGACGCCGACGATATCCCACGCGTTGGACTCGAGCTTGAGCCCGCTGCCCTCGGCATTGCCGAGCGGCGCATAGCCGCCTTCGACGCCGATATTGGGGTGAAACTTGTAGCCGCCAAAGATCCGATACGCGGTGTCCTTGTCATCGCAGTTCGACAGACCGCCACAGTCGACTTTCGATTGGCCGACGGAAGCGCCGGCGTAGAAGCCCAGGTCGGCGTTGCCGCCCTTGGCTTGCGCCATTGCGAGGGTCGGAAGCGCGGCGAAACCCGCGAGTAGCGCAGTGGCGAGAACCTTCGTTTGAGTATGCATGGGAGTTCCTTCGGTGATTTGCGATATTGCCCCCAAAGGGTACCCTCCCGCCCTTTCTGCAAACCTAACTTCGTTCGATATCCGAGCGAAAAACTCTTCCGCTAATCGGGATCGTTGTGCTGCAGCCACAGCCGCTGTTTCAAAACTGTCGGGAACCTGTGACGGAAAAAGCTGTCGACGGCGTTCAGCAATTTTCAAGCCGATCAGAACCTGTAGTGAACGCCGACGCTGACCACGTCGACTTCGCTGCTCGTATCGTAGCGCTGCCACTGTAGGCGCGCGCCGACCTTCGGCGAGAAGTCGTATTGCAAGCCGAAACCGAAAGTGAGCTCGGTGCTGTCGTCGGAAACGCGCAGTCCGGAGACCGTGGATTCGGTCTTGATCTTGGCGAGGCCGGCGAGCCCGAAGACATAGAACTGGTTGCCGAGCGGAAACTTGCCCAGGCCGATCAATTCCCACGCGCTCGCGTTGACGCTGTTGTTTCCCACCGTGACGTCGCCGAAATCCGAATACCCGAACTCCGCGGCGAAGCTGCGATTGATCTGGTAGCCGCCGAAGATCTTCAGCGCGGTGTCGGTGTCCGGCCCGAGGTCGGCGCGCCCGAGCGAGGCGCCGGCGTACCAGCCGGCGTCGCTTTGCTTCTGCGCGAGAGCACCGGCGGACATCACCATCGCGGCGCACGCGAGCAACGCCCGAATCCATCCCTTGATCAACATAGGTGACTCCTTTCAAACATCTGGGTATCGATTAGAACCGGTAGACGACGCCGAGGCTGATCACGTCGATTTCGCTGCTCGTGTCATAGCGCTGCCACTGGGCGCGTACGCCCACCTTCGGCGAGAAGTCGTATTGGCCGCCAAAACCGATCGTGAGCTCGGTGCTGGTATCCGTGCGGCTGCCGCTCGGGAACCCGAAGAAGGGTGCCGGCGACGAGACTTTGGTTTCGATTTTTGCAAGGCCGAGCAAGCCGTAGATCGAGAACTGGTTCTGGAGCGGATAGCTGAAGAGGCCGACGAGCTCCCACGCGCTCGCCTCCGCGTGCACGCCGAATCCAGGGTTGGCCTCGCCAAGGCTGGTGTAGCCGAACTCGACAGCGATGTTGGGGTGGAACTTGTAGCCGCCGGAAATCTTCAAGGCGAGCTCGTCGTCGAGATCGTCGTTCTTCCCGATCGAACCGCTGACATACCAGCCGAGGTCGCCCTTCTTCTGGGCCTGGGCGAGCGCGCCGCCGCAGCTCAGCGTCGCGGCCGCGCCAAAGAACATTGCAGCAATCCATCCCTTCCTGGTCATCGAGGTCTCCATTTCCGGTGTTTTCCCCCATCTGACAAAAAGCTGCCGTGCTTACTTTGCCAGCGCCTTGAGCGCGGCCCGAATGCCCTCGGCGACCGGCATTCCGGGCTGGATGCCCCGGATGGCGGCCTGGGCTTCTTTGTCCGAATATCCGAGCGCGAGGAGCGCGTTGAGCACGTCGCTCGGCCGCTCCTGCGCCGGCGCGGTGACGTCCGCCAGCTTGCCCCTCAATTCGAGGAGCAGCCGCTCGGCGGTTTTCTTGCCGATGCCCGGAATGCGCGTCAGGCGGCCGGAATCCTGGAGCGCGATCGACTGCGCGAGATCGGCGACCGAAAGCCCGGAGAGCACCGAGAGCGCGGTGCGCGCGCCGATGCCCGAGATGCGGATGAGCTGGCGGAACGCGGCGCGCTCCTCGAGCGTTGCGAACCCGTACAGCGTGTGCGCGTCCTCGCGCACAACGAGATGCGTGTGGAGCGTCACCGGGTCGCCGGTGGCGGGCAGGCTGTAGAACGTGCTCATCGGCACGTCGACCTCGTAGCCCACGCCGGCTACATCGACCAGCACCTGCGGCGGGTTCTTGGCCGCGAGCCTGCCGCTCAAGCGACCGATCACACGAGCCTGCCTTTTTTCAGACGAAAACCCCTGGTGGAAAGAGAACCAAGCTTCGCGCCATGCGCGTGGCAGATGGCGCAGGCGAGCGCGTCGGCGGCATCGGGCGACGGTTCGCCCGGGAGCGCGAGCAGGCGCCGGACCATGTGCTGCACCTGCTCCTTGCGGGCGTGGCCGTTGCCCACGACCGATTGCTTCACCTGCAGCGCGGTGTACTCGGCGACCGGGAGGCCGGCCAGCACCGCCGCGCAGATCGCCGTGCCGCGCGCCTGGCCGAGCGCGAGGGTCGACTGGGGATTGACGTTGACGAACACCTTCTCGACCGCGACCTCGAGCGGGCCGTGCGCGGCGATGATCTCGTTCAGCCCTTCCAGGATCGCCTTCAGGCGCTGCGCGAGGTCGCCCTCGCCGGATTTCACGCAGCCGCTCGTGACGTACTGGAGCTTGCGCCCGGCGCTCTCGATCACGCCGAAGCCGGTGAGTCTCAGTCCCGGATCGATCCCGAGGATTCTCAGGTAATCACCGCGGTGGTGTAGACGTCCTGCACGTCGTCCAGATTCTCCAGCGCGTCGATGAGCTGGCGCATGCGCCCGGCCTCGTTGCTGGCGAGCATCGCCTCTGCGCCCGGCTTCATGGTGATCTCGGCGAGCTCGGCCTTGAGGCCCGCTTTCTCCAGCGCGGCCTTCACGCCGGCAAAATCGTGCGGCGTGCAAATGAGCTCGATCGAGCCGTCGTCGTTCTTCACCACGTCCTCGGCGCCAGCTTCGAGGCCGACGTCCATGACCCGGTCCTCGCTGGTGCCCGGGGCGAACACGAACTGCCCGCAATGCTTGAAGAGGTAGGCGACCGAACCGTCGGAGCCCATATTGCCGCCGTTCTTGGTGAAGGCATGGCGCACCTCGGCCACCGTGCGCGTGCGGTTGTCGGTCAGGCAGTGGACCATCACCGCGGCGCCCCCCGGGCCGTAGCCTTCGTAGCGCGCCTCCTCGTAGGTGACGCCCTCGAGCGCGCCGCTGCCGCGCTTGATCGCGTTCTGCACGCTGTCCTTGGTCATGTTCGCCTCGCGGGCCTTGTCCAGCGCGAGGCGAAGGCGCGGATTGCTGTTGGGATCGCCTCCGCCGAGCTTCGCGGCGACGGTGATCTCCTTGATGAGCCGGGTGAACACCTTGCCCTTCTTCGCGTCCGCGGCCGCCTTGCGGTGCTTGATGTTCGCCCATTTGCTGTGACCCGCCATGGCGCCAATTCTAAAGGTAACATTTGGCGCCATGCCGCCGCCCTTGCTCATCGCCAAGAACGACAAGATGGAGCTGGCGCTCCTGCCGGGTCTCGCGAACCGCCACGGCCTCATCACCGGCGCCACGGGCACGGGCAAGACCGTCACGCTGCAGGCGCTGGCGCAGCGCTTCTCCGCGATCGGCGTGCCGGTGTTCATGGCCGACGTGAAGGGCGACCTCTCCGGCATCGCCAAGCCCGGCGGCGCGAATCCGAAGGTGGCCGAGCGCCTCAAGGCGCTCAAGGTCTCGGTGGCGGCGGAAGGCTGCCCGGTGGTGTTCTGGGACGTATTCGGCAAGGCCGGGCACCCGGTGCGCGCGACAGTGTCCGACCTGGGGCCGCTTCTCCTTGGCCGCATGCTGGACCTGAACGAGACGCAGGAAGGCGTGCTCTCCCTGGTGTTCAAGATTGCCGACGACCAGGGACTCCTCCTCCTCGACCTCAAGGACCTGCGTGCGATGCTACAGCACGTCGGCGACAACGCGGCGCAGTTCAAGACCGCCTACGGAAACGTCTCCACGGCGTCGGTCGGCGCGATCCAGCGCGGCCTGCTGGCGCTGGAGAGCCAGGGCGGGGCGAAGTTCCTGGGCGAGCCGATGCTCGACATCGGCGATCTCATGCAGACGCGCGACGGCAAGGGGGTCGTAAACATCCTCGCCGCCGGCGAGCTGATGAACTCGCCCAAGCTCTATTCGACCTTCCTCCTGTGGCTGCTCGCGGAGCTGTTCGAGCACCTGCCGGAGGTGGGCGATCCGGACAAGCCCAAGCTCGTATTCTTCTTCGACGAGGCGCACCTCCTCTTCACCGAGGCGCCGAAGGCTCTGCTCGAGAAGGTGCAGCAGGTGGTGCGGCTCATCCGCTCCAAGGGCGTGGGCGTCTATTTCGTCACCCAGAATCCGCTCGACGTGCCGGAAAGCGTGCTCGGCCAGCTCGGCAACCGCGTGCAGCACGCGCTGCGCGCCTTTACTCCGCGCGACCAGAAGGCGGTGAAGACCGCGGCCGAGACGCTGCGCCCGAATCCCAAGCTCAAGGCGGAGAAGGTGATTACCGAGCTCGGCGTCGGTGAGGCGCTCGTGTCGCTGCTCGACGAGAAAGGCAGCCCCTGCGTGGTCGAGCGCGCCTTCATCGTGCCGCCCGGAAGCCAGATCGGCCCGATCGGCGACGACGAGCGCGCGAAGCTCATCCAGTCCTCGGACGTTTTCGGCCACTACGAGAAGGCGGTGGATCGCGAATCGGCCTACGAGAAGCTGAAGGGCCGCACCGAGGCGAAGCCTGCGCAGCCCGAGGAAAGCGCAAACCCGGTCCACGACCCGGTGCACGACATCCTGTTCGGCCGGACCGGGCCGCGCGGCGGGCGCCAGTCGCAGGGAATCATCGAGGCGGTGACGAAAAGCGCCGCCCGCAGCATCGGCTCGGAGCTCGGGCGTCAGGTGCTGCGCGGCGTGCTGGGGTCGATCCTCGGCGGGAAAAAACGTTGAGAAGAGCGTTCTGAGCGCCGCGGCCTACCGCGGCTGGGGCATTGCCTTCGCCGTCCTCGGCGTGCTCACGTTCTCGCTGCGGCCGATCCTCATCAAGCTCTCCTATGCGGCCCATCCGGTGACGCCGACCACGCTGCTCTTCCTGCGGATGATGATCTCGCTGCCGTTCTTCCTCGTCATCGGCTGGTGGCTGCGGCGGGAGGAGCCGCGGCTCACGCGCCGCGACTGGATCGGCGTGGCGGGGCTCGGCTTCCTCGGCTACTACCTGGCGAGCTTCCTCGACTTCATCGGCCTGCAATACGTCGGCGCGGGCATCGGGCGGCTGATCCTCTTTCTCTACCCGACCCTCGTGCTCGTGCTGTCGTTCGCCTTCCTGCGCAAGCGGCCGACCGCGACGCAGCTCGTCGCGCTCTTGCTGACGTACGCGGGAATCGCGCTCGTCGTCTCGAACCAGGTCGGAGCGACGCGCGAAGGCAGGCTCTTCCTCCTCGGCGTGCTGCTCGTCTTCGCTTCGGCCCTGTGCTATGCCGCCTATCTCGTCGCCGGCAGCCAGCTCGTGAAGCGCGTCGGCTCGATGCGCTTCACCGCCTACAGCATGGCGGTGGCGACGGTACCCGCTGTAGCGCAGTTCTTCGTGTTCGACGGCCCCGCGTCGCTCGAGCTGCCCGCCGCGGTATGGCTGTACGCCGCGATCCTCGGGACGCTGAGCACGGTGGTGCCTGTGTTTCTGCAGGCCGAGGCGCTGCGGCGGATCGGCGCCACGGAATTCGCGCTCATCGGCGCCATCAGCCCGGTGAGCGTCGCGGTAATGAGCGCGGCCGGGCTCGACGAGCCCTTCGGTGCGCGCCAGGCGGCGGGCGCGGCGCTGGTCATCTTCGGCGTGCTGCTCGTGTCACTCAAAAGGAGCTAGAGCATGGATCTCGGAATTCGCGGCAGGACCGCGCTGGTGTGCGCGGCGTCGAAGGGACTCGGCAAGGGCTGTGCGGTGTCGCTCGCGCGCGAGGGCGTGAACCTCGTCATCACGGCACGCGGTAGCGACGCGCTGGAAGCCACTGCGGACGAATTGAGAAAGAAATTTGGTGTGAAAGTCACCGCGGTGGCGGGCGATATCACCACCGCGCAAGGGCGCGAGGCCGCGCTCAAGGCGGCGCCGGCGCCCGACATCCTGGTGAACAACGCCGGCGGCCCGCCGCCGGGCGATTTTCGCGACTGGGACCGCGACGCGTGGGTCAAGGCGGTCGACGCAAACATGATCACGCCGATCCTCCTGATCCGCGCCGTGGTCGACGGGATGATCGGGAGGAAGTTCGGCCGCGTGGTCAACATCACCTCGGGTGCGGTGAAGGCGCCCATCCCGGAGCTCGGCCTGTCGAACGGCGCGCGCACCGGGCTCACCGGCTTCATCGCCGGACTGTCGCGCACCACGGTGCGCCATAACGTCACGATCAACAACCTCCTGCCCGGGCCGTTCGAGACCGACCGGCTGCGCGGAAACCTCGAGTTCAATGCGAAGAAGACCGGGAAGACGGCGGAAGAGCTGCGGCGCCTGCGCACCGAGGCAAACCCGGCGGGGCGCTTCGGCACCATCGACGAGTTCGGCGACGCCTGCGCCTTCTTGTGCAGCGCCCAGGCGGGCTTCATCACCGGGCAAAACCTGCTGATGGATGGCGGCCTCTACCCCGGCACGTTCTAGAATGGCGATTCCTTCTGAGGAGGAGGACCGATGCGAATCTTCGCCGCGCTCGCCGCCCGTTTCAGCGTATTTCTGATTTCCCTTTTTGCCGCTGGTGCGGCATTGGCGCAGGCGTATCCGAATCGCCCGGTGAGGGTGGTGGTGCCGTGGCCGCCGGGGCAGGCGACCGACATCGCCGCGCGCGTGGTGGCGCAGAAGCTCCAGGAATCGCTCAACCAGCCTTTCGTGATCGAGAACAAGCCCGGCGCCGGCGGGGCGATCGGCTCGGACATCGTCGCGAAGAGCACCGCCGATGGCTACACGCTCCTCGCCGCTTCGAGCGGGCCGCTCTCGATCATGCCGAACCTGCAAAAGATCCCCTACGACCCGCTCAAGGACTTCGCGCCGGTGAGCCTGGTCACCCTGACGGCCTACGCCCTCGTCACGCAGCCGTCCTTCCCGGCGGCCAACGCGAAGGAGTTCGTCGCGCTCCTCAAGGCGAACCCGGGCAAATACACCTTTGCGACTTCCGGCACCGGCGCCACGGCGCATCTGGTGACCGAGCTTTTCAACACGATGGCGCAGATCGAGGCCCGCCATGTTCCCTACAAGGGGAGCGCACCCGCGCTCACCGACGTCATGAACGGCCAGATCAGCTACGCCATCGAAACGGTGGCGGCCACCGCGCCCCACATCAAGTCCGGCCGCGTCAAGACCTTCGGCGTTTCCACCGCGCGGCGCTCGGCCGCGCTGCCGGAGGTGCCGCCGCTCGCCGAGAGCGCCGGGCTGCCGCAGTACGACATCGCGGGGTGGATCGGATATGCCGCGCCGGCTGGAACGCCGCGCGAGTTCGTCGGGCGCCTTTCGGGGGAGATCCGCAAGGCGCTGGCAAGCGACGAGCTCAAGGAACGCATGATCAGCATCGGCCTCGACGCGGTCTCGAGCACGCCCGAGGAAATGGCCGCGTACATGCGCCGGGAGCAGGATCGCTACGGCGAAATCATCCGGAACGCGAACATCAGAGTCGAGTGACGGGAGCACCTGGAATGAACCGTTTCACCGCATTCTTGATTTCCTTTCTCGTCGCCGGGGCCGCGCTGGCGCAGGCCTACCCGAACCGCCCGGTCAGGATCGTGGTGCCTTGGCCGCCGGGACAGGCGACCGACATCGCCGCGCGCGTGGTCGCGGAGAAGCTGCAGCAGCAGCTCGGCCAGCCGTTCGTCGCCGACAACCGCCCGGGCGCGGGCGGCTCGATCGGCACCGACGCGGTCGCAAAAGCCTCTCCCGACGGCTACACGCTGCTCGCCGCCTCCAGCGGGCCGATCTCGATCATGCCGAGCCTGCAGAAGGTCCCCTACGACCCGCTGAAGGATCTGCAGCCCGTCAGCCTCATCGCGATAGCACCGTTCGCGCTGGTGACGCACCCATCGTTCCCCGCGAAGAACGCAGCCGAGTTCGTCGCCCTGGTGCGGGCGAATCCGGACAAGTACACCTTCTCCTCCTCCGGCACCGGCGCCACCGCGCACCTGGTCTCGGAGCTCTTCAACTCGATGGCCGGGCTGAAGGCGCGCCACGTGCCATACAAAGGGAGCGCACCCGCGCTGAGCGACCTGATGGGCGGTCAGATCGACTACGCGCTGGAGACCGTCGCGTCGCTCGCCGGTCACATCAAGGCCGGGCGCCTCAAGGCGCTCGGGGTCACGAGCGGCAAGCGCACCGCGGCGCTGCCCGACGTGCCGACGCTCGCCGAAGCGGCGAACATCCCGGGCTACGACATCGGCGCGTGGATCGGCTATGCCGCCCCGCCCGGCACGCCGAAAGAGGTGACGGCGAAGCTCTCTGCCGAGATCGCGAAAGCCATGCAGGCGCCCGATCTCAAGGAGCGCTATCTCTCGCTCGGCATGGATCCCGCATCGAACACGCCCGATGAAATGGCGAGCTTCCTGCGCAGCGAGCAGGCCCGTTACGGCTCGATCATCAAGAACGCCAACATCAAGGTCGAGTAGGCCTTTGGAAGTCCGACGCCTCGACGGCGCGCTCGGCGCAGAGCTCCTCGGGGTCGATCTCTCGGAGGATTTTCCGGAGAACGAAATTCGCGGTGCTCTCCTCGAGCACCAGGTCGTCTTTTTCCGCGACCAGCGGCTGACGCCGGCGCAATTCATGGCGTTCGCCCGCCGCATGGGCAAGCCGATCGAGTACCCGTTCGTGAGGGGAATCGACGGCTACCCCGAGGTGATCGAGGTGAAGAAGCTCGAGCACGAGCGTCACAACTTCGGCGGCATATGGCACTCGGACACCACGTATCTCGAAGAGCCGCCCATGGGTTCGATGCTGCTCGCGCGCGAATTGCCGCCCTATGGCGGCGATACGCTGTTCGCCAACCAGTACCTCGCATACGAGACGCTGTCTGCGGGCATGCGCAGGGTTCTGGATGGCCTGACCGCGGTCAATTCATCGGCCAACGCCGACGTGTCGCGCACCCGCGAGGACCGGATCAAGGAACAGTCGCGCACTACGGAGGATTTCACCGCGGAGCATCCCGTTGTGCGAACCCATCCGGAAACGGGGCGCAGGGCGCTGTACGTAAACGTCGCCCACACCGCGCGCTTCAGGGGGATGACCGGGGACGAGAGCGGCCCGCTCCTCAGATTCCTGTTCGAGCACCAGGTGAAGCCGGAATTCACCTGCCGCTTCCAGTGGCGCGTCGGCTCGCTCGCGTTCTGGGACAACCGCTGCGTGCAGCACAACCCCGTGAACGACTACCACGGGTACCGGCGCGTCATGCATCGGATCACGCTGGCGGGGGACAGACCGCGTTAGGAAAAAAACGTGGTCAAGTATCTCAGTAGGCCGAGCGGGTGCGCCGCCACAGCCACGTTCCCACCGGCCAGAACAGGATGACGAAGGTGAAGATCGCCAGCCACATCGCGATCGGACGGGTGACGAACGCGGTGACGTCGCCGTCGGACTTGATCATCGACTTGATGAAGTTCTCCTCCATCATCTGGCCGAGCACCACGCCCAGAATCGCCGGCGCCACGGGAAAGCCGTTCTCTTCCAGCACGAAGGCGAGCACGCCGAACACCAGCGTGAGCAGCACGCCGAAGACCGTGTTGTTGATGGCGAAAGAGCCGACGATGCAGAAGAGCAGGATGGTCGGCATCAGGATGTTGCGCGGCAGGCGCAGCACGTTCTTCGCCGCCTTGATCGTCAGCCAGCCGAGCGGCAGCATGATCAGGTTGGCGAGGATGAATACCAGGAAGATGGCGTAGATGTTCTGCGGGTTGTTGATGAAAAGCGTCGGCCCGGGATTGAGCCCCTTGAGATAGAGCACCCCGATCGCGATCGCCGTGATCGAGTCTCCGGGGATGGCGAAGACCAGCGCGGGGATCCAGGCGCCGGCGAGCGCGCTGTTGTTGGCGGCACCCGCCTCGACGATGCCCTCGACGTGGCCGGTGCCGAACTTCTCGGGCTCTTTCGAGAATTTCTTGGCCATGGCGTAAGACATCCAGGCCGCCATGTCGGCGCCCGACCCGGGCTGGATGCCGATCACCGTGCCGAGGGCGCTGCCGCGCAGCAGCGGCCACGGATACTTCACCAGCAGGGCCCACATGCCCTTGAACACGTTGCCGATCTTCTCGGTGGCGAGCTTGAGCGGCGGATCCATGTGCACGACGAAGCGCAGGATCTCGGACACCGCGAACATGCCGACCATCATCGGGATCAGGCTGATGCCGCCGGTGAGTTCGGCGTTGCCGAAGGTGAAGCGCGGGTGCCCCGCCGGGTTGTCGAGGCCGACGCAGGCGATCAGCAGACCGAGGAGCAGCGACATGCTCGCCTTCAGGATGCTCGAGTTGCCGATGAACACCGCGCCTGCGAGGCCGAGCACCACCATCCAGAAGTACTCGAAGTCGCTGAACTTCAGCGCGATCTCGGCCAGCGCGGGGGCGGAGGTGATCATCACCGCGGTGCCGAACAGGCCGCCGATGGCGGAGAACACGAGCCCCGCGCCGAGCGCGATCTCGGCCTGGCCCTTCTTCGTCATGGCATAGGCTTCGTCGGTATAGGCCGCCGATGCCGGCGTTCCGGGAATGCGCAGCAGCGCGCCGGGGATGTCGCCCGAGAAGATCGCCATCGCGGTGGCGGTGACGATGGCCGCGATCGCTGGCACCGGCGGCATGAAGAACGTGATCGGCACGAGCAGCGCCGTCGCCATCGTGGCCGTGAGTCCCGGCACGCAGCCCACGAACAGGCCGAACAGCGCCGAGCACAGGATCACCGTCAGGACATAGGGATCGAAGACGAGCGCGAAGGCCTGCGCGTACGCGTGCAGCATCGCTCGCCTACTTCCCTACCATAGCACCGGCAGCACGCCCCACGGCAGCGGCACGCGCAGCATCTTGTAGAAAATCAGGTGGATCAGGATCGGCAGCGCCACTGCAAGGGGTATGGCGAGCCGCGGCCGAACGCGCAGCGTGAGGAAAAGCGACAGCAGGATCACGCCGCCGCAGATCAGGAAACCGAGCTTGTCCGACGCGAGGACATAGAAGACGAGCGAGCCGGTGGCGACGAGAAAGTTGCGCACGTGCGGCAGCGAGCCAAGCCATGCGCCGATCGCGACGAGTGGCTGGCTCGCGCGCTCGCGCCAGCCCCGCCAGACAAGCGCAATCGAGCAGCCCGCGAGCAGGATCGCGATGAGCCCCGGGAAGGCGCCCGGGCCGATGCTCTGGCCCGGGATCCTCGGATAGCCCTGGACAGTGACGAGGACCGCGATCGACAGCGCGAGGAACACCGCCCCAAGCAGGGCGTCGTTGAATTTCACTTCTTACTTCGCGAGACCGACAGCCTTCAGGGCTGCGCCGAGGTTGGCATCGGAGGCCGCCATGAACTTCGCCGTGCCCTCGGGGTCGGCCCACACGGTGCCGTAGCCCTGCTTCGCCATGAACTCCTTGTAATCCTTCGAGTCGTACACCTTCTTCAGCGCCGTCACGAGCGTCTTTTGCACCTCGGCCGGAATTCCCTTCGGCGCCGCGATCACGCGCCAGGCAGCGATCTGCCAGTTGCTGCCGAGTTCCGATTTGAGCGTCGGCAGTTTGGGGTACAGGGCGGGCGGATTGGTATCCATGATGGCGAGTGCTCGCACCTTGCCAGCGTCGATCATCGCGCGCGCCTCGGGAATCGAGCACGGCACCACTTCGACGCCGCCCGAGACGAGATCCTGCAGGCCGGGCGCGGCGCCCTGCGACGGTACCCACGGCAGCGCGCCCGGATCGATGCCCTGCTCCTTGAGCAGGCCCGCGATCGCGAGGTGCCAGATGCCGCCCTGTCCGGTACCGGACGCCTTGAACTTGCCGGGGTTCGCCTTGATTGCGGCGAGCAGATCCTTGACCGACTTGTAGGGCGAATCCACGCGCACGTTCACCCCCGCCGGATCGGCGTTCACCAGGCCGATCGGGGTGTAGTCGGTGTGCTTGAGCTGCGTGAGCCCCACGTGGTGCATCATCGTGATCTCGACGGTGATCAGGCCGATCGTGTAGCCGTCGGCCGGCGCGCGTGCGATCGCGTCGTGACCCACGACGCCGGAGCCGCCGGTGCGGTTCACGACGTTGAACGGCTGCTTCAGTTCCTTTTCCATCAGCGCGCCGATGATGCGCGCCGTGGCGTCGGTGCCTCCGCCGGCGCCCCAGGGCACGATGAGCTGGACGGGCCGCTGCGGGTATTGGGCGTGGACCAGCGTCGCCGCGGCCGCGAGCGCTGCCGCAAAAAGCGTTCTCCTCATGACGCTCCTCCCTAGGTTGTCAGACAACCATTCTAAATGTCCCGACTACCTATTTGGCGAGCCCCACTGCCTTGAGCGTCACGCCGAGATTCCTGTCCGACTCCTCCATGAAGCTCGCCGTGAGGGCGGGATCGGCCCACACCACACCGAAGCCGCGGCTCGCCATGAATTCCTTGTAGTCTCTGGAGTCGTAGGCCCGCTTCAGCGCGATGACCAGCGTCCTGTGCACGTCGGCGGGAACTCCCTTCGGGGCGGCGATGACCCGCCAGGCGGCGATCTGCCAGTCGCTCCCCAGCTCCTGCTTCAACGTCGGTAGTTCCGGGTACAGCGCCGAGGGGCTCGGGTCCATGATGGCGAGGGGGCGCACCTTGCCGGCATTGATCATCGCGCGCGCTTCCGGGATCGAGCAGGGCACGACGTCGACGCCGCCTGCGACCATATCCTGCAGCGCGACCTCTGCCCCGCTGGAGGGTACCCAGCGCAGCGCGCCCGGATCGATTCCCTGGTCCTTCAGCAGGCCGGCGATCGCGAGGTGCCAGACTCCGCCCTGTCCGGTACCGGAGGCCTTCATCTTGCCGGGGCTCGCCTTGATGGCGGCGAGCAGCGCCTTCACCGACTTGTAGGGAGAATCGACGCGCACGTTGATGCCAGCCGGGTCCGCGTTCACCAGCCCGATCGGCGCGTAGTCGGTGTGCTTGAGCGCGGTCAAACCGATGTGGTGCATCATCGCGATCTCGACCGTGATCATGCCGATGGTGTAGCCGTCGGCTTGTGCCGAGGCGATTGCCTGGTGGCCGACGATGCCGGAGCCGCCGGTGCGGTTCACGACGATGACCGGCTGCTTGAGCTCGCTTTCCAGAAGGCCGCCGATGACGCGCGCGGTCGCGTCGGTGCCGCCGCCGGCGCCCCACGGCACGATGAGCTGGATCGGCCGCTGCGGATACTGCGCGAGCGCGCCGAGACATACCACGAGCAACGCCGCGGCCAGTAGCCGTTTCATTGACTCATTCTAGCTATGAGCGGGGAGTAAAATCGGCCGTCTTTGGAGGCAATCCATGAACGCACCCGCCCAGCCCGGCCTTGCCGCGCTTTCCCTGAAGGATTCGAGGCTCTTCCGCGAGCAGTGCTACATCGGCGGCGAATGGATCGGCGGTGCGAACACCATCCCGGTGCGCAACCCGGCCACGCAGGCGGTGCTCGGGACGGTGCCGAAGCTGGGCGCCGACCAGGCGCGGCGCGCCATCGACGCCGCGGATAACGCCTGGCCTGCATGGCGCGCGAAGACCGGCAAGGAGCGCGCTGCGATCCTGCGCAAGTGGTTCGACCTGATGATGGCGAACCAGGAGGATCTCGCGCAGATCCTCACCGCCGAGCAGGGCAAGCCGCTTGCCGAGGCGCGCGGCGAGATCGCCTACGGCGCTTCGTTCATCGAGTGGTTCGCCGAGGAGGCGAAGCGCGTCTACGGCGACACGATCCCCTCGCCGTGGGCCGACAAGCGCGTCGTGGTCATCAAGCAGCCGATCGGCGTCGCGGCGCTGATCACGCCGTGGAACTTCCCGAACGCGATGATCACGCGAAAGGCCGGGCCCGCGCTCGCTTCGGGCTGCCCCGTGGTGATCAAGCCCGCGGGGCAGACACCCTACTCGGCGCTCGCGATGGCAGAGCTCGGCGAGCGCGCGGGCATTCCGAAAGGCGTGCTCAACATCATCACCGGCGATTCGAAGGCGATCGGCGCCGAGCTGTGCGCGAACCCGAAGGTGCGCAAGCTCTCCTTCACCGGCTCGACCGAGACCGGGCGTATCCTCATGCGCCAGTCGGCCGACACGATCAAGAAGCTCTCGCTCGAGCTCGGCGGCAACGCGCCTTTCATCGTGTTCGACGACGCCGACCTCGACGCCGCGGTCGAGGGTGCGCTCGCCTCGAAATACCGCAACGCGGGCCAGACCTGCGTGTGCGCAAACCGCCTCTATGTTCAGGACGCGGTCTACGACGCCTTCACCGCCAAGCTCACCGAGAAGGTGAAGGGCTTCAAGGTCGGCGCGGGCACCGAGCCCGGGGTGGTGATCGGGCCGCTGATCGACGAGCAAGGCCTCAAGAAGGTCGAGGCGCACGTCGCCGACGCCGTTGGAAAAGGCGCGCGCGTGGTCTTGGGCGGGAAGAAGCACGAGCGTGGCGGCCTCTTCTTCCAGCCGACCGTGCTCACGAACGTCACTCCGCAGATGCTGGTGTCGCACGAGGAGACCTTCGGCCCGGTGGCGCCGCTCATCCGCTTCAAGACCGAGCAGGAGGCGATCGATCTCGCGAACGACAGCGAGTTCGGCCTCGCGGGCTACTTCTACAGCCGCGACGTCGGCCGGATCTGGCGCGTGGCCGAGGCGATGGAGACCGGCATGGTCGGCGTGAACGCCGGCATCATCTCGACCGAGGTGGCGCCCTTCGGCGGCGTCAAGCAGTCGGGCCTCGGCCGGGAAGGATCCAAATACGGTATCGAGGAGTTCCTCGAGGCCAAGTACATCCTCATGGGTGGAGTCGACAAGTAGTGAAAGGCGAGGAGTTCAAGGACGACTTCCGCAAGGCGCTGCCGAAGAACGTCGTCCAGGCGCTCACGCACCGCTCGCCCTGGCCCGCGACCGCGGCGGTCGTGCACGACGTGGCCGTGATCGCCGCTGCGATCGCCGCCGCCCTCTACTTCTGGCCCAACCCGCTGGTGATCCTGATTTCGGTCGTAGCGATCGGGACGCGGCAACACGCGCTTTTCGTGATCGCGCACGACGCTGCGCACTACCTGCTCTACGAGAGACGCGGGGTGAACGATCTCGTCGGGCGGGCGTGCGCCACGGTGCAGGGCCTTTCCATGTGCACTTACCGCGTGATCCATCGCCTGCACCACAACAATCTCTATGGCGAGCTCGATCCGGACACGGCGTTGCATGGGGGGTACCCTCGCGGCAAGGGCTACCTCGCGAAGAAATTGCTGAAAGATCTGAGCGGCCTGACGGCCTGGAAAACCTACGCGTACTTTCTCGGCGGAGCGCCGGCGCTGAACACGGCGACCAACGTCGCCCTGCGTCCGCTCGACGACACGTCCGAGAAGCTGCGGCTCGAGGCGAAGCGGGACCGCAACGTGGTGATCGTCTTCCATCTCGCGCTCCTCGCCGGCTTCGCGTGGACCGGCTACCTCGTGCAGTACCTCGTGCTGTGGGTGCTGCCGCTCGTGACGGTGGTGCAGGCGATCCTGCGGCTGCGCGCGATCGCGGAGCACGGGGCGACGACCGATTTTTCATCGCCGCTCACCGCGGCGCGGACCAACACCGGTCCGGCCTGGCTCGAGTGGCTGATCTTCCCGCACCACGTCAACTACCACATCGAGCACCATCTCTACGCCTCGGTGCCGCACTACAACCTGCCCGCCCTGCACCGCGAGATGGCGGCGCGCGGGGTGCTCGAGGGGGCCGAGCTGCTGCCCTTCCGCGCCACGCTGGCGAAGATCTTCGCCGAGCGTGCCGCGGCCTGAGAGCTACTTGGGCGGCGGTGCCGGGAACTGGACGAAAGGCGGCGGCGGCGTCTGGTCCGGGGGCAGGTACGCGGGGGCGGGCTTGCCCGCGGGTCCGAGGCTGCGGATATAGCGGTACATCGCGCGCAGGTCGCCCGTGCTCATGTCGTGCAGGTTGAACCAGGGCATCGGCGGCCGCGTCGACAGCGCCTTCGCCTTCTTCACCCACTGGTCCTCGTTGAGATCCTGCATGTAGAGGCGCAGGTTCACCGGATAGGTCGTGCCCCAGGGACCGCGCCAGCCGAGTATGTCCCCTACCAGGTACTGAGACTCCGGCGTCTTGCCGCCGCTCAGCGCATAGCCCGGCGTGTGGCAGTCGTGGCAGCCCGAGATCTTGGTGACGTAGCGTCCGCGCTCGATCTGCGGATCGGCTTTCTTCTTTTCCTGCGCAGCGACCGGCAGGGACACCAGCAGCGCGCACAGCACGGCAGTGGTTTTCAAAGCTTCAGCCTCATCGGTTTCATGGACGAATCGATAAATCCTAGCCTGCGGTAGAGCGCCTGTGCTCGCTCGTTTTGCATATCGGTCAGGAGCGTGAGGCGCAGCACCCCGCGGCTCCTCGCCTCGGCGATCGCGAATCCCGCCAGCGCGGTGGCTATCCCCTGGTCGCGGTGAGTGGGCTGGACGACCAGATCCTCGAACCATGCTGCGGTGCCGCCTTCGGCCGTGCTCACGGTATAGAGCAGGCTCGCCATCGCCACGACCTGCCCCCCGTCGCGCGCTACGTAGATCGTGCCCACCGATTCGTCGGACAGGATCTTCTCGAGCGCCCGGGTCTGCTTCTCGTAGTCCGGGGTGAACTCGGATTCCTCGGAGAACAGGATCGTGAGCAGCGCCACGAGCTGCGGCAGTTCGTCGCGACGGGCTATCCCAAGTTCGGCCATCGGGAAGCTCCTGGCTGATGAAAAGGGGGTGCGTCCCTGCTTTCGATCCTAGCGCAAGGCGCTAGACGTTGAAGCGGAAGTGGATCACGTCGCCGTCGCGAACGGTGTAGTCCCGCCCTTCGAGGCGGAGCTTCCCCGCCTCCTTAGCCCCGAGCTCCCCGCCGTGCGCCACGAAGTCGTCGTAGGAGGCGACCTCGGCGCGGATGAAGCCGCGCTCGAAGTCGGTGTGGATGACGCCCGCGGCCTGCGGCGCGGTGGCGCCCGCCTGCACGGTCCAGGCGCGAACTTCCTTCGGCCCGGCGGTGAAGTACGTTTGCAGGCCAAGCAGCGCGTACGCGGCACGGATGACGCGGTTCAGGCCGGGCTCGTCCATTCCCATGTCTTCGAGGAAAAGCAGCTTGTCTTCGTCGGACATGTCGGCGATCTGCGATTCGATGTTGGCGCTGATCGGCACCACCGGCGCACCTTCCTTCGCGGCATGGCTCTTGACCCTCTCCAGGAGCGGGGTCGATCCGGTTTCACCGATGTTGGCGACGTACATCGTGGGCTTCATGGTCAGGAGGAAGAGCGGCTTGAGCACGGCGTGCTCTTCCTTGGACAATTCGGCGCTGCGCGCCGGCCGGCCCGCATCGAGGACCTCTCTTGCCTTTCTCAATGCCGAAACCAGGCGCACGGCCTCCTTGTCGCCGGTGGTCTGCGCCACCTTCTCGTGCTTGGCGAGCTGGCGCTCGACCGAGTCGAGGTCGGCGAGGGCGAGCTCGGTGTTGATGGTCTCGATGTCGGATACCGGATCGACCTTGCCGGCGACGTGCACGACGTCGGGATCCTCGAAGCAGCGCACCACGTGCGCGATGGCGTCGGTCTCGCGGATGTTGGCGAGGAACTTGTTGCCGAGGCCCTCGCCTTTCGAGGCGCCGGCGACGAGCCCGGCGATGTCGACGAACTCGACCACCGCCGGCACCACCTTCTGCGGCTGCGCGATCTCGGCGATCACCTCCAGGCGCAGGTCGGGAACCTCCACGATGCCGACGTTCGGCTCGATGGTGCAGAACGGGTAGTTCTCGGCCGCGATCCCGGCCTTGGTGAGCGCGTTGAAGAGCGTGGACTTGCCGACGTTCGGCAAGCCCACGATGCCGCACTTGAGGCTCATTTCCTGCGGCCGAGCAGGCCGCCGAGCAGGCCTTTCTTTTCCGGTTCCTTCTTCTCAGGCTCCTTGACCGGCACTTCCTTTTTTTCAGGCTCCTTTTTCGCCGGGGCTGGAGGTTTCTCCTCCGTGTGGAGCTTGTGCATCGCGCCCTGCATGTCGCCGGAAAGCATCATGGGGAGAAGATCGAGAGCCTTCTGAATCGCCGCGTCGATCGCTTCCTTTTCCTCGGCCGGCGGCCGCTGCAGCACGTAGTCGGCGCCTTCCGCCTCGGCTGGCGGCTTGCCGACGCCGATCCGAAGCCGCCAGTAGTCGTGGCTGGCTATGCGCTGCGAGATGTCCTTCAGACCGTTGTGCCCGGCGATGCCGCCGCCCTGCTTCATCTTCGCGACGCCGGGCGGGAAGTCGAGCTCGTCGTGCACCACGAGGATTTCCTCGGGCTTGATCTTGAAGAACCCGGCGAGCATCTGCACCGCGCGGCCGCTCGCGTTCATGAAGCTCTGCGGCTCGAGCAGCCACGCGCCGGAGGCCTCGTGACGGCCCACCAGCGCCTGGAACTTGGGATCCTTGCGCAGCGCGATGCCACTCGCAGAAGCGAAGCGCTCGACCAGCCAGAAGCCCGCGTTGTGGCGCGTGCGCTCGTATTCCTTGCCTGGATTGCCCAGGCCGACGACGAGGCGGATCAAGGGCTACTTCTTCTCTTTCTTCTCGCCCTTGTCGGCAGCGGCGGGCTTCTCGGCCGCAGCGCCCTTGCCCTTCTCGGCCGCGGCGCCCTTGCCCTTCTCGCCCTCGGCGGGCGCGCCCTCGCCTTCCTTCGGCGCGGCGGCCTGCTCGGTGGTCGGCACATCGGCCGGGGCGACTGCGGCAGCGGCGGCAGCGGCTTCCTCCTCCTCGGTGATGAGCGACGGGATCACCACCGTCGCGACGACCGGGTTCTCGCTCTTGTGGATCGCGAGCTCGACGCCCTTCGGCAGCGCCACGTCGCGCACGTGCATCGAGTGGCCAACGGTGAGGTTGGAGAGATCGACCTCGATGAACTCCGGCAGGTCGTCCGGGAAGCAGGTGATGTCGAGCTCGTTCAGCACGTGGCTCGCGATGCCGCCCTGCTCTTTAACGCCGGGCGACTTGTCGGCATTCACGAAGTGCAGCGGCACCTTCATGTGGATCTTCTTGTCCTTGGACACGCGCTGGAAGTCGACGTGCTGCACCTGCAGCTTGAACGGATGCATGTTCACCGCGCGCAGCAGCACCTGCTGGGCGCCGCCGTTCAGGCTGAGCGTGAGGATCGAGGCGTGGAACTTCTCGTTCCTCAGGTTCTGGAACAGCGCCTTGTGGTCGAGCTGGATGTTCACCGCGCCCTCGGCTCCGCCGTACACGATGCCGGGCACCTTGCCAATGCGGCGCAGACGGCGGCTCGCACCCGTTCCTTGCGCCTCGCGCTTTTCCGCGCTGATTTCGAATTTCATGACTGCTCCTTGGTTGAACCGGACCCGCGACCAGGCACCGGCGAAGTTGGAAAGCTAGGAGATGCTCATTCTATGAACAGCGAGCTGACCGATTCCTCGGTGTAGATGCGCAGGATCGTCTCGGCGAGGAGTCCCGCGACCGAAAGGCTCCTGATCTTGCTGCAGCTGCGCGCGTCCTCGCGCAGCGGAATCGTGTCGGTGACCACGAGCTCGTCGAGGTCGGACTTGGCGATGCGCTCGACCGCCGGCCCGGACAGCACCGCGTGCGTGCAGTAGGCGACGACCTTGGTGGCGCCTTCCTCCTTCAGCACCTGGGCGGCCTTCACCAGCGTGCCGGCGGTGTCGACCATGTCGTCCATGATGACGCAGGTGCGGTCCTTGACCTCGCCGATGACGTTCATCACCTCGCTGACGTTGGCCTTCGGCCGGCGCTTGTCGATGATCGCGAGGTCCGACTCCAGGCGCTTGGCGAGCGCGCGCGCGCGCACCACGCCGCCGACGTCGGGCGACACCACGATCAGGTTCTCGTAGCGCTGCTTCCACACGTCGCCGAGGAGCACCGGCGCGGCGTAGATGTTGTCGACCGGGATGTCGAAGAAACCCTGGATCTGGTCCGCGTGCAGGTCCATGGTCAGCACGCGCGCCACGCCAACCGAGGCGAGCATGTTCGCCACCACCTTGGCGCTGATCGCGACCCGAGCCGAGCGCGGCCGGCGGTCCTGGCGCGCGTAGCCGAAGTACGGGATCGCGGCGGTGACGCGGGCGGCCGACGAGCGCTTGAGCGCGTCGACCATGACCAGGAGCTCCATCAGGTTGTCGTTGGTCGGTGCGCAGGTCGACTGCAGCACGAACACGTCCTTGCCGCGCACGTTCTCGAGCAGCTCCACCATCACTTCGCCGTCGGAGAACTTGCCGACGATCGCCCGGCCGAGCGGCTGGTTGAGATAGCGCGCCACCTCCTGCGCGAGGCGCGGGCTGGCGTTGCCCGTAAACACCATCAGGCGCTCGAGCTGCGCCGCGCTAGGTCCGTGCGTCATCGTGTTCATGTGTATTGGCTGGGGAGGAAGGATTCGAACCCTCGTATGCCGGAATCAAAATCCGGTGCCTTAACCAGCTTGGCGACTCCCCAGTTGGACTTCACTCTTCCAGACCGGCGAGCGGGTGCCGGTCCAGGCCCCGCGCGACGAATCCACGCATGTCCCCCGGTAGTTTGTTGTAAAGAGCGCGCGCCTGGGCCTCCGACGTGAACTCCGTGAACACGCACGCCCCGGACCCGGTCATGCGCGCTTGCGGGGAGCGTTGTCTCAACCATTTGAGGTGCACCGCCACCTCGGGATAGCGCGCCACGACCACCGCTTCGAGGTCGTTGCGCCCCTGACCCGAGAAAAAGGGCGGTATTTTGAGTGCTTTCGACTGCCCTGTCAACGCGGAAGCGAAGATTTCCTTCGTGGAAACCGAGACTTGGGGCTCGAGCACGAGGTACCAGGCGGCGGGCAGGTCGAGCTCCGTGAGCCGCTCGCCGATACCCTCGCCGAGCGCGTTGCGGCCGTGGACGAACAACGGCACGTCGGCACCCAGTTTCTTCCCGATGTCGATCAGTCGGCCGGTCGGGAGATGGAGATTCCACAACCTGTTCAAGACAAGGAGAACGGTGGCGGCGTCGGAGGAGCCGCCGCCCATGCCGCCGCCGACCGGAAGGACCTTCTCCAGCGAAATGTCGGCTCCCTTCGTCGCTCCAGTGCACTCCTTGAGCAAATGGGCAGCGCGAAAGCACAGGTTATCGTCGCCATAGACGCCGGAAAACCGAACCTCGCCGTCCTCGCGCGGACCGATGCCCACGCGGTCGGCGCGATCGACCAGCCGGAACACCGTCTGCAGCTCGTGGTAGCCCGCATGTTCCCCGGCCTCGCGCTGGCCGAGCACGTGCAGGAAGAGGTTCAGCTTGCCCGGCGCGGGATACCACTTCATGGGCGCGTCATTGCCACTTCGAGATCGCGAGCCGCAGCTCGATGTCCGGGTAGGTGAGGCGCATGCGCGAAGGGAGCTTGCCCTCGTACTCCTGGTAATCGATCTTCCAGCCGCGCTCGTCGAGCGAGCGCAAGCGCCCCTCGGGGTCGTACTCGGCCTTTGCCGCCGCCGGGTCGGAAGGCCTGCCGCGCACCCAGTCGGCGAGCCCGGCGAGCGGCAGTCGGAATCCGAGGACTTCCTCGGTGAGCGCCTCGGCGTCGCGGGCGCGATATTCGCGCGGCTCCGCGGTGGTCAGCACCACCGAGTCGCCGTCGCGCACGATGCGGGCGACGCCGGCGCCGAGCGTGGAGCTGATGAGCATCTCGTCGGCGCTCTTCGCATGGCGCCACGCGATGTTGCCGCTGAAGGCATCCTTGCCGTAGCGCGCCGCGAGCCGGCCGCTCAGGTCGAACTC
This sequence comes from Burkholderiales bacterium, assembly GCA_035554435.1. Lineage (GTDB taxonomy): Bacteria > Pseudomonadota > Gammaproteobacteria > Burkholderiales > SG8-39 > SCGC-AG-212-J23. The sequence goes on along the minus strand of DATMJC010000016.1, from coordinate 43,972 downwards.
GACGTCGTCGGGGACCTTCGTCTGGAGCTGGGCGCAGCCCGCGATCAAGACGAACACCAGGGAGAGCCAGACGGACCGCCGTCCCATCTGTCGTCTTATTTCTTCAGGCGCTTGATGGTCTTCTGCAGCGTCTCGTTGTCCGGGCTCGCCTTGAGCGACTCCTGCCAGACGCGGTTCGCCTCGTCGCGCTGGCCCATCACCCACAGCACCTCGCCCAGATGCGCGCCGATCTCGGCGTCGGGCCGCCCGTCGTAGGCGCGGCGCAGCTGCTCGGCGGCGCCTTTGAGATCGCCTTCGCGGTAAAGCACCCAGCCCAGGCTGTCCATGATGAAGTAGTCGTCGGGCGCGAGCTCCAGCGCGCGCTCGATCAGCTTGCGCGCCTCGGGCAGGCGCGTGTTGCGCTCGGCAAAGGAGTAGCCCAGGGCATTGTAGGCGTGCGCATGGTCGGGCCGCACCTCGATCAGCTTGCGCAGGTTCGACTCGAGCACGTCGAAGCGATCGAGCTTCTCGGCGGTGAGGGCGTAGTCGTAGAGCAGCTCGGGCTGTTCGGGATCCTTCTTCAGGGCATCGGCGAGCAGCTTGAAGGCGTCCTGGTTGCGGTTGGCCTCGCGCAGGAGCTGCGCCTCGGCGACGATGATCTGCGCCTCTTCGCCGGGGTTGTCGGCGGCGACGCGCTTGAGATACTTGCGCGCCTCGTCGAGCTTGCCCTGCTTCGCCATGGCGTTCGCGGTGCGCATGCGCGCGGCGAGCTGGTGCTCGCCTTCGCCGATGCTCTCGTACCACTTGATTGCCTGCGGCCACTGCTTCTGCTCCTCCGCGATCTGGCCCAGGACGTAGCGCACGCCGTCGGAGTCGCGATAATTGAGCGCGAGCAGGCGCTTCATGTTCTGCTCGGCGACCTCGTAATCCTTGAGCTGGAACGCGAGCAGGCCCACGGCATAGATGACCTCGGTGTTGCCCGGACTCGCGGCGAGCACGGCTTCGAACTGCTTGCGCGCCTCGGGCAGGCGCTTGTCGAGGATCAGGAGCCGCGCGTAGTTGAGCCGCGCCTCGCGCGAATTCGGATTCTTGGCGACGAAATCGCCCAGCACCTTGGCGGCGGCGGCAGGCGAGCGGCGCTGCAGGATCTGCGCCTCGAGGAGCGCAGCGAGCTCCCAATCGGGGCGTAACGCGCTTGCGCGGTGGATCGCCGCAACCGCGGCGTCGTCGTCGCCGGCGGCGGCGGTGGCCTGCGCCACGGCGAAGTGTGCCTGCGGCAGCTTCGGATACTTCGACGCGAGCGTGCGCACCACGCGCAGGTTCGCCGCCTTGTCGGGGTTCGCCGCGAGCAGGCGATTGAGCTGCATGAATCCGTTCTCCGGGCTCACGCCCTCGGTGGCGAGCAGCTTCTCGAGATGCGGCAGCGCTTCCTCGGCGCGCTTGTTCGCCACCAGCAAAGCCGCGAGAACCTGCAGCGCCTGGGGCGAGGCCGGATCGAGCTCCTGCCAGGTGCGCGCCGCGTCGAGCGCGAGCTCGGGAAGCCGCGCCTGGTTCGCGATCTCGACCGCGCGGCGCGCGACGCGCGGGTCGTTGGTGCGCCGCGCGAGGTCGAGGAACGTCTGCGCCGCGAGCGGGAGGTCGCCGCGCTGCAACGCGATCTCGCCGAGCAGGAACTCGTAGAGCATCGGCTCCTGGAGGTCGCCCTCGGCTGCCTGCGGAATGTCCTTGGTCTGCGCGATCGCGGCGCAGCCTGCGATCGACAGGCCCGCCGCGGCGATGATCAACCGGATCGCTCTTTTCATCTGGATTCGACCCATCTTAGGTATATTTGGTGCCCCGCACAAGCAGGTTTTCCACATGCCGGAGCTACCCGAGGTCGAGGTCACGCGGCGCGGACTCGAGCCGCAACTCGCAGGCCGCGTCATCTCGGGCGTCGCGGTGCGCGAGCCGCGCCTGCGCTGGCCGGTGCCGAAGGACGTGCGGCGCCTCGCGGGACGCACGGTGCGCGCGATCCAGCGCCGAGGCAAGTATCTTCTCGTCGACTGCGGCGACGGCCACCTGATCCTCCACCTCGGAATGTCGGGCAGCCTGCGCGTGCTGCCCGCCGGTACCCCGGCGCAGAAGCACGACCACTTCGACCTTCAGCTTGGTGACAGGATTCTGCGGCTGCGCGATCCGCGCCGCTTCGGCGCGGTGCTCTGGACGCGCGCGGCCATCGACACCCATCCGCTGCTCGTTCATCTCGGTATCGAGCCGCTCACGCGCGAGCTGCACCCGGCGCGCCTGCATCAGCTCACGCGGCCGCATCGCACGGGCATCAAGCAGTTCCTGATGGACGGCCGGCGCATCGTCGGCGTCGGCAACATCTACGCGAACGAAAGCCTGTTCCTCGCGGGCATTCATCCGCGGGTGCCCGCCGGCAAACTTTCCCTGGAGAGATGCGCGCGGCTTTCCTCAGCGATCAAGCAAACCCTACGCGCGGCGATCCGCGCCGGCGGCTCGAGCCTGCGCGACTTCGTCGGCGCCGACGGCAACGCCGGCTACTTCCAGCAACGCTATTGGGTCTACGACCGCGCGGGCCAACCGTGCCGCCGCTGCGGAAGCGTCATTCGCAAGATCCAGCAGGGCCAGCGGTCTACGTTTTACTGTCCGTCCTGCCAGAAGTGACTTTGGCTTTCAGTTTCTTTTCGATGTAGGGATGAACGAACTTTGAAACATCGCCCCCGAGCGACGCGATCTCGCGCACCAGCGTCGCGGAGATGAACATGTGCTGCTCGGATGGTGTGAGGAAGATCGTCTCCATCTGCGGATAGAGGTGGCGGTTCATCCCCGCGAGCTGGAACTCGTATTCGAAGTCCGACACCGCGCGCAGGCCGCGCAGCACCACCCGCGCGTTGTGCTTGCGCACGAAGTCGATCAGCAGGCCGCTGAAGCCGGTGACTTCAAGGTTCTTCACGTCGGCGAGCACCTCGCGCGCCATGCCGATCCTCTCCTGCAGCGGGAAGAAGGTGCGCTTCGGGGTGCTTTCGGCGATGGCGAGCACGAGCGAATCGAACAGCGTGCTTGCCCGGCGCACCAGCTCCTCGTGGCCGCGCGTGAGCGGGTCGAAGGTTCCCGGATAGATCGCCTTGATCATCGCCTTATTTCGTCCTTTGGTTCCAAGAGCTGGTAGCTCACCTGCCCGGCGCGCGAGCGCTTGAGCTCGCGCCAGGCGGGTCCCGGCTCGACGGGTTCGGCCGCCTCGACGTAGACGCGCGCTCCTGGCGCCAGCCGCGGCGGCAGCCGCTCGAGCAGCGCCGGCAGGGCATTCTGCCTGAACGGCGGATCGAGGAAAACCACGTCGAAGCGCTCGTCGCCCTTCCCGAGATAGTCGAACGCATCCGCGAGGACGAGGTCTACTTGCTTTGCCCCGATCAGCTCGCAGGTTTTCTCGAGGAAGGAAAACACCGCACGGTCGTTCTCGACCATGACGACGCGCGCGGCGCTGCGCGAGGCGGCCTCGAACCCGAGCGCGCCGCTGCCGGCGAACAGATCGAGGCAGCTTTTTCCGTCGAGGACCTGGCCGAGCCAGTTGAAGAGCGTCTCGCGCACGCGATCAGGCGTGGGGCGCAGGTCGCGGCGCTCGGGCACCGCGATGCGCCGGCCGCGGTACTCGCCGCCGATGATGCGGATTCTGCCTTTGTTAGAATGCACGCATCGATGGTAGCGCTCTCCTGGGCGGCGCGCCTCAAGGCAGGTCTTGCGCGCACTCGCGACGTTCTCAATACGCCGGTCTCGGAGCTCTTCGTTCGACGCAAGGTCGACGAGGCGCTGTTCGAGGAGCTGGAGAACGCCCTGCTGCAGGCCGATTGCGGCGTGCCGGCGACGCAGCAGCTCGTCGATTCGCTGCGCAAGAAGAAGGCGCCCGACGGCGAGGCTCTGCGCCAGGCCCTGAAAGATTCGCTCACCGAGCTGCTGCGCCCGCTGGAGAGGAAGCTGGAAGTCGGAGCCAAGCCGTTCGTCATCATGATCGCGGGCGTGAACGGCTCGGGCAAGACGACATCGATCGGCAAGCTGGCGAAGTGGCTGCAGTCGCAGGGCGCGAGCGTGATGCTCGCCGCCGGCGATACCTTCCGCGCGGCGGCGCGAGAGCAGCTGGTGATCTGGGGCCGCCGCAACGACGTGCCGGTGATCGCGCAGGACTCGGGCGACCCCGGTGCGGTGGTGTTCGACGCCCTGGGCGCGGCGCGCGCTCGGGGCATCGACGTGCTGATCGCCGACACCGCCGGACGCCTGCCGACGCAGCTCCACCTCATGGAGGAGATCCGCAAGGTGAAGCGCGTCGCCGGCAAGGCGCTCGACGGCGCGCCCCACGAGTTGCTCCTCGTTCTCGACGCGAACACCGGGCAGAATTCGCTCGCCCAGGTGAAGGCGTTCGACGACGCGCTCGGCCTGACCGGCCTCATCCTGACCAAGCTCGACGGCACGGCGAAGGGCGGCGTGGTCTGCGCCATCGCGAAGGAGAGGCCCATCCCGCTCCTCTTCGTCGGCGTGGGCGAGGACATCGACGACCTTCGACCCTTCGTCGCGAGAGACTTCGCCGAGGCGCTGGTTGGTTAGCTTCTCGTCGGTCGCCAAGCGCTACCCCGGCGGCCAGGAAGCGCTGAGAAGCGTCACCTTCTCCGTCGACGCGGGCGAGCTCGCTTTCGTCACCGGGCGCTCGGGCGCCGGAAAGTCGACGCTGCTCAAGCTCATCGCCGCGATCGAGCGGCCGACCTCGGGCTCGGTGATCGTGAACGGCCAGAACGTCGGCGCCCTCAAGCGCGCCGCCGTGCCCTACCTCAGGCGCAACATCGGGCTCGTGTTCCAGGACCAGAAGCTGCTGTACGACCGCAGCGTGTTCGACAACGTGATGCTGCCGCTCGCCTTTTCCGGGCTGCCGCCGCGGGAAGCGGCGCGGCGAGCGCGCGCCGCGCTCGACAAGGTGGGGCTGCTCGCGCGCGAGAAGGCAAACCCGATCCAGCTTTCGGGCGGCGAGCAGCAACGCCTCGCCATCGCGCGCGCGGTCGTCAACCGGCCCGCCATCCTGATCGGCGACGAGCCCACCGCGAACCTCGACGCGGAGTCGGCCGGGCTGATTCTCGACGTGTTCGTCGGCTTCAACCAGGTCGGCGTCACGGTCCTGATCGCCACTCACGACCAGGGCCTCGTCGGGCGCCTCGGCAGGCGGGTGCTGCGGCTCGAGGAGGGGCGCATCGCTTGAACGCATGGCTGCGTCAGCATCGCCAGGCCGCCGGCGCGGCGCTGCGGCGGCTGGGGGTGCTGAACACCGCCGTCATCGGCGTGGCGCTCTCGCTCCCCACGGGCGGCTATGCGCTACTGGAGAACCTGCGCGGCGTCGCCGGACGCTTCGCGCTCGACACGCAGATTTCAATCTTCCTGCAGCCCGGCGCCAAGCGCGCCGACGCGGACGCGCTCGGCAAGACGCTGCGTGCCGACCAGCGCATCGCAAAAGTGCGCTTCGTGCCGCGCGAGCAGGCGCTCAAGGAATTGTCCGGCGTGCAGGGCGTGGCCGAAGTGATCGCGGCGCTCGGCCGCAACCCGCTGCCCGACGCCTTCGTGGTGACGCCCCGCGACCAAGACATCGGACAGCTTGCCGGCGAGCTCGCCGGACTGCCCGGCGTCGCGCACGTCCAGGCCGACGCCGCGTGGGCTCGGCGCCTGGCCGCCCTGGCCAACATCGGACGGGTAGCCATCTGGCTCCTGAGCGCGCTGCTCGGTGCCGGGCTGGCCGCGGTAACCTTCAATACCATTCGCCTCCAGATCCTGACCCGGCGCGCCGAGATCGAGGTATCGAAGCTGATCGGGGCGACCGACGCGTTCATCCGAAGACCCTTCTATTACCTGGGCCTCTTCCAAGGCGCAGCCGGGGGAATCGTCGCCCTGGGCATCGTGGCGGCGGGCCTCGGACTTCTCAACCGGGAGGTTCGGGCGCTGGCAGAGTCCTATGGGTCCGGCTTCAGGTTCGATTTCCTGGGGCTGGGCGATGCCCTTGCGGTCGTGGTCTTCGCCGGCCTGCTCGGCAGCCTAGGCGCGCAGCTCGCGGTGGCGCGGCAGCTTCGGGAGGTCGAGCCTGGCTAGACCAAAGCGACAGTTAGCGCCCGCTTTCGCCCAAGGCCTTTAAGGGAACCGGCGATCCGCCTGGCACTCTAATGAAGTGACTGCTAAAATCGCCCCCCATCAAGGAGATCCGTATCCATGCAAGCGACGCTGGCCCTGCCCGTTTCGGTTCCCGTGCCGATGCCGACCGGGAGCCTCGAGGCTTACATCCAGACCGTCAACCGGTTCCCCCTCCTCACCGCCCAGGAGGAGCGCGAACTGGCGCTGCGCTGGCGTGAAAAGGAAGATCTCGACGCCGCCCGCGGCCTCGTGCTCTCGCACCTGCGCCTGGTGGTCGCCCTCGCCAGGGGTTACCTCGGCTACGGCCTGCCGCATGCCGACCTCATCCAGGAAGGAAACATCGGCCTCATGAAGGCCGTGAAGCGCTTCGACCCGGACCGCGGCGTGCGGCTGGTGTCGTTCGCCATCCACTGGATCAGGGCCGAGATCCACGAGTACATCCTGCGCAACTGGCGCCTGGTCAAGGTGGCGACCACCAAGGCCCAGCGAAAGCTCTTCTTCAACCTGCGCTCGATGAAGAAGGGGCTCGCCCCGCTCACCAGCGACGACGTGTCGCGGGTGGCGCAGGAGCTGCGCGTCAAGCCCGAGGAAGTGGTCGAGATGGAGATGCGCCTCTCGGGCCAGGAAATCGCCTTCGAGGGCGACCCGGACGACGAGTCCGCGTACGCCCCGGCGAACTACCTCGCCGCCGACCACGCCGCCGAGCCGTTGCGCGTGCTGGAGGCGAAGGAGTCCGAGGAAAATCGCTCCGCGGGGCTTGCAAGCGCGCTGAGCGCCCTCGACCCGCGCAGCCGCCGCATCGTCGAGGCGCGCTGGCTGCGCGAGAACGACGCGGCCACCCTGCACGAGCTGGCAGCCGAGTTCAAGGTTTCGGCCGAACGCATTCGCCAGATCGAGGCGAAGGCGTTCCAGAAGATGCGGCTGGCGCTCCCCGCCCCGGCCTAACCGGACTTCAAGAGAGTCTTCAGGTCCTCCGGAAGGTCGGAGGCGAGCCGATCCGGGCGCACGAAGAGGCGCAGCCGCCCCTGCGCATCGATTACGTACGTCTGCCCGCTGTGGTCGACGCTATACCCGTCCGCCGTCTTGCGCTTCTCGTAGAACACCTTGAACTCGCGCGCCGCACGCTGTGTGGCCGCAGGGTCGCCGTAGAGCGCGAGGAAGCGCGGGTCGAAGGCGCCGACGTACTTGCCGAGCACGTCCGGGGTGTCGCGCTCCGGGTCCACCGTCACGAAAAGCACCTGGACGCGATCCGCATCCGGGCCGAGCTGCTTCATCACCTGGGAAAGGTCGGCCAACGTCGTCGGGCACACGTCCGGGCAATGGGTAAAGCCGAAGAACAGGACCACGATCTTGCCGCGCCAGTCCTCGAGGCGGCGCGGACGGCCCGTCTGGTCGGTGAGCTCGAGCGTCTTGCCGTAGTCGGCGCCGGTGATGTCGGTGCTCTTGAAGCGCGGCCCGCTGTCGCAGCCTGAGAGCAGCGCGGCGGTGAGCGCCAGGCTACAGATAGTGGTCGAGCAGGAGCGCGGCGAAGAGAAGCGCAAGGTAGAGGATCGAGTAGCGGAAGGTCTTCTGCGCGAGCGCATCGCTGTAGGCAAGGCAGATGCGCACGGCGTAGGCGAGGAACACACCCCCGAGGGCGAGCGCCGCGGCGAGGTACAGCCACCCGCTCAGGCGAACCACGAACGGGAGCAGGCTCACCGCGAAGAGGATCAGCGTGTAGAGGAGCACCTGAAGCCGGGTATAGGGCTTGCCGTGCGTCACCGGCAGCATCGGCACGCCGGCCTTGGCGTAGTCCTCGGTGCGGTAGAGCGCAAGCGCCCAGAAGTGCGGCGGCGTCCACGCAAAAATGATGAGGAAGAGGAGCATCGCATCGATGCTCACCTCGCCGGTCGCCGCGGCCCATCCGAGCACCGGAGGCATGGCGCCCGAGGCGCCGCCGATGACGATGTTCTGCGGCGTCGCCTGCTTGAGAAGCACGGTATAGACCACCGCGTAGCCCGTGAAGGTGGCGACGGTGAGCCACATCGTGAGCGCGTTGACGAAATGGAACAGGATCCACAGCCCCGCGCCGCCCAGCGCGCCGGCGAAGAGAAGCGCCTGCGCCGCGGTCAGCTCGCCGCGGGGCAGCGGGCGCCAGCGCGTGCGCCGCATCAGCGCGTCGATCTTCTGCTCGACCAGGCAATTCACCGCGGCGGCCGCGCCGGCCACCAGCGCGATGCCCAGCGTTCCCGCGACCAGGATCTTCGCCGGCACCATGCCCGGTACCGCGAGAAACATTCCGATCACCGCGGTAAACACGATGAGCGATACGACGCGCGGTTTGGTGAGCGCGTAGAAAGCCCGCAGCTGCTGCGCGAGATTGCCTTGTAGGACCTGGGCGTTCACCTGGAACCGGGATGCGTCGCGCCCGTGGCGCGGAAAGCGAAAAAGTTTAGCACGACGAGCGCGGCGAGGAGGCCTGCGGCGCCCGCGTTGTGGGCGGCGGCGAGGGCGAGCGGCCGGCTCACGATCACATTGGCGACGCCGATCGAGAATTGCACAATTAGGAGTCCGGCAACCACGGCGGTCATTGTCTTCGAGACCCGCATTGCGCGGTACGCCGCCCAGCCGATGACCGCGACCGCAATCAGTGCAAACATGCGATGGGACCAGTGGATCGCGGTGAGCGCCTCGCGCGACAGGAGCTCTCCCTGCGGCGTCTGCCCGAGCTCGCGCAGTACGTGGAACGCGTTGCCGAAGTCCATCGGCGGAAGCGCGCGTCCCAGGCACAGCGGCACGTCCGGGCAGGCGAGCGCCGCATAGTTGGAGCTGACCCAGCCGCCGAGCGCGATCTGCACCGCCAGCACCGCAAGCGCGATCGCCGCCGGAATGCGAAGCCGATGAGCGAGCGCCAGGGGAGGAGGATCGAGCTGCGACACGGCGAGCCATGTCAGCGCGCCGAGGATGGTCATGCCGCCTAGAAGGTGGGCCGTGACGATCGCCGGCTTGAGCAGCATCGTCACGGTCCACGCGCCGAGCGTCGCCTGGAACAGCACCAGCGCAAGGATCGAACTCGCGAGCCAGCGCGAGCGCCTTGCCTTCCATGACCAAAAAGCCAGGATCAGGATAAGAGCGCCGAGGGTACCCGCCAGGTACCGGTGGCCCATTTCCTTCCAAGCCTTCGCAAGCGCATCGCCGTCGGCGATATCGGATGGCACCGGCTGGCCGTAGCAGAACGGCCAGTCGGGGCAGCCCAAGCCCGCGTCGGAGAGACGCACATAGGCGCCCACGACCACCACGATGAAGGCGAGCCCCAAAGTGACTCCAGCAAGGAGGCGGTAGGCGCGACTCATCCGACCTGCGAGTACTTCATGAGGCGCTGCAGGTCCTTCAGCATCTTCGACGGATCGGGGTCGCGCGGATAGCGCATCATCAGGTTGCCCAGCGGATCGACCAGGTAGATGTGATCCACCGGCCGGCCCGGAAATTCCCGCGGCACGACCCTCGAAATGCGCGTGCCCTCGATGGCGGCAAGAAGCTCCGGGCGCGGCGCGCCGGCGTCGGTAATCACCCACAGGCGCTCGATGCGGGCCTGGTCCTTGCCCTGCGCAGTGCGCACCTGGCGCATGAAGTACAGCTTGCGCTCGCAGTAGGCGTCGCAGGCGGCGGCGTCGAAGGTGACGAATACCCACTTGCCGCGCAGCGCCTGGAATTCGGGCTCCGGCAGTGGCTGCGGCGCGACCAGCTCGCCGTAGTTGCCGGCGGCTCCGGTCCACCAGTTGAAATGCCAGGCCGCCCAGGCCAGCACGAAGGGCGAAGCGCAAACGAGGAGCACGGCGACGAGCTTAAGGCGCGCCGGCACGGCGGAAGGAGAGAGCGACGAACAGGACCACCGCGAGGGCGGCGAGCGAATACCATTGCAGCGCGTAGCTTTCGTGCTTCTCGATTCCCGCGTCGGGGCGCGGCCAGTCGCGGGTCAGGCCGTCGGGCGCGGACGAATGCTGCTCGATCACGATGGGCTGGAAGCGCAGTCCGGTTTCCTTCTCGAGGGCAGGCAGATCGACGTTCTGCCGCACTTTACCGGGCGCGGCCTCGCCGAGCTCGAGGGCATGTGGAAGCCGCGCGAGCCCGAGGCCTTCGACGCGCACTTCGCCCGCGGGCGCCGGCACCCGCGGCAGCACCGCCCGGGTCCTGCCCGCCTCGACCCAGCCGCGGTTGACGAGAACGTATACGCCGTCGAGGCGCAGCGGCGTCACCACCTCATAGCCCGGCCGCCCGTGGCGCAGCTTGTTGTCGAGGTAGACGGTGTGCTCGTCCGCAAAGCGCCCGCGCGCCGCCACGTGCCTCATGACGTAGTCGCGCGGGTCGATCTTCCCGTCGGGAATCTCGAGCGGCGGCGCCTTGAAGGCCTGCTCGAGCCGCGCGCCGAGGACGCGCTTTTCATCGGCGCGGCCGGCCTGCCAGTGGCCGAGCGCGATGCCCGCCGCGCACGCCGCCGCGGCGGCGGCGAACGCCCATGCGCGCGGGCGGAAAGAGTATCCTGCGGGCATGCGCTACGTCGTGATCGCCATGCTGCTCGCGATCATCGCCAGCCTCGCTTCCGCTGCGGTTTTCATGTTCCGCGACCGCGGGCAGGGAAAGCGCATGGTGAAGGCGCTCGCGCTCCGCGTCGGTCTTTCGGTGACCCTGTTCCTGATGCTAATGGCAGGCTATTACTTCGGCCTCATTCCAGGACGGCTCTAAAGCCAATAAACGAAGATAAACAGGCCGAGCCACACCACGTCTACGAAGTGCCAGTACCAGGCCACGCCCTCGAACGCGAAGTGGTGGTCGGGCTTGAAGTGGCCGCGCAGGCAGCGGAACCAGATCACAGTCAGCATGATCGCGCCGATGGTGACGTGGAAGCCGTGGAAGCCGGTCAGCATGAAGAAGGTCGAGCCGTAGACGCCGGTGTGCAGCGTCAAGTTGAGCTCGGTGAACGCGTGGTGGTACTCGATCGCCTGGCAGACGAGGAACGCGACGCCCAGACCGACCGTCGCACCGAGCCACGCCAGCAGCTTGCCGCGGTTGTTCGCGATCAGGTTCCAGTGCGCGAAGGTCACGGTAACGCCCGAGCTGAGAAGCAGAATGGTGTTGACCGCGGGCAGGCCCCACGCCTCCATGGGCGTGAACTGCTCGGCGAACCCCGGGCCGGCCGAGGGCCAGTGCGGCGTGAATCCGGGCCAGATGAGCGCCTGGTGCTCGAGCGTGGCGAGGTCGGGCACCGAATACACGCGCGCCCAGAACAGCGCGCCGAAAAAGGCGCCGAAGAACATGACCTCCGAGAAGATGAAGAAGCTCATTCCCCAGCGGAACGACACGTCTTCCCAGCGGCCGTACTTGCCGGCCTCGGACTCGCCGATCACCTCGCCGAACCAGCGCACCATCATGTAGAGGAGCAGCAGGAAACCCGCGCCGATTCCGGCCCAGCCGCCAAGCGCGCCGTTGAAAAGGAACACGGCGCCGATCGCCATCATGAAGAGCGAGGCCGAGCCCATGATCGGCCAAGGCATCGGCTGCGGCACCGCGTAGTGGGTCTGCCGGCCGTGGGCCGCGGGGGCATGGGGTGCGCTGTGCGCCATGTTCTGGTTTCTCCCTTAACTCGTCACAAAGTAAACCACGGTGCGGATCGCGAGGATGAAGAGCAGGACGAACACTACCGCCGCGATCGCGAGCTGCCAGGGCTGCACGCTGGCGCGCTCGTGCGAGGACTTGCGGCGGATGCCGACGGCGCCCGAGAGCACCATCTTGATCACCTCCATCACGACTTTCCTCCGCGCCCCGCCACCTCGAAGAAGGTGTACGACAGCGCGATGCTGCTGACGCCGGCGGGCAGCTTCGGATCGACGACGAAGGTCACCGGCATGCGCCGGGTTTCGCCGGGCGCGAGCGTCTGCTGCCTGAAGCAGAAGCACTCGATCTTGTTGAAGTACTCGCCCGCGTAAGGCGGCCCGTAGCTCGGCACCGCCTGGCCGGTGACCGGTTCGTTGCGGGTGTTCACCACCTCGTACTCGACGGTGGCGAGCTCCCCGGGATGCACCTCGACGTGGCTGACGAGCGGGCGGAAGCGCCACGGCAGGTTGTGGGCGTTGGCGTCGAACTCGATCGTCACGGTGCGGCTCGAGTCGATCTGCGTGTTGACGTTCGCGGCGCGCGTCTCGCCGAGCGAATAGATGCCCCAGGCTTCGCAGATCTTGTAGTAGAACGGCACCAGCGCGTAGCCGAAGCCGAACATGCCGAGCGCCACCAGCGCGAGCCGCGCGAAGAGCCTGCGGTTCTGGCGCTCGCGGGTCATCTGAGCAGCCAGTACTTCGCGATGATGCCGACGAAGAACGCCAGCGCGATCGACGCCAGGATCAGCCCCGTGCGCAGGTTCTTGCTCATCGAATCACAGGCTGAGTCTCAAAGGTGTGATACGGAACCGGGGTGGGCAAGTGGGTCCACTCAAGGGAATCCGCCCCTTCCCACGGCAGCTGCGGCGCGGGCTTGCCGTTGCGGATGGTGTCGAGCACGATGTAGAAGAACAGGATCTGCGCCAGGCCCATGCCGAAGGCGCCGATGGTCGAGATCCTGTTCCAGGTCTCGAACATCAGCGGGTAGTCGGGGATGCGCCGCGGCATGCCCGCCATGCCGAGGAAGTGCTGCACGAAGAAGATCATGTTGAAGAAGATGAGAGTGGCCCAGAAATGGATCTTGCCGAGCGTTTCGTTGTACATGCGCCCGGTCCATTTCGGGATCCAGAAGTAGACCCCGGCGAAGGCCGCGAACAGGGCGCCCGCCACCATGACGTAGTGGAAGTGCGCCACCACGTAGTAGGTGTCGTGCAGCTGGATGTCGATCGGCACCAGCGCGAGCACCAGGCCGGTGAAGCCGCCGAGCGTGAACATGAAGAGGAAGCCGCAGGCGAACAGCATCGGCGTCTCGAACGTGAGCGAGCCCTTCCACATCGTCGTCACCCAGTTGAACACCTTCACGCCGGTGGGTACGGCGATGAGGATGGTGGCGTACATGAAGAACAGCTGGCCGGTCACCGGCATGCCCACCGTGTACATGTGGTGCGCCCAGACGATGAACGACAGGATCGCGATCGCCGAGGTGGCGTAGACCATCGAGGCGTAGCCGAAGAGGGGCTTGCGCGAGAACGCCGGGATCACTTGCGAGATCACGCCAAATCCCGGGAGCGCGATGATGTACACCTCGGGGTGGCCGAAGAACCAGAAGATATGCTGGTAGAGCACCGGGTCGCCGCCGCCCGCGGCATTGAAGAAGCTGGTGCCGAAATGGCGGTCGGTGAGCGTCATCGTCACCGCGCCGGCGAGCACCGGCATTGCCGCCACCAGCAGGTAGGCGGTGATGAGCCAGGTCCACACGAAGAGCGGCATGCGCATCAGCGTCATCCCCGGCGCGCGCATGTTGAGGATGGTGGTGATGATGTTGATCGAGCCGAGGATCGAGCTCATCCCGAGCAGGTGCACCGCGAAGATGGTGAAGTCCATGCCGATGCCCATCTGCACGGTGAGCGGCGAGTACATGGTCCAGCCCACGCCGGGCGCGCCGCCGGGCATGAAGAACGAGAGAATCAGCAAGGTCGCGGCGAACGGCAGCAGCCAGAACGACCAGTTGTTCAGGCGCGCGAACGCCATGTCGGGCGCGCCGATCATCATCGGGATCTGCCAGTTCGCGAAGCCGACGAACACCGGCATGATGGCGCCGAACACCATGATGAGCCCGTGCATGGTGGTCATCTGGTTGAAGAAGTCCGGGTTCACGATCTGCAGCCCCGGCGTGAACAGCTCGGTGCGGATCACCAGCGCCATCACCCCGCCGACCGAGAACATGATGAAGCTGAACCACAGGTACAGCGTGCCGATGTCCTTGTGGTTGGTGGTGGTGATCCAGCGCATGATGCCGCCGTACGGTCCGTGATGACCATGGCCGTGGTCGTGGCCTTCATGGCCGTGTCCGTGGGTGTCGACGACTGCGCTCATTTGGTTCTCCTAGCTATTTGCGGTGGGCGGCAACCTCGGCCGGCTGGACTTCGCCGCCCTTGTTCCCCCAGGAATTGCGCTCGTAGGTGATGACCGCGGCGAGATCGGCGTTGCCCAGCGCCTTGAATGACTGCATCGCGGTGTTCGCCCTGCCTTGCAGCACGGTGTCGATATGCGCCTCCTTCGGGCCGGTGGCGGTCTTCGAGCCGGCGAGCGCGGGCGCCTTGATCGCCGGCGAGCCCTCGCCCTTCGCGCCGTGGCACGCCACGCATGTGTCCTGGTAGATCTTCGCGCCGCGCTGCATGAGATCCTCCGTCGAAAGCGCCCTCGTGTCCGCCGCGGCCGACTTGGCGGCCTTCTCCTTGAACTGCGCCACCCACTTCGTATAGTCGTCCGCCGACATCACCTCCACCACGATCGGCATGAAGCCGTGCTCCTTGCCGCAGAGCTCCACGCACTGGCTGCGAAACACGCCGGTCTTCTCCGGGCGGAACCAGAGGTCGCGCAGGAAGCCCGGAATCGCGTCCTGCTTGGCGCCGAACGACGGCACCCACCACGAATGCACCACGTCGGCGGCGGTGGTGATGACGCGGATCTTCTTCCCGAGCGGCACCACGAGGTTGTTGTCGACCTCGAGGAGGTAGTGCTCGCCCTTCGGCTCACGGCCCTCGATCTGGGCGCGCGGCGTGGCGAGCGTCGAGAGAAAGCTGATGCCCTCGCCCTCGCCCTTCACGTAGTCGTAACCCCATTTCCACTGGTAGCCGGTGACCTTGATGGTGAGGTCGGGCGCCGAAGTGTCCTTCTGGGCGATCACGACCTTCGTCGCCGGCCAGGCGATCGCCACCAGGATGATCGCCGGGATGATGGTCCAGACGAGCTCGACCGCGGTGTTCTCGTGGAACTGCTCGGCCTTGTGGCCCTTCGACTTGCGATGCGCATAGCAGGCATAGAACATCGCGCCGAACACCACCGCGAAGATGACGATGATCAGCCACATCACGAGCTGGTGCAGCCAGTCGACGTCGGCGGCTAGCTTCGAGCCCGGCTCGCGGAAGTACCATTCGATGGCGTGCGCCGAGGCGCAGATCGCGAGCCCGGCGAGGCCGGCCAGGGCTTGAATGACTTTCGTTCCCCGCATGTTGTTGGTTCCCCGAATCAGATCCGCAGTCTCTTCTGCAGCTCGGCGGCGAACCGCGCGCGGCTGTCCGCGTCGAGGTGCCGCCCCAGCTCAAGTTGTTCCCGCGCCCCCAGCAGCACCACGCGTTCCTCTTCGAGGCGCACGCGCGCCCGGTGCGCATCCATTTCGTAGCGCGACGTCTTCTGCGCCTCTGCGACTTCCACCGTCAACCGCCCCGCTTCCAGCTCGATGAACTCGTAATCCGCCGCGCGCCGCGCATAGACCACGTAAGCCCAGGCAAGCAGCAGCACCTCCAGGCCCGCGAACGGCAGCACCAGCCAGGCGCCGACGACGGCGAAGCCCGTGCCGATCGCGACCACCGCGCACGCCAGCGCCGCGAACACGCCGGCAAGTCCAGCCGGAGAAATCGAGCAGTTGCGCTTGAGGGTCAGGCTGAAGCCGGCATTCCCGTCGCGGAACGGCAGCTCGCGCGCCGGTTCTCGAGGGATGCTTAACAAGCCTGCAAAAATAGCACAGGTGAACGCGCGTCCTCAAGAAATGTTCTTGAAAACACGAACTGTTTTCACATCCTGGGCGGGCGAGCGCCACGCGTGCCCGTAGACGACCTCGAAGCTCGCCCTGGGCTTGGTGCCGAGCGCTCGCCGCAGGCGCTCGCCGAACGCGCGGCCCGCGAGCCCTCTCGGCCGATCGGTGCGCGCGCTGGTCTGGCCGCTGCCGCGCAGATCGTCGAGCAAGGTGCCGGCGTCCGGATACTCTAGCGTGACGAGCTCCATGTCCATCACCGGCGCCGCAAGGCCGGCCGCAAGCAGCATGTCGCCCACGTCGTGCATGTCGATGAAGGCGTGCACCCTGCGCTCGCCCGCGGCGGCGCGCAGCTCCTTCAGCGAATCGGGGCCGAGCGTGCTGAACATGAGCAAGCCGTTCGGCGCCAGCACGCGGCGGAACTCGCGCAGCGCTGGGAGCGGATCCGACAGCCAGTGCAGCGCCATGTTCGACCAGACCAGGTCGACCGAGGCATCGGCGAACGGCAGGTACTGCATGTCTGCGCACACCGAGACCTGTCTTTCACCGGTGGCCCACCGGAAAAGCCCGCGTGGCACCAACATCGGAAGCGAGAAATCGAGCGCAATCGCCATCGCGCGCGGATAGCGCCGGCGCAGCTCGCGGCGCGGCGGGCCGCTCCCCGCGTCGAGCACGCGCGCCGGGTCGAGCCGGATGTAGTCCAGGCGCTCGAGCATGCGCGCGAAAACCTCGCTCTCGAGTCGCGCGAACTTCGGATAAGTGCCGGCAGAGCGCTCGAAACGGCGGCGCGCCGCGCGGCCGTCAATCCCGTGCGAGCGCGCGCTCAATGACCGCCGACACCGCCAGCGTATGGCGATCGCTGCCAGCGACGCCGCAGACCATGAGCCCGACCGGCGCGCCGCCCGGCTCGTGGCACGGCAGCGAAGCCGCGCAGCCATCGAGGAAGTTGATGAGGCCGTTGTTGCGCAGGATGCGCATGTTCCAGCGGAAATAATCCTCGTCGCTGGCATCGGCTTCGGCGATCGTCGGCGCGATACACGGCACTGTCGGCATCAGGATCGCGTCGAAACCCGCTGCGAGCGCCTCGACGTCTCTCATGAATTCGACCCGCAGATCGCCCAGGGCGAGATAGTCCGAAGCGGTCAGGTTCCTGCCCATGAGGATGCGCTTGCCCACGCGCGGGTCGAATTCGCCGATGCGTGCCTCTTCCGCGCGATGAATGTGATAAGCCTCCGCGCCGGCGTAGCCGCCGCCCTTGAAATAATCGCCCTGCCGGTCGAACTGCGGCACCGGCCGCTCCTCGAGCATCACCCCTTTCTTTGAAAGGGTCCTGAGTGAAGCGTCGAAGGCAGCACCCACGTCCCGGTCGAGGTCGTCGAGCGCCGACGAGCGCGGCACGAGGAGCCGCAGCCCCTTCGCCTGCAGCGACGCCAGCCGGCCATCGGGCTCCCCGGCGAGGATCGCGTCGTAGGCCGCGCAGCAGGCGACCGAATTGGCGATCGGACCCACCGAATCGAGGGTGAACGAAAGCGGAAAGGCGCCCTCGCGCGGCACGCGGCGCGCCGTGGGCTTCCAGCCGGTCACGCCGCACAGCGCCGCCGGCCCTCGAACCGAGCCGCGCGTATCCGAGCCGAGCGACATCACCGCCATGCCGTCCGCCTGGGCCACGGCGGCGCCGGAGGACGAGCCGCCCGGAACCCGGCCGACCTTGCGCTGGTACGGGTTCTTCGGGGTGCCGTAGTGCGGATTGAATCCCACCCCGCCGAACGCGAACTCGACCATGTTGGTGCGGCCGACAAAGACCGCGCCGGCGGCCCGCAACCGGGCGACCACAGGCGCGTCACGGATCGCTTTTGGTTCATTGATGCGGATCTTCGATCCGGCCCTGGTCACGTCGCCGGCAACATCGAAGAGATCCTTCAGCGACACCGGCAGGCCGTCGACCGCCGAGCGGCGCACGCCGGCCTTGCGCAGACGGTCGGCGTGGGCGGCATCGGCGCGCGCCGCGTCGGCATAGACCTTCAGGAACGCCCTGGCCCCCTCGCCGCTTTGCTCCGCGATGCGCGCAAGCGCCTGCTCCACCACCTCTCGGCTCGAGGTCCGGCCGGCATCCAGATCGGCGCCGAGCTGCGCTACAGTCCACATGGGGAAAAGATAGCATGCGCGATTTGCTCGCGAAGCTCCTTTTCGGCGGCAGCTGCTTCGTCTGCCGCGGCGCTTCGCGGGAGCTCCTGTGCGAGGCCTGCCGCGAAGAGTTGCCGCGTCTTGGAGACGAGCTTTGCCCGCGTTGCGCGCTGCCTACTCCCGGCGCCGCGGTCTGCGGCCGCTGCCTCTCCGAGCCGCCCGCGTACGATGCCACCACCGCCGCCCTGGCCTACGACTTTCCGGCCGACACGCTGGTGCACGCGCTCAAGTTCCGGGGCGAGCTCGCCCTGGCGCCGCTCCTGGGCGGCCTGCTTTCCGCGAGCATCCCGAGCTGGAGCGTGGACCGCGTGATTCCCGTGCCGCTTTCAACCGCCAGGCTGCGCGGCCGCGGCTACAACCAGGCGGCCGAGATCGCGCGCCATCTTGCGCGCGGGAAGCTCGACGTCGACGTGTGCGTGCGCCACGCCGACGCCGTGCCGCAGACCGAGCTGCCGTGGGACGAGCGCCGGCGCAACGTACGCGGCGCTTTCGGCTGCAGGCGGCCGCTCACCGGCGCGACCGTGGCGGTGGTCGACGATGTCATGACGACCGGCGCAACCCTGGACGAGCTCGCGCTGACTCTGAAGCGCGCCGGCGCGGCCAAGGTGGTGAACTGGGTCGTCGCGCGCACGCTCCCGCCCGCCTGATGTTCGACATCGTCCTCGTGGAGCCGGAGATCCCGCCCAATGCCGGCAACGTCATCCGGCTCGCGGCGAACACAGGCTGCCGGCTCCACCTCGTCGAGCCGCTGGGCTTCTCGATGGACGACCGGAGCCTCAAGCGCGCCGGGCTGGACTACCACGAGCTCGCCCCGGTCAAGACCCACAAGGACTGGCCGGCCTGCCTTTCCTTGCTGGGCGCAAGGCGCAGGTTCGCATTCACCACCAAGGGCACGAATCTCTACACCGACGTCCGATACGCCAGCGACGACGTGCTGGTCTTCGGCGCCGAGACCAGAGGCCTGCCCGCATCCATCCTTATGGGATTCCAGGAGGGAAACCGCTTGCGGCTGCCCATGACGCCCGGAAACCGCAGCATCAACCTCTCGAACGCCGTCGCCGTGGTGGTGTTCGAGGCGTGGCGTCAGCTCGCGTTCGGGGGAAGCGCCTGAGCTCGATTCCGGCGCTACCGCCGAGCCTGCCGCGCCGGGGGAACGGCTTTTCACGCTGGCTCGGACGCACGGCGCTCGCGGCTGCAGGCTGGCGCATCGAAGGGGAGTTTCCCGACCGGGCGAAGCTGGTCGCGATCGTCGCCCCGCATACGTCGAACTGGGACTTCGTGCTCGGGATCTCGGCGGTGTTCGCCCTCGGGCTCTCGGTGCGCTTTCTCGGCAAGTACACGCTTTTTTATCCGCCGCTCGGCTGGCTCATGCGCTGGTTCGGCGGCACGCCCGTGGTGCGCGAGGCGCCGCAGGGCGCGGTCGCGCAGGCCGTGGCGATGATCGAGGCCGAGCCCGCGGTGTTCCTTGGCATCGCCCCGGCCGGAACGCGCACCCGTGACACGCCCTGGCGCAGCGGTTTCTACCACATCGCGCACGCCGCGCGGGTGCCGATCCTGCCGGCGGCGTTCGACGGCGGCGCGCGCGCGATCAGGCTGTTTCCGGTGTTTGAAACGAGCGGCGATTTCGACGCGGATCTGCCGCGGCTGATGGCTCTCTACGAGGGGATCCGCGGCGTACGAACCTGACTAACGCTCTTTCTTCGGGTCGCGGGAAAGCAACAGCTCGACTGCCTTTGCCGGCGTGAGCTTGCCGTCGAGCACCGCGTTGACCGCGTCGCTTACCGGCATGTCGACGCCTTTCGCCTTGGCAAGGCGCGCGACCTCCTTTGCGGAACGCACGCCCTCGGCGACATGGCCGAGGTGCTCGAGGATGTCCTTGAGCGAACGCCCCTGGGCGAGCTCGAGGCCGACGCGGCGGTTGCGCGAGAGCTCTCCCGTCGCCGTGAGGATGAGATCGCCCGCGCCCGCAAGGCCGAACAGCGTTTCGGCGGCGCCGCCGAGCGCGACGCCGAGGCGTGCCATTTCGGCGAGACCCCGCGTGATGAGCGCCGCCCGCGCGTTCAACCCGAGTCCCAGTCCGTCGGAAATGCCGGCGGCGATGGCCATGACGTTCTTCACCGCGCCGCCGATCTCGACGCCCACGAGATCGGTGCTGTAGTAAATCCGCATGCGGCCCCCGTGCAGCAGCGCCGCAGTCTCGCGGGCAAACGCGCCATCCTGAGAAGCGAGCGTCAGCGCGCAAGGTAGTCCGCGCGCCACCTCGGCGGCGAACGACGGTCCCGACAGCGCCGCGCACCGCGCCTTCGCCCCCATCGTCTGCGCCGCGATTTCGTGGGGCAGCAGGCCCGTGCCTTCCTCGAAGCCCTTGCACAGCCAGACCAGCGGCAGCCTCACCTTCGGCAAGACCTCGCGCAGCCCGGCCACCGGAGTGGCTGCAAGCGCCAGCGTCGCGCCTTCGATGCTCTCTTCAAGAATCGAATGGATGGAAACCTTGGCCGGCAGCGCGATGCCGGGAAGGTAGCGCTCGTTGCGGCGCGTTTTCGTGAGCGCCGCGGCCTGCGCGGGATCGCGGGCCCACAGCGCCACTTCCAGCCGCGCGCAGAGGACGGCGGCGATCGCGGTGCCCCAGGCGCCGGCCCCGAGCACTGCGACGCGCGTCACCGGGCGAGTTCGATCTTCGATTCGGCCGGGCGCTGCGCTCCGCCCTGCTGCACGCGCTGCATGTAGAGCGCCTCGAACGAGACGGGATTGAGAAGGACAGGCGGGAAACCGCCGCGTGTCACGAGGTCGGAGATGCTCTCGCGCAGGTACGGAAAGAGAATCGTCGGACAGCCGATGCCGAGCAGCGGATCGATCTCCTGGGCAGGGACGTTGCGCACCGAGAAGATGCCCGCCTGCGCCGCCTCGGCGAGGAACAGCGTGCGATCGCCGGCCTTGGCGGTCACCGTGGCGGTCACGGTGCACTCGTAGTAACCCTCGGCGAACTGGGCGGCATTGGTGTGGATCTGGACCTCGAGCTGCGGCTGCAGCTGCTGCACGAAGACCTGCGGCGCGTGCGGAATCTCGAGCGACAGGTCCTTCACGTACACCTTTTCGATCTGGAAGCTCGGCTGGTTCTGCTGCTCCGGGGACGGTTGCGGCTGGACGGGGTCTGCCATTAGGCGGCCTTGAGGAGTGGGTCGAGTTCGCCGGCGCGCTCGAGCGCATAGAGGTCGTCGCAGCCTCCGACGTGGAGGCCATCGATCCAGATCTGCGGCACCGTGCGGCGGCCGCTTTTCTGGATCATCTCGGCGCGCCGCGCGGGCTCGAGATCGACGCGAATCTTCTCGACCGCGACGCCTTTCTGCTGCAGCAGCCGGTCGGCTGACTGGCAGAACGGGCACGAAGCGGTCAGGTACATCAGGACCTTCGCCATGTCATTTTTTTTCCATGGGCAGCCCGGCCTGGCGCCATGCACCCAGACCGCCCGAAAGGCTCACGGCCTTGCCGAAGCCCTGGCCTTTCAGCGCGGCCGCCGCCTTGCCGGAGCGATTGCCGTCGTCGCAGTAGACGATCACCGGCTTGTCCTTGTACTTTCCGGCAATTTCCGAGCCGACGGCTTCGATACGGGAGAGCGGCACGTTCTTCGCGCCGAGAATATGCCCGGCTCCGTACTCGCCCGGATCGCGCACGTCGACGACGAGCGCATCCTCGCGGTTGATGAGCTGCGTGGCCTGCGCGGCGCTGATGGACGGGCCGCCGCCGAAGCGACGCACGTACGGCCACAGCAGCATCGCGCCCGACACCACCGCGACCGCGGCGAGCAGGCCATTACTGTCCTTCTTCAGGAATTCCAGCAGGGAAGGTTCCACGAACGGATCATTATAATTGAGCGATGTCGCGTTCCGCGCACAAGCTCGTCCTGCTGCGCCACGGCGAGTCGCAATGGAACCGGGAGAACCGCTTCACCGGTTGGGTCGACGTGGACCTCTCGCCCAAGGGTATCGAAGAGGCGCGCGACGCCGGACGCCTCCTCAGGACCGAGGGTTACCGCTTCGATCTCGCCTACACCTCGGTGCTCAAGCGCGCCATCCGCACGCTGTGGATCGCGCTCGACGAGCTCGACCAGATGTGGCTTCGCGAGGAGAAGCACTGGCGCCTGAACGAGCGCCACTACGGCGCGCTGCAGGGGCTGAACAAGGCCGAGATGGCAGCCAAGCACGGCGAGCAGCAAGTGCTCGTCTGGCGCCGAAGCTACGACATCCCGCCGCCGCCGCTGTCCCACGACGACGAGCGCTATGAAGGCAAGGACCCGCGCTACGCCGGCGTCGAGGTACCGCGCAGCGAGGCGCTCAAGCACACCGTGGCGCGCGTGCTGCCTTATTGGGACGGCACGATCGCGCCTGCAATCCGCGCCGGCAAGCGCGTGCTGATCGCCGCGCACGGCAATTCGCTCCGGGCGCTGATCAAGTATCTCGACGATCTTTCCGAGGAGAAGATTCTCAAGGAAAACGTCCCGACGGGGATCCCGCTTGTCTACGAGCTCGACGAGGGCCTCAAGCCGGTCCGCCACTACTACCTCGGCGACCAGGCCGAGGTCGCCAAGCGCATCGCCGCCGTGTCGGCGCAGGGGAAGGTGAAGACCTGAGGGGGATTTCACTCCTCCCTCTCGTCGGCCTTTGCCTCGTGCTCGGGGGCGGCAACGCCGTCCCGGCAAGCAAGGAAGAAGATCTGAAGGCGCTTCGCAACCGCATCGACGCGCTGTCCCGCGAGCTGGAGAAAAAAGAAGAGGTCCGCAAGGAGGCGCGCGACGGCCTGCGCGAATCGGAGCGTGCGATTTCGGCGGCCAATCGCGCGCTCACGGAGCTTCGGGCGGAGGGAGACAAGGTGCGCGGGGAGGCGGCCGCCATCGCGACGCGGCGCGCGCTGCTCGAGCGCTCGCTCGCCGAGCGCGAGCAGGCGGTGGGCCGCATGGTGGCCGCGCGGCAAGCGAACCGCGCGCCCGACGCGCTGCGCGTGGCGCTCTCGGGCGAAGACCCTGCCGCGGTGGCGCGCGGCCTCCACTACCTCAGCTACCTCGCGCGCGCCTCGGCCACGATGCTGGCCGACTACCGCGCGACGCTCGCGGAGGCGGCGCGCCTCGCCGGCGAGGCGCAGGCGAAGCGCGCGCGCCTCGATGCGTTGCAGACGGCGAGCCGCGCCGATCGTGAAAAACTCCTCGCCGAGCGCCGCGAACGGCGCCGGGTGCTCGACCAAGTCGCGGGCGAGGTTCGCAAGAGTCGCAAGGAAATCAAGGTAATGCGTGCGGACGCAGCACGCTTGGCCCACCTCGTCGAAGAGCTCGCCGCGCTCTTGCCGGCGCAAGCGAGAAAAGAGCCCTTCTCCAAACTGCGCGGCCGCCTTAGCTTGCCGGTACGCGGGGAACTGTCCGGCCGGTTCGGGGCTCCAAGAGGGGCGGCGGGGACGGAAGCGAAGGGACTTTTCATTCGCGCGCCCCAAGGACAGCCAGTTCGAGCTATTGCCGGGGGCGAGGTGGTGTACGCAGAATGGATGAGGGGCTTCGGCAATCTCCTGATTCTGGACCACGGTGAAGCCTACCTGTCCATCTACGCCAACAACGAGTCGCTGCTCAAGCAAGTGGGCGATGCGGTGACGGCGGGAGAGACTGTCGCGACCACGGGAGCGAGCGGGGGCAATGAGGAAACAGGGCTATACTTTGAAATGCGGCATCTTGGCCGCGCCTTCGACCCGCTGCGGTGGGTCAAGCTGAACAAGTGAAACCACCAGAATCTTATGAAATCTAGGCTTCGCAACCTCGGACTCATCGCCGTCGGCGTCGTCGCAGGCGTGCTCATCAGCCTCAACTTCCAGGCGGTCGCCGACCGCGCCGGGCGCACCACCCTGCCGATCGAGGAGCTGCGCTCGTTTACCGAGGTGTTCGGCGCCATCAAGACGAACTACGTCGAGCCCGTCGAGGACAAGCGGCTCATAACCGAGGCCATCAACGGCATGCTGACCGGCCTCGACCCGCATTCGGCCTACCTCGACCAGGAAGCCTTCAAGGAGCTGCAGGTCGGCACCCAGGGGCAATTCGGCGGCCTGGGCATCGAGGTCGGGATGGAAGACGGGTTCGTCAAGGTGATCTCGCCGATCGAGGACACCCCGGCGTTCAAGGCGGGCATCAAGCCGAACGACCTCATCATCAAGCTCGACGACACCCCGGTTAAGGGCATGTCGCTCAACGACGCGGTCAAGCGCATGCGCGGCAAGCCGAACACCAGCATCACGCTCACGATCTCTCGCAAGGGCGAGAGCGCGCCGATCGTGGTGACGCTGACCCGGGCGGTCATCCGGGTGCAGAGCGTGAAGTCCAAGATCATCGAGCCGGGCTACGGTTGGGTGCGCGTATCGCAGTTCCAGGAAGCCACGACCGAGAACATGGTGAGGCAGCTCACCCAGATGTTCAAGGAGAACCCCAACCTGAAGGGCCTGGTGCTCGACCTGCGCAACGACCCGGGCGGCCTGCTGCATGGCGCCGTCGCCATCTCGGCGGCCTTCCTGCCCGCGAAGACGCTGATCGTGTCCACCGACGGCCGCGCCGAGGACGCCAAGAAGAAGTTCTACGCGACGCCCGACGACTATGCGCGCGGCAGCCGCGGGGAGGACGTGCTGAAGCCCCTGCCGCAGGCGGTGAAGAACATCCCGATGGTGGTGCTGGTGAACGGCGGCTCGGCCTCGGCCTCCGAGATCGTCGCCGGGGCGCTCCAGGACCACAAGCGCGCCACGGTCATCGGCACGCAGACTTTCGGCAAGGGCTCGGTGCAGACCATCATGCCGCTGGGCAACAACACCGCGATCAAGCTGACCACCGCGCGTTACTACACGCCGGGCGGCCGCTCGATCCAGGCGCTCGGCATCAAGCCCGACCTCGTGGTCGAGGATCCGACCGACACCCTGACGCGGGTGCGCGAAGCCGACCTGACGCGCCACCTGAACAACCCCGAAGAGTCGAAGGCAGAAGCCAAGAAGCCTGAAGAGAAGAAGGACGCCTCGCAGGCCGCGAAGATCAAGCCGCAGCAGCCGATCTCGCCGGCCGAGATGAAGCCCGTCGAGCTCGGCTCCAAGGACGACTTCCAGCTGCAGCAGGCGATCGCGCACCTGAAAGGCGAACCGGTCAAGGCGGTCTCGCCGACCGTAGCCCAGACCAAGACGAACTGAACGCTGCCGCGGAAACGCGGCGTGAACGACCAACAGCTACTGCGCTACAGCCGCCACATCCTCCTTCCCGAGATCGGGATCGAGGGGCAGGAGCGGCTGCGTGCGGGCGCCGCGCTGATCGTCGGCGCGGGCGGGCTCGGATGCCCCGCCGCGCTCTACCTCGCCGCTGCGGGCATCGGCCACCTGGTGCTCGCGGACTCCGACCAGGTCGATCTCACCAACCTTCAGCGGCAGATCCTTTACCGGACCAATTCGGTCGGCGCGCCGAAGGTCGACGCCGCACGCTCCGCTCTCAACGAGCTCAATCCCGACGTGGCGCTTGCGGCCGTGAAGGGCCGCGTCGATCAGCAACAGGCCGAAGAGCTGGTCGCCCGGGCGGACGTGGTGCTCGACTGCTCCGACAACTTCCCCACCCGGCATGCCCTCAACCGCGCCTGCGTAAAGCATGCGAAGCCCCTGGTCTCCGGTGCCGCGATCCGTTTCGAGGCGCAGCTCATGGTGTTCGACCTGAGGCGCTCGGACGCGCCCTGCTACGCGTGCCTTTTCCCGGAGGACGGGGAGGTCGAGGAAGTGCAGTGCTCGGTCATGGGCGTGTTCGCTCCCCTGACCGGCGTCATCGGCGCGATGCAGGCCGCCGAAGCGATCAAGCTCGTCGCCGGCGCGGGCGAGTCGCTGAGCGGCCGCCTGGTGATGTTCGACGCGAAGACCGCCGACTGGCGCGCGGTGCGCGTCAAGCGGGACCCCGCCTGCAAGGTTTGCCAACTACGCCAGTAAGTAGCGGCGCTGGGCAGTGAAGCTCTCGGTCGGCTTCCTGCTGAAGCCGCTCTTCGCGTACTGGTGCAGGCAGCCGATCGCATAGCGCAGCAGGGTCGCCGCCCGGCCGGCGGCGTCGCCGTCGGAAGACAGGCGCAGCGCCTGTTTCAGGGTGGCCTCGAAACGGTCGAAGAACTGGTTCATGCGCACCTGCAGGCGCTCGTGCTCGCCTACCAGTGCGTCGCCGGTCATGACGCGCACCATGCCTGGATTCTTCTCCGAGAACGCGAGCAGCATCTCGACCAGCTCGGCCGCCTGCCGCAGGCCGTCGGACTCGCTCTGGGTGATGCGGTTCGCCAGCGTGAACACCGAGCTCTCGATGAACTCGATCAACCCCTCGTACATCTGCGCCTTGGAGGCGAAGTGGCGGTAGAGGGCGGCCTCGGAGACCTCGAGGCGGCCGGCGAGCGCCGCCGTGGTGATGCGCTCCCACTTCGGCGCCTCGAGCATCTGCGCGAGAGCCTTCAGGATTTCGAGCCTGCGTTCGCCTTTGGCGCGGGGCATTGAGAGGTTAGTGACCCCTGACTTCGGTGGATTCTATGCTGACGCCTGGCGGAAAACTAGGCGCGGCAGGTCGATGACGGAAGAGATTCGCAGGTCGACGAACGGCGCCCGGCGGCGCAGCGCGCTCACCCAAACCGTTGACATTCCAAGGCGGTGGGCAGTGCGCAGGTTATCGAGCATGTCGTCGATGAACGCGCAGCGATGCGGGTCGAGGTGGTGCTTTCGCAGCAGCATGCGAAAGCCGTGCAGCGCGGGCTTGCCGCGATAGCGAGCGTCCTCGATCGAATAGACCGCGTCGAAGTAGCGCGCGAGGCCGATGGCGCGCAGCACCCCCTCGACGTAGTGCCGCGGCGCGTTCGAGAACACCAGCTTCATGCCGCCCAGGCGCGCGAGCGCATGCTTGAGCGCGTTCTCGTGCACCACCAGGTCGCCGAGCTCCGGAAAGACGTGGGTCTCGGCGAGGAAGCGACGCGGGTGGATGCCGTGGTGGCGCATGAGGCCGTTCAGCGTGGTGCCGTAGCGCAGCCAGAAGTCCTCGCGCATGCGGTTCGCGCCGTCCTCGTCGACGCCGAACTCACGCCGCAGGAACGCGTTGATCTGGTCGTGCATCGCCGGAAAGATGCGCACGGTGGCGTCGTGAAGCGTGTTGTCGAGGTCGAAAATCCAGACTCGCCGCGACGGCGCCAGGCGTGAGATGCGCACTACTTGCTTTTGATCAGCGTGCCAACGCCTTGGTCGGTGAGCACCTCGAGAAGCAGCGCGTTGGGCACGCGGCCGTCGATGATGTGCACGGCTTTCACGCCGTTGCGCGCGGCATCCAGCGCCGAGCCGATCTTGGGCAGCATGCCGCCCGAGATGACGCCCTTCGCCACGAGGTCGTCGATGCGCCGTGGCGTGAGGCCGGTGAGGAGCTTGCCGTCCTTGTCGAGCACCCCGGGGGTATTGGTCAGCACGACCAGCTTCTCGGCGCGCAGCACCTCGGCGAGCTTCCCGGCGACGAGATCGGCGTTGATGTTGTAGGTGGTGCCGTCGGCGCCGGTGGCGATCGGCGCCACCACCGGGATGAAGCCGCCCTGCTCCAGCGTGCCGATGATCGCGGCGTCGATCGACTCGATCTCCCCGACCTGGCCGATGTCGACCTTGCCGTTCTCCTTCGACGGCAGGAGCATCTTGCGCGCGCGGATCAGCGCGCCGTCCTGGCCGGTGAGGCCGACCGCCTTGCCGCCGGCCTGGTTGATGAGCTCGACCACTTCCTTGTTCACCTGCCCGCCGAGCACCATCTCGACCACGTCCATCGTCTCGCGGTCGGTCACGCGCATGCCCTGGACGAACTCGCCCTTCTTGCCCAGGCGCGTGAGCATGTCCTCGATCTGCGGCCCGCCGCCATGCACCACGACCGGGTTCATTCCCACCAGCCTGAGCAGCACCACGTCGCGCGCGAAGCCGGCCTTGAGCGCCTCGTCGGTCATGGCATTACCGCCGAACTTCACGACGATTGTCTTGCCGTGGAAGCGCTGGATGTAGGGCAGCGCCTCGTGGAGAATGCGCGCCTTCTCGGCGGCCTGAGGACTATGGTTGAACGGGGCGTTCATCTGAACGCCCCATTCTACAAACAAAACTACTGGATCGTGATCTGCTTGCGCTGCGCGGCCGCCTTCTTGGGCAGCGTCAGCTCCAGCACGCCGTCCTTGAACTTGGCTTCTGCCTTCGCTTCATCGACCTCCTGCGGCAGCGTGAAGCTGCGCACGACCTTGCCGTAGACGCGCTCGCTGTGCAGGGTGCGCTCGTCCTTCGACGCCTCCTTCTCGCGCTTGACCTCGGCCTCGAGAGTTACCTGCTCGCCGTCGATGGCGACGTGGATGTCTTCCTTCTTGACGCCGGGCAGCTCTGCGGTGACGAGGTACGCGCCGTTCTTCTCCGCGACGTCCACTTTCGCCCGCGGCAGCTGTCCCAGGCCTGCACTCGCGCGCCCCTCCAAGCTGAACGGACGGACGAGAAAGCCCTTGAACAGATCGTCGACCAGCTCACCGAAGTAGTCACCGCGCGGGTCGAACCTTGTGATATTTGCCATTTGCATCTCCTTTTCCTGAGTCCGTGCTCAGGAGATAGGGCCGCCCCCGGGGTTTTCAACCCCCCGGTAAACTCCTGAAAGCTGGTTGTAAGGGGATCGGAGCCCGCTCGACCCACAGATCGTCGGATGCTGCTCAACTGCAAAGAGGCGACACGCCTCGTGTCCCAGGGCCTCGACCGCCGCCTCGGCCTGGCCGAGCGCGTGGCGCTGCGTCTGCATCTTCTTGTTTGCGACGGCTGCACCAACTTCAGCAAGCAGGTCGCCTTCCTCCGTAGGAGCCTTTCCCGCCTTGCCGACCGATAAGAACTGCGCGCAATGCGGTGCCGAGTTCAGCTGCGGCGCCGATCTACCCGGCTGCTGGTGCGGGGACCTTCCCGCGCTGAGCCCGGTGCCCGGGATGGGCTGCCTCTGCAGGCGCTGCCTCGAGGAAGCCCTCAAAGAACAAAGCGCGCCAGATCCTCGTTCCTAGAGAGCTCGGCGAGCCGGGCGTCGACGTACGCCGCGTCGATCGCGACGGTGCCCGGCCCGCGCTTGCCGGCGTCGAAGGAGATCTCCTCGAGCAGCTTCTCCAGCACGGTATAGAGGCGGCGCGCGCCGATGTTCTCGGTGGACTCGTTCACCTGGAAGGCGATCTCGGCGATGCGCCGGATGGCGCCCGGGCGAAACTCGAGCGTGACCCCTTCCGTGCCGAGCAGCGCCTGGTATTGCTTCACCTGGCTCGCATCGGTGGAGACCAGGATGCGCTCGAAGTCGTCGATCGAGAGCGAGTCGAGCTCGACGCGGATCGGAAAGCGCCCCTGCAGCTCCGGGATCAGGTCGGAGGGCTTGGCGAGATGGAACGCACCCGACGCGATGAACAGGACGTGGTCGGTCTTCACCATGCCGTAGCGCGTCGATACAGTCGTGCCCTCCACCAGCGGCAGCAGGTCGCGCTGCACGCCCTGGCGCGACACGTCCGCGCCGTGGACCTCGGAACGGCTCGTGATCTTGTCGATCTCGTCCAGGAACACGATGCCGTTCTGCTCCGCATTGGCCACTGCACGGGTCTTGAGCTCGTCGTCGTTCACCAGGCGCCCCGCCTCTTCCTCGACGATGAGCTGCATCGCCTCGCGGATCTTCATGCGCCGCAGGCGCTTGCGGCCGCCGCCGAGGTTGGAGAGCATTCCCTGAATCTGCGAGGTGAGCTCCTCCATGCCGGGCGGCGCGAGGATCTCCATCTGCGGCTGCGCCGCGGACACCTCGATGTCGATCTCCTTGTCGTCGAGCTCGCCTTCGCGCAGCCTCTTCCTGAACTTCTGGCGCGTCGCGCTTTCTTCCTCGGTGCCCTTGAAGCCCACCAGCACGTCGAGGATGCGGTCCTCGGCGGCGTCCTCGGCGCGCGCGCGCACGTGCTTGACCGCCTGCTCGCGCGTCTGCTTGACGCTGATCTCGACCAGGTCCCTGACGATCGTGTCGACGTCGCGGCCGACGTAGCCGACCTCGGTGAACTTGGTCGCCTCCACCTTGATGAAGGGCGCGTCGGCGAGCCGCGCGAGGCGCCGGGCGATCTCGGTCTTGCCGACGCCCGTGGGCCCGATCATCAGGATGTTCTTGGGGGTGATCTCCTGGCGCAGCGGGTCGGCGACCTGCTGGCGGCGCCAGCGGTTGCGCAGCGCGATCGCCACCGCGCGCTTCGCTCTTCCCTGCCCGACGATGTACTTGTCGAGCTCATGCACGATCTCCTGGGGAGTCATGCCGCTCATTCCAGGACCTCTATGGTTCGCTGATGATTCGTGTAAATGCAGAGATCCGCGGCGATCGCGAGCGATTTCTCGACGATGTCGCGCGCGCCGAGCTTGGTGTTTTCCAGCAGCGCCTTAGCCGCGCTCTGCGCAAAGGGGCCGCCCGAGCCGATCGCGAGCACGCCCTGCTCGGGCTCGAGCACGTCGCCCATTCCGGTGATGATGAGCGAGTGCTCGCGGTCGGCGACGGCGAGCATCGCCTCGAGCCGGCGCAGGATGCGGTCGGTGCGCCAGTCCTTGGCGAGCTCCACGGCGGAGCGCATCAGGTTGCCCTGGTGCTTGTCGAGCTTCGCCTCGAAGCGCTCGAACAGCGTGAAGGCGTCCGCGGTGCCGCCGGCGAAGCCGGCGAGGATGCGGTCCTGATAAAGGCGGCGCACCTTCTTCGCGCCGCCCTTCACGACGACGTTGCCGAGCGTCACCTGCCCGTCGCCGCCGAGCGCGACCTTGCCGTCGCGGCGCACGGAAAGAATGGTGGTGCCGTGGAATTGTTCCATGGAGGTTGTCTAACTAGCTGGGGTTCGCGGCCGGAAACTCAAGAATACCGCGATCCCGAGCGAAGTCATGATGCAGACGATGAGCGGCCCCGGCGGCAGGTCGGAGAAAAGCGACACGCCGAGGCCGAGGGCGTAGCTGACCGCGCTTAGCGCATACCCCGCAACGATCCGCCGCCGCGCGAGGTCGCGCGTCGCGAGTGCCGGCACGATCAGGGTGGTGAACACCAGATAGATGCCGACCAGCTGCACCGACGCGGTGACCCCGACGGCGAAGAGGAGATAGAAGCGCGCATCGCCGTAGCTCGCACCGAATCCGAACCATGTCGCCAGGATCGCGGCGTAGATTACCGCGACCACTGCGAGCCGCGCCGGGTCCGCCCAGAGGATCTGGCCGACCAGCAGGTCCTTCAGGTTCTCGGCGCCGTGCGGATTGGAGGCGAGGAGCAGGATCGCCGCGTTCGCCGCCACGATGAAGGTGACGCCGATGACCGCCTCCTGCACCTCCGGCCAGCGCTTGTCGGTCCAGTTGAGGAGCAGCGCGCCGCCGAGCGCCGCGGCGAGCGCCGCCACCTGCACCGCGGCGCCCTGCGGCTCGAAGCCGAGGCGGTCGGCGACGATCACGCCCAAGCCAGCGATCTGCGCCACCGCGAGATCGATGAACACGATGCCGCGCTTCAGCACCTGGATGCCGAACGGCACGTGCGTGGCGGTGACGAGCAGGCCGGCGGCGAGCGCCGGCCCGACGATGCTCAGCGCGGCCGAGTCGAGCGTCATTGCAGCGGCGCGAGCAGCCGCGCCACGACGTCGTCGAAGTAGCCGAACAGATCCTTCGCCCTGTCCGAGCCGCCGACCGTGAACGGCAGCATCACGCTCGGGATACCGGTGCGTTGCGACAGGAACTGCGCCGCCTTCGGGTCATCGTATGAAGAGTAGACGATCATCTTCGCCGGCGCCTGCTTCATCTGCTGCACCAGCTCCGCGAGGTGCGACGTGGTGGGCGGAATGCCGGGCTTGGGCTCGAGGTCGCCCACCTCGCGCATGCCCAGCCAGCTGATCAGGTAGGTGAAGCCCTTGTGATGCTCGACCAGCGGCACGCCCTTCAGCCGCGCCGCCTGCTGCTCCCAGCGCGCGGTGGCCTCTTTCCAGCGCTTGTCGAAGGACTCCGCGCGCGAGCGGTAGGTCGCGGCGTTCGCGCCGTCGACCTGCGCCAGCCGCTCGGCCATCGCCGCGGCCACCTTGGCGATGTTGCGCGGGTCGGTATGAATATGCGGATTGCCGCCCGGGTGCACGTCGCCCATCGAGCGATCGAGCACGCGCGGCACCTCCAGCTTGACCACGTATTGAGACGCTTCGAGATAGCCGGGCGAGCCTGGCTGCACCCGGGCGTTGCCCGACTGCTGCAGCAGCAGCGGCAACCAGCCTACTTCCAGCTCGGAGCCCGAGCAGACCACCAGGTTGGCGTTGCGCAAGCGCGCAATGAGGCTTGGCCGCGCCTCGATGCGATGCGGGTCCTGGAACGCCGTGGTGGCGGAAACCGCGGACACCTTGTCGCCGCCGAGCTCCTGAGCGAGCGCCGACCATTCGGGCTCGCAGGCGAAGACGTTCACGGTCGCCGAGGCAGTCGTCGACAGCGCCATCGCGAAAGAGAAGAAAAGCCATTTCATGTGCTGCTCCTAGAACTTGTGGGCGCCGTGTGCGCCCAGGCTGACGATGTATTGGAGGAAGAACTGGTTGTCGGTCTCGCCTTGGCGCGAGTAGTCGCGCGCGAGCTGCAGGCGTACGCGGCTGAACTCGCTCGGGCTCCAGTCGACCATGGCTGTGTGCCGCTTCGGCTTGTAGTCGGCGAGGATCGGGAAGTCCGAAGGCGCGAGCGCGCCGGAGTCGACCAGGCCGATCGTCGTCGTACCCGGGTTCAGCTCGTCGTAGCGATAGCCGACGCGCCACTGCGGCATGAACTGGTAGACGCCTTGCACGTACCAGCCGGACTGGTTGCTCCTATAGCCGTCGGTCAGCGCGGCGCCCGTCGGATCGAACGTGAGGTCGCCGTTCTCCTTGCGCTTGAAGTACTCGCCCTGCAGCTTGAAGTTGGTCACCGTGTTGTTGCCGTTCGGCGCCCACTTCAGCACGCCGCTCAGCGCCCACAGCTTGCTCGAGCCGGTAAAGCTGTTGGTGATGCCGTTGAGCGGATCGTCATAGGCGCGGTCGGTGGGCGAGGTTTGGTAGAACGAGAGTCCTGTCTGCCAGGCGATGCTCGCGCCGATGTCGCCGCCGAGATTGGTGAACACGTTGACCGATCCGGCGCCGTTCTTGCCGGCGGTCGCGCCCGGAAACTGCGCGCCGCGGCCGAGTTCGGTGCCGACGTCGAAGTAGAGCTCGGTCGGCGCCACCCACTTTACCTGCACGCCGTCCTCGTTGAGCTGGCCGCCGAGGAACGCCTTCATCACCAGCGGCGCGTCGGTGAAGTCCCAGGCGTGGGCGTGGATCTGGTTCTGGTAGCCCACCGCCGAGAAGAAGCGGCCGGCCTTGATGGTGAAGCCGTTCGACAAAGCCAGCGTCTGGATGTACGCCTCCTCGACGTCCACGCCGGTGCCGTCGGGCTGGATGGCCGCGATCAGCGAGCCGCGGAACAGGTGGTCCACGTTCGCCGAGAAGCCGAGCTCCGATTCGCCGAGGCTGAGGCCGCGCGGCGGCGGCGCCACCTCGCCCATCGTCGGCACGAAGCCGTTCATACGGAAGCTCGCCGGGTCCTGCTTGAGATTGGAATAGACGCCGTTGAGAATCGCCGACACGGCCGGGTTGAACGCGCTCTCGGATTGCGTCCGCGACGCGGCCTGCGCCTGGCTTTGCTGCACGCTCTGTTCGAGCTGCTGCACGCGCTCCTCGAGGCGCTTCACCTCATCCGAAGTCTGCGCCTGCGCGGAGCATGCCGCCGCGGTCAGCGCCGCGGCGCACCACTTCTTTTGCGACATGTTGTCCTCTCTGAACGATTGGAAGGCGCGCCGGCTGGCGGCGCGCAGTCACATCATTGCTAGAGGACGGCGGGCGGACCCTGGGAGAGGAACGGCGGCGCTTCGGCTGCGCGCGGCCGGGAGGTGGAAAAACCGAAAGCGTGATGATCGGCTGCCGGCGACTCGAACAGGGCCGGCGAATGCGCCGCGCAGGCAGTGAGCGCGGCAAGTGCGTCGCACAGCTTGGAACCGTCGGGCGTTTTCTTCCCGGAATGGCCGTCCCCGACGTGGACTAGGCCGCCTTTCGAATCTACGTGCTGAATCGGGTGCTGCAGAGCCGCCTGCCACCCGGCAAGCAGCGCCGCCGCAAGCAGCAGCCGCGCGAGTAGAGCCGGCAGAAACGCCTTGGTCTTCATGTCTCGGGCTCGGGCCGGGGCGACAGTATTTGCCGAATCCGGTGCCTTTGCAATCCCGCCCTACTTGGCGAGGCATTCCTCCATGCCGGCGATGAAGATGTCCTTCGGCAGCTTCTTGCCGATGAACACCATGATCGACTGCTTCTTCTCGCCCTTGCCCCAGGGCTTGCCCATGTCGCCGCCCATCATCATGTGCACGCCCTGGAACACCACGCGGCGGGGATTGCCCTTCATCCACAGCACGCCCTTGTAGCGCAGGAGGTCCGGCCCGTAGACCTGGATCATGCCGGAGAGGAACTGCTCGAGCTTCTGCCCGTCGAAGGGCTTGGCCGATTTGAAGACGAACGACTCCACCTCGTCGTGGTGCTCGTGGTGGCTGTCGACGAGGAACTCGGGGTCGAGCTGCAGGATCGCGTTCAGGTTGAAGCCGCGGATGTCGAGCACCTCGCCGATCGGCGCGTCGCCGAAGTGCACTTTCTTGATCGGCGCGCGCGGGTTCATCCGCTTCAGCCTTTGAACCAGCTTCTGCGTCTCGTCTTCCGCCGTCAGGTCGGTCTTGGAAAGCAAGATCCGATCGGCAAAGCCGACCTGCTCCTGGGCCTCGTGGAACTCGTCGAGCTGCTGCGGCGCGTGCTTGGCGTCGACCAGGGTGATGATCGAATCAAGGAGGTAGTAGTTGCCGATCTCCTCGTCGGTGAAGAACGTCTGCGCCACCGGGCCGGGGTCGGCCATGCCCGTGGTCTCGATCACCACGCGGTCGAACTTGAGCTTGCCCCCGTCGCGCTTTTCCTTGAGCGTGCCGAGGATGCGGATGAGATCGCCGCGCACCGTGCAGCAGATGCAGCCGTTGTTCATCTCGACAATCTGCTCGTCGCCGGTCTCGATGATCTCGTTGTCGACGCCGATCTCGCCGAACTCGTTCTCGATCACCGCGATGCGGTGGCCGTGGTCCTCCTTCAGGATCCGGTTGAGCAGCGTGGTCTTGCCGCTGCCGAGGAACCCGGTGAGGATCGTCACCGGCACCATGTTGCTCTCTTCCATGACTGCTCCTGGCGAAGGGCGGGATTATAAATCGGGGTCAGACCCCGATCAGGACTTCACCACCAGCAGCCCTTTGAGGTATTCCCCTTCCGGGAACTCGAGCGCGACAGGATGGTCGGCGGCGGCGCCGAAGCGCTCGACGATCTTGGCGTCGGCTCCGGCGTCGAGCGCGGCGCCAGCGACGATCGACTGAAACAGCTCCGCCGAGACGCCGCCCGAGCACGAGAAGGTGGCGAGGAGCCCGCCGGGGGCGAGCAGTTTCAACGCGAGCAGGTTGATGTCCTTGTAGGCGCGCGCGGCGTTCTTCACCTGCGCGGCGCTGGGCGCGAACTTCGGCGGATCGAGGACCACCATCTGGAATTGCGCCGCCCGGTCGCGCAGGGTGCGCAGCTGGGCGAACACGTCGCCGTGGACGAAATGCACTCTCGCGGCGTCGAACGGGTTCGCGGCCAGGTTCTCGCGCGCCACCTCGAGCGCGGGCGCCGAGCTCTCGATCGCGGTGATCCTGCGCGCGCCCCCGGCGAGCGCGGCGATCGAGAAGCCGCCGGTGTAGCAGAAGCCGTCGAGCACCTCGCGCCCCGCGGCGAGCTCGCGCACGCGCTGCCGGTTCTCGCGCTGGTCGAGGAAGAAGCCGGTCTTCTGGCCCTGCTCGACGTCGACGTGGAAGTTGAGCCCGTATTCGACGATCGGGCAGCGCGAGGCGTTTCGGTTGCCGCGCGCGAAGCCGACCCGAGCGGGCAGCGCCTCGAGCTTGCGCACCTCGGCGTCGGAGCGCTCGAAGATCGCTTCGGCCGCGGTGAGCTCGGAGAGCGCGTCGAGGATCGGGTCGCGCCAGCGCTCGACGCCCGCGGCGAGGAACTGCGCCACCAGCACGTCCGCGTAGCGATCGACGATCAGGCCGGGCAGGCCATCGGACTCGCCGTGCACCAGGCGCAGCGCGTTGGTGTGGCGGCGCGCCGGCAGCGCTTCGCGCAGGGCGAGCGCGCGCTGGATGCGCCGGCGGAAGAAGGCGGCGTCCACTTCCTCGTTCGCATCGAAGCTCCACATGCGCGCGCGGATCTGCGACTTCGGGCTGTACGCAGCGCGTCCCAGCGGCTTGCCCGAGGCGTCCCTGATCTCGACCGTGTCGCCCGCGCCGGGCTTGCCCGACAGCTTTTCGATCGCGCCCGAGAACAGCCACGGATGGCGCCGCCTGAGGGACTTTTCGCGCCCCCGCTTGAGGATGAGCGTGCTCATTTCGGCGCGGTCTTCTTGCGCGCGCGCGGATGCGCGGCGTCGTACACCTTCGCCAGCGCCTGGAAATCGAGATGCGTATAGACCTGGGTCGTGGCGATGCTGGCGTGCCCGAGGAGCTCCTGCACCGCGCGCAGGTCCTGCGAGGACTGCAGCATGTGGGTGGCAAACGAATGCCGCAGCATGTGCGGGTGCACGCGCTGTCCGAGCCCGCGCCGGCGCGCCCAGGCGCGCAGGCGCGAGTTGACCACTGTCGGCGCGATGCGGCGGCCGCGCCCGCCGACGAAGAGCGCCCGCTCGCCGGGCGCGGCGAGCTGTGCGCGGCTCGCCATCCAGGCCTTGAGCGCCTCGCGCGCCTTGGCGCCGACCGGCACCGTGCGCGTCTTCGAGCCCTTGCCGGTGACGGTGACTTCGCCCTGGCCGAGGTCGAGGCGCCCGTCGTCCACGTTGAGCGCGATCAGCTCCCCGAGGCGCAGGCCCGACGAATACATGAGCTCGAACATCGCGGCGTCGCGCATGAGCTGCGGGCTGCCCGGCTTCTCGTCGAGGAGGCGCTGTGCCGCCTCCACCGACAGCGCCTTGGGAAGCGGCCGCGGCGCCTTGGGCGCTCGCACGCCGACCACCGGGTTGGCGGCGAAGCCGTGGTGGCGCACCAGCCAGTGGTAGAAGCCGCGCCACGCCGAGAGCATCAGCGCCAGCGAGCGCGGCCCTAGGCCCCGGGAATGCATCACCGCGGCGAAGCGGCGCACCTGGACGGCATCCAGCGAAGCAAGCTCCCCTTCCTTCAATAACTTGAAAAGCGCCTGGAGCGCGTGGCCGTAGTTGGTCAGCGTCGCCGGGGACAGGCGTCGCTGATGCCGCAAGGCATCGAGGTATTGGCCGGCTAGAGCCGAGCCGTCACTCCGGCCGCGCATAGCTCGCCGATGCGACGCAGGTAGAGCGTCCCCATTTCCGGGTAGAAGCGCTGCGGGTCCTCGCTCCCGAGCGCGAGCAGCCCGAACACCGCGCTCTGGCCGAGCGGGACGAGCGCGAGCGAGCGCACGTGCTCGGCAGCTTCGCCGAACCAGGGTGCGAACACGCTGCCGGCGGCGGGTCCGCAGTGCGGCGTCTGCATGCTCTCGGCCTGCTGGCGCTGAGCCTCGCTCACCGCCTCGGCTTCCTGAAAGTCCGCTGGCACGGATTTCCCCCACACGCGCAGCGCCACGTGCGGCACGGCGAAGTCCTCGCGCAGGTGGAAGTAGAGCGAATGCACGAGCGCGGGGAAGTCGCGCCCGCCGCCGAGCGCCACCGACAGCCGGTGCACCTTCTCCCCGATGGCGTCGTTTTCCTCGGCGAACTTGATGATCTCCGCGAGCTTGCCTTCGAGCAGCTTCACCTTCTCGCGCAGCGCAACTGTCTGGCGCTCCGAGAGCGCGATCGCGCGCCCGCCGTACGGATGCGGGACGTAGATCGTCTCGAGGAGCTCGGGGTGCTGGTCGAAGAACTTGGGATGCGTGCGCAGGAAGCGGGCGATTTCGTCGTTCGTCATCGGGCTCTTGTCGTTATGGATTCAGAGGTCCAGGGTGCCTTCGTAGACCGTCTCTGCGGGGCCTTTCATCCACACCGCATTGTCACCGCCGGCCCAAGAGATGGTCAACGCTCCGCCGCGTGTTTCGACCCGCACCGGCGAGTCGAGCAGCCCGCGCGCGATTCCGGCGACCACCGCGGCGCACGCGCCGGTTCCGCACGAGAGCGTCTCGCCCGCGCCGCGCTCCCACACGCGCAGCGCGATCCGGTGCCGGTCCTGCACCTGCATGTAGCCGGCGTTCACGCGGCTCGGAAAGCGCTCGTGGCGCTCGAGCCTTGGGCCCTGCGTGCCGACCGGCGCCGAGCCGACATCGTCCACGACCTGGACGGCGTGCGGATTTCCCATCGAGAGAATGGCGAGCTCCACCGTGTCCCCATCCACGCTCAGTTTCTCCCATTCCGGCCGGGTAGGCGGGCCCATGTTCACGCTCACCTCGCCGTCGGCTTCCAGGCGCGGAACGATGTTCCCGCCGAGCGTGCGCACGCGCAGCTCGCGCTTCCTGCTGAGGCCCTTGCCGTGGACGAACTTCACGAAGCAGCGCGCGCCGTTGCCGCACTGCTCGACCTCGCCACCGTCGGCGTTGAAGATGCGATAGCGGAAGTCGCTGTCGCCGCCGCCCGGCTCGACCACCAGGATCTGGTCGCAGCCGACGCCGCGATGTCGGTCGGCGATGCGCTGGAGCTGCGCGCGCGACAGGGCGAAGGGCTCCTTCGTCGCATCGATGACCACGAAATCGTTGCCCGCGCCGTGCATCTTGGTGAACCCGAGCTTCATGCGAGCGCGGCCTCGACCCGGGCGCAGATCCGGTCGACCGAGGCATCGTCGAGCAGCGGATGGATCGGAAGCGACAGCACCGCTTTCGCCGCGGCCTCGGATTGTGGAAGCGACGCGCCGCGGTTCGCCGCCTCGTAGGCGGGCTGCCGATGCAGCGGCGTTGGATAGAAGATCGAGGCGGCGATGCCGTCGCGCGCCAGCGCCTCGCGGATGGCGTCGCGCCGGTCGCTGCGCACCGTGAACTGGTGATAGACGTGCGTGCCGCGCGCGTCCTCGACCGGCGGCTGCACGCCCTTCAGCTTCTGCCGGTAGCGTTGCGCCACGCGCCGGCGCGCGGCATTGAACTCGTCCAGGCGGGCGAGCTTGACCCGCAGCACCGCCGCCTGGATCTCGTCGAGCCGGCTGTTCCAGCCCACGCGCTCGTGGAGGTAGGTCTGCCGGCTGCCGTGGTGGCGGAGCATTCTCAGCGTCTTGTCGTGGTCCGGTTTGCTGGTGGTGATCATGCCGGCATCGCCCACCGCGGCCAGGTTCTTGGTCGGGTAGAACGAGAAGCACCCGAAGTCGCCCCAGCTCCCCGCACGCCGGCCCTGGTATTCGGCGCCGAGCGCCTGCGCGCAATCCTCGATCAGGAGAAATCCGCGGCTGCGGCAGAGCTCGGCGATCCGGTCGAGCTCGGCGCACTGGCCGAAGAGGTGGACAGCGATCACCGCCCGGGTCTTCGACGTTGCCTTCTCCATGAGCGAAGCGACGGAGAGGTTGAAGGTGCCGGGGACGACGTCGGCGAAAACGGGCGTGGCGCCCGTATAGGAGACGGCCTCGGCAGTGGCGAAGAAGGTGAACGCCGGGACGATCACCTCGTCGCCCGGCCCGATGCCTGCGGCAACCAGCGGAAAGTGCAGCGCGTCGGTGCCCGAATTGCAGCCAACCGCATGCCGCGCGCCCACGTAGGCGGCAACCTGGCGCTCGAGCGCTTCGCCCTCGGGCCCGAGAACGTAGCGGCCCGACGCGAGCACTCGGCTCACCGCGGCATCG
Organism: Burkholderiales bacterium; assembly: GCA_035554435.1. Lineage (GTDB taxonomy): Bacteria > Pseudomonadota > Gammaproteobacteria > Burkholderiales > SG8-39 > SCGC-AG-212-J23. Next base: position 4,113 of record DATMJC010000016.1, on the reverse strand, counting down.
ATCTCGGCCTTGAGCAGGCGGTACTCGCCTGCGGGATCCACCATGGGAATGGAAATCGCCGTGCTCATCCGAACCTCCGCAGGCGCTCACGCACCAGCCGCCCCACTTCGAGCGCCAGCTCGAGCGCCCTGCGCCCGCCTTCCCCGTCCACGCCGGCAGCCGAGGCACCCTGAATCGACTTCACGAAGGCTTCCGCCTGAGAGGCAAGCGCGTCGCCGCCGGCATGGCTTTCCTCCCGCTCCGTGATCGCCCCCTGCGCCTCGCCGACGTAGCGCAGGCTCCCCGCCTGGAGGTCGGCCGACACGTAGAGGCCCGGCTGGAACACCCGGAGCTTGCGCACCGGCGCCTGGCTCACCCGGCTCGCCGAAAGGTTCGCCACGCAGCCGTCGGCGAACTCGATGCGCGCGGTCGCGATGTCGATCTCCTGCGTGAGGACGCGAAAGCCGCAGGCGCTGAGGCCGGCCACCTCGGATCTCGCGAGCGCGAGGCACAGATCGATGTCGTGGATCATGAGGTCGAGCATCACGTCGACGTCCGCGCCGCGCCGCTTGAACCCGGAAAGGCGCTCGGCATCGATCAGGAGCGGCCGCTGCATGCGCGCGGCGAGCGCGCGAAACGCCGCGTTGTAGCGCTCGACGTGGCCGACCTGCAGCACCAGCTTCTTCTTCCGTGCCATCTCGATCAGGGCGTCCGACTGCGCAAGATCGACCGCGATCGGCTTCTCGACCAGGACGTGCAGCCCCGCGTCGAGACAGGCGCCCGCGACCGCGTGGTGGCGCTCGGTCGGGACCGAGACCACGGCCGCATCGGCGTGCTTGAACGTATCTTGATAATGCGAGAAAGCCTGGCAGCCGAGCTTCTGCGCCAGTGCCTGCGCGCGCTCGGGGTCGATGTCGGCCACCCCGGCGAGCCGGCAATCGCTGCGCGCGGCGAATTTCTCCGCGTGGTAGCAGCCCATGTGGCCCGCGCCCAGGACCGCGACTCTCAATAGAATTTTGCTTCCCCCTGCGGGCGGGTCTTGAACCGCTTGTGCATCCAGAGGTACTGCTCGGGCATCTCCAGCACGCGCTCCTCGATGAAGGCCAGCATGCGCCGCGCATCCGCCGTGTCGTCGCCGCTCGGGAAGCCTTCCCATGGCGGGTAGAGCCGCGCGACGTAGCGGCCGTCGGCCAGCATGCGTGTAACGCAGGGCACGACGCGGGCACCAGTGATGCGGGCAATATACGACAGTCCGACGGTCGTCGCGGCGGGCACGCCGAAGAACGGCACGAACACCGAGGCCTTCGGGCCGAAATCCATGTCGGGAAGGTAATAGAAGGCTTCGCCGGCCTGGACCGCGCGCAGGATCTTGCGGATGCCGGCCTGCCTCGGATAGATCGCGCCGCCGAAGCGCAGCCGCCCCGCGTGCAGCAGCCGGTCGAGCAGCGGATCCTTCTGGCGCGAGTACATGCTCGCCATGCGCGGCCACTGCTTGGCGAGGCGGATTCCGCCCGCGTCCAGGCCGAGAAAGTGGGGGGCGAGGAGGACGATGCGCTGCCCCGCAAGCGCCTGAAGATGCTCGAAGCCCTCGAGCCGAACCAGCGCCTCGACGCGCTCGGGCGCCGACCACCACAGGATGCCGCGGTCGATGAAGCTTCGCAGGAAGACACGAAAGTGGGCGCGCGCGATCGTCTCGCGCTTCTCCTCGCTCCAGCTCGGAAAGCATTTGGCGAGGTTGACGCGCGTGACCTTGCGCCGCTCCGGGATGAGCCAGAACACGACCGTCCCCATCGCCTCGCCGATCGCCGCGACGGCGCGAAACGGCAGGAAGCGCACCAGCCACATGAACGCGACGAAAACGCGGCCGAGCAGTCGGCTAAGCAGGACGCGCTCCTCTCGGCACCTTGTAGCGGTTGTAGCTCCAGAGGTACTGGCCTGGACACTCGCGCACCAGCTCCTCGAGCGCGCGGTTGAGCCGCCGGGTAGCGGTTTCGCCCTCGCGCTTTTCCGGAAAGGGCTTCAGCCGGATCTCGTAGCCTCGCCCCCACGGGAGCCTCCGGCCAAAGGCGAGGAAGCAGCGTACGCCTTGGCGCTCCGCGAGGCGGGCGGCGAGGGTCATGGTGTACGCCGGACGGCCGAAGAAATCGGCCCAGTCACCCTCGCCTTCCCCAGGCACCTGGTCAGGCAGGAAGCCTACCGCCTCGCCGTCGCGCAGCGCCTTGAAGATCGCGCGCACGCCGCTCACGTCGGCCGGGACGAGGCGCACGTTCGGCCGGTTGCGCCCTTCGCGCATGAGCGGCTCGAGCCAGCCGATCTTGGGCGGCCGGTAGAGCACGGTAATCGGCATGTGCAGCGCGGCGTATTGCGCGGTGACCTCGAAACAGCCCATGTGCGGCGTGAGAAAGAGCAGCGGCTTCCTCTCCTCGCGTGCGGCGAACGCCTGCTCCATGCCATGCACCTCGCGCACCATCGCCGCGACCTCGGCGTGAGGGCGAAACCACAGCGCCGGCAGCTCGGTGAGCATCTTGCCCGCGGCGCCGATCGCCGCGCGGCGGGTGTGCGCGTCGGCATACCCTGCCTGCCGCAGATTGGCGCGCAGGTTCCTCCGATAGGTGGGCGAGATCCCATAGATCAGCCAGCCGAGGACGCTTCCCAACGCGTGCAAGAGCGGCAGCGGCAGCTTCCCGGCGAGACGCAGGAGAACGCTGGGGAAAGACAAGATTTTGGTATCCTTGCGCCCTCCCACAAGAAGGCGCACGCAATGAGCGAATTTCTGTTTACTTCCGAATCGGTGTCCGAAGGGCATCCGGACAAGGTCGCCGACCAGATCTCCGACGCGGTGCTCGACGCGATTCTAGCCCAGGACCCCCGCTCGCGCGTCGCTGCCGAAACTCTGGTCAAGAACAACCTCGTGGTGCTCGCGGGCGAGATCACCACCAATGCCCGGGTCAACTTCGACGCGGTCGCGCGCAAGACCATCCGGCGCATCGGCTACACCGATCCGAAGATCGGCTTCGACACCCACACCTGCACCGTGATCGTCGCCTACGGCGAGCAATCGCGCGACATCGCCCAGGGCGTGGACCGGGCGGTCGACCTCGACCAGGGCGCGGGCGACCAGGGCCTCATGTTCGGCTATGCCTGCGACGAGACGCCCGGCCTCATGCCGATGGCGATCTACCTCTCCCACCGCCTGGTCGAGCGCCAGGCCGAGGTGCGCCGCGACGGCCGGCTGCCGTGGCTGCGCCCCGACGCCAAGTCGCAGGTCACGCTGCGCTACGTGAACGGCAAGCCCGAGTCGATCGAGACCGTCGTGCTCTCGACCCAGCACGCCCCGGGGATCGCGCACAAGCAGCTCGAGGAAGCCGTGATCGAGCACGTGGTGAAGCCGGTGCTGCCGAAGCACATGGTGAAGGGCAAGATCAAGTACCTGGTGAACCCGACCGGCGCGTTCGAGATCGGCGGGCCCACCGGCGATTGCGGCCTCACCGGCCGCAAGATCATCGTCGACACCTACGGCGGCTCGGCGCCGCACGGCGGCGGAGCGTTTTCGGGCAAGGACCCGTCGAAGGTGGACCGGTCCGCGGCGTACGCCGCGCGCTACGTGGCGAAGAACATCGTTGCGGCGGGCCTCGCGTCGAAGTGCCTGGTGCAGGTCTCCTACGCCATCGGCGTCGCCCAGCCGACGAGCGTCATGGTCACCACCCACGGCACCGGCAAGCTCTCCGACGACAAGCTCTCGCAGCTCGTGCTCGCCAACTTCGACCTGCGCCCGCGCGGCATCATCCAGATGCTCGACCTCCTGCGGCCGATCTACGAGAAGACCGCGGCCTATGGGCACTTCGGCCGCGAGGAACCCGAGTTCACCTGGGAAGCGACCGACAAGGCGTTGGCGCTGAAGCAAGCAGCGTAGATGCCCGCTTGACGGCAAAGCAGCTTAAGGAGTCGCAGATGAAAAACCTGGAGGAGGTGCTCCGCGCCGCCGGCAACCCGGCGGCGATGCTGCGGAATTCGCAGATCGGCGCGTACGTCTATCCGGTCGTGCCGGGGGAGTTCTCGAACTGGCGCGACGAGCAGGCCGCCTGGCAGAAGAGCGCGGTGCTCTTCGACCAGTCGCACCACATGGTCGAGCAG
>DATMJC010000015.1:0-24872 GCA_035554435.1 Burkholderiales bacterium | reverse complement strand
GCTCGACAAGCACTACGCCGACGCCGGCAAGTACCCGGGCACCCTCGAGGAGCTGGTTTCCAAGCGCTACCTGCGCGCCATCCCGCCCGACCCCTTCACGCATTCGCCGGCGACCTGGGTCCCGGTGCCGCCCGAGGATCCCAAGAAAGGCGGCATCTACGACGTGCGCAGCCCCGCGAAGGGCTATGAGCGCTGGTAGGCCGAGCCGCGGCTTCACGCTCGTCGGCATGCTGCTCGCAGTCGCGGCGCTCGGCGGCGGCCTCGCCGCCTACGGCGAGCTGACCTCGCACGCCGCGCAGCGCGAGAAGGAGCAGGAGCTGCTCTTCGTCGGCAACCAGATCCGCCAGGCGATCGGCGCCTATTACGAGCGCAGCCCCGGCGGCGCCAGGCGCTTTCCGCAGAAGCTCGAGGATCTGCTCGAGGACAAGCGCCATCCGATGCCGCAGCGCTACCTGCGCCAGCTCTACGCCGATCCGGTCACCGGCAAGCCCGATTGGGTCCTCGTCGCCGCCCCCGCCGGCGGCATCATGGGCGTGCACAGCGCGTCGGAAGCGCGGCCGATCAAGACGAGCGGCTTCCTCGCGCGCGATATGGCATTCGCCGACGCTGCCAGCTACGCTGACTGGCAGTTCAGCTACGCGCCGCGGTAGTCTCAGCGGACCATCGCGCGCGGCTGCACGCGACGCGGCCGGGTCTTATAAGGGAAGGCGCCATGATCGCCCTCCCGCGCAGTCAGACCCGCAGCCTCGAGCGGCTGCGCCATCACTACGAAATCGAGCGAAAGCTTGCAGCTCGCTTGCAGTCGGCGCCGCGCGAGCGCCGGCTCAACATGCTGACGCGCCTCTACGAGGAGCTCTTCCGCGAGGTCCCCGACCACCCGCGCGTGACCTGCAAGCACACGCCCGAGGAATCGGGCGCCAACGTCGCGACGCAGATGCAGTTCATGCGCCGGTTCCTGCGGCCGCACACCACGCTGCTCGAAATCGGCCCCGGCGACTGCGCGTTTTCTTTCGCCGCGGCGCCCCTGGTGCGCCAGGTGTACGGGGTCGACGTCGACGCGGTCCTGTCGCGCAACGCCGAGCCGCCGGCGAATTTCCGCCTGTTCATTTCGGATGGCGTGAGCGTGCCGGTGCCCGCGGCCAGCGTCGACGTCGCCTACAGCAACCAGCTCATGGAGCACCTGCACCCGGACGACGCACGCGAGCAGCTCGGCAACATCTTCGCGGCGCTCGCCCCGGGCGGCGCCTACGTCTGCATCACGCCCAACCGCCTCGACGGGCCGCACGACATCTCGCGCTGGTTCTCGGACGAGGCCACGGGATTTCACCTCAAGGAATACACCGTGACCGAGCTCCAGCGGCTCTTCCGCGAGGCTGGGTTCCGGCAGGTGAGCGCCTATGCGAGGTCGAAGGGCGTCTGGACGCCGGTGCCGCTCGCGCTGATCCTCGGGCTCGAGACGACGCTGCAGCGCGCTCCGGTAAAGCAGCGCAAAGCCCTCGCGCGCCGCTGGCCGCTACGCAACCTGCTCAACTGCGCGCTGGTCGCCGTGCACTGAGCCGTCGAAAAGAACGGCGCGGCTTTGCGCGCCGCAGTTGAAGACGAGGTCGAGCGCCGCGAGGCCCGGGATGAACGGCTGAGGTCCGCACTGCCGGTAGGTCGGGTGCTTGAACTCGTGCCTTTGCACGCTCACGCCTTCGCGCGCGAACGCCTCGACGTCGAGGTAGCCGCGCGAGCCGCCGAAGCCGGCAAGCAGGCGCTGCGCCCCGACCGCCTTGCACAGGTTCAGGATCAGCTCCGCCCTGGCGCCCGGCGCCGCGAGCTCCGAGCTGTACGCGAGCGGGGTGCGGATGTCGAGCGCATCGCGCAGGAATTGAAGCGTGGCGCGATCGAGGTCGGCGAGACGCTCCCAGCGCGCTTCGAGCACCGCGCGCAGCGCCCCGGCGTAGGCGCCGAAGTGCTCGGCTTCGCGGTACGCGTGCCGCAGCGTCGAAAAATGGGTCGCGCCCCAGGGCCGCGGATCGGCGTTGTCCACCAGCTTGTCCACGATCCGGTCCTTCTGCGAGCCCTGGAGCACCGGAACGCTGAGCCAGCGCGCCTCGCCTTCGAGGCGGATCTGGCTGCGGTTCTGGTAGTTGCGCCGCTCGAACTGCACGTGGTCGAGCACGATGAAGAGGTCCACCTGCGCCATGCGGTGCAGGTAGCCGAGCCAGGGCAGATAGTGCGGCTGATGGATGGCGACGATCATCTGTTCTCCCGCAGCGGGCCTCCCGCGACGCGCTAGGCTACAAGGGCGGCGGCTGTTGTTCGACCCGCGGGATTGAGCCGAACGGCGCACGGTTTTTTTGCGGTGCATCGCGGCACATCGCGTACCCTTGATCGATGAACTCCGCGGCTCCGGCGGTGCTGCTCGGCGGCCTCAACGTCACGCGCGCCCTCGGCCTCGGCGGCGTGCCGGTCATCGTCGCTTCGGTGCAGGCGGACAACCCCGCCTTCGCTTCCCGCTATTGCGTAGAGAGGCTGCTGCTGCCGCCGCTCGACGATCGCGGCGCGGTCCTCGAGACGCTGCTGCGCGCGGGGAAGCGGATCGCCGCGACCGCCGGCGAGCGCGTGCCGCTCTTCTACAGCAACGACGACTGGCAAGGCCTGGTGCAGGATTACCGCGCCGAGCTCGCGCCGTATTACGCGCTGCTCCTGAACGACCCGGAGGTCGCCGACGCGGTGATCGAAAAGGACCGCTTCCAGACCCTCGCCGCCGCGCGCGGCCTGCCGATTCCGCGCACCCTCGCCTGGGAGGAGCTCGAGGGCTTCGGCCGCCCGGTGCTGGTCAAGCCGCGCTCCAAGTTCAACTGGGACGCCTCCGCGGTGCACGCGCAGCTCTTCGCCCAAAGCGGCAAGGCCGCCGTGTTCCCGAACGGACGAGCGCTCGGCGCCGATCCGACCGCGAGGCTCATGCGCGAGCAGCTTCTCATCCAGGAGTACATCGCCGGCGACGACCGCAACATCTGGTCGTTCCACGGCTTCTGCGACGAGAGCGGAGGGCTCCTCGACTGGTTCGTCGGGCGCAAGATCCGCACCTACCCGCCCCTCACCGGCATGAGCACTTTTCTCGAGCTCGCGCACGACGACGAGGTCGAGGCGCTGGGCCGCCGGATCGCCTCGCAGGCCGGGCTGAAGGGCGTGTTCAAGATCGACCTCAAGCGCGATGCCCTGACTGGAAATACGCGTCTCCTGGAAATCAACGCCCGCTACAACCTCTGGCACTACCTCGGCGCCGCAAACGGCGTCAACCTCACTCGCACCGCGTACGACTATCTGATGCATGGCGCGCGTCCGGACGCGCCGGGCCGCCACGGCACCGCGCGTCGCTGGGTCTATTTGCGCTACGACTGGCGGGCCTACCGGCAGCTCGCCGAGCGCGGCGAGCTCGGCTTCTGGGGCTGGCTCGCGTCGCTCGCGAGCGCGCCCCTGGTATGCCAGCTGTTTGCGTGGAGCGACCCGCTGCCGTTTTTCGTCAGGCTGCGCAGCGCGTTCAAGTCGAAGCTGCCGCGCCTCACCGCGGTGCTGAGACGATGGCTCTCTACGGCATCGTAGCCGACATCCACGGCAACCGCGAAGCGCTGGCCGCGGCGCTCGCCGCGCTCGAGCGCCGCGGCGCCGAGCGCCTCCTCTGCCTGGGCGACGTGGTCGGCTACAACGCCGACCCCGACGAGTGCGCCGCGATGCTCGAGCGCCGCGGCGCGCTCGCCATCGCCGGCAACCACGATCTCATCGCGCTCGAGCGGCTCGATTTCAGCCGCTGCTCGGACAAGGCAAGGCACGCGCTCAAACGGACGCGCCGCGCCCTGGCGCGCGCCACGCGCGACTATCTCGCCGCGCTCCCGCCAGCGCGCACGCTGGAGGGCGGCATCGTGCTGGTGCACGGCGGCGTACGCGACGTGCAGCAGTACATGATCGGCGCGGGCCTCATCCGGCAGAATGCCGCCTACCTGCGCGAGGACTTCCCGGGCGCGCGCGTCTGCTTCTTCGGCCACAGCCACGAGCAGAAGGTCTACCGCGTGGAAGGCGATTGCGTCGAGGAAGCGGCGGCGCAGGAACGCCACGCCCTCGAGCGCGACGCGCTGTATTTCATCAATCCGGGATCGGTGGACGCGTCGCGAAAGCGCGGCGAGAAGCTCGCCGAATGTGCGCTGTTCGACCCGCACGCCTGGACGCTCGAGCTCCTGCGGCTGCCGTACGATGCGGCCGCGACCGAAGCGAAATCGGCCGTCTGCGGCTATCGCCTCGCGCCCTGGGCCCAGGGCATGTATGCCCTCGTGGGCCGCATGCAGGCCCTCGCCAACAGAGTCTTCAGGAGCGGCTGGCGCAGAGCTCGCGCGCGATGATCTCGGCCGCGGCGCGGTGGCCAAGCTGGTTCCAGTGGCCGAATCCGAGCTCGCGGTTTTCGAAGCCGTAGAGCGGCGCGCCGCTCGCCACGGCGCGAGCTTGCATGGCGGGCCCGAGCATGATGCCGAGCATGCCCTTCTCCCGGGCGAACGCCACCACGCGCCGCTCCGAGTAGGTGAAGTCGGCAACGCCGTACTTCGCCTGCAGCCTTTGGCGCCGGGCCGCGTCCGGGTGCGCCTCCATCGCGAAAGGCACCGTGAATACGGCCATGGCCGCGCCGTGCTGCGATGCGATTTCGCCGGCCTTTGCAATCAGCGCCTCGGTCACTCGCCAGGCCTCATCCCAGGACGCGCTGCGCGGCGGCGCGAGGAGCGGCAGGTCCAGGCCGGCTTCATTTCCGTTCTCGCTCTTCGCATGGGCCACGCCCGTGAAGCGGACCTGGATGCGCTCCCGCGCGAACTGCAGGGCGCGCGAGCGCTCGAGGAGGCTCCGGTAGAGATCGCGCGCGGGCGAAGAACGGCCGACATAGCTTTGACCCGGATTGGCAGGCGTTTCCAGGCGCAATCCGCCGTCGGCTTCGAGGCGGAAGAAGGGTCGGTCCCGGATCGGATCGAGCGCGGGCGAGTTGTCCCGCACATCGTGGTCGAACTGCAGCAGGACCAGGTCCGGCGCGTAGCGGATCGCAGTCCTTTCGAGCGTGAGGTAGATCTGCGCGGTGCCGTAGTCGCGCACGCCGAAATTCAGGACCTCGATGCGTTTGCCCTGCTGGAAGCCGCAGCTTCCCAGCAGGCCGGGCAGCTGCGCCCAGTAGGTGCTTTCCATGGGCACCTGCATCGCCTCCGCGTATGCATCGCCGAGCACCGCGATGCGATAGACGCCGGCGGGCTTCTGGAGCGCGTGCTCGCGATCGCGCTGGCCCGCCGAGTTCACCTGCACGAGCGCCCTTCCCTCCCGGTTGTACCAGCCGCTTGCGCCAGGACGCAGCGTCCAGCCCAGGACGGGGTCGGACTGGTACCACACGGGCGAGCTGAAGCCGGTGGCGCGCAGGAAAAGCTCGAGGCCCGCGAGCGCGATCACCGCGGCTACGCCGACCAGTACGATAGGTTTGCGCAAGGTTCGGAAAGAATGCGCTTTACCGTCGTATGGCGCGTACGAGGAGGCGCTAGTCCGCCCGGCTCAATGCGCAAACGAGAGGGCGGAGCCGCCGATGCCTAGACTGGCGGCGATGGCCATCGTCCGGCTTGCCCTCGCCATGCTGGCGCTCGCAATGGCCGCGCCGCCTGCGTTCGCCGCGCCACGCTCGGTATCAACCTTTCAGTCGATCGGGCTGTATTGGTCGCCCCCGGGCGGCGCGGCAGACAAGGCGGCGCGGGTGCAGTTCCGCGCCGCCGGAGAGCCGGGGTGGCGCCAGGGCCTCGACCTGTGGTTCGACGAGCGCGACGGCGAGTACCGCGGCAGCCTGGTCGAGCTCGAGCCCGGCACCGAATACAGCGTGCGCCTCACGCTCGCGAGCGGCTTTACCGAGACTGTCACCGCGCGGACCTGGAGCGAGAAGTTCCGCGTCAAGCGCACGGTGGTCCTCAAGCCCGGCACCACGCGAATCATCATCGGAGAAGGGGACTCGGGCAGCGAGCGCGACGGCTACGTGGTGTTCACCGGCGCGCCGGGCCGCAACGTCATCGACCAGTCCGAGCTCGACGGTAACGACCGGCGCGACAGCTGCGTGGTCATCAAGCAGGGCGTGCACCACGTCATCGTGCGCGGGCTGGTGCTGAAGAACTGCCGCCGGCACGCGGTGTACCTGGAGCGCCAGTTCGACCCGGTGCTCGATACCACGACGCGCGACATCGTGATCGAGGACAACGAGATCTCGGGCTGGGGCGGCATCGGCGACGACACCCCCGGCTGGGTCAACGACGACGGCGCGATCCATTGCAACTACTACCGCGAGGAGGTCGCGGCCAAGAAGCCGATGCGCGTCATCGTGCAGCGCAACCGCTTCTTCAATCCGAGGTACGGCGCCAACCCGTGGCAGTGGGCCGGCGGGGAAACCACGCATCCGCACGGCCCGCAGGCTGCCATGTTCGTGCGCTGCGGCTCGAACCACGTGTTCCGCTACAACGAAGTGTGGTCCTCCAACGGCAAACGCTTCAACGACGGCTTCGGCGGCCTCGACAACTTCAGCACCGAGGGGTTTCCCTGGGCCGACTCGGACTTCTACGGCAACCGCATCTCGCAAGTCAACGACGACGGCATCGAGTCCGAAGGCGCGAACCGCAACGTGCGCATCTGGGGCAACTATTTCGACGACGTGTTCGTGGCGGTCGCCAACGCCGCCACCACCGTCGGCCCCCTCTACGTATGGCGCAACGTCTCGAACCGCATGGCGAACACACGCGAGCCCGACGGCAGCTCGGACGACGAGCTGCGCGGGCCGTTCATCAAGGCCGGGAGCTACGATCCGAAGCTGAACGGCGGCCGCGCCTATTATTTCCACAACACCGCGCTCCAGCCGCCGCCACCTCGCGGCCGCTCGCTCCCCCTCGGCGCCGGTGCCGGCATCGAGAAGTCCGGCGGCGAGCTGTACAACTTCGTCAGCCGCAACAACGTATGGCAGATCCACAAGGAAGTGCAGGTCGATGGCCGGGCGCGGTTCTTTTCGATCCGCGCCGACTGCGGCGAGCGTTCCTGCGACGCCGACTTCGACCTGCATAACGGCCGCATCGCCAATGCCGGCGCGCGCGCCGAGAAGCATGGCTGGGGACCCGGGCCGCCCGGGACGCCGGTCTACGCCTCGAGCGGCCGCGCCTACCCGGACCTCGCGGCGCGCCCCGGCGATTTCAGCCTCAAGCCGGGAAGCCCGGGCTACGGCGCCGCCGCGCCGATTCCCAACTTCAACGACCGCTTCGCGCGCCCCGACGTCGGCGCGCAGCAGTCGGGTACGCCGCCTATGGAGTTCGGTATCGAGGCAGCGCACCGCCGCGACTAGGCAGGCCGGCATAGAGGCCGACGATGTCGCGCACCCACTTCTCGAGGCGGAAGCGCTTCACCACGTAATCGCGCGCCGGCGCAGGGCTCGAATTTTCGGCTGCCTTCAAGGCCTCATACAGGCCGCGCGGGTCTTCCGACTTGAAATGGGTGAGGCCCGGAATCCCGAGCGCGCTCTGGCCGCCGATGTCGCTCGCGACGAGGCACAGCCCGCAGTAGGCGGCTTCGATCAGCGCATAGGGCAGGCCCTCCTCGCGGCTGGGCGAGATGAAGACGTCGGCCATCCGGTAATAGGCCGCGACGTTGTCGTTCGGCGGCAGCAGCTCCACCCACTCCGGGACGCGGCCGAACATTCCTTCGATTCTCGCGCGCACCGCGTCGAAGTTGGCGGCGAGCACGATCATGAGAAGCGCCTCGTGCCCGTCGTCGTAGCGGCCGAGCGCCTCGAGCGCGATGTCGACGCCCTTGCGCTCGAAATCGAAGCCGAACATGAGCACCTTCTTCCTGCTGTCCCCCCCCGCCTCCGCGGGGGCGGCGCCCGCCGAATCGAGGCGCGAAAAATCGACCGCGTTCAGGACGCTCACGCATTTGCGGGGATCGTAGCCCCGCTCCAGCAGGTCGGCGTGCACGTGCTCGCTCACAGCCACGTAGCGGTCTGCGGCCATGAGCGCGCGCTTCACCCGATTCTTCAGGCGGCTGCGTCCCTGCTCGTGGTTGTGCACGTGCACGACCCAGCCGAGCTCGGGGCGCGCAAGGCGCGCGAGGCGGATGGCGAGAAGCATCCCGGCCGAGGCGAAGTGCGAGTGCACCACGTCGATCCGGTAGCGCTCGGCCAGCGAGACGAGCAGACGCGCGTCTCTCACCACCCCGCCAGTTGCAAAGAAGATCTTCTTCCCGGCCTGGCGCAGCTCGTTCACCCAGTCGAAGCGCTCGGCCGTGGCCGGGAACACGAACACGCAGGTCGAGCCCGAGCGCTCGAGCTCGCGCTCGAGCGCGAGCATCGAGCGCATGAAGTTTCCCGGATACGGCGCGCCGTAATTCATGAACTGGATCGCGTTTGCCATGCCGATCCATCAAGCAAGAACGGGACGAGTCGGCCCGCTTGCGGCAGGCCTGCACGCTACTTGGTCCGAACGGATTAGGGCTGCAGCCCGGCGTCTACGCCGCGACGGCGGCGAGCAGCCGGTCGAACTCGCGTCGCAGCGAGTCGTAGCACTCGCAGGCGCCGGCCTCGAGGCCGGCGCGGTCGGAGATCTGGATGCGCCCGCGCTGATAGCGGATGAGCCCCGAGCGCTGCAGCTGGCCCGCGGCCACGGTGACGCTCGGCCGGCGCACGCCGAGCATCTGCGCGAGAAACTCCTGCGTCAGGTGGAATTCGCTCGAGCCGACGCGGTCGTGGGTCGTGAGGAGCCACCGGCACATGCGCTGCTGCACGCTGTGCACGTGATTGCACGCCGTGGTCTGCGCCACCTGGTCGAACATGGCCTGCGCGTAGCGGCGAACGATGTCGGCGAATTCGGGATGCTCGTCGAGCGAACGCCGGAAGCCGTCGGCGCGCATCCTGAGCGCCTGCCCGGCCACCTGGCAGACCGCCTTCAGCGGTCCGCGGTCGGCTCCGAGGAGCAGCGGGATCCCGACGACGCCTTCGTTTCCGATTGTGGCGACCTCGACCCTTTCGCCGCCCTTCAGGCCGATGACGAGCGAGATCACGCCCGAGAGCGGAAACCACGCGTGGGTGATGGGTCCGTCCGGCTCATAGAGTATCTGCCTGACGGACAAGGAGATCTTCTCCATCCTGGGCAGGAGCCGGATCTGCAGGTCGCGCGAGACCGAAGAGAGAATGCGATTCTGTCCGGGAAGGACAAAGCTGCGCGACTGGTCCATGAGGGCTTCCCTGACTCCTTTGTACGCCTCCGACAGGAAATGTTCCACCTCGGCGTAAGCTGGACGGGTGACGAGCTTCGACATCGTCGCCGTCGCGGCCTCCGCCGGCGGCCTGAACGCCCTGACCCACGTGCTGCATGCCCTGCCCGACGACTTCGCCGCGGCCATCGTGGTCGTCCAGCACCTTGATCCGCGCCACCGCAGCCTCATGGCCGAGATCCTCGGGCGGCGCACCGGCCTCAAGGTCAGGGAGGCCGTGCACGGCGACCAGGTGGCGCCGGGCACGGTGATGATCGCCCCGCCGAACAACCACCTGCTCGTCAACCGCAACGGATCGCTCACGCTGACGCAGACCGAGCTGGTGCATTTCCTGCGGCCCTCCGCGGACCTGCTGTTCGAGTCGACCGCCGCGGCGTACCGCGAGCGCGCGATCGCCGTGGTACTTTCCGGCTCCGGCAGCGACGGCGCGATGGGCGTGAAGGCGATCAAGAAGATGGGCGGGACGGTGATCGTCCAGGACCGGCAGAGCTCCGAGTTCGCCGGCATGCCCGGGGCGGCGCAGCAGACGGGCATGGTCGACTTCGTGCTCCCGCTGCAGGAGATCGCCCTTGCGCTCCAGCAGCTCGTCCGCAGCAGTGCGCCATGAGCGCAGCGGAGCAGGAGCGCTTCGAGGCCCTGCTGCGCTTCCTCCAGCAGCAGCGCGGCTTCGATTTCACCGGGTACAAGCGGCCCAGCCTGATGCGGCGCATGCTGCGCAGGATGCAGACGGTGTCCATGCACGGTTTCGAGGCCTACCGCGACTACCTCGAGGTGCATCCCGAAGAGTTCGCCCTGCTCTTCAATACCATTCTCATCAACGTGACCAGCTTCTTCCGCGATCCGCCGGCGTGGCGGTTCGTCGAGACGCAGGTGCTTCCCGAAATGCTGGCCTCGAAGGGCACGCACGCACCGGTCCGCGTGTGGTCGGCGGGCTGCGCCTCGGGCCAGGAGGCCTACAGCATCGCCATGCTCCTCGCCGAGGCGCTCGGCGACGAAGCGTTCCGCGAGCGGGTCAAGGTCTACGCGACCGACGCCGACGAGGAAGCGCTCGCGCAGGCGCGCCACGCCGCCTACACGCCGAAGGACATGGAGGAGGTGCCGCCGCGGCTGCGCGAGCGCTACTTCGATCAGGCGAGCGGGCGCTACGTGTTCAGGCCTGACCTGCGCCGCTCGGTGATCTTCGGGCGCCACGACCTGGTGCAGGACGCGCCGATCTCGCGCCTGGACCTGCTGGTCTGCCGCAACACGCTCATGTACTTCAACGCCGAGACGCAGGCGAAAGTGATGTCGCGCTTCCACTTCGCGCTCAACGGCCACGACAACGGCGCCGGCTACCTGTTCCTCGGGCGCGCCGAGATGCTGCTCACCCAGAGCAGCCTCTTTAGCGCGCTCGATCTCAAGTGCCGCGTGTTCTCGAAACTGCAGCTCCCCGGGATCCGCCCTCGCGCGCCGGCGCTCGCGATCCCGGTTCCCAACGGTAACGGAGGCGAGATGAACCGCAACCAACGCCTACGCGAGATGGCGCTCGAGGAAATGCCGCTCGCGCGGATCATCGTCGACACCGAAGGCACGCTCGCGCAGGCCACGCAGAAGGCGCGGCTGCTCTTCACGCTCAGCCCCAAGGACATCGGCCGCCCGCTTCAGGACCTGGAGATCTCCTACCGCCCGGCCGAGCTGCGCCCGCTGATCGAGCAGGCCCATGCCGAGCACCGGCCGGTGACCCGCACGAGCATCGAGCGCCGCTTCAGCGACGGCGAGTCGCAGTACCTCGACATCACGGTGCAGCCGCTCTACGACGAAAGCCACGTGCCGCTCGGCGTAAGCGTCACCTTCGCCGACGTCACGCGCAACCACCGGCTGCTCGACGAGCTGCGGCGCTCACGCGAGGAGGTCCAGACCACCAACCAGGAGCTGCAGTCGTCGAACGAGGAGCTCGAGACCACCAACGAGGAGCTGCAGTCGTCGAACGAGGAGCTCGAGACCACCAACGAGGAGCTCCAGTCGACCAACGAGGAGCTCGAGACCATGAACGAGGAGCTGCAGTCGACCAACGAGGAGCTGCAGACGGTGAACGAGGAGCTGCGCCAGCGCAGCGACGAGCTCAACCAGCTGAACGCGTTCCTGGAATCGGTGCTCGCGAGCCTGCCCGGCGGCGCGACGGTCATCGACCACAACTACAACGTGCTGATGTGGAACCAGCGCGCCGAGGACCTGTGGGGCCTGCGCGCCGACGAGGTGCGCGGGCGCTCGTTCCTCGGCCTCGACATCGGGCTGCCGGTCGCCGAGCTGCGGCCGCACATCCGCGCCTGCCTCGCCGGCGAAGCCGATGCGCGCGACGCGAACCTGGACGCGACCAACCGGCGCGGCAAGCGCATCCGCTGCCGTGTGGTATGCACGCCGCTCGTCTCCCCGTCGCGCAAGCGCGAGGGCGTCATTCTCACAATGGACGAGGTGCCCTAGATCGGGCCGACCAGGATCTCGGTGCGCAGCACGCTGGTGCCGGTGAGGCGCGCGCGCCACGCGATGGTCGGCGCGGGCCGGCGGCAGTCGAAGGCGCGCGAAACCCAGCCCGCCATGGGCGCCAGGCTGCCGCGATAGATCTGCACCGCGGATGCGGCCGCCTTTGGAAGGCTGAGCCGCACGACGGCATTGCCGCGCCGGACGACGAAGCCCTCGCCCGCCGCCCTGACCTCGCTCTCCTCGTGGCAGTGAAAGAAGAGCTCAACCTCGTGGTCCTCGGCCATCTCCAGCGTGTCCTCGACCACGATGCGGCGCGCGCGCTTGTCGAGCTCGATCAGGCGCCGGTGCTTCACCTGATCGTCCAGGCGGCGGTAGCCGTCGTGCCAGCCCTCGAAGCAGTCCTTGTCGGCCGAGGAGAGCCACAGCGAGCAGCCGGCGTTCGCCTTCGCGAGCCACATGAAGCTGCCGCCCTGCACCGACTGGTCCTCGCCGTCGATGCGTACGGTGTTGTGCGCCGAGGTGCCGCGGAAATAAGACCGCCACGCGCCCTGGGTGTGGTGGGCGTAGGTGCCCGGGTCGATGAGGAACTCCCGCCCTCCCGCCGACAGGGTGAACGCAAGCGCATCGGCGTGGCCGTGCGCGGCGAGCGAGCGATAGCCGAGCGCGCCGGCGTCGGCCACCAGCCGGATCTCGTGCGGCGTGTCGAACTCGCAGCCGAGCACGTAATAGCCGCCCTCCGGGAACGTCTGGCGCAGCGGCAGGCGCGTCTTCCTGGCATCGAGCGCGGCGTACGACTCTTCGGCGTCGACGCCGAAGAGCGCGCGCGTCTTGTCGTCGAGCGCGCCCGCCTTCAGCTTGAAGTCGCCGCGGCCGAAAAGGATCGCGCCGGTGGCGAGAAGCGAGCGGTAGGGGCAGAAGCCCTTGCCTTGGGCGAGGCGCACCGACTCACCGTCGCCCGCGTCGCCGAGCTGCGGCACGTTGCCGCCCGCGTCCATGATCGAGGCGAGGTAGTCGAGCATGGCCTCGATGCGCGCGCTGTACTCGGCGGGAAAGGCGCGGCCGTTCGCCGTGCCTGCGAGGAGCGCGAGCAGCAGGAAGTCGAGCACCTGCCCCTGGCAGGAGAGCGCCTGCTCGCGGTTGGCGCCGTCGGGCGCGTTCTGCGCCAGCGCCTCGCGCTCGAGGATGCGCTGCCCGCTGTCCGCCCACAGCGCCGCGCGCTTCCAGTGCGGCCAGGTCAGGCCGGCGATGAAAAGTCCCGCCGCCTCGCCGATGAGATGGTGATTCGCCGAGGAATGACGCGAGAACCAGCCGCGCACGAACTCGGCGTGCTGGTACACCGAGCGCAGCCACCGCAGGCGCAGCTCGGCGTAGCGCGCGGACTCGAACATCCTGCAGCGCGCGCCGCCGACGAGCTGCCAGGCGAGCGACCAGTTGACGAGCCGGACCGCGGCCTCGAGCGCGCTCGCCCAGTTGGGCCCGAGCCGGTACGGGCAGGCGACGAGCCAGCTGTCGAGCTGCTCGGCGAGCTCTTCGAAATACTTCGCCTGCCCGCTCGCGGCGTACGCCTGCGCCAGGGTCACGAAGTGGAGATGCCGGTTCGGCGCCCACAGGTACGTGATGTCGCCGACGAGGTCGGGGTCGCGATAGTCGAGGGTCTTGCCGTAGGCGAGCGGCGCCTGGATGCCGCTTTTCGGATCGCGGTTCCAGCGCGGCGGCTGGCCGAGGTCGACGCCGCGCAGCGCGAAGATGTCGAGAGCGCCGTTGCGGATGCGCTCGGCCGCCGCGACGTAGCCCGGGGCGCGCGCGATTGCGGGCGCGAACACCCAGGGACGGCTCGTGGCGGCGAGGTCCGGCGCGGGCACCGGCGCCGCGCCCACCAGTCCGAGGCGCTCGGCGTGAGCCTGCAGGGCGCGCGCCCCGCGGAACGCGACCTCCGCGGGCGTCATGCAGCGCAGGCGGTTCAGCAGCCAGCGCGGCTTCGGCGTCAGGCGAGGCGGTAGCTCCGGTGCCAGATTTCGAGGTTCAGAAGCATCCATAGTAGTTGTTGGTGGTTCTGCTTTCCCTTGAGATGCTCGTCGAGCACGCGGTCGAGCACCGCCGCGTTGTAGTAGCCGCGCGTCAGCGACGCCGCGCCGTGCAGGTGCTCCAGCAGCAGCTCGCGCCCCATCCAGTCGCGTGCCGGGAGGCGCGGGCCGGGCTTGGGCCGGAGGCGCAATGCCTTCGGCAGGAGCGTGCGCGCCGCCTGGCGCAGGATCCACTTGCCGTGCAGCCCGCGCACGCGCAGCTCGTCGGGCAGCGCGGAGACGTAGTGCGCGAGGCGATGGTCGAGGAACGGCGCGCGCGCCTCGAGCGAGGCGGCCATCGTCATCCGGTCGGTGCGCTCGAGCAGGTGGTCGGGGAGCCGGCTCGCCTGCTCGAAGTAGAGGATGCGGCGCAGCCTGCTCGTGCCTTCGGCGGCGTCGAATGGCGGCTTCGTGTCGAGCACCGAGGCGCCGTTCAATACCGGCGCCGCGAGCCGGTCGCACTGCGCCGGGTCGAGGCCGCCGAGCGTGCGCACGCAGCGGCTGCGCCAGTCCCCGCCGGCGAGCGGCCAGCCGAAGCGCTCCATCACGTGGCTGCGCCGGCCGCCGAGGAGCTCGTCGCTTCCTTCCGTGGTCAGCGCGACCTTCACGCTGCGCGCCGCTTCGCGCGCCAGGAAGTAAAGCGGCAGGTCGGCGGGCTCCGCCAGCGGCGCGCCACGGCAGGCGACGAGCTCGGCGAGCTTCGTCGGCAGCTCCGCCGGCGCGAGCAGCACCTCGTGGTGCTCGGTGCCGAAATGCTGTGCCACCCTCGCCGCGTGCGCGCGCTCTTCCGAGTGCTCGCCGGTGAATCCGACCGCGAAGGTCTTCACCTTGCCGTGCTGGCGGCTCGCGAGCGCGAGCAGCACGCTCGAGTCGAGGCCGCCGGACAGGAACGCGCCGACGCTTGCGCCGCTCGCGAGGTGCGCGGTGACCGCGTCCTCGAGGCGCTCGAGAAAGCCCTCCACCGCATCACCCGCGGGAGCGTCGGCGCCGGCGCGGGGTTCGCGGTCGGGCGCGGTCCAGTAGCGCACTTCGCGCCGCCGGCCCAACTGCCACAGGACGTAGGTCCCGGGCGCGAGCTTGTGGATGCCCTTGAGCAGCGTGCCCGGACCCGGCACGTAGCGCCATGCGAGGTAGTCGCGCACCGCGCGCAGGTCGACCTCGGGCCGGATGCCGGGAACCTTGAGGAGCGCGCGGATCTCGGAGGCGAAGAACACCGAGCCGCCGCTTTCGCAGTAGTACAGCGGCTTCTCGCCGAAGCGGTCGCGCGCGAGGAGCAGGCGCTCCTTGCGCGCATCCCAAAGCGCGAATGCAAACGCGCCCGAAAGCCGCGGCACCACCTCGGTGTCGCGGCTGCGGTAGGCGCGCAGCAGCGCTTCGGCGTTGTCGATTTCGCCGTCGAGAGCGAGGCCGATCTCGGCGGCCTGGTCGCAGCAGGGCCCGCCCCCGCTCCCGGAGTCGCCGAGAGCGAGGCGCCGCTGCCCGAGCACCACCCGGTAGCGCGCCCCCTGGAAGGCGCAGGCGCCCGCGCCGTCGGGGCCGCGATGCGCGATCGCCTCGAGCACCGCCGCCATCGCGCCATCGTCGGGCGCGAGGTGCGGTTTCGCCATCCAGCCGGCGATGCCGGACATGTTTCCTCCTGGCCGCTCAGTTCACCAACTTCTGTGCGGCCGGAACGCCGAACGACGCGAGGCCGATGCCGGCGTAGAGGTCCTCGAGCCGCGCGAGCGAGCGCTCCGGCGCGTGGCGCAGGCGCACCGACTCGCGCGCCGCCGCTCCGACGCGCGCGCCGAGGCTCGGCTCGATCAGCAGCTTGCGCAGAAGCCGCTGGAGAGTCGAGACGTCGCCCGGCGCGCAGAGGAAGCCGTTGACCCCGTCGACCAGCACCTCGGGGATGCCGCCCACCGGCGAAGCGATCACCGGCAGCCCCGCCGCCATGGCATCGAGCAGGCTCGTGGGCAGTGCTTCGTCGTACGAGGGCAGCGCGAACACCGCCGCGCTTTCGAGCAGCGCGCGCTTGCCGGAGGGTCCGACCCAGCCGGTGAACTTCACGGCGTCGGCGATGCCGAGCGATTCGGCGTGGCGCGCCACCGCGGCGCGCTCGCCGTCGCCCGCGCAGAGCAGGCGCACGTCGGGCACCGCGGGGCGCAGCGCCGATACGGCCTCGAGCACGTCGAACACGCCCCGGGCCGCGTCGAGGCTGCCGAGGAAGAGCACGAGGTTGGGCTGGCGTGCCGCGGCTGGCGCGTCGAGCGCCACCACGGGATTCGGCACGCAGGCCACCTGCGCCCGCCGCGCCACGCCGCGCATCCAGGTGCGCAGCGATTCGCACGGCACCACGACGCAGGCAGCGTTCTCGAAGAAGAATCGCAGCGCATGCCGTCCGGGCGCGCCGGCGTCCTCGTAAAACCGCTCGAACCCCGCGCCGTGCAGGTGCAGGATGAACGGACAGCGCGCGGCTGCCGCGAGCGCCATGAACAGCGCTTCGCGCCAGAAGCCTTTGCCCGCGCTGGCGTGCACGTGGACCGCGAGGTTGCGCTCCTCGACGAGCAGCATGGCGAACTTGCGCAGCGCGCCGAGGGTCCCCGCGGCACCTTCGCCGCAGGTGGCTACGAACTCGATCGGCCAGCGCTTGAACAGGCCCTGCTCGCGGTAGATCTCGAGCAGGCCGGCGATGGCCCCATAGGTGCCCGGCGCGGGACCGAGCATGACGAGGCGTGGGTTCACAGGCGCCATACGCTCACTCCTTCGCGGCGGAACGCGGCCGCGTCGCATACCGATTTCACGTCGATGAGGCAGCCGCGGCGCACGAGCTTCTCGAGGTACGCCGCGGGCCCGAGCTCGAGGAACGCACGGTGCGGCACCGCGAGCACCAGCGCGTCCGCGGCCGGAAGGTCATTCCAGGGGCAAAGGCGCAGGCCGTACTCGACGAGGGCCTCCTCGGCGCTCGCCAGCGGGTCGTGGACGTAGGTCTGGACGCCGAACTCGTGCAGCTCGCGCACGATGTCGATCACCTTCGAATTGCGGATGTCGGGCACGTTCTCCTTGAACGTGAGGCCGAGGATGTTGACGCGCGCGCCCTTGATGTTGCGCCCGGCGTGGATCATCTGCTGCACGGTCTTGCGCGCGACGTGGCTCCCCATGCCGTCGTTGATGCGGCGGCCGGCGAGGATCACTTCCGGGTGGTAGCCCGCGAGCTCGGCCTTGTAGGTGAGGTAGTAGGGATCGACGCCGATGCAGTGGCCGCCGACCAGGCCAGGGCGGAACTGCAGGAAGTTCCACTTGGTGCCCGCGGCGTTCAGCACTTCCGCGGTGTCCAGGCCGAGCTTCTCGAAGATGATCGCGAGCTCGTTCACGAAAGCGATGTTGAGGTCGCGCTGGGTGTTCTCGATCGCCTTCGCCGCCTCGGCGACCTTGATCGACGGCGCGCGGTAGACCCCCGCCTTAACCACCGAGGCGTAGAGCTGGGCGACCTTTTCGAGCGTCTCGGCGTCGTCGCCTGACACCACCTTCAGGATCCTGGTGAAGGTGTGCTCGCGGTCGCCGGGGTTGATGCGCTCGGGCGAGTAGCCGACGTGGAAGTCCTGGCGCCAGCGCATCCCCGAGTGCTTCTCCAGGATCGGCACGCACACTTCCTCGGTGCAGCCGGGGTACACGGTCGACTCGTAGATCACCACCGCGCCCTGCTTCATGTGGCGGCCGACGGTCTCGCTCGCCGCCTCGAGCGGAGCGAGCTCGGGCTGGCGCGCCGCGTTGATCGGCGTGGGCACGGCGACGATGATGAAGTCGGCCTGGCCGAGCTCCGCGGGGTCGGTGGTCGCGCGCAGGTGGTTCGACGCCATCAGCTCGGTGGTCGACATCTCGCCCGTCGCGTCGACCTGGTGGCGCAGGCTCTCGATGCGCCTGCGCGAGAGGTCGTAGCCGATGGTGCGGCGCTCCTTGCCGAACGCGGTCGCGACCGGCAGGCCGACGTAGCCCAGGCCGACGACCGCGACCGTGGGCAGCGCCGCGTCGGCGGCCTGCCTGGCGGGCGTGAGCGGCGCCGGCTGCGGCGGGAATTCGAGGATTTCAGACATGCGCGAGCCTCCCTTGCTCCGCGGGGAGCATGTGGCCGATGTACCAGTCGATGGTCTGCTCGAGCCCCGAGCGCAGGTCGAACTTCGGCCGGTAGCCGAGGAGGCGCTCCGCCTTGGTGGTGTCGGCGCGCGAGAGCAGCATGTCGCCGCGGCGCGGCGCGCGGTGCACCGCTCGCGCGTCGGCGAGATGCGGCAGGCGCGCGGCGAGGCTCGCGCGCATGATCTCGAACAGCTCGGTGAGCGTGGTCTGCTCCCCGACCGCGACGTTGTAGGCCTGGCCGAGCGCCGGCTCATCCTGGACCGTCGCCGCGAGCAAGTTCGCCTGCACCACGTTGTCGACGTGGCAGTAGTCGCGCGAGCAGGAGCCGTCGCCATTCACGTACGCCGGCTCGCCGCGCAGCAGCGCGCCGAGCCAGGCCGGGATCACCGACGCATACGGGCCGTCGGGATCCTGGCGCGGCCCGAACACGTTGAAATAGCGCAGCCCGACGCTGCGGAAGCCGTAGCAGGCGGTGAACACGTCGGCGTAGAGCTCGTTGATGCGCTTGGACAGTCCGTAGGGCGACATCGCGCGCCCGATCTCGGACTCGACCTTGGGCAGGCCGGGGTGGTCGCCGTAGACCGCGCTCGAGCTCGCGTAGACCATCCGCGCGGCGCCCGCGTCGCGCGCCGCGAGCAGCATGTTGAGGAAGCCGTTGACGTTGCTGTCGTGCGTGCGCAGCGGCTTGTCGATGGAGCGCGGCACGCTGCCGAGGCCCGCCTGGTGCAGCACCACGTCGACCGAGTCGCACGCCGCCGCGCAGGTGTCCGGCGAGCGGATGTCGCCCTCGATGAAGCGGAAGCTCTTCCAGCGCCCCTCGCCCACGGCCTCGCGCACGAGCGCCAGGTTCTCGCGCTTGCCGGTCGAGAAGTTGTCGAGGCCCACCACCTTCTGGTCGAGCCCGAGGAGCTGCTCGACGAGGTGCGAGCCGATGAAGCCGGCCGCTCCTGTGACCAGCCAGGTGCTCCCGCCTGCCCTAATGCGCTGGCGCGCTTCTTCGTAGGTTGTCACGTTGTCTCCATTTGGTTTCGAGCTTGAGAAGGGTGGTCTCGTAGCGCTCGACCATCGCGCGCTCGGAAAAGCGCGCCACGACGAGCTCGCGCGCGGCGGCGCCCATGCGGCCGCGCCGCGCCGGCTCGGCCAGCTCGGCGAGCCGCCGCACCAGCGCCGGCGTATCGCCGGCCGGGAACAGAAAGCCGTTTTCGCCGTCGAGGACCATCTCGGCGGCGCCGCCGATGTCGGAGTGCACCACCGGGCGCGCGAGCGCCATCGCCTCGAGCGCCGCGAGCGAGAAGGTCTCGATCGTGGTGCTGCAGAGGACCGCCGTGTCGCAGGCCGCGAGATAGGGCCGCACGTCCTGCTGAAATCCGGTGATCCGCACCTCGTCGTGCACGCCCAGGCCGCGCGCGCGCGCCTCGATCGCCGGGCGCATCGGGCCGTCGCCGATCACGAGCGCGCGCGCGGGGATGCCGCGCGCGCGCAGCGCCGCGACCGCGTCGACCAGCTGGACGTGGTTCTTTTCGGGGCGCAGCGCCGCGCAGATGCCGATCACGTAGTCGGCCGCGGCGTAGCCGAGCAGCGAGCGCATGCGGGCCGCCGCCTCGGCGCTCGCCGGCCTCCAGTATTCCGGGTCGACGCCGTTGTGGATCACCAGGTTGGAGCGCGCGGCGACCTTGCGCGGCAGCCAGTAGCGGCTCTGCGCTTCGCACACGAACACGAGGCAGTCGGCCGCCCAGAAGAGCGGCCGGTAGTAAAGCATCTGCAGCCATTCCTTCGCGCCGAGCAGGAGCGTGGTGTGGAAGGTGACGGCGAGCGGCGCGCGCACGCCCGAGCGCCGCATGGCGAGGAAGGCGTACAGCATCGAGTAGGGATTGGCCGCGACCACCACGCTCGGGCGCACCTGCCTGAAGAAAAGACCGAGCGCCTTCACGGCGCCGGCGTCGAGGTAGCGGTTGGCATGCAGGCAGCGCACGCTCGCCGCGCCGCGCAGCCGCTCGAGCTGGCCGGGGTCGTCCTTGACGTAGACCGCGTGGCACTCGTGGCCGCGCTCGGCGAGCCGGTTGGTCAGCGTGATCGAATGGCGCTCGGCGCCCCCGAACCCGAGCGAAGCGGTGATGAACACGGCCCTCATGCCTGCTCCTTGGAAACGCGCAGGCCGGAGAGCGCTCCGCGCAGGTTGGTCGCCGCGTACGCCGCGCCGAGAACCGCCGCGCCCACCGCCAGGCGCAGCACCGGCGGGGCGCCCGCAAGGAATTGCGCCGCCACGCCCCAGGCGAGCGCCGCCGACAGCGCCGCGAGGACGAAGGTCCTCGCGAGGCCGCCCCAGTCCTGCAGCTCCGCGAAGCGCGTGCCCGTGAGGCGCGCGATGCGCCGCAGCGTCAGGGCGCGGTCGAGGTAGATGGCGAGCACGCTGCCCGCGGCCGCGCCGGCGAGGCCGAAGTGGTGCGCGCCGAACCAGCTCACGGCGACCGAGAAGCCGAGCGCCAGCCCGGTGACCCACAGGACGAATCCGCCCTGGCGCAGGAGCAGCACCAGGCTCCCGACCTCCACGACCAGCGCCGCCTGGCCGAAGGCATAGAGGCGCACCGCCGGCGCCGCCTCGGCATAGGAAGCGGTGTAGACCACGGTGATCAGCTCGCGCGCGAACGCGAAGGCGAAGGCGAGCAGCGGGAAGAGCAGCGTCGCGACCAGCATGTTGCCGCGCCGGTTCATCTCCATCATGCCGCGCACGTCGCCCGCGGCCTGCAGCCGGCTCATGCTCGGCAGCAGCGCCTCGAGCACCGAGACGCGGAAAATGTGCACCACCTGCCCGACCAGCGCGGCGATCGAGAACGCGGCGAAGCTCGAGAGCGAGAACAGGCTCGCCGCCACCCACTGGTCGGACTGCCCGCGCAGGCCGAAGAACGCATTGGAAACGCCGAGCGGCGCGGAATGGGTGAACTGCTCGGCGAACCCCCGGCGCTCGAACCACGGCCGCCCCAGCCCGTGCCAACGGCGCACATACACGAAAAGCAGGACGAGCTTCGCCGCGACCACGGCGACGAGCAGCCACAGGACCACGAGGAACTCGCCGCTTGCCCACGCGCCCGCCGCCACGA
Source organism: Burkholderiales bacterium (assembly GCA_035554435.1). Taxonomy (GTDB): domain Bacteria; phylum Pseudomonadota; class Gammaproteobacteria; order Burkholderiales; family SG8-39; genus SCGC-AG-212-J23. The sequence goes on along the minus strand of DATMJC010000015.1, from coordinate 3,844 downwards.
GCAGCGTGCGCAGCGCCGTCACGCCGAGCGTGGCGCACGCCTGCCACCTGATGCGCTCGTCGATCGTGGGAAGGAAGTCGAGCAGGGTCGCGACCACCCACAGCGCGACGAACGCCGGCACGAGCAGGCCGTACTCGGCGAGCGGGTGCACCGCGGGCGGCAGCAGCGGGTTCCAGGGGCTGACCGCCGCCGCGCACACGAGCCCCGAGGCGGCGAGGTAAAGCATCGTCTGGTGCACGTGCAGGCGCTTGCGCTCGGGCGGCGAGCGCGGCACGAAGAAGTAGAGCGTCCCGCACATGTTGAGCGTCGCCACCGCCATCACCGTTCCCACCACGAGCCACAGCAGCCGGTACTCGCCGAAGGTCGCCGCGTCGAGGCAGCGCACCAGGAACACCGGCAGCAGGAACTGCATCGCCTGGTCGAAGCTCTTGACCGCGCCGAGCGAGACGGCGCGGCGCCTGAGCGCGTTGAAGGCGGCGCTCATGCGAGAAGCTCGGCGACGAGGCGCCGGTACTGCTCCAGCGCGTGCGCCGGGGAATGCGTGCGTTTGAAGTGCTCGAGGCACCGGCGCGAGGCGCTGTGCCAGAGCCCGGCATCCTCGAACAGCGCCTCGACCTCCCGCGCACCGTCGTCGATGCCGACGAAGCGTCGGTGCACCGCGGCTTCCACGTCGACGGTGGCGAGCGTGGGTACGCCGTGCGACCACGCCTGCAGGAAGGTGTTCGGCATTCCCTCGTAGTCCGAGGTGTTGACGAGCACGCGGGCACGGTCGAGCCAGGCTTCCACCTGCGCGAGCGGCAGGAAACCGGTGAGCTCGACGTTGCCGAGGCGCGCGGCATCCCGCCGCAGGCGCTCGAAGAGCTCCTCCTGGCCGCCGCAGGGGCCGCCGACCATGACGAAGCGCCGGTGCGGCAGCCTGGCGGCGAGCTCGAGGAAACGCTCTGGGCGCTTGCCGTCGCGGATGGTGCTCACCCAGAGAACCGCATCGCGCGGCGCGTCGGCGCGCACCGGGCTCGCCGGCTGGTAGCAGCTCGCGATGACGGTCGCCTCGCGCCCGTAGGCGGCGCGGCAGCTCTCGCGCTGCGCCTCGTTCTGCGCCACGATGCGGTCGACCCGCGCGAGGCCGCGGCGGTAGAGCCAGCGGTCGCGCACGTAGCGGATCTGGCCGCCCTCCCCCGGAACGAAATCCATGTTCGAGGCGCCGGCATAGACGGACCGCTTGCCGTAGCGGCGGCAGAACTCGGCGACGACCGACACCCACATCGAGGCCGAGCGGCAGTAGTACACGTCGGCGCCGGCCGCGCGCATCGCGCGCCAGGTCGCCGAGAGGCGCGGGTGGAGAAAGCGCAGCACCGGCACGCCGGCGCTAGCGCGGAAGCTCTTGTAAACCGTCACCCCATCGACCAGCGCCCGGTCCGGCTGCCCGTAGTCGAGGCAGATCATCGAAACGCGGTAGCCGTCGGCCGCGAGCAGCCGCGCGAGCATGCTCTGCTGGACTTCGGCGCCGCCGACCTCGGCGATGTCCGGATCGCCCGAGAGCACGGGCCACGCGTGCGGCGCGAGAAAGCAGATGTGCGCGCGCGCACGCCCGGCGCAGGCCGGGCGCGCGGCGGCAAGCTCGCCCGGGCGTTCCATCGGTGCGACGCCCCGACGCTCCAGCGCCATGTTGCGCATCTAGCGCGCGGGCCTCCTGGCGCGCAGGCCGTACATGAGGCCGATCGCGATCCAGAGATAGCACAGCGCCGCGTCGGGCCGCAGGCTGCTCCCGACCGTGCAGGTGATGAGGAACGCGATCAGCCCGGCGGTCGCGCCCTGGAACAGGCCGCGCAGCTCGGGATTCAGCGAGGCGTCGGCTCCGAGCGCGCGGAAGTTCCTCCACACGCTCCAGTAGTACACCCCGATCAGCGCCAGTCCGATGACCCCCATGTCGAGCAACGCCTCGAGATAGGCGTTGTGCGGGTGGCCCACGCGCAGCATCGACTCGTTCACCATCGGGAACGACCACAGGATCGAGTCGAGGCCGCTGCCCCAGAGCGGGCTTTTCCAGATCTCCGGGAGAAGCGGCAGCCAGATGCCGTCGATGCGCCCGGCGCTGACCGCGTCGGCGCCCTGGCCGACGCCGAGCATCATGCGCGAGTAGAGCGCATCCGCGCCCACCACCGCGGCCAAGGCGACCGCGATCAGGGCGAGGGCGAACGACCTGGCGTTGAACTTCCACATCAGGAACAGCGCGCCCACGACCATCGCGCCCATGATCGACGCGCGCGAGAACGTGAGCATCAGCGCAAAGCCGATCAGCCCGAGCGTGGCGAGCAGGAACAGCTTGAGCCGCGGGCTGCGGGTCTCGGCCCAGACGAAGAGCAAGAGCGCCGAGGAGAAGAGGTGCAGGCGTCCGAGGTCGTTGGCGTGCATCCCGAGCGGGGTGTAGAAGCCGCGGTCGTCCGCACCCGCCAGCTCGCCGAGCGAGGGCGCCTGCAGGGCGACGAAGCCGATCTGGATCAGCGCGAAGGGCCACATCGAGAGCGCGAGCGCGATGATCAGGCGCTCGGGCTTGTCGGAGCGCGCCGCGGCGGCGCCGATCATGAGGATCACGCCCACCATGATCATCGGCTTCACCACGTTCGCGAGCAGGTACTGGAACCCGGTGAAATAGTTGACCAGCCCCATCTCGTAGAAGAAGGACGGGATCTCGCCGACGTGCTGCATGCCGATCAGCCCGGCGAGCACGATCGGGACGATGAACAGGCCGATGAGCGGCATCGGCATGAGGACCGAGCGCTGGGCGCGCCCGCTGATCAGGTACGCGCCGAACGTCGCGACGAACAGCAGGTTGAGCGGGTTCAGGCCCGTGATCTGCATCAGGCTGTGCGGGAACAGCGTGCTCGCCGAGGCGGGCAGCATCACCAGCAGGACCAGCGCGCCGATGCGGAAGTCGAGCAGCACCGCGACGCTGCCGATGAGCGCCAGGGCGACGTACAGGCCGGCGATCTCGCCCATGGCGAGCGCGTAGCCCGCGCCGACGGCGAGCGCCACCATGGCGCCCGCCGCCGGAAGCCAGCTCGTGTTCTCGTAGCGCAGCGTTGTCGCGGCCATCGCCGGCCTTCAGTACGTGTTCATCAGGGTGCCGACCACGCGCGCGCTCGCGTCGGTCAGGTCGCGCACCGCGCGCTCGGTGTCGGCGAGGCGCGTCTGGTGCTGGCGGGTGACGAGCAGCGCGTCGGCGGCGCGGAAGGCCACGCATTGCGCGTCGGCGTACAGGCCGAGCGGCGGCGTGTCGATGATGACGATGTCGTACTCGCACTGCGCCTTGGCGAGCAGCGCGGCGAAGCTCGCGCGCGACAGCAGCTCGAGCGGATTGGGCGGCACCGGCCCCGCGGGCAGCACCGACAGGCCGGTGAGCCCGCTCACCGGCAGCGCGGTCGAAAGCTCGGCGCGTCCCGACAGCGCCGAGGACAGGCCGAAGCGGTCGGGGACGTTGAAGATGCTCTGCTGGCGCGGGGCGCGGAAGTCGGCGTCGATCAGCAGCGTCCGCTGCCCGAGCTGCGAGTACACCACCGCCAGGTTTGCGGCGATGAAACTGCGGCCCTCGCGCGGGCTCGCGCTGGTGATGGCGAGCGTGCGGCGCCCGGCCTCGGGGTTGAACCAGCGCATGAGGAGCTGGGTGCGGATGACGCGCAGCTCCTCGACGGTCGGATGGAACGGGTCCCAGGCGGCGATCAGCTCCTTGCTCACGCCGTCGGGGCCGCTCACGAGATACGGAAACTCGTACTGCTTGGCGAGCGCCTCGCGCAGCTCCGCGTCGGTGATCAGGTTCAGCTCGATCGCGGCCTCGCCGAAGCGCCAG
>DATMJC010000014.1:0-6379 GCA_035554435.1 Burkholderiales bacterium | reverse complement strand
TCTTGCCGCCGGTCGACACGACCTGCTCGACGATCTTGTCGGTCTCGTCGTAGTAGCTCGCGCGCACGTTGAAGATGTAGCGGTTGAACGGCTGGCGGAACACCTCCGCGCCGGTGAACGCGCCGAAGAACGGCACCTTGGCCTCGGTGAAGAGCGGCATCGCCGCCGAGCTGGTCGGCGTGCCGACGTAGCCGAACAGGGCGAAGACCTTGTTCTCCTCGATCAGCTTCTTGGTGTTCGGCACGGTGCGCGTCGGCTCGTAGCCGTCGTCGAGCGTGATCAGCTCGATCTTGCGCCCGTGCACGCCGCCCAGGGCGTTGACATGATCGAAGTAGATCTTGGCGCCGTTTCGCATCTGGATGCCGAGCTCGGCCGCAGGGCCGGTCAGCGCGACCGACTGGCCGAGCAGGATCTTGTCCGACGTGACCCCCTGCGAGAACGCGGGCTGCGTGACGAGCGCCGCAACGACGAGCAGTAGCTTTTTCATGTCTAGGTCCCCACTCCAAGAAAGTCCGGGTGCTGCGCGAGCTGCACCACGTCGAGCTCCTTCCACACCCTGCCCTCGGCGTCCGTGTACTGCGCGCGGACCCACTGGGGCAGCTTCCCCTCCCTCTTCTCGAGCTGCGCGGGATTGCGCAAGCCGAGCGAACGGTCGATGAGCAGCGCCGCGCCGAGCCGGAAGCGGTCCCCCAGCAGCAGCAGCCGCGCCTGGTCGCTTGCCGCCACCGGCCGCTTCTGCAGCAGGGCCGGAAAGTCGATCACGCTGTAGAGGTTGCCGCGGATGTTGGTGAGCCCCTTGAACCAGGGGCGCGTCAGCGGCAGCGGCGTGACCGGCGGCACGGGTATCACCTCGCCCGCCTCCCGCAGGTCGACCAGCCACGCCTCGTCGTCCACCTGCACGCCGAGCAGCGACGCGTTGGCCGCGCCTTTGGCGCTCTGCAGGCGCTCCGAGAGGCCGCGCTGGTAATCCCGAAGGGAGGTACGGGCAGCCATTAGCCGAGCGCCGAGATCTTCGCGAGCAGCTCGGCCGGCTTGACCGGCTTCACCACGTAGTCCTTGGCCCCCTGGCGCATCCCCCAGACCTTGTCGGTCTCCTGTCCCTTGGTGCTGCAGATGATGATCGGGATGTGCTTGGTCGCTTCGTCGGTCGACAGCGCGCGCGTCGCCTGGAAGCCGTTCTGGCCCGGCATCACCACGTCCATGAGGACGAGGTCGGGCTTCGCCTGCTTCACCTTGGCGAGCGCCTCTTCGGCGCTGGCGGCGCCGGTCACCTTGTAGCCGGCCTTGGTCAGCACGTCGGTGAGGTGCTGGCGGTCCGTCGGCGAGTCGTCTACTACGAGAATCGTCTTGATCGTCATGGCATGACCTTTCAACTGGCGAGGGGAGTGAGGTTGATCGTTTCCTGCACGGCCTGGATCAGGCCTTCCTTCGTGAACGGCTTGGTGAGATAGCGGTCCGAGCCGGCGAGCCGGCCGCGCGCGCGGTCGAACACGCCGTCCTTCGAGGACAGCATGATCACCGGCGTTGATTTGAGCTGCGGGTGCTGCTTGATCAGCGCGCAGGTCTGATAGCCGTCGAGGCGCGGCATCATGATGTCGACGAAGATCACCCGCGGCTGGTGGTCGCTGATCTTCGCCAGCGCGTCGAAGCCGTCCTCGGCGAGGATGACCTCGAAGCCGGCCTGGCGCAGAAACATCTCCGCGCTGCGCCGGATCGTGTTGCTGTCGTCGATGACCAGGACCTTGATCGATCCCGAAGCCGCCTCTGGCATTGCTACCGCCCCCGTTGTCCGCACTCGGCTGCGTCCTTGTTATTGCGGATCAGGCCGTTAGTGCGTTTATTTGAAGTGGCAGGATACCCACCTATGAAGTGGAGGCAAGAACAAATGTCACGTGCAGGGCGACAAAGTTTGTTATCGCGCCATCCAGTTTCGCGATTCACTTCAAGTGAAGTCGCAAGCGCGCGCGCGGCGCCGGCCGAGGAATTCCTCACGCTGCCGCGAGCGTCGATGTGAATTTCCGCACGCATCGCAGGCCGCTCAGGCGCGCACCAGCCTGCCACGCACCAGCTTGAGCGATAGCGTCATCGTGGTCTCGCCCGGCGCCGGAAGCGTTTCATTCCGCTCGGCAGGCTGGTAGCGCGTGCGCATGCGCGTGTGCTCGTCGAGCGATCGCGCGTCGCGACGCAAGTCCGTGTGGTTCAGTGTCGGGTGCGGCCACTGCGCTTTCATGACGCCTCCCTGTAGCTAGGTGATTTCATGAAACAGCCGCGCCACACTACCTGCTCGCAACACGCACGTGCGCAAGCGTTCGTCAGTGGAATGCAAGCAGTGTTGAATTCGGTTTTTTTCCACACTTCGCGCGCGCGAGTCCGACATAGTGCGCAGCGCTGAACTTTCATGACCGCGCGAGCGGGTTAAGACCTGTCAACTCGCTTGTACCCCGCAGCGACCATTGAGACGATGAGCACCGTGTTTAAACCCCAACCAAACACAGGGAGCTCGACAATGAAACTGATCAACGCGATGGCGCTGGTGACGGTTCTGGTGGCGGCGGCGGGCTGCGACAAGGCCACCGACCAAGTGGCGATGGTTGCGTCGGCGAACGCCGCGCAGGTCGAAGTGCGCTACTGGTACTCGGGCGCGAACATTCCCGACAGCGCCCCGCGCGGCCAAGTCTTCGAATACTAAGCCGCGGCAGTACGAATTCCTGAACGGCGCCCCGCCGAAAGGCCGGGCGCCGTTTTCGTTTTAAGTCGCGCCGAGCGCGGCCTTCACCCGCTCCGGGCTGAGCGGCGCCTTGCGCATGCGCACCCCGGTAGCGTCGTACACCGCGTTGGCGAGCGCCGACGGGATGACGCGGATGGAGGGCTCGCCGGCGCCGCTCGGCGCCACCTCGGGGCGGTCGATGAGCACGATCTCGATCGACTCGGGCGCGTCGGGCATCTCGAGGATCGGGTAGCTCGCCCAGTCGACGCTCTTCACCGAGTCGCGGTCGAAGCGCACTTCCTCGAAGAGCGTGCGCGAGGTGCCCTGCACCACGTTGCCTTCGATGGTCTGGCGCAGCCCCGTCGGGTTGATGATCAGGCCGCAGTCGTGCGCGATGAAGAAGCGCCGCGCCCAAACCCGGCCGGTCGCGCGATCGACCTCCACCTCGGCGACCGCCGCCACCGCGGTTCCATTTCTCTCGGCGAACGAAAGGCCGCGGCCCTTGCCGTCCCTGGACGGAGTAGCGCGCGGCTTCCAGTTCGCCTTTTCGGCGACCGCCTTCACCACCGCGGCATGGCGCGGGTTGCTGAGGTATTTGAGGCGGAAAGCCACCGGATCCTCGCCCGCCGCGGCGGCGAGCTCGTCCATGAACGATTCGGATGCGAAATGCAGCTCCGGCCCGACCGGATCGCGCAGGTGGCTGGTGCGCAGCGGCGAGCAGTTGTCCACGAGCGGCGCGATCGTCTCCCACGCGAGAAGCTTGTTGTCGAAGACGTACGACTCGACAGGCTCGCCGAAGATCCAGGTCGGCTTCGCCTCGAGGCCGAGCGCCTGCCCGATCAGGCTGTCGGCGGGCTTCGACTCGTTGGTGGCGATGTGCTGCCTCGAGAAGCCCTTGGCAACGAATTCGTAGGCCACTACCCGCCCGGAAGCGTCGAGCGCGGCGCGCGCGCGGTGCAGGCTCGCCGGGCCTTTCGGATCCCACCCCGTGGCATCGGCGCGCATACCCTGCACGCGCACGGGCTTGCCCACCGCCTTGGCGAGATACGCGGCCTCGAGCGCGGCGTCTCCGGCGTCGTTGCGCCCGTAGGAGCCCGGGCCGGTGACCCAGATGGTGCGCACCTTCTCCTGCGGCATGCCGAGCAGCGCCGCGACGCCATCGCGCACGAAGTGCGGCTTTTGCGAACCCGACCACACCGTGCACGAGTCGCCTTTGACTTCCGCCACCGCGCAGGCCGGCCCCATGCAGGCGTGCGACTGGAACGGCCACTCGTATTCCGCCTCGACGATGCGCAGGCCGGGCTGCTTGAAGGCCGCGGCCACGTCGCCCACCTTGACCGGCTCCTCGCGCTTCACCGCCTTGGCGCTGCGGATGTGATCGTGCAGCTTCGCCATCTCCGGGAACGCGTTGTCGGGACCCTGCCAGTCCACCTTCAGCGCCTGCGCGGCGCGCACCGCGTCCCATTCGCGCGGCGCGAGCACCGCGACGAAGTCGCGCTCGCGGAACACGCGCACCCCGGGAATGCCCTTGACCGACGCCTCGTCGACGCCAGCCACCTTGCATGCCGCGCGCGGCGGGCGAATCACGCGCGCGTGCAGCATCCCGGGCAGGCGCAGGTCGGTGACGTAGTCGCCGGTGCCGTAGACCTTCCAGGCGACGTCGCGGCGGGCGAAGGACTTGCCCACCACCTTGTAGGCGCCAGGCGCCTTGGGCTTCGCCTGAACCTTGATGTTCATGGCGTTGCCGGTCTGCTTGTTCCACTCGACCTGCTGGTTGAAGCGCTTGCCGCCGATCAACTGCGCATACGAGACGGACTTGCCGCCGCCCGACACCACGCCGTCGGCGACCGCGAGCTCCGATTCGGCGACGCCGAGCCGCTTCGACGCCTCCTGAACGAGAAGGCGGCGCGCTTCCGCTGCGGCGTTGCGCAAAGGCCGCGCACCCTGCGAGATGCCGGTGCTGCCGGAAGCGCCGCCCTGGTTGCACGACGTGCCGGTATCGCCCATCAGCACGTCCACGCGCTCGAACGGCACGTCGAGCTCGTCGGCCACGATCTGCGCGATCGCCGGCTCCAGGCTCTGGCCCATGTCCATCTTGCCGAAGAAGGCCTGCACGCGGCCGCTGGGCAGCACCGCGATCCAGGAATCGAGCTCGCCCGGAACCAGGTTCTGCCTCGCGGCGGAAAGCCCCGCAGCGATCGATTCCTCAAAGGGAACCAGAACCGAGACCACCAGCGCGCCGCTCGCTTGCAGGAACTCACGTCGGGAAATCGGTGCGTTCATGATCGCCTCCTCACGCCATGCTCTGTTGAGCACGCTTGATAGCGCGCAGGATCGACACGTGGGTGCCGCAGCGGCACTTGAGGCCGGCGAGCGCATCGCGCAGCTCGGCATCGCTCGCCTTTGGATTCTTCTTCAGGACGGCGGCGGCGGTCATGATCCAGCCGTTGATGCAGTAGCCGCACTGCGGCACCTGCTCCTCGACATACGCCGCCTGCAGCGGATGGGGCTTCTTGGGCGTGCCCAGGCCCTTGATCGTGGTCACGCGCTTGCCGCTCGCAGCCGACACCGGAAGCACGCACGAGCGCACCGGCTCGCCGTTCAAGTGCACGGTACACGCGCCGCATTGCGCGAGGCCGCAGCCGAAATGCGGGTTGTTGAGGCCGAGATCGTCGCGCAGCGCGTAGAGCAGCGGCATCTCGGGCTCGGCGTTTACCGAAACGCGCTTGCCGTCGACGGTCATCCGAAATGTAGCCATTGGGGCTCCTTCTGCCGGGGATCGGGAAATATTACGCTTAATGGCCTGACGAAGTCGTCCCCGCGAAGGCGGGGACCCAGTTTTCGGGTCCCGACCAAATCTACCCTAGTGGCTGACCGCGGGGAGCCAGGTCGCCAGCGGTGGAATGTAGATGACCAGCAGGATCAGCAGCACCACGCAGGCGATGAACGGCATCCCGGCGAGGTAGATGTCGCGCATGCGCGTGCCGGGAGGCGAGACGCCCTTCATGACGAAGAGCAGCAGCCCGAAAGGCGGCATGGTGTAGCCCATCTCGAGCGAGAGCAGCATGATCAGCCCGAACCAGGTCAGGTCGAAGCCGAGCGACTTGGCGAGCGGGAAGAAGATCGGCGCGGTGAGCAGCATCTTCGACAGCGGATCCATGAAGCTGCCGAGGAAGATGATGACGCCGATCATGACGAACACCATCTGCAGCGGCGTCACCTGGAACGAAGTCGCCCATTTCACGAGGCCGCTCGAGGCGCCGGTGAAGGCCAGCACCTGGGCGAAGGTCGCCGAGCCGAAGATGACGAGGAACGCCATCACCGTGACGCGCAGCGAGCCGTCGAGCGACTTCACGAACGCCTTCCAGGTCATGTCGCCGTAGCACACCGCGAGCACGATCACCGACAGCGCGCCGAGCGCCGCGGCCTCGGTCGGCGTGCACCAGCCGACCAGCATGATCAGCACCGAGAACACGATGATCGCCACCATCGGGATCACGTCGACGACGAAGATGCGCAGCTTCTCCCGCGTCGAAATCGACTGGACCTCGTACGGCGGCGCCGCCGACGGGTCGACCACCGTCCAGCCCCAGATCAGGACGCCGTACATTGCCGCGAGGACAAAGCCGGGAATCACGCCGGCGATCAGCAACGCTCCGACGTCGGTCTGGC
>DATMJC010000013.1:0-92653 GCA_035554435.1 Burkholderiales bacterium | reverse complement strand
CGAACCGTCGCACCAGACAATCCGCTCGGGCTTGGCCAGGCGGGCGACTTCGGATACCCACTGACGCAGCCCGCGGTGGCGAACCCAAGCGGGGGCACTCGACTGGTCGGCGGGAGCGGCGGCGGGTGCATTCATGCGTAGTGACTCCAAAAGCCAAACGGCCCAGCACAAAGCCGGGCCGACTTATGGTAGCAACAGGACCGCGATTCTATCATCGGGGTGATTGCGCCAAGCGGCGGCCCACCCCGCGCGTTAGTACTAAAGTACTGGTTAAACATAGATTTAACGATTCGCAAGGCGCCCTCTCACGGCGCGCGCGGCGCGAAACACCGGCCCGGTGGTCACGATCAGCACCAGCACCCGCAAGACATGCGCCGCCGTCACGAGCGGCACTCCGAGCTGCAGCACCTTCGCCGTGATGCACATTTCGGCGATGCCGCCCGGCGCCAAGGCGAGGATCATGCTGGGAACCGACACGCCTGCGGCGACGCCGATGGCCCAGCCAGACCCCGCGGAAACGAGCAGCGCCACAAGCACGCTCGCGAGCACCGCCGAAACGTAGCGTGGCGCGCTCTCGAGGGAGCGGCGCTCGAAGCGCGCCCCTAGCGCGCATCCAAGCAGCATCTGCGCCGGGCTGGTGAGCGCCGTGGGCAACGACGAGAGCTCCACGCCGTTTACCGTGAGCGCGATCGTCGTGGCGAGCGGCCCGAAGAAAAAGGCGTTCGGCACGCGCAGCCGGCTGAGCAGCAGGGCCGCCACCGATCCCACGGCAAGCAGGCTGGCGAGACCCTGCCAGCGCAGCGGCACCGCGACTTGCGCGTAGGTGTCGGCGCCATGCGCGCCGGAATAGGTCATCGCGAACGGCACCGCGATCACCACGATGAGCACGCGCAGCGATTGCGCGAGCGCGATTCGATCGACGCGAGCGTGGAAGCGCTCCCCGAGGATCGCCATCTCCACAGCGCCGCCGGGGACGCTGGCGAAGAACGCGGTTTTCGCATCGACGCCGGAAGCGCGGCTGAGAACCCAGCCGCCGAGAACCCCCAGGAAGATGGCAACCACCGCGGCCGCCAGCAGCAGCCACCAATGCGCACTCACTTCGCGCCCCACCACCGGGGTGAAATAGAGCCCGAGCGCAGTTCCGATGATGATCTGCCCCACCGCCCGCGCGCCAGGCGGACTGCGCAGCTCGGCGCCGGCAAAATTGCACGCCGCCATCGCAAGGAGCGGGCCGGTCATCCACGGTAGCGGCATCCTGAGCCATGCGAACGCGCTGCCTACGGCCGCGCACAGCACGAGCGCGAGGGCCGGGTTGACCCAGCTGTCGCGCGCAGGTCTCACTTGCCCATGGTCACTTGCCGATGCAGAACCGGCCGAAGATCTCGCCGAGCAGGTCGTCCGAGGTGAATTCGCCGGTGATCGCGCCGAGCGCGGCGTGGGCGAGGCGCAGCTCCTCGGCAAAGACCTCGCAGCGGTCGAGCTCGCGGCGCGCGGCGTCGATATGGCCGCGCGCTTTTTCAAGCGCGCGCAGATGGCGCTCGCGCGCGAGAAACACCGACTCGCCGGTGGCGGACCAACCGGCCGCCGCGAGGATGGCGGCGCGCAGCTCTTCGAGGCCCTGTCCGGTCTTCGCCGAGACCGCGAGCGCGCCCTGCGGCCGCTCGAAGCGCGGCGCGAGGTCGAGCTTGTTGTAGACCAGGATCCGTTCGGCCTGCGGTGCAATCGGGGGCAGCGACGGCGGCGCCCCGCCAGCCTCCTCTACCACCAGGACGAGATCGGCCTGCGCGAGCTCGCGCCGCGTGCGCTCGACGCCGAGCCGCTCGAGCTCGTCTGCCGACTCGCGCAGTCCGGCGGTATCGACCAGCGTGAGCGGCACGCCCTCGATCTGGATCGGCTCGCGCAGCGCATCGCGCGTCGTGCCGGCGATTGGCGTGACGATCGCGCGCTCCTCGCCGGCGAGGCGGTTGAGCAGGCTCGATTTTCCGACGTTGGGGCGCCCCGCGAGCACGACGTGAATGCCGCTGCGCAAAAGGCTTCCTTCGCGGCTCTTGGCAAGGACTTCGTCGAGAGCCTTTCCTATGCCGTGCAAGCGGGACGTCGCATCCACGCGATGCACGACATCCACTTCCTCCTCGGGAAAATCGAGCATCGCCTCGGTGAGCGCGCGCAGCTCGACCAGCCGCGAAGCGAGAGCCTGGATCGCCGCCGAAAATTCTCCGCTGAGAGAGCGCAGGGCGGCGCGCGCGGCCTGCTCGCTCGAGGCCTCGATCAGGTCGGCCACCGCTTCGGCCTGCGCCAGGTCGAGCTTGCCTTCGAGGAACGCGCGCCGCGTGAACTCCCCGGGCTGCGCGAGCCTCGCCCCGGCGTCGAGGCACGCGCGCAGCAGCGCCTGCATCACTACCGGACCGCCATGGCCGTGCAGCTCGAGCACCGCGTCCCCGGTGTAGGAATTCGGCGCAGGGAAATACAGCGCGAGTCCCTCGTCGATCGGCTCGCCGCGCACATCGCGAAAGCGCGCGAGCCGGGCTTCCCGCGGCGTCGGCAGGGAGCCCACGACCAAATTCGAAATCTCGGGCACCTTCGGCCCCGAGATGCGAATTACTCCGATGCCGCCACGACCGGGCGGCGTGGCGATCGCCGCGATGGTGTCCTGTCTCACCTCATCGCTTGGCATGGGCAGGCTTGTCGCGGTCGAACATGCGCTGGATCTGCCACTGCTGGGCGATGGAAAGGATGTTGTTGACCAGCCAGTAGAGCACCAGACCGGCGGGGAAGAAAAAGAAGAAGATGCTGAAGACGAACGGCATGAACTTCATCACCCGTGCCTGGACCGGATCCGGCGGCACCGGGTTCATTTTGGTCTGCAGCACCATGGTCGCGGTCATGAGGATCGGCAGCACGTAGTAGGGATCGAGCGCGGCCAGGTCGTGGATCCAGAGCACGAAGGGCGCATGGCGCAGCTCGATCGCCGCGAGCAGCACCCAATACAGCGCGATGAACACCGGGATCTGCACCACGATCGGGAAGCAGCCGCCGAGCGGGTTGATCTTCTCGGTCTTGTAGAGCTCCATCATCGCCTGGTTCATCTTCTGGCGATCGTGCGCGTACTGCTCGCGGATCTTGGTGAGGCGCGGCGTGACCAGCTTCATCTTGGCCATCGACTTGTAGCTCGCCGCGGAAAGCGGGAAGAAGAGCAGCTTGACCGTCACGGTGAGCAGGATGATGGCGACGCCCCAGTTGGCGCTCAGGCTGTGATACTGCTGCAGCAGCCAGAAGAGCGGCCAGGCGATGATCGCTAGCCACCCGTAATCGACCACCAGGTCGAGCCCGGGTGCGGCTGCGCGCAGACGTCGCTGCTCCTGCGGCCCGGCATATAGGGGCGCCGAGACGCGCGCCGAGGCGCCGGGGGCGACGCTGGCGGGGAACATCAGCCGGCCGGCGTAAGTCCCGTCGGGCCGCTTTTCGGTGACGTAATCGCGCGGCGTCGCCTCGGGCGGGAGCCACGCCGAGACGAAGTAATGCTGCACGAAAGCGAGCCAGCCGTTGTCGGCCTGCTTCACGTGATCGGATTTGCCCTTGTCGAGATCCGACAGGTGAACCTTCTGGTACTTGTGCTCGTTCGTGTACACGCCGAAGCCGATGAAGCTTTGCGCGCCGAAGGTTGACGCGACGCTGTTCGTCGGGATATCCGGCTTGCCGTCGTGCGTGAGCTGGAAATAGGCATACGTTGAGGCCGCCGCGCTGGCCGCGTTGCGCAGCTCGAGCGCGATGTCGATGACATAGCTGTCGCGCTTGAACGTGTAGATCTTGGTCACCTCCAGGCCGTCCTTGCTCGAAGCCGAGAGTCGTAGCTCGACGGCGTCGCGGCCGGGGCCGAGGGCGCGCTCGCCGGGTTGCGCGCGCCACAGCGTTCGGTGGTTGGGCCCGGCGTCGCCGGCGAGCCCGCTTTGCGCTTCGTAGTGGTGCTCCGGCCCGAGAAGCTCGAACGGCTTGGTCGGATCCTTCGAATCCTTATGCTGGAGAAGCTCCACGCGCTTCAGCGTGCCACCAAGGGTGTCTACCTCGGCCACCATGAGGTCGGTCGTGATGCGGATCGTCTCGCCCTTCGCAGCGGCATCCACGCCGGGTACGGTGCTCGCCGCAGGTGCCGCCGGTTTGGCCGTGTCCGGGGTAGCGGGTTTTGCCGGCGCCGGTATCCCCTGCTGCGCGGAGGGCGGCGTAGCCGGGGGCTTCGGCCGGCCCTGCTTGTCCCACGCCTCCCACAGCATCAGCAGCGAAAAGCTGAAGATGAAAAGCAGGATGAGTCTTTGGGTATCCATCTTCACGTCACGGCACCGGGTCGTAACCGCCGGGATGCCAAGGGCCGCAGCGGCAAACCCGCCAGGCGCTCAGCCGGGCGCCGCGCCAGGCGCCGTGGCGGGTGAGCGCCTCGTGCGCGTAGTCGGAGCAGCTCGGATGAAAGCGGCAGGAGCGCGGTAGCAGCGGCCGCAGGCACCACTGGTACGCCCTCACCGCCCCGAGCAGAAGGCGGGCGCTCATGCGGCGCTCAGCGTGGCGAGGATACTGCGCAGGCGCACAATCATCCGGGACGAAGGCGCGACCCCGTAGGGCGGCCGTACCAGCAGGTTGATCGCGCCGAGCCGGTCCTGCTCAAGGCGAAACGCCTCGCGGATGCACCGCTTGATGCGGTTGCGCTCGCTCGCCCGGGCGGCATGCCTGCGCGTCACCAGCAGCCCGAGGCGCGGACCGCCCGCATCGCGGCTTTCCAGGTAGAAGGTATAGCCAGCCACTTTTTTCTGCCTGCCATCGCGCAGCAGGCGTTCGAATTGCGCTTTTCGCGTGAGGCGCCGGCCGGCGCCGAGCCCGAAGCGCTTGTCGTCCGCGGTTAGAGCCCGAGTCGCCGGCGACCGCGCGCACGACGGTTGCGCAGCACTGCGCGCCCGCCGCGGGTGCCGCTGCGCACTAGAAAACCGTGGCGCCGCGCGCGCCGTGTCTTGGAGGGTTGGTAGGTCCGCTTCGTCGCCATTGCCGATCCGAAAAAGGGCGGTATTAGAGCGCGCGCTTCAATGCGTTGTCAAATGTGCGTCAGCGTGTCGTCGGCGCGTCTGGAGCGCTGCGGCGCTGTGGATAACCGGGAGGCAAGAAGGTAAAATTCTCTCCTCGACTAGGCGAATCACCTAGGGCCTTCCAACCGGGCCAATTACAAGATGGACAATCTCTGGGATGCTTGCCTGCGTCGGCTCGAGCAGGAGCTCCCCGCGCAGCAATTCAACACTTGGATTCGGCCGCTCGCGCCGGAGGCCGACGGGGCGAGCGACACCCTGGTGCTCGCCGCGCCCAATCGCTTCGTGCTCGAGCTCGTTCGCGAACGCTTTGCCGCCCGCATCGAGCGACTCGCCACCGAGGCGAGCGGCCGCGAGCTCGGCCTTAGGCTGGTGCTGGCGCGCGCGCCAGACATGCTGCCGCGCGCCAGCCAAGCGCCCGCGCGCGTTGGCATGGAAGCCGCTCCCGCCCCAGAACGCGGGCGGCTCAATCGCGGCTTTACCTTCGACAGTTTCGTGACCGGCAAGGCGAATCAGCTCGCGCGGGCGGCCGCCATCCAGGTCGCCGAGAACCCCGGCATCTCCTATAACCCGCTTTTCGTTTACGGGGGAGTGGGCCTGGGCAAGACCCACCTGCTGCAGGCGATCGGCAACCACCTCGCCGACGTTCGTCCGCAGGCGCGCATCCGCTACAGCCACGCCGAACAATATGTCACCGACGTAGTGCGCGCTTACCAGCAGAAATCGTTCGACGAGTTCAAGCGCTATTACCACTCCCTCGACCTCCTGCTCATCGACGACATCCAGTTCTTTTCGAACAAGGGCCGCACTCAGGAGGAGTTCTTCTACGCCTTCAACGCCCTGGTCGAGGCCCACAAGCAGATCGTGATCACCTGCGATACCTACCCCAAGGAGATCGCCGGCATGGAGGAGCGCCTGATCTCGCGCTTCGGCTGGGGCCTCACGGTGGCGATCGAGCCGCCGGAGCTCGAGATGCGCGTGGCGATCGTGCTGAAGAAGGCCGAGGCGGACTCGATTGCGCTGTCCGAGGACATCGCCTTTTTCATCGCCAAGCACATCCGATCGAACGTGCGCGAGCTCGAGGGCGCCTTGAAGAAGGTGCTCGCCTTCGCCCGTTTCAACGCGCGCGAGCTCTCGCTCGACCTCGCCAAGGAAGCCTTGCGCGACATCCTCAACGTCGCGAGCCGCCAGGTGAGCGTCGAAGGGATCCAGAAGACCGTCGCCGAGTACTTCAAGATCAAGATCTCGGACATGCACTCGAAAAAGCGCAACCGCAACGTGGCCCGGCCACGCCAAGTTGCCATGGCGCTCGCCAAGGACCTCACTCAGATGAGCCTGCCGGAGATCGGCGAGGCCTTCGGCAACCGCGACCACACTACGGTTCTGCATGCCTGCCGCACGATCGCGAGCCTGCGCAAGCAGGACACCGGACTCAATCGCGACTACCTCATCCTAGAGCAGGTGCTCAAAGGATGAGGAGGCTGTGCGCGAAGACCGGACAAGCTGTGGGTAACTTGGCCGCAGCGGCGATGGCGAAATTCTGTCCACATCGCCGCACAGCGGCTCCACAGCTTGCCAAGAGGCTCGCCCAGGGGCTAAGCCATTGCCTCGCAAGCACGTTTCCGCGTTACCCCGTGCCGGCGGCGCCTCTATTACCTATTACTAGTTATTGATATAGAGGTAACGAACAATGGTTCTGGTCAAAGCGAAGCGCGACGAGATCCTCGTACCCCTTTCCGCCGTCAGCGGGATCATCGAGCGCCGCCACACTCTGCCGATCCTGTCGAACGTGCTGATCGAGCGTGTCGGCGGCAACCTTTCGTTCCTCGCGACCGACATCGAGATCCAGATCGTCGCAAAGAGCGGTCTCGAGGCCGCCGCCGAATCCCATTCCATCACCGTCGGCGCGCGCAAGCTCCTCGACATCCTGCGGGCATTGCCGGAGCCTGCCGAAGTGACCCTGCAGCAGCAGGACAAGAGGCTCGTGGTCAAGGCCGGCCGAAGCCGATTCTCCCTGCAGAGCCTTCCGGCAGAGGACTTCCCCAGGCTCGCCAAGCCCGCCGGGGAGGCGGCGCGCTTCAAGCTTGAGCAAAGGGCGCTGCGGCGCCTGCTCTCGCTGGTGCAGTACGCCATGGCGCAGCAGGACATCCGCTATTACCTGAACGGGCTGCTGATGGTGGTGGAAGACCGCAGCCTGAAGCTCGTCGCCACCGACGGGCACCGCCTCGCGCTTGCCACCCTCAAGCTGGCGGCTGACCTGCCGCGCCAGGAAGTCATCGTGCCGCGAAAGACGGTTCTCGAGCTCTCGAAGCTGCTCGCCGACAGCGAGGACGAAGTGAGCATCCAGCTTTCTTCCACTCAGGCGGCGTTCAGCTTCGGCTCGGTCGAGCTGGTGTCGAAGCTCGTCGACGGCAAGTTCCCGGACTACACGCGCGTGATCCCGGCGCAGCACAAGAACAGGCTGCAGGTCGAACGCGAGCCGCTGCGCCAGGCGCTGCTGCGCGCGGCGATCCTCTCGAACGAGAAGTTCCGCGGGGTGCGCTGGGTGCTGGCAGAAGGCAGCCTGAAGATCGTGTCCTCCAACGCCGAGCAGGAGGAGGCGCACGAGGAGGTGGAAGTGAAGTACTCCGGCGACGCGCTCGACATCGGCTTCAACGTCAACTACCTGCTCGATGTCCTGAACAATGTGCCTGGGGCCGAGGTCGAGTGCGCATTCGGCGACTCTTCGTCGAGCGCGCTGATCTCGTATGCCTCGGAGAAGGATTTCAAATACGTCGTCATGCCGATGAGGATCTAGCGCTTTGTCCGAACAGGAAAAACCAGAGCAGCCGGAAAAGTCCGAGAGGCCGGAAAAGCCCGAGGCCAACGAGTACGGCTCGGACTCGATCAAGGTCCTGAAGGGCCTCGAGGCGGTGCGCAAGCGCCCCGGCATGTACATCGGCGACACCTCCGACGGCACCGGCCTGCATCACATGGTGTTCGAGGTCGTGGACAACGCGGTCGACGAAGCCCTGGCCGGCTTCTGCGACGAGATCGTGGTCACCATCCATACCGACAACTCGATATCGGTGCTCGATAACGGCCGCGGCATCCCCACCGGGGTCAAGGACGACGACGAGGCCAAGCGCTCCGCCGCCGAGATCGTCATGACGGAGCTGCACGCGGGCGGCAAGTTCGACTCCAACTCGTACAAGGTGTCGGGCGGCCTGCACGGCGTCGGCGTGTCGGTGGTCAACGCGCTGTCCGAGTGGCTGCGCCTCACGATCTGGCGCGAAGGCGTCGTTCACCAGATGGAGTTTCGCGACGGAGCGGCGGTGGGAGCGCTGAAGCAGACGGGCCGCACCGAGCGCCGCGGCACCGAGGTGCACTTCCTGGCCTCGCGCGCGACCTTCGGCTCGATCGACTACCACTACGACATCCTGGCGCGGCGCCTGCGCGAGCTTTCGTTCCTGAACAACGGCGTCAAGATCGTGCTCATCGACCAGCGCGCCGGCAAGGAGGAGAACTTCGCCTTCTCGGGCGGCGTCAAGGGCTTCGTCGAGTACATGAACCGCGCGAAGAACGTGCTGCATTCGAACGTGTTCCACGGCGTAGGCGAGAAGGACGGGATCACGGTCGAAGTGTCGATGCAGTGGAACGACTCCTACCAGGAGAGCGTTCTGTGCTTCACCAACAATATTCCGCAGAAGGACGGCGGCACGCACCTTACCGGGCTGCGCGCGGCGATGACCCGCGTGCTCAACAAGTACATCGAGGAAAACGAGATCGCGAAGAAGGCCAAGGTCGAGACCACCGGCGACGACATGCGCGAGGGGCTCGCCTGCGTGCTTTCGGTGAAGGTGCCCGAGCCGAAGTTCTCGTCGCAGACCAAGGAGAAGCTGGTGTCCTCCGAGGTGCGCCCGGTGGTCGAAGAGATCGTGGCGGAGCGCCTGCGCGAGTTCCTCGACGAGCGTCCCGCGGACGCGCGCACCATCACGGTAAAAATCGTCGAAGCCGCGGCGGCCCGGGAAGCCGCGCGGAAAGCGCGCGAGATGACTCGGCGCAAGGGCGTGCTGGACGGCATGGGGCTGCCTGGCAAGCTCGCCGACTGCCAGGAGCGCGACCCCGCGCTATGCGAGCTCTATCTGGTCGAGGGCGACTCGGCCGGCGGCTCGGCCAAGCAGGGGCGCGACCGCAAGTTCCAGGCGATCCTGCCATTGAAGGGCAAGATCCTCAACGTGGAGCGCGCGCGCTTCGACAAGCTCCTGTCGTCGGCCGAGATCGCGACCCTGATCACGGCGCTGGGCTGCGGCATCGGCAAGGAGGAGTACAACGCCGACAAGCTGCGCTACCACCGCATCATCATCATGACCGACGCCGACGTCGACGGCTCGCATATCCGCACGCTGCTGCTCACCTTCTTCTACCGCCAGATGCCGGAGCTGGTGGAGCGCGGCCACATCTACATCGCGCAGCCGCCGCTTTACCGCGCCAAGCTCGGCAAGGAGGAGCGCTATCTCAAGGACGAGCACGAGCTGAACGAGTTCATGCTCCGCCAGGCGCTGGTCGACGCGGCGCTGCATCCCGGCGCGGGGCGCGAGCCGATCGCGGGCGAGGCGCTCGCGCAGCTCGCGAAGTCCCTGCTGCTGTCCGAGGCGGTCATCGGGCGCGTGTCGCGCCTCATCGATCGCGAGGTGCTGCAGGCGATCCTCGCCGGCGCACGCATCGACCTCACCCGCCGCGAGACCGCCGAGGCCTCGGCCGAAGCGCTCGAGGCGGCGATCGGCGGCGACGGGGTGGCGGTGGCGCCCCACTTCGACCAGAAGACCGAGCGCTACCAGGTGCGCATCGAGCGCACGCGCCACGGCAACGTGCGCATGTCCACCGTCGACACCGAGTTCGTGCACTCGGGCGACTACGCCCAGATCCGTCAAACCGCCGAGATGCTGCGCGGCCTGATCGGCGCCGGCGCGTACGTGCAGCGCGGCGACAAGAAGCAGCCGGTGCGCGACTTCTCGGAGGCGATGAAGTGGCTGCTGGGCGAGGTGGAGAAGGCCACCACGCTGCAGCGCTACAAGGGCCTCGGCGAGATGAACCCGGAGCAGCTGTGGGAGACGACCATGGATCCGGGAACGCGGCGGCTGCTCAAGGTGCAGATCGAGGACGGCCTCGCCGCCGACGAGATCTTCACCAAGCTGATGGGCGACGAGGTCGAGCCGCGCCGCGCGTTCATCGAGTCGAACGCGCTCGGGGTGCGGAACCTCGACGTGTAGAGGGCTTCTCCTCGGCTTTCTCGGATTTTTCTGCCTTCGGCGCGCGCGGCTGGAACTCGAAGCCGATCTTACCGTCGGGTTGCTTGACGAGAAACGCCTTGAAGCGGCGTCCTTTCTTGGACACGAACCCGGTCAGCAGATCGGTGCGCCCGGTCTCGAGCAACTTCTTCATCTGCTCGCGCTCGATCGGCTGCTGCAGGATCATGCGGCCGGAGCGGAAGTCGCAGCTGCGCTTGGGTCCGACCGCGTTCTCGCACGTGTAGGCCATTCCGTGCTCGAACACCCGGCCGCCGTCCTTGGGGCACGCGCCGAGCGGCTCCTGGCCGCTGAAGTCCGGCGCTTCCTCGCCCTCGCCTGAGGCCTGGCCGAAGTCGAACTCGAGGCGCAGGTCGTCGGTGAGGCGCATCACCGCGGCAAACGGCTTGCCCATGCGGCTGCGGAAACCGGTCAGCGGGCCGATCACCCGCTTGGTGATGAGCTCGGCGACTTCGTCGGGCGACCATTCGCGGCCCGAGGTGACCTTCCAGAGCGAGAAGTCGCACTTCTGGCACTGGAACTTGCGGTAGTTCTCCTGCACCACGCCGCCGCACTTGGGACACTTGGCCGGCACGGTGGCATAGACCACGTCGGGGATCTCGCCGGTCTTGATGACCGTGACCACCTTGCGCACCAGCTCGGAGATCTCCTTCATGAACTCGTCGCGCTTCAGCTTGCCGGCTTCGATCAGCTTCAGCTTGTGCTCCCACTCGCCGGTGAGCTCGGGCGAGGCAAGCTCGACGATGTGCAGCATATGCAGCGCGAAGAGGAGCGAAAACGCCTTGGGCGTGGGCACCAGCTCCCGCCCGTCGCGGTTGACGTACTCCTCGCGGATCAGGCCCTCGATGGTGGCGGCGCGGGTCGCCGGCGTGCCCAGGCCCTTCGCTTCCATGGCGGCGCGCAGCTCGTCGTCCTCCACCAGCTTGCCGGCGCCTTCCATGGCGGAGAGGAGCGTCGCTTCGGTGTAGCGCGGCGGGGGCTTGGTCTGGTTCGCCTGCGCGCTCACTTCCAGCACCGGGACTTTTTCGCCCGGCTCGATCGCCGGCAGGTTCTGGTTGTCTTCGCCCGCCGCGCGTCCGTACACCGCCAGCCAGCCCGCGCTCTGCAGCACCCGCCCCTCGGTCTTGAAAAGATGGGCGGTCGAGTTCGCCTCCATGCGCGTGATGCGCGTGGTCTGCAGGTACTCGGCGGCCGGATAGAACACCGCGAGGAAGCGCCGCACCACCATGTCGTAGAGCTTCTGCTCGGCGTCGTTCAGGTGCTTCGGCGTCTGCAGGGTCGGAATGATGGCGAAGTGGTCCGAGATCTTGGTGTTGTCGAAAATGCGCTTGTTCGGCTTGGCCCAGCCCTGCTTGAGGATCTGCTTGGCGAAGCTCGAGAATGCGTTCGTTTCGCCGAGCGCCTTCAGCGTGTCCTTCACCGTCGGCAGATAGTCCTCGGGCAGCGCGCGCGAGTCCGTGCGCGGGTAGGTGAGGACCTTGTGCCTCTCGTAGAGCGCCTGCGCGAGCGACAGCGTCATGCGCGCCGGAAAGCCGAAGCGCCCGTTCGCCTCGCGCTGCAGGCTGGTGAGGTCGAAAAGCAGCGGCGACAGCTGAGTCGCGGGCTTGGTTTCCTCGCTGGCGACGCCTTTCTTGCCGCGGCAGGCGGCGACGATCGCCGCCGCGTCGTCCGCGCTCCACAGCCGCTCGGCCTTGCGCTCGGCGTCGTCGTCTTTCTTGAACTCGGGATCGAACCAGCGCCCTCCGTACTCGCCCGCCTTGGCCCCGAAGCGCGCGTGCACTTCCCAATAGTCGCGCGGCGTGAAGGCGCGGATCTTGTCCTCGCGCTCGACGAGAATCGCGAGCGTCGGGGTCTGCACCCGGCCGACGGTGGTGAGATAGAAGCCGCCCTCCTTCGAATTGAAGGCGGTCATCGCGCGCGTGCCATTGATGCCGACCAGCCAGTCGGCCTCCGAGCGGCTCTTCGCCGCGTCGGCGAGCGGCAGCATTTCGCGGTCCGCGCGCAGCTTGGAGAAGCCGTCGCGGATCGCCTGCTGGGTCAT
Source organism: Burkholderiales bacterium (assembly GCA_035554435.1). Taxonomy (GTDB): domain Bacteria; phylum Pseudomonadota; class Gammaproteobacteria; order Burkholderiales; family SG8-39; genus SCGC-AG-212-J23. Next base: position 80,261 of record DATMJC010000013.1, on the reverse strand, counting down.
CGACTGCAGCCAGAGTCGCTCGATCGGCTTGTTCGCCTTCGCGTGCTGCACGAGATAGCGGAAGATCAGCTCGCCCTCGCGTCCCGCGTCGCAGGCGTTCACCAGGCCGCTCACGTCCTTGCGCTTGAGCAGGCGCAGGATCAAGTTGAGCCGCTCCTTGCTCTTGTCGATCGGCGAGAGATCGAAATGCGGCGGAATAAGCGGCAGCCGCGCAAACGACCACTTGCCCTTCTTGACGTCGTACTTTTCGGGTACCGCGAGCTCGAGCAGGTGGCCTACCGCCGAAGAAAGGACGTACGCGTCGCTCTCGAAATAGTCGCCCTGGCGCGTGAAGCCGCCGAGCGCGCGCGCAATGTCGGCCGCGACCGACGGTTTCTCAGCGATGATGAGTTTTTTGCCCATGCGGCGAAAGGCGGCAGATGATAAGTGCAAACGAGCGCCCGCTTCAACCACCGGGGCGTCGTGGAGAACGCGCGGGCTAGCTCGCCAGCCGGGAGCGCGGCGCGCTGAAGAGATCCTCCGCCATCAGGCGGCTCGCGGCCGCCTGCTGATTCCACATCACCATCAGCACGATCAGCTTGAGCTGCTCCAGCGTCAGGGTCTCGCCCGACGCTGCGAGCGAGCGCTCGAGCACCAGCTCGCGCGTCTGCGGAGTGAGGATGCCCGAGTGCTCGAGCGTCATGAGGAAGCCGCGGCATTGAGCGTCGAGCTTCGCGATCTCGCGCAGCGCGAACGCGCGGAACGATCGCTTCGCGTCGGGCAAGGTGGCGAGGCCGGCGTGCGGCCCGGTCAGGACTCCGGCGAGCCAGTGAAGTGCTTCGCTGATGTCGGAATCCTCGAAGCCGGCCGCAGACAGCTTCTTCGCCACGCGGTCGCTGTCGTGCGCGACTTCGGTCTGCTGGCAGTTCTCGAACACGTAGACGAGGACGTCGTACATAAGCGTTTCCCTTCTTATTAACGCTGCATTGGGGTTTGGGTTTACCGGCGCTCTCCCGTCTCGAGGCGCTGGTACAGGCCACCCGGTAGCGATGCCACGCGGCCGTCGAGCTCCAGGCGCAGCAGCCGCGCGGCCACCTGCTCGGCCGAAAGTCCGGCGCGCGAGCAGAGCGAATCCACGTCCACCGGATCGTGGCCCATGTACTCGAGCAGGCCCGCCTCCGCCGCGGCGGGCCCGCCGGGGGCCGCGGGGTCGCGCGGCGCGACGGTCGAGGCAAAGCCGCTCGGCCGGAAGCCCGCGAGCTCGGCGAGCACGTCCTCTGCCGACTCGACCAGCTTCGCCCCCGATTTGATCAGGGCGTGGCAGCCCTTGGATAGCGGCGAATGGATCGAGCCGGGAATCGCGAATACCTCCCGACCCTGATCGGCAGCGGCGCGCGCGGTGATGAGCGAACCCGAGGCGAGCGCCGCCTCGACCACCAGGCAGCCCTTTGCGAGGCCGCTGATGAGGCGATTGCGCTGTGGAAAGTGATGCGCCGCAGGCGGGGCGCCGGGAGGGAACTCCGAAAGCAGCAGCCCGCGGCCCGCGATCTCGGTTGCGAGTGCCGCGTTGCGCTGCGGATAGGCTACGTCGATGCCCGCACCGAGGATGGCGATGGTGCTGCTCGCGCCTGCAAGTCCGCCGCGGTGGGCGGCGGCATCGATGCCGAGCGCAAGGCCGGAGACGATCGTGAGGCCCGCGTCGCTCAGCGCGCGCGCGAAGCTCTCGGCGTTGCGCTCGCCTTGGGTGCTCGCGTTACGGCTTCCGACGACAGCGAGCGCCGGGCGCGAGGCAAGCTCGACGCGACCCGCGGCGTAGAGCAGCGCAGGCGGATCGGCGATTTCGAGCAGGCTGCGCGGATAGTCGTCGTCGGCGAGCGTGATGATCGCGCGCCCGGGCGCGAGGGCCCATTCGAGGCTGCGCGTTACCGCCTCGCGTACCGCGGATGAATCGAGCGCCGCGAGCGCTTGGGCCGACGCGAATGGCGCGAGCTCGGAACGCTTTCTCTGGAGGATGGCCTGCGGCAGCCCGAACTGCTTCAGCATCGCGCGCAGGCTTGCCGCGCCGAGCCCGGGTGTGAGCGTGAGCTGCAGCCAGCTCGCCAGCCCGGGGTCCTGCGTCATGCCGCCTTACGGGGTGCGTACCACATCGAGCGGGCTGATCGGCCTCGTGACGTGCATGACCAGCGCGTAGGATACCCGGTCGAAGACGCGAAACACAAACGACAGACCGGCGGGCTCGTCGGGCAGCGCGATGAGCGCATCGCGCGCGTAGCTTCCCTTAGTCGTGTCGCGCACCGTGCCACCGAGCGAGTGGAGCGCGAGCACATGGCCGACCTCGAGTCCGTCGGCCCGACCGCGATTGATGCTGATGATCTGTTGAGGGCCGGCTTCGCCGACGCGCCCTACGCTGCCGTAGATCCGGATGACACGGCCGCGGAGCTGCGCCGAAGGCGCGTGCGGCACGTAGCTCGGCGCTTGCACCGGAACGGCGGCGACTAGCCTGTCGCCGGCATTGATTTCCTGCACCGCGCTCGTGAGCAAGACCGTCGCGGGATTGCCCGCTCGGGTCACCTGCGCCGTGCCTAGGTAAATGGCTTCGTACGCGAGGGTGCGATTTGTATCCGGGTCGACGAGCGGCGCCCCTTGACGAAAGACGTACCAAGTCTCCTCACCAGCCTGGGCGATGCCGCGCACGTAAGCGATGTTGCCCTCGGCAAGGACGACTCGGTCCTTCTCGGTCGCCACAATGGTGGGCGCCTTGTCGAGGCCGTCGGGCTCGATCACGAGGGGCTTGGAGAGGAACGGCTCGATCGCCGACGGAGGAATGGCGGGGATCGCCTGCTCCGCGAGCGACTCGGCGCGTGCTCGAGGAGCGAGCTTCACGGTCCCGCTCGGCGGCGCTCCCGAGGTCGCAGGACCGGCGGGCCCGCCCGAGCGAGCTCCCGAGGGCGCTCCCGAGGGCGCTCCCGATGGCGCTCCCGCAATCGACAGAGTGCCGCGGGCGCGGTCGAGCAGCAGCACCATTCCCGGGTAAATCAAGTGCGGGTTCTGGATCTGCTCGCGGTTCATGCCCCAAAGCTCAGGCCAGCGCCAAGGAGAATCGGTGTAGCGCGTGGAGATTCCCCAGAGTGTGTCGCCGGGGACCACTACGTAACGGTCCGGAGCGTCGGCCTTGAGTACGAGCGGCGCACTCGGGGCCTGGGCCCAGGCGCCGCCCCCGAAGGCGGTGAGCCAAGTGACGAAGAAAATGAACCCTGTGATAGACTTACGGAATTGCTGGACCATGGCGACCCCGTCCCTTTTGCGGCATCCTGGACCGGCTGGAAATTTTGGTTTGTCGACCCCAGGTAGTGGTACCCAAACCGATACCCAAAGGCCGAATAGTTTATATGTTGCGTTAGATTGTCCATATAATCTATTCAATTAGCAAGCGAATTTCTCCCCAGATGGCTGTTTTGAACATACTGCGCTACCCCGACGTCCGGCTCCACAAGGTTGCCGCTTCCGTAACCGTCTTCGACGAGGCCCTGAAGAAGCTCGTGGCCGACATGGCAGAGACCATGTACGCGGCGCCCGGCATCGGTCTCGCCGCGACCCAGGTCGACGTCCATAAGCAGGTGATCGTGGTCGACGTGTCCGAGCGGCGCGATTCCCTGGTGGTTCTCGTGAACCCCGAGATCGTGGAGGCGGTGGGCGTGTCCGACATCGAAGAGGGCTGCCTCTCGGTGCCGTCCATCTACGAGCTCGTGGAGCGTGCCGAGCGGGTCAAGGTTCGCGCCTATGACCAGAACGGCACCGCCTTCACGCTCGAGGCTCAGGGGCTGCTGGCGGTCTGCATCCAGCACGAGATGGATCATCTGAAGGGCAAGGTGTTCATCGAGTACTTGTCGCAGCTTAAGCAGCAGCGCATTCGCGCGAAGCTGGCCAAGCAGCTGCGCAAGACAGCCTGATCGCGCCTTCCTGCGCCTCGTCTTCGCCGGCACGCCCGAGTTCGCCGAACGGGCGTTGGCGCGGCTCCTGGCAGCAGGGCACGAGGTTGTTCTCGCACTAACCCAGCCCGATCGCCCCGCCGGACGGGGACTGCGCTCGGTCTCGAGTCCCGTGAAGCGTCTTGCCGCCGAGCGCGGCATTGAAGTGTTCCAACCTGACAACTTCAAAAGCAAAGAAACCGTCGAGCGGGTATGGGCAGCGCGACCGGACGCCCTGGTGGTCGCCGCCTACGGGCTGATCCTGCCCCAGGCGCTGCTCGGGGCCGGCCGGCACGGCGCCCTCAATATTCACGCCTCGCTTCTCCCGCGCTGGCGCGGCGCCGCGCCGATCCAGCGGGCATTGCTGGCGGGCGATTCGGAGACCGGAATATCGATCATGCAGATGGACGCCGGATTGGACACCGGCCCGGTGCTGAAGCAGGCCAAGACGCCCATCCGCGACGATGACGACGCCGCGAGCCTGTACGACCGGCTGGCGAAGATGGGGGCCGAGCTGATCGTTGAGGCCCTCGATCAGGTGGAGTCATCCCGCTCGGTGGCGACCCCGCAACAAAAGTCAGGAATCACTTACGCCAGCAAGGTCGACAAACGCGAAACCCGGCTTGATTGGACGCGTCCCGCGGCGGTGCTCGAACGCGCCGTGCGTGCCTTCCGGCCGGCTCCGGGCGCCTCTACCCGCTTTGGCGGACTTGAACTCAAGATCTGGCAGGCGCGGTTGGCCCCTGGTGGGGCCCTCAAGCCCGGAGAACTCTCCGACAGCCTAGTCGTCGGCTGTGGCCAGGGCGCGCTCGAGATTCTCGAGCTCCAGCGCGCCGGCGGGCGTCGCCTCAGCGCGCCCGATTTTCTGCGCGGCCATCCCTTGCCGGCGGGCGCCCGGTTCGAATGAAGGCCGCGGCCGCCCTGGCCCCGGCGCTGCGCGATGCGGCACGCTTGGTGGCGCGGGTCGCTTCGGGCCGCAGTCTGGCCGATCAATTCAGCCGCGCCCAGGCCGACAACAGCGCGCGCGCGGCGCTTCTGGACCTCACTCACGGCACACTGCGCCGCTACGGTTTCGTCCAGGCTATCGTCGCCACGCTTTCGCGCCGCGGGCTGCCCGATCCGCTCGTCCAGGGTCTTCTGTGGTGCGCGCTGTACGCCTTGCAATCCGGGCGCTATGCCGAGTACACGGTGGTCGACCAGGGTGTGCGCGCCTGCGCGCTGCTCGAGCGTTGGCCCGCCAAGGACTACGTGAACGGGCTGCTGCGCACGTACCTGCGCAGCCGCGACGCGGTGGAAGCGCGTCTGCGTGGAAACGAAGAAGCGCGCTACCAGCACCCCCAATGGTGGATCGAGCTCGTACGCGGCGCTTATCCCGAGCGTTGGGAGGAGATTCTGGCCGCCGGCAACGCGCATCCGCCGATGACGCTGCGCGTGAATACGCGCCGGGTCGGTCCGACAGATTATTTGCAGCGCCTCGCCGAGGCTGGCATCGCTGCGAGCGCGGCTGGAGATGCAGCGCTTCTGCTCGACAAGCCGGTGCCGGTCGAGCGGCTGCCGGGCTTTGCCGGCGGCGAGGTCTCGGTCCAGGACGCAGCGGCGCAGCGCGCTGCCGGTCTGCTCGATCTCGCGCCGGGGCTGCGCGTGCTCGATGCCTGCGCCGCGCCGGGCGGAAAGAGCGCTCATATCCTGGAACGCGCCGACGTCGCGCTCACCGCGCTCGACGTGGACCCTGAGCGCTGCGAGCGCCTGACGCGCAACCTGGCGCGGCTGTCCTTGAGCGCCGACGTGCGCGCGGCTGATTGCACGCAGCCGCAGACCTGGTGGGATGGGGCGCCCTTCGACCGCATTCTTGCCGACGTGCCGTGCTCGGCCTCGGGCGTCGCGCGGCGCCATCCCGACCTCAAGTGGCTGCGCCGCGCCGCCGATGCCGCGGCGTTCGCGACTCGCCAGGCAGCGATACTGGGCGCGCTTTGGCAGCTGCTCGCAGCGGATGGTAAATTGCTGTATGTCACCTGCTCGGTATTTCCGCAGGAGAACCAGGAAGTCGTGCAAGCTTTCCTCGCGCGCACGCAGGACGCGCGGACCCTGCCGTTGCCCGACGGCAAGGAGAGCCAGTGGCTGCCGGGCCCCCGGCACGACGGGTTCTTTTACGCCCTGATCCAAAAGCAAGCCTGACGCAAACGCGATGCACCGCATCGCCTTTCTCGCGAGACTCGCCCTGCTCCTCGCCTCGTTCGCCGCGTGCGCCGCGCGTGCCGACGAGATCGAGGTGCGCGATGTGTCGCTGCGGGCGACCGAGGAGGGGCTGGTGCTCGACGCCGATTTCGCCTTCGAACTCACGCCGCGGCTCGCCGAGGTGGTGGCGAACGGCGTGCCGCTCTATTTCCGGGTGGAGTTCGAGCTGATCCGCCGCCGCTGGTACTGGTTCGATGACACGACGGCCGTGCGGCGTCTGCAGGTGCGGCTGTCCTATCATGCTCTGTCGCGGCAGTACCGGCTGTCGACCGGGCTGCTGCAGCAGAACTTCGCGACGCTGGAGGAAGCGCTCAACGTGTTGAAGCGCGTTCGCAACTGGCTGGTGGTCGAGCGCAGCGTCTCGCTCTCGGGCGATTACGAGGCGGCGGTGCGCATGCGCCACGACGTATCGTTGCTGCCCAAGCCGTTCCAGCTTTCCGCCCTCACCGCGCGCGACCTGCACCTCGATTCGGCGTGGCACCGCTTTACCGTGCGCGCCCTCGAGCAGGCGCCGGCGCCGGTGGAGAGCCGCGATCTACAGCGAGCGCCCCCGCGATGAAATGGGTGCTGATCATCGGCGGCGTGGTGGCGGCGCTGGGGCTGTTCCTCCTGGCTACCGCAAGCGGCGACACCGCGGTGTTCGAGCGGCAGTATCCGCTCATCCTCGGGCTCAACGCGGCGCTCGCGGCGCTGCTCGCGGCGCTCGTCGTTTACCAGCTCGTCGCCATTGTGCGGCGCTATCGCGCGCGGGTATTCGGCACGCGGCTGACGCTGCGCCTGCTGACCCGTTTCGCCGCGCTCGCGGTGGTGCCGGGCCTGATCGTCTACGCGGTGTCGGTCCAGTTTCTCACCCGCTCGATCGAGTCGTGGTTCGACGTCAAGGTCGATGCGGCGCTCGAAGGCGGCATCAACCTGGCGCAGCAGGCGATCGACCAGATGATGCTCGAGCTTCAGGGCAAGGCGCGCTCGATGGCGCTCGAGCTCGCCGAGCGCTCCGAGCCGCAGCTGCCGGCGCGCCTCGAGCGCCTGCGCAGCCAGGCGGGTGTTGCCGAGGCGGTAGTCGTGACCGCGAGCGGGCGCCTTATCGCGAGCGCGAGCGACGACGTCACGCGGCTGGTTCCGGAGCTGCCCAGCCGCGAGCTGCTGCGCCAGGCGCGCGCCAACCGCGGCTACACCACCGTCGATTCGGTCGCCGGACGCCCGCTGTCGCTGCGCGTAGTGCTGCCGCTCGCCGCGCGCGGGCTGGCGGAGGAAGCGCGCTACCTGCAGCTGCGCAACACCGTCCCGCTGCAGTTCGGGCGCAGCGCCGAGGCGGTCGAGACCGCCTACCGCGATTACCGCGAGCTCGCGATCTCGCGCGACGGGCTCAAGCGCATCTACGTGGTCACGCTCAGCTTCGCGCTGCTGATGGCGCTGTTCGTCGCCGTGGCCGTAGCGGCCACGCAATCGAACCTGCTTGCCGAGCCCCTCGCCAACCTCGCGCAGGCAACCCAGGCGGTCGCCCGGGGCGACTTCTCGCGCCAGGCGCCGGTGACGAGCCGCGACGAGCTCGGCGTGCTCACCGAGTCGTTCAACTCGATGACGCGCCAGCTGGACGAAGCGCGCCGCGTGGTCGAATCCAACCGTGCCGCGCTGGAAGCGGCGAAGGCGCACCTCGAGAACATCCTGGCCAACCTGTCGGCGGGCGTGCTGGTGTACGACCACGAGCTCGGCCTGACCATCTCGAATCGCGGCGCGCGCGCGATCGCCGGCGCCGAGCTCGAGGCCTTCGCCAGCCGCATGCGCGAGCGCTTCCTCGAGCACGGCGCGAGGGACTGGCAGCTCGACCTCGCCCTGAGGGACGGGAAGGCGGTCCATGCGCGCGGCGCGCGCCTGCCGCTCGCCACCGGCGGCGGCTACGTGGTGGTGTTCGATGACATCACCCAGCTGATCCAGGCGCAACGCGCGATCGCCTGGGCCGAGGTCGCACGGCGCCTTGCGCACGAGATCAAGAATCCTCTCACGCCGATCCAGCTCTCGGCCGAGCGGCTCGAGGTCAAGCTCGGCGAGCGCCTCGCGCGCGAGGACGCCGAAACCCTGCGGCGCGCGACCGGCACGATCGTGAGCCAGGTCGCCGCGCTCAAGGCGATGGTCGACGACTTCCGGGACTATGCGCGCCTGCCGGCGCCGGCGCCGGCCCGGCTGGACCTCAACAGCCTCGTCGCCGACGTGCTCGCGCTGTACGAAAACTCGCCGGTGCCGATCGTGAAGCGCCTCGACGATGCGCTGCCGCCGGTATGGGCCGACGGCGCGCAGATCCGCCAGGTGATCCATAACCTGGTTCAGAACGCGCAGGACTCGTTAGAGAATACGGGTGCGCGCGGCGCCGCCGGGTCGATCGAAGTCCGCACCGAGCTTGCGGGCGACAAGGTCCGGCTGGCGGTGAGCGACAACGGCGGCGGCTTCCCGGAGGAGCTAATGGCGCGCATCTTCGAGCCCTACGTCACCACCAAGCCCCGCGGCACGGGCCTGGGGCTCGCCATAGTGAAGAAGATCGTGGACGAGCATCACGGCAGCGTCGCGATCGAAAACCGCCCCAGCCGGGGCGCATCGGTCAGCGTGCTGCTGCCGCTGGCGAAGGCGGCATAGACATGGCACAGATACTGGTAGTCGACGACGAGGTAGGCATCCGCGAGCTGCTGTCGGAGATTCTCGCCGATGAGGGCCATCAGGTCATGCTCGCAGAGAGCGCCGGCGACGCGCGCCGGCTGCGCGAACGCGGCCGGCCCGATCTCGTGCTGCTCGACATCTGGATGCCCGATACGGACGGCATCACGCTGCTGAAGGAATGGGCTGCCAGCGGCCAGCTCACCATGCCCGTGGTGATGATGTCGGGCCATGCCACGATCGAGACCGCGGTCGAGGCAACGCGCATCGGCGCGCTCGACTTCCTGGAGAAGCCGGTGGCGCTGCAGCGGCTCCTCGCCACCGTGAAGCGCGCGCTGCGCAGCCCCGAGGCGGCCGCGGCGCCGCAGCTCGCGCTCTCGGCGCTCGGCCGCTCGCCGGCGCTCGCGGACGCGAAAAAGCGGCTGGCGCAGCTCGCGCAGGCGGCCGCGCCGCTCCTGCTGCGCGGCGAGCGCGGCATGCGGCCGGAGCTGTTCGCCCGGCTCCTTGCCGCGCCGAGCGCGCCCTTCCTGTCTGGCGCGGAGCTCCTCGCCGAGCCGCCTTCCGAGCTTCTCGCCAAGGCGACCGGCGGGATCCTGTTCTTCCCCGACCTCGCCCGGCTGGCGCGCGGCGAGCAGCGCAGCCTCGAGTTCCTCCTGACGCGCGCCGAGAAGCACAAGGTGCGGCTGGTGTCGTTTTCGCCGCTCGACGTAAGGACCCTGGCGGAGAAGCACGAGTTCGATCCCGACCTGGGGGCGCGGCTCTCCGAGCTCACGCTGCGCCTGCCGGCGTTGCGCGAATTCGCCGAGGATGTGCCCGACCTCGCCTCGCTCATGCTCGCGCAGGTGGTGGAGGCGCGCGCCTGTCCACCGCGGCGCCTCTCGATCGCCGCGCTCAACGCGCTGCGCCACCACGTCTGGCCCGGCAACCTGACCGAGCTCGAGGGCGTGGTGAAGGATCTGGCGCTCAGCTCGCTCGACGAGGAGATCCAGCTCGATGACGTCGAACGCGTGCTCGCCGGGCGCGCGGTACCGGGGGCGCTGCCCGAGGTGCTGCTCGATCGCCCCTACCGCGAGGCGCGCGAGGCGTTCGAGCGGGTCTACTTCGAGCATCTGCTTTCGCGCGAGCACGGCAGCATGTCGCGCGTCGCGGAACGCTCGGGCCTCGAGCGCACGCACCTCTACCGCAAGCTCAAGGCGCTCGGGCTTCCGGTCGGGCGGCGCGAGGAATGAAGATCGTGATCCTGGGGGCCGGGCAGGTCGGCGGCTCGGTTGCCGAGAGCCTGGTTTCCGAGGCGAACGACATCACCGTCGTCGATATCGAGCCGCAGCGCCTGCGCGCGCTGCAGGAGCGTCTCGACCTGCGCACGGTCGTCGGCAGCGGCGCGCATCCCTCGGTTCTGTCCGAGGCCGGCATCGACGACGCCGACCTGCTGGTCGCGGTCACCCAGTCCGACGAGACCAACCTGGTCGCCTGCCGCATCGCCGCCCGCATGTTCAACGTCCCGCGCCGCATCGCGCGCATACGCGCCACCGACTACCTCGCGAACGAGCGCGTGCTGGGCGAGGACGGGTTCGACGTCGACCTCTCCATCTGCCCCGAGCAGGTGCTGACCGACTATATCGTCAAGCTGGTCGAGTTCCCGGAGGCGCTCCAGGTACTCGACTTCGCCGGCGGCAAGGTCAGCCTGGTTGCGGTGCGGGCGTTCGCCGGCGGCCCCCTCGTCGGCAATCCGCTGAAGGAGCTGCGCCGCCACATCCCGCGGGTGGACGCGCGCATCGTCGCCATCTTCCGCGGCGACGGCTCGATCGTCCCGGACGGCGACACGGTCATCGAGGCGGGCGACGAGGTGTTCTGCCTCGCGGCCGCCGAGCACATCCGCGAGGTCATGCGCGAGCTGCGGCGCATGGACCGCCCGGTGCGGCGCGTGATGATCGCCGGCGGCGGCAACATCGGGCTGCGCCTCGCGGTTGCGCTGGAGGACCGCTACTCGGTGCGGGTGATCGAGCGCGACAAGCGACGCTGCGAGCTGATCGCGGCGCGCCTTGGCGAAGCGCTGGTCCTGAACGGCGACACTACCGACGAGGAGCTGCTCGAGAGCGAGAACATCGCCGAGATGGACCTGTTCGTCGCGGTGACCAACAACGACGAGAACAACATCATGAGCTCGCTGCTCGCCAAGCGCATGGGCGCTCGCCGCGTGGTGTCGCTCATCAATCGCAAGTCCTACGTCGACCTGCTGCAATCGGGCCAGATCGACATCGCCATCTCGCCCGCTCAGGCGACCATCGGCACGCTGCTCGCGCACGTGCGCCGCGGCGACGTGGTCGCGGTGCACAGCCTGCGGCGCGGCGCGGCCGAGGCGCTGGAGGCTGTGGTGCACGGCGACCGCGAGTCGTGCAAGCTCACCGATCGGCGGGTCGACGAGATCGAGCTGCCGCCGGGCACCACGATCGGCGCGGTGGTGCGCGGCGGCCAGGTGATCATGGCGCACCACGACACGCTAATCCGGGCCGAGGACCATGCCATCGTGTTCGTGACCGACAAGAAGAACCTGCCGCGCGTGGAGCGCATGTTCCAGGTCGGCGTGCGCTTCATGTAGCCGGCGATGCGCTTCGTCGCGGTCGTCAACGTGCTTTCGCGCGTGCTGGTGCTGTTCGCCGCCAGCATGACGCTGCCGTGGGGCATCTCTTTTCTGCTTGACGACGGCGCCGGAGGAGCCTTCGGCTGGTCGCTCGCCGTGACCCTCGGCGCCGCGGCTCTCCTGTGGCTCGCCACCTTCCGCGAACGCCGCGAGCTCCAGGTGCGCGATGGCTTCCTGCTGGTAGCGCTGGTTTGGACGGTGCTTCCGGCGTTCGCGACGCTGCCGCTTCTTTTCAGCATCGAGGACCTGTCCTTCACCGACGCCTATTTCGAGGCCGTCTCCGGGCTCACCGCGAGCGGCGCGACGGTGCTCGAAGGCCTCGACGAGCTGCCGCCTTCGCTCAACATCTGGCGCGGCCTCATGATCTGGCTCGGCGGCATGGGCGTGATCGTGCTGGCGGTCGCGATCCTGCCGCTGCTCGGAGTGGGCGGCAGCCAGCTGTTCAAGGCCGAAACGCCGACGCCCATGAAGGACACCAAGCTCACGCCTCGCATCGCAGAGACCGCCAAGGGGCTGTGGCTCGTGTACGTGGGCTTCACGCTCGCCTGCGTCTTCGCCTACTGGGTCGCCGGCATGGATGAGCTCGACGCCCTGATGCACGGCTTCACCACCATGGGTCTCGGCGGCTTCTCGACCCACGATGCGAGCTTCGCCCACTGGGACTCGCCCGCGATCGAGGCGGTGGCGATCGTCTTCATGCTGGTCGCGGCGATCAATTTCGCCACCCATTTCCTTGCCTGGCGCCGGCTGAGCCTGGGTCCGTACCGAAGGGATCCCGAGGTGAAAGCCATGCTGCTGGTGGTTGCGCTGTCCGTGCTGCTCGTCGCGGGCTACCTCTTCCTCACCGGCGTCTACGACGATTTCGGCACCGCGCTGCGGTATGCGGCGTTCAACGTGGTTTCGCTCGCCACCACCACCGGCTACGCGAGCACCGACTACGGCCAGTGGCCGATCTTTGCGCCGCTCATCATGCTGTTCCTTTCCAGCTTCGCAAGCTGCTCGGGCTCGACCGGCAGCGGGATCAAGATGATCCGAGCGCAGATCCTGTTCAAGCAGATCTGGCGGGAGCTGCTGCGAACCATTCATCCGCGGATCTCCAACCCGGTGAAGCTCTCCGCGATTCCTTTGAGCAATGCCACCGTGTTCGCCGTGCTCGCTTATGTCTTCATGTATTCGTCGTGCGTGATCGCGCTGACGCTGCTGCTTACCGCGTCTGGGCTCGACGTGGTATCGGCGTTCTCGGCGGCGGTCGCCTCGCTCAACAACACCGGGCCGGGGCTCGGCGAGGTGGGCCCGGCCACCACCTACGCCAATCTGACCGACACCCAGACTTGGATCTGCAGCTTTGCCATGCTGCTCGGACGGCTGGAGCTCTTCACGCTGCTCGTGGTCCTTACGCCGGCGTTCTGGCGGAAATGACGCCGATCGCGAAAGCGGTCCAGCCTAGTATGAACATCGCTCCCCCAAGCGGGGTCACCGCGCCCAGCCCGCGGGGTGCGCCTAGCGCGAGCGCGTAGAGGCTCCCTGAGAAGAGCACGATGCCGGCGAGGAGGAGCCAACCCGCCGCTCTGATCCAGCTTCCCTCAACGTGGAAGCCCGCGAGGCCAACCAGTAGAAGACCCAAGGCATGCCAGGCGTGATACTGGACCGCGGTCTGCCACACGCCGAGCAGCTCCGGGGAAAGCCGCGCCTTGAGCGCGTGAGCGCCGAACGCGCCCAGCGCGACCGCAGCCGCGGCGGCGAGCGCGCCGAGTGCCAGGAAAACCTTCAGGCCGGTTTCTTGGTGCTTTTCTTCGCGCGGTGCGGGCGCTTCCTGCCGTAGCTGCCTTTGTAGATCTTGCCGCGCCGCGTGCGTTTGTCGCCTTTACCCATGCGCGCATTATAGCGGCACGGTCTCCGGCTCGTAGGCGAGATACGGCGCAAGCCATTTCTCGGCCTCGGACAGCGGCAGGCCGCTGCGGCGCGCGTAGTCCTCGACCTGATCGCGGCCGACCTTGCCGACCGCGAAATAAGTCGACTCGGGATGCGAGAGGTAGAAGCCGGAGACCGCCGCCGGCGGCCACATGGCGAACGATTCGGTGAGCCTCATGCCGGCGTTGCGCTCGGCGTCGAGCAGGCGAAAGAGCGGCCCTTTCGCAGTGTGGTCCGGGCACGCAGGATAGCCAGGCGCGGGGCGGATGCCGCGGTACGCCTCGGCGATGAGCTCTCCTTTGGCGAGGCGCTCTTCGGGCGCGTAACCCCAGAACTCCCGGCGCACGCGCTCGTGCAGCCGCTCGGCGAATGCCTCGGCGAAGCGGTCGGCGAGCACCTTGAGCATGATCGCGTTGTAGTCGTCGTTGGCCGCCTCGAAAGCCGCCACGCGCTCGTCGATGCCGCCGGCGCAGACGGCGAAGGCGCCGATCCAGTCGGCGACGCCCGCCTCCTTCGGCGCGACGAAGTCGGCGAGGCACAGGTTGGCGCGTCCGGCGGGCTTCTGGTTCTGCTGCCGCAGGTTGTGCCAGGTCATGAGACGCTCGGCGCGCGCCTCGTCGCGGTAGACCTCGACGTCGTCCCCGTTCACGCGCGCCGCGGGATACAGCCCGAATACGCCGTTCGCGACGACCCAGCCCTCGCGCACGATGCGGCCGAGCATTTCCTGCGCCTCGCCGAAGAGCTTGCGCGCGGCCTCCCCTACGACCGGGTCCTGCAGGATTTTCGGGTACGGTCCGGAGAGCTCCCAGGCCTGGAAGAACGGCGACCAGTCGATGTAGTCGACCAGCTCGGCGAGCGGATAGTTGCGCATCACCGTCACGCCCGATGTGCGCGGCGCGGGAGGCACGTAGCTCTCCCAGTCGGTGGCATGGCCGAGGCGGCGCGCCTCTGCGATGGGATGCAGCGGCCCGGGGCCCTTCTTGTCGCGATGCTGGTCGCGGATCCTGTCGTAGTCGGCGCGCACCTCCGAGACGAAGCGCGCGCCGGCTTCCGACAGCAGCGATTGCACTACCGGCACGCTGCGCGAGGCATCGGGCACGTACACCACCGCTCCGGAGTAGTTCGGTGCGATCTTGACCGCGGTGTGCGTGCGAGAGGTGGTCGCGCCGCCGATCAGCAGCGGCAGCTTCAGCCCAGCGCGCTCCATTTCTCGCGCGACGTGGCTCATCTCCTCGAGCGACGGCGTGATCAGCCCCGACAGGCCGATCACGTCCGCGTTCTCCCGCGCGGCGGCCTCGAGGATCGTCTGCGCCGGCACCATGACCCCCAGGTTCACGACCTCGTAGTTGTTGCATTGCAGGACCACCGCCACGATGTTCTTGCCGATGTCGTGTACGTCGCCCTTCACGGTGGCAATCACGATCCGGCCCTTGCTGCGTCCCGCCTCCCCGCTCTTCGCCTTGTCGGCTTCGATGAAGGGGACGAGGTGCGCGACCGCCTGCTTCATCACCCGTGCGGACTTCACCACCTGCGGGAGGAACATCTTGCCGGCGCCGAAGAGATCCCCGACCACGTTCATGCCGTCCATGAGCGGGCCCTCGATCACCCGGATCGGCTGTGGGTACTTGAGGCGCGCCTCCTCGGTGTCGGCGACGACGTACGTGGAAATGCCGTTGACGAGCGCATGCGACAGGCGTTCCTCCACGCTGCCCGCGCGCCAGGCCTCGCCGCGCGCAGCCTCCTTCGCGTCCGCCTTGAAGCTCGCTGCGCGCTCCACCAGCCGCTCGGTCGCGTCCGGGCGCCGGTTGAAGATGACGTCCTCGACCAGCTCGCGCAGCGCCAGGTCGAGCTTCTCGTAGACGCCGAGCTGGCCGGCGTTGACGATGCCCATCGTCATGCCCGCGCGGATCGCGTGGTACAGGAACGCGGTATGCATCGCCTCGCGCACCGGATCGTTGCCGCGGAACGAGAACGAGAAGTTGGAGACGCCGCCCGAGACCTTGGCATGCGGCAGGTTCTGGCGGATCCAGCGCACGGCCTCGATGTAGTCGATGCCGTAGGTCGCATGCTCCTCCAACCCGGTGGCCACGGCGAAGATGTTCGGGTCGAAAACGATGTCTTCGGGCGGCATTCCCACCGCTTCGGTGAGCAGCCTGTAGGCGCGCTCGCATACCTCGGTGCGCCGTGCCAGCGTGTCGGCCTGGCCTTTTTCGTCGAACGCCATCACCACTACTGCCGCGCCGTACTTGCGCGCCAGGCGCGCCTGGCGCAGGAACTCGGCTTCGCCTTCCTTCATCGAGATCGAGTTGACGATCGGCTTGCCCTGCACGCATTTCAGCCCGGCTTCGATCACGCTCCACTTGGAGCTGTCGATCATGACCGGTACGCGAGCGATGTCGGGCTCGGCGGCGACCAGGTTGAGGAAGGTCGTCATCGCCTTCTCCGAGTCGAGCATCGCCTCGTCCATGTTGACGTCGATGACCTGGGCGCCGTTCTCGACCTGCTGGCGCGCGACGGCGAGCGCGCCGGGATAGTCGTCCGCCAGCACCAGGCGCGCGAATGCTTTCGACCCGGTTACGTTGGTGCGCTCGCCGACGTTGACGAACAGCGACCGCTCGTCGATGTTGCACGCCTCCATGCCGGCGAGCCGCAGCGCGCGCGAGCGCTCCAACTGCTTGCGCGGCGCCACCCCGCGCAGCGTCTCCGCTACGGCGCGGATATGCTCGGGCGTGGTGCCGCAGCAGCCGCCGGCGAGGTTGAGCCATCCGGCGCGTGCCCATTCGCCGATCTGGCGCGACATCGATTCGGGCGTGTCCTCGTACTCGCCGAACGCGTTCGGCAGACCGGCGTTGGGATGGCAGCAGACGCCCGTCTCGGCGATCCGCGCGAGCTCCTCGACGTACGGCCTCAGCTCGTGCGCGCCGAGCGCGCAGTTGAGGCCTACCGCCAGGGGACGCGCGTGACGCACCGAGTTGTAGAAGGCCTCGGTCGTCTGTCCGGACAGCGTGCGGCCGGACGCGTCGGTGATCGTGCCGGAGATCAGCACCGGGAGGCGCGTGCGGCCGGCTTCGAACGCGTTTTCGATCGCCACCAGCGCGGCCTTGGCGTTCAGCGTATCGAAGATGGTTTCGACCAGCAGCAGGTCGACCCCGCCCTCGAGCAGCCCGTCCACCGCCTCCCCATAGGCCGCGACCAGCTGGTCGAAGCTGACCGCGCGATATCCCGGGTCGTTCACGTCCGGCGAGAGCGAGGCGGTCTTGTTCGTCGGGCCGAGAACGCCGGCGACGAAGCGCGCCTCGCCGGGGTGACGGGCCTGCCAGTCCCGCACGGCGTCCCGGGCGAGGAGCGCCGCCGCCGTATTGAATTCGCGGGCGAGGCGCTCCATGCCGTAGTCGGCGAGCGCGACCGAGGTCGAGTTGAAGGTGTTGGTCTCGAGAATGTCGGCGCCAGCTTCGAGGTACTGCCAGTGAATATCGCGCACCAGCCGCGGCTGGGTGAGCGACAGCAGGTCGTTGTTGCCGCGCAGCTCCCGCTCCCAGGCCTGGAAGCGCGCCCCGCGGTAGTCCTCCTCGGCGAGGCGCGCGGCCTGGATCATGGTGCCCATCGCCCCGTCCAGGAGCGCGATTCGCCTTGCCAGCAATTGCTCCAGCAGCATGCGGCCCCAAATAAAAAAAGCCCGTTCAGCTTGTGCAGAAACGGGCTTCGATGGCACGTCTCTTTAGCGGCATTTGTTGCGCGCCCGCAAGCTGAACATCAAATCGGCGCGTGGTGCAGGAGTGGGATTCTGCCCATTGTTGCGGCGCTGCGTCAATCGTCTGACCTATAATCCGCTGCGCTTATGAGGAGCCGCGGCCGAGCATGAAGGGCGACGATTTCAAGTCCATCGTCAGCGTGTTTGCGTGCCAGGTGCAGTGGGGAGACTGCGACCCGGCCGGCATCATCTTCTACCCCACCTACTTCCGCTGGATCGATGCCGCGAGCTGGGCGCTGTTCGATGCCGTCGGCTACAGCCCGAAATGGATGCGGGCGCAGCACATGGCGATGCCGCTCGTGTCCGCGGAATGCCAGTTTCTGTTTCCCGCCGAGAACGGCGACCGCTGCGAGGTGCGCTCGCGCATCACGCGGTTCGGGGGCAAGTCCTTCGTCGTGGAGCACGACGTGGTGCGCAGCGACGGCACGACGCTCGCCAAGGCGAAGGAGACCCGCGTCTGGGGCCGCCACGTCAACGGGCCGGGCACGCCGATGAGGGGTGAGGCCATTCCGGAAGAGCTCAAGCAGCGGTTTCGCGCGCAGTAGCCCACTCGGCAAGCACGCGCTCGATCATGGCGGGCGCCGCGCCGAACTGGCCTTGCGGATCGAACAGCGCCTCGAGCTCCCCCTTCTTCAGCTGTTTCTTGACATCGGCGTCGGCGCGCGCGACCTCGAGCAGATGGCGTCCCTCGCGCAGCGCCCGCTCGCAGAGCCGGTCCGCGACCGGGCGTGACACGCGCGAGGCCAGAGCCTCGGAGAACACGAGTCCGTTCGTGCGCTCCAGGTTCGCGGCCATCGCCTTCGGATCGACGTCGAGACCTCCCAGTACCTCGGACATCGCCGCGAGCGCACTGGCGCCGGCGCAGGCGAGCTCGCGCAGTGTGAACCACTGCGACTGCCACTGCCCGAGTCCGCGCTCGTGCTCGGGTGCGAGCTGGCCGAGGAGCGTGGCAGCGAGGCCAGGGGCGCGCGCCGCGGCCTCGAGCGCGAGCAGGCAGCCGGCGGGATTGCGCTTGTGCGGCATGCTCGACGAGCCGCCCCGGCCCTCGAGCGGCGGCTCGGCAGCCTCGCCGATCTCGGGCTGGGCGAGCAGCGCGACGTCGCGGGCGATTTTCGCAGCGAGTCCGGTCAGGACCGCGGTTTCGGCTCCGAGCCGAGCGAAGCCGTCGCGGGCGCTGTGCCAGGTGACCACGGTATCCAGACCAAGCTCCTCGCCCAGCCCCCGCGCGACTTCGCTCGCCTTGTCTCGAAATGCCGCGAGTGTGCCTGCCGCGCCGCCGAACTGGAGCACGCACGCTTGCGCCGCGGCGCCGCGGAAACGGGGATAGGAGCGCGCCACCGGCGCGAGCCACATCGCGGCCTTCCACCCGAACGGGACCGGCACGGCCGGCTGCAGCAGAGTGCGCGCAACCATGGGCGTCGCGCGATGACGTTTTGCGAGCGCGGCACTCGCATCGCCCAAGGCCACGGCCAGAGCGGAAATCCGCTCGCACGCCTCCCGCAGGCAAAGCACGGCCGCGGTGTCCATGACGTCCTGACTGGTTGCGCCGAAGTGTACGTAGCGCGCTGCTTCGTGCGACACCGCGGCCACCTTCTCCGTGAGGGCCTTTACGAACGGAATCGCGAGGGCTCCGGCGATCCGCGCCTGCCTCGCCAGCGCCGGCGCGTCGAAGGAAGCGTCGCCGCAAACCTTGGCGATCACGTCGGCATGCGAAGCGGGGATGACTGCATGGCGGGCACTTGCCGCGGCAAGCGCGACCTCGAAGCGAACCATGGCGGCGACGTAGCGCTCGTCGGAGAGCGCCTGGGCGCATCGCTCGTCCGAAAAGATGAGCTCGAGACTCAGTCGAAGCTTATTCCGCGTCGGGTTGCTTGGAGGGCTGGGCGCGGTCGAATGCCTCGAGCTTCATGCAGGCATCGAAGATGCGCATCAGCGTCGGGTAAGGGCCGAGATCGGCCGAGTAGCGCTTGGCGTTGAATACCTGCGGCACGAGGCAGCAGTCGGCCATCGTCGGCGCATCTCCGTAGCAGAACCGGCCGGCAGCGCCGCTGCTTCTATCCCGATTCAGGTCGGCCTCGAGCTTCGCGAAGCCGTCGGCAATCCAGTGCCGGTACCAGGCGTTGATCTGCTCTTCGTTCTGGCCGAGCGCGCGTTTCAGGTGCTGCAGCGTGCGCAGGTTGTTCAGAGGGTGGATCTCGCATGCGACCAGTAGCGAAAGGCTGCGCACGTGCGCGCGTCCCACGGCGTCTGCTGGGAGGAGCGGCGGCTCGGGCCGCGTCTCCTCGAGGTACTCGATGATGGCGAGCGATTGGGACAACGCGCGCTCGCCGTCGACGAGCGTCGGCAGCAGCGCTTGCGGATCGACCGCGGCGTACTCCGGCCTGCGGTGCTCACCCTTGGGCAGATGGACGAACAGCGGGTCGTAGGCCAGGCCTTTCAGGTTCAGCGCGATCCGTACCCGAAACGCGGCCGAGCTCCGAAAGTAAGTGTAGAGCTTGAGCAAGAGAATCGCCTGCGGCTATAGAGCCGGGGCGATTTTCACCTTGAGTTCGCCTACGGCGTCGATTCCCGCGAGCAGCTCGTCGCCGGGCTTTACCGGGCCGACGCCCGCGGGCGTGCCGGTGAAGATCACGTCGCCCGGCTCGAGCGTGTAGTGATCGGAGAGGTAGGCGATCTGCTCGGGAACCGACCAGATCATGTCCGAAAGGTCGGCCTTCTGGCGTTGCTTGCCGTTCACGTTGAGCCAGATCGCGCCCTTGGACGGATGACCGATCTTGGAGGCCGGCACCAGCTCGCTGCACGGCGCAGACTCGTCGAAGTTCTTGCCGAAGTCCCACGGGCGTCCGTGATCCTTGCCCCATTGCTGCAGGTCGCGGCGCGTCATGTCGAAGCCCACGGCGTATCCGTAGACGTAGTCGTTGGCGCGCTTGGCGTCGATGCGGCGTCCGCCCTTCGCCAGCGCGACGACGAGCTCGGTCTCATAGTGGTAGTTCGAGGTCTTCGCCGGGTAGTGGACCGTGCCGCCCCTCGGAATCAGAGCGAACTCGCTCTTCAGGAAGAAGAACGGCTGCTCGCGGCCGTCGCCGCCCATTTCCTTCTGGTGCTCGGCGTAGTTGCGTCCGACGCAGAAGATGCGCCGCACGGGAAAGCTGTCGGAAGACCCGGCCACCGGCAGCGCCGGCGGGGTCCAGAGCGGGATGACGTGAGCCATGGAGTGCCTCGAAGAAGGGAACCCCGGATTTTAGTCCTTGGCCGAGAGCTCGCGCGCCAGGATTTCGCGCAGCTTGAAGCGCTGCACTTTGCCGGTCGCGGTGCGCGGCAGCTCGTCGACCGCGCGCACCCACTTCGGCCGCTTGTGGCGCGGCAGCAGGCGCTCGCACGCTTCCTGCGCGGCGCGCTGCGCCGCAGCCGGATCGCTGCTCGCAGTCACGAAAAGCGCGAGGCGCTCCAGTCCGTCGGCATCGGCCACCGGCACGCAAGCGGCCTCCGCGACCGCTGCCTGCTGCACCGCGACCGCTTCCAATTCGCCGGGCTGCACCCACTGGCCGGCAACCTTGAGAAGCTCGTCGGATCGGCCCTGGTGGACGTAGTACCCCTGAGCGTCGCGCACGAACAGATCGCGGCTGCAGAACCAGCCGTCGCGAAACTGCGCCTCGGTGTCGCGCGGAAGATTGGAATAGCCAGTTGCCTGCGCCGGATGCCGGATCCAGAGGACGCCCGGTTCGCCCGCCGCCGGCGCATGGCCGCTCGAATCGCGCAGCTGGACCTGGACCCCATCGAGCGGCACGCCGGTGCGCATTCCATCCGAAGCGCCCGGCGGCGTCATCATGCAGGCGCAGAACGTCTCGGACATGCCGTAGAGATTGAGCAGCTCGCCGCCGAGCGCGCCGCGCCATTGCTCGACCAGCTGCCTCGAAAGCCGCTCCCCGGCGGCGACGAAGCGGCGCACCGCGGCGAACGGCGCCAGACGCTCCGCCGGCTGGGCGAGGAGCCGGCGGTACACCGTTGGCACACTGAAGAGCGCCGCCGGCCGATGACGCGCGACGATCTCGATTACGGCATCGGCGTCTGGCCAGCCGGGATGGACTACTGCGGTCGCGCCGTGCGCAAGCGCCGCGAGCAACCCGTGCTCGAGCCCGTAGGCGAAGAAGAACTTCGAGGTGCTGAACACGCGCTCGCCCGCGCCTATCCCGATGCAGCGGAACGCGAGGCCGAGCGAGGTGAAGCCACGGTGCGCATGCACGATGCCTTTGGGCCGGCCGGTGGTGCCCGAGGAATAGAGCATGAAGGCCGGCGTTTCGGCCGCGGCGTCGAACGCCGCAGCGGCGGGAGCGCTCGCTGCATGGTCTGCAAAGAGCGATGCGAGCATCGGCTTCATCCTGGCGAAACTCCGGTGGCTGAATTCCCGGTCGAAGATTGAAAGGCTCGGGCGGCTGTCCACGGCCGCATGCTCGAGCTCGGCATCGGAGAGCTTGTCGTTCAGCGCGACCGCGACGGCGCCGGCGCGGACGGCGCCGAGCCAGGCAACCGCGAAATCGGGCGTGTCGCGCATGAGAAACAGCACGCGGTCTCCGGGGCGCACGCCGAGCGCCGCCAACGCTCCGGCGGCGCGCGCGACGCGCGCGGCGAGCTCCGCGAAAGTAAGGCTTTCCTCACCGCAGATGAGCGCGATACGGCTGCCGTGCCGCGCCAGCGCTTCCTTTCCGAGCAGCAGCTCCGCGCCGTTCATCCGCCCGGCTCGATCAGGCGCACCGTGGTGTCGCCGCGCACCTCGCTGCGGCACGCGAGGACGATGCCCCTGGCGCGCTCCTCCGGCGCCAGCGCATGTTCCGAGCGCTCGAGCTCCACCACCTCGCCGCTCACGAGCTCGCACTTGCAGGTGCCGCAGTTGCCGGTCTGACAGGAGAACGGAAACGGCACCCCGGCGCGCAGCAGGGACGCGAGAATCGTGTCACCGGCCACGACCGGAATGCGCCGCCCGTCGTCCTCGAGGGTTATTTGCATGCGCCTGCCCTGGCGGCTACGATGGTAGCAATTGTTCGGAGTCCAAACAAAGTAGGCGTCAAGCGGTGGCGCGCGACGGCTTGAAGCCCGGAATCCTGCCGGGCCTGCTCGGCTACCGGCTGCGCGTCGCGCAGCAGGCGCTGTTCCGCGACTTCCAGGCCACGGTCGCCGAGCTCTCGCCGGGAAGGGTCGGCATGCTGCTCCTCGTCGAGGCCAACCCCGGCGTGACACAAACCCGGCTGGCGCGGGCGGTCTCGCTCGAGCGCTCCACCATGGTTGGCGTGCTTCACGTCCTCGAGGGCCGCGGGCTGGTCGAGCGCCGGCGCGGGGTAGACCGACGCACCAACGGGCTGTGGCTGACAGCCTCCGGCCGCAGCCTGGTCGCGAAGCTGAAACGCCGCATCCAGCTGCACGAGCGGCGGGTGTCGGCGCGCCTCACGCCCGCCGAAAGGGAGCAGCTCCTTGGGCTGCTCGAGAAGCTCGTGGGATAAAAGGAAAGGGGCGCCGCGGCGCCCCTTCGTCCTGCTACTGCCACAACGGGTTCCTACATGCGATAGGCCGCCTCGCCGTGGGCCGCGGTGTCCAGTCCTTCGCGCTCGTCCTCTTCGCTCACGCGCAAGCCGATGGTGAAGTCGACCAGCTTGTAGGCGATGAAGGCGACGACCCCGGACCAGAGCAAGGTCACGCCAACGGCCTTGGCCTGGATCCAGAGCTGCGCGCTGATGCTCTCGAAGCCGGGCTTCATTTCGAACCAGTTGTTCGGGAATCCGGGCCCGCCGAGCGAGGGATCGTTGAACACGCCGGTAAGCAGCGCCCCAAGAATCCCGCCGAGGGCGTGCACGCCGAACACGTCCAGAGAGTCATCCGCACTCAGCAGCCTTTTCAGCCCGCTGACACCCCACAAGCAAACCAGTCCGGCTGCCAGGCCAATGACGAAAGCGCCCGGAATGCCGACGTTGCCCGCCGCCGGCGTGATCGCGACCAGGCCAGCCACGGCGCCGGAGGCCGCGCCGAGCATGGAGGGCTTGCCTTTGAAGAGCGCTTCGCCCAACGTCCACGACAGGACCGCGCACGCGGTGGCAAGGTAGGTGTTCATGAACGCTAGCCCGGCGGTGCCGTTCGCCTCGAGAGCCGAGCCGGCGTTGAAGCCGAACCAGCCGGTCCAGAGCAACGCGGCGCCGATCATGGTGAGCGTCAGGTTGTGCGGCGGCATCGCCTCCTTGCCGTAGCCTATGCGCTTGCCGATGAGATAGGCGCCCACCAGGCCGGCGATGCCCGAGTTGATGTGCACCACCGTGCCGCCCGCGAAGTCGAGAGCGCCCATCTGCCAGAGCCAGCCGGCCTTGCTATTCATCTCGTCGACCACCTTCGCGCTGGTATAGGCGTCCGGGCCCATCCAGAACCAAACCATGTGGGCGATGGGCGCGTAGCTGAAGGTGAACCACAGCACGATGAAAGCGAGCACCGCCGAGAATTTCGCGCGCTCCGCCAGGGCGCCGAGAATCAGGCAGCAGGTGATCGCGGCGAAGGTCGCCTGGAAGGCGACGTAGACCAGCTCGGGGATCACCACCCCCTTGCTGAAGGTCGCGGCGTTTGCGAATTCGCCCTTCGCGGAATCGAACGTGCCCTTGAGGAACAGCCGATCGAAGCCGCCGAAGAAGGCGTTGCCCTCAGTGAACGCCAGGCTGTAGCCGTAGATGCACCACAGCACCGTCACCAGCGAGAACACCACGAACACCTGCATCAGCATCGACAGCGCGTTCTTCGAGCGCACCATGCCGCCGTAGAACAGCGCGAGCGCCGGCACGCTCATCATTAGCACCAGCGCCGTGGAAGTGAGCATCCACGCTACGTCTCCCTTGTTCACGGTCGACGGCGCGGGCGCTGCGGCCGCAGCCGGTGCGGCGGCAGCCGGCTTCGCCTCTTCCTTCTTCGCTTCGGCAGCGGCGGCCGGCTTGTCCGCGGCCTTGTCGGCCTTCTTGTCCTGCGCCAGCACCGCCCCCGTAAAGGCCACGCACACCGCTATGGCCACCCATGCAAACAGATTCTTCATCGCATTCTCCTCAGAGCGCCGCCGCATCGGTCTCGCCGGTGCGGATGCGGATGACTTTTTCGAGCGACATGACGAAGATCTTGCCGTCGCCGATCTTGCCGGTATTGGCGGATTTCTCGATCGCCTCGATCACCTGCTCGAGCATCTCGTTTTTGATCGCGGCCTCGACCTTGACCTTCGGCAGGAAATCCACGACGTACTCCGCGCCGCGGTAGAGCTCGGTGTGGCCTTTCTGCCGGCCGAAGCCCTTCACCTCCGTCACGGTGATCCCCTGCACCCCGATCGACGACAGCGCTTCTCGCACCTCGTCGAGCTTGAACGGCTTGATGATTGCGGTAACGAGTTTCATAGGTTCCCCATGGTCAGAATGTCTTGCTGACGGACAGTACGACCGTGCTCTTGCCCGCGTCCTTCGTCTCGGTGCCGCTGGTGTTGAAGAAGCAGTAGAACTGGCCAGAGCCGCAGTCGCCCTTGGCGTCGGTACCGATGTAGGTCAGGCCAAACACCCACCCACTGAGGTCCTTCGTGACGCCGAGCTTATAGTCGGTGTAACTGCCGTCGTTGACGTCCTTCAGCTGGAGGTGCCCGATGTGGCCGACCAGGCCCCAGCCGCCGCCGAAGTCGTAGGTTCCGCTGAGGTCGATGTAGCCAGAGTTCTTGGTACCCGGGATGGAGAAGTAGTCGTCGACGGCGAGGAAGTATTTCAGCGAGAGAAACTTCCAGGTCCCTCCGATGTACAACTCTTTGTTGTCGACTTTGCCGCCGGCGACCTCTCCAGTGCGGTTGTTAAAAGGCGCGCCTACGCCGGAGCCCGGGGAGTCGGTTCCGGGGTAGTAGTAATAGATGAAGCCGACGTCGAGGCCGATGTCGCCGAAGGACTTCTTCCACCCGCCGTAGAAGTCCATTTCGATATTGCCGCCCGGAAACCCGGCTCCCTGGCTGACGTTCGAGTTCCAGTTGCCGAGGTAGATCCCGCTCGCATGGGCATAGTCAAAGCCGCCCTGGATCGCGGGCTTCTCGAACGTCTGCGAGATTCCACGGAACCGGTAGTCGCTCACGAGCGAGATGTTTCCGGTGACCGCAGGCGTCGGCGCCGGCGTTTGCGCGGCGACGAGGGTGGGTACCGCGAGAGCTGCAGCTACTGCGGCGGAAAAGACTGACTTGCGCATCGGATCTCCCTAAAGGATGTTGGTGTGGTGGTAATGGAATGGCCTCCGACGCTTTAGCATCTCCTATGCCAACGATTTTCAGATTGTTTAACAATGACTTGGAAAAGAACGGGGCGCACGGCGCACTTAACTGGTGCACGGCTGCGCGCGCCGCGCTCGACTTCGGTGCGGTAGCCTCTCTCCCATGATCGACAAGCGATTTTTCGACGAGCTGAACGAGCGCATCGGCGAGGCGTTCCGCAATTCGCCGGCGCAGGACATCGAGAAGAACCTGAAGGCGATGCTCGCCTCGGGCTTCGCGAGGCTCGACCTGGTGCTGCGCGAGGACTTCGAGGTCCAGCAGAAGCTGCTCGAGCGCGCTCAGCAGAAACTGGCCGAGCTCGAAACGCGCATTACCGAGCTCGAAGGTAAACGCGACAAGGGCTGAAGCGTTTCCCCTTGCGGGGGGAAGCGATGACTGTGGCGAGCGTCGCGAGCCGAGCGCTCGCGGGGATCGAAGCGCCCGAGGTGACCGTGGAAGTGCATCTGGGGCCGGGACTGCCCGCATTCCACATCGTCGGACTGCCGGACACCGAGGTACGCGAGGCGCGCGACCGGGTGCGCGCAGCCTTGAATCACGCGCGATTCGAGTTTCCCGCGCGCCGCATCACGGTCAACCTGGCGCCCGCGGAGCTGCCGAAGGACTCCAGCCGCTTCGACCTGCCGATCGCGCTCGGTATTCTCGCGGCGAGCGGCCAGCTCGCGCCCGAGGCGCTAGGCGAGCTCGAGTTCGCGGGGGAGCTTTCCCTGACCGGCGAGTTGCGCGCGGTGCGCGGTGCGCTTGCGATGGCGCTCTCGGCGCGGGGTGCCGGACGCGCGTTTGTGCTGCCCGAAGGAAATGCGCCGCAAGCCGCCCTCGCGGAAGGCGCGCGCATCCTGCCGGCCCGTACGCTGCTTGAAGTCGTCGCGCACATCTCCGGCGAAGCGCCGCTCGCCGAGTATTCCTACTCGACTCCCGTTCAAAAGAACGCCTACGGCGATTTCAGCGACGTCAAAGGTCAGCAGCAGGTGAAGCGCGCCCTCGAAGTGGCGGCGGCAGGCGCTCACAGCGTGCTGATGCTCGGGCCGCCGGGAACCGGCAAGTCCATGCTCGCGGCGCGCTTTCCGGGGATCCTGCCCCCGCTTTCCGAGGCCGAGGCGCTGGAAGTGGCAGCGATCCACTCGGTCTCGAGCGCCGGCTTCGACGCCGCGCGCTGGGGCGAGCGGCCGTTTCGTGCCCCGCATCACAGCGCCTCGGGGCCTTCGCTCGTCGGCGGCGGGAACCTGCCGCGCCCGGGGGAGATCTCGCTCGCGCATCACGGGGTGCTATTCCTGGACGAGCTCCCTGAATTCGACCGCGACGTGCTCGAAGCCCTGCGCGAGCCGCTCGAGACCGGGCGGGTGTCGATCTCGCGCGCGGCGCGCCAGGCGCTCTTTCCCGCGCGCTTCCAGCTCGTCGCGGCCATGAATCCCTGCCCCTGCGGCCACTGCGGCGATCGCAGCGGCCGCTGTCGCTGCACGCCCGAGCGAATCGCGCGTTACCGCGGCCGCATCTCCGGGCCGCTGGCGGACCGCATCGACCTCAAGCTCGAGGTGCCCGCGCCGCGCGAGGCCGAGCTCGTCGCTCCCGTGGCCGGGGAATCTTCCGCGATCATCCGGAGCCGGGTGGAAGCGGCTCGAAAGCTGCAGGTCGACCGCCAGGCGCAGCCGAACGCGCTTCTCGGCACCAAGGACATCGACCGTTATTGCGAGACCGACCGGGAGGGCGACCAGCTCCTGCGCCACGCGCTCGCGCGCCTGCTTCTTTCTGCCCGCGGCTATCACCGCGTCCTGCGCGTCGCACGGACCATCGCGGACCTCGCCGGAAAGAGCGCGATCGCCGCCGAGCACATCGCCGAGGCGATACAGTATCGGCGTCTCGACGCCAGCTTCTAGGTTCTGCGATGTCCACTTATGCCATCGGCGATGTGCAGGGCTGCTTTGACGAGCTCCAGCAGCTCCTGGCGCAGCTCAAATTCCAAAAAGACAAGGACAAGCTCTGGTTCGTTGGCGACCTCGTCAACCGCGGCCCGAAGTCGCTACCCGTACTACGCCTTGTGAAGGACCTCGGAAATCGCGCCGTCGTCGTGCTCGGAAACCACGACCTGCACCTCGTCTCGGAGCACGAGGGCTTCGATACGGCGCGCAAGGGCGACACATTCGACGACGTCCTCGGCGCGCCCGACCGCAAGGAGCTGGTCGACTGGCTGCGGACGCGCCCGATGATGCACGTAGAGGGCGGCTGGGCGATGGTGCATGCGGGGCTCCTTCCCCGGTGGAGCATCGCCAAGGGCGTTCTCCTGGGGAAGGAGGTGCAAGCGGCCCTGTCAGGCCTGCACTACCGGGATTTCCTGAAGAACATGTATGGCAGCAAGCCCGAGGAGTGGGACGAAGGGCTCGTGAGGTGGGATCGGCTGCGGGTGATCGTCAATGCCATGACGCGCATGAGGTTCTGCACGCCGGAAGGCAAGATGGACCTCAAGGCCAAGGGTGCGAAAGCGCCGGACGGATACCGACCGTGGTTTACCCTGAGAAAGAACGACAAGGAAGCGATCGTATTCGGGCACTGGTCGGCGCTCGGGCTCAAGCTTACGGACAAGCTCGCCGCGCTAGACAGCGGCTGCGTGTGGGGCGGGAAGCTGACCGCTCTGCGCCTCGAGGACCGTGCCCTTTTCGAAGTACCCTGCAGCGGCTACCAGGAGGCGGGAGGCGAATGATGTCGGACTGTGTGTTCTGCAAGATCATGGCGAAGCAGATCCCCGCGACCGTGGTCCACGAAGACGAGCACACGCTCGCATTCATGGACATCGGCCAGGTCAATCCGGGTCACGTGCTGGTGGCGCTGAAGAAGCACGCCGAGAACATCTTCGCGCTCGACGAGGCGCAGGCGGCAGCGCTGTTCATAGCTGCGGCTAGGGTGGCGCGTGCGATTCGCGGTGCGTTCGAGCCCCAGGGCTTGTCCGTGTACCAGGCGAACGGAGCGGCCGCCGGACAGACGGTGCTTCACCTGCACATCCATCTGGTGCCGCGCTACGAGGGCGACGGGATGGCGCTCACCTGGCCGGTGAAGAACCCGCCGCGCGAGAAGCTGGCGGAATACGCCCAGAAGATCAGGGCGAAACTCGGGTAATTCCGTTGTGCGTGAGCAGGCGCACTTTCTGGCCGGTGAAGAACTTGTCGCTGTCGTCCTGCACGATCGCGCGCATCTCGCCGTTGTCCAGGCGCACCGTGATCTCGACACCGTTCTTGCGCGTCACGCCCTCCTCCAGGGCCTGACCGGCGAGGCCGCCACCTAGGGCTCCCGCTACGGCGGCGACGTTGGAGGTCTTGCCGGTCCCTACGGTGCTTCCGGCGATGCCGCCCACCGCGCCACCGGCTACGGCGCCGACTCCGCTACGCGTGCCCTCGATCTTGACCGGGCGCACCGATTCCACTGTCGCGCGGCGGACCGACTGCTCGCGTAGCGCTTCATCGCGCGTATACACGTCTCCCGTTTTCTGCGACACGCATCCGGCGAAAAGCACCGCTGCGGCCGACACCACCAGCATCCCCTTGCCCATAGCGTTTCACCCCTTCCACGGTGAGTATCCGAATGCGCGCTTAAAGCGCGCTTCGATTTCCTCGCGAGCGGGTGCGTGGTTCTGCCCGCCGCGGTGGGCGATCTTGATCGCGCCCATGACCGAACCGAGTCTACCTGTGTTCGGCCAATCCCAGCCGTGCACAATTCCATAGAGCAGTCCGGCCCGATACGCATCGCCGCAGCCGGTGGGATCGACCACCTTGTTCGCTTCAACGCAGGCGACCTCGTGGCGTTGACCGCCGGCGAGGATGGTGGAGCCCTCGGCGCCGCGCGTGAAAACCAGCGCCTTCACGTCGTGCGAAATGTCCTGCAGGCTGCGGCCGGTCTTTTCCTGCAGCAGCTTTCCTTCATAGTCGTTCACCGCGACGTAGTCGGCGAGGCGGATGAACTCCGCGAGCTCTGCGCCGGAAAACATCGGCAGTCCCTGGCCCGGATCGAACAAGAACGGGATGCGATGCTCGGCGCACTCGCGCGCATGCTGCTGCATGCCAAGCTTGCCGTCGGGCCCGATGATGGCAAGCGCGGCGCCGAGGTCGCGCGCGACGCGGTTCTCCTGCGAGAAGTTCATCGCCCCCGGATGGAAGTTCGTGATCTGGTTGTTGTCGAGGTCGGTGGTGATGAACCCCTGCGCGGTGAACTGGCCCGGGATGCGCTTCAGATGGTCGCTTCTCAATCCGAGGGACTTGAAGCGCGCGATGTAGGGATCGATGTCCTCGCCGACGGTTGCCATGACGATCGGATCCTCGCCGAGCAGCCGCAGGTTGTAGGCGATGTTGCCCGCGGTGCCGCCGTACTCGCGCCGCATCTCCGGCGTGAGGAAGCACACGTTGAGGATGTGGAGCTGGTCCGCGAGCAGGTGGTTGCGGAAGCGGTCCGGGAACACCATGATGGTGTCGTACGCGATCGAGCCGGTGACGAGGATTTTCATGAGGGGTAGAACAATACAAGCTCGTACCCGGTGGGGCGAGTGCGGCTCGCATCGAGGTGCACCGTGACCGGCGTTTCGCCGCCGGCCTCGATGCCGCGCGAGACGCGCGCCGGCTCGAGGTACTCGCGCGGCAGGATGGCGCGGCTGACGAGCTCGCGGTTGGCGTCGTCGGTGAGCGTGAGCTGCAGCGCAGGGTACTCCTGGGTGAACGGAGCGCGATTGCGGATGACCGCGCTCAGCACGATCACGCCCTCGCGCTGGGGATCGGGGCGCACGTCGTAGGAGTCGATGCTGAGCAGCTTCACCTGGCGCGGCAGGCGCAGTTCGCACCCGAGCAGGCGGCACGCCTCCTCGAGCGGCCCGCGCGCCGCCGGCATGCCCGCCGCGATCTCGCTGCGGAAGTAGAGCAGCGCTTGCGCGACAAGGACGAGTGCGGCGAGCACGGCGAGCAGCGGCCAGGGGCCGCGCCGCGGCGGCGATGGCTCGGCCAGGAACTCGGGCAGCGGCTCCTCGGCGGCCGGCGCGGACGCCGGAACCGCTTCGTGGGTCTGGGGCGCTTGCGCGGCGTCCACCAACGCGGCAATGCCATCAAATACCGTGTTGCACTTGCCGCAGCGCACCTGACCGCTGCGCGCCCCCAGTTGCGCCGGTAGCACGCGAAAGGCCGTGGCGCACTTGGGACAGCGTGTGACGAGGTTCACCGCCGCCGCCCTGCGAGGAGCGCCCAGCCATCCAGGACGGAGTCGATCCTCATGTCCAGCCACGGTGCGTACGCCGCGCCGACCTCCTCAGCCTGCGACACCAGGATCCCGGCAAGGGCGAGCGTCCCGCCCCGCTCGGTGCGCGCTGCGAGGACCGGCGCGAGCAGGATCAGCGGCTGGGCGAGGATGTTGGACACCACGATCTCGTAGGCGCCGCCGCGCAGCCCTTCCGGCAGCGTCGGCTGCAGCTCGACGCCGTTCGCGCGGGCGTTGTCGCGGGCCGTCGCGAGCGCCTGCGGGTCGACGTCGACGCCGCCGACGCGTGCAGCGCCGAGCTTTGCCGCGGCGATCGCCAATATACCCGAGCCGCAGCCGTAATCGAGGACCCCTTCTCCACCCGTGATCCTGCTCTCGAGAAAGCGCAGCACGAGCTGGGTCGTGGGATGCGTTCCGGTGCCGAAAGCGAGGCCGGGATCCAGGCGCACCGCGACGCGATCGACCGGCGGCTCGCGCCAGCTCGGGCCGATCCACAGGCGCTCGCCGATCTCGACCGCGGCGAATTGCGCCTGCGTGCTGCGCACCCAGTCCTCGTCGGCGATTTCGGCCGTCGTGTACGGCGGCGTGCCGGCGAGCCCGGCGGACCTGGCCGCGGCGCGCAGGCAGGTGTCCGGATCGAGCTGCAGGTCGACAAGCGCGCACAAGGTGGCGCTGGGCTGATCGGGCTTGTCGATCGACACCGACTCCGCGCCGGCTTCAAGCAGCGCCTCGCTCATGGCTTCGGCCGCTCCGGCGGCGACCTGCAGCGTGAGGGCTCGCCACGGCATTACTTCTTCTTCTTCTGTTCCTGGGCGAGCTTCTGCTCGAGATAGTGGATCGACACGCCGCCGCGCATGAAGCTCGTATCGTTGAGCAGGTCGCGGTGCAGGGGAATGTTGGTCTGGATCCCTTCCACCACCATCTCGGAGAGCGCGATGCGCATGCGGCTCATCGCCTGCTCGCGGCTCGCGCCGTACGCGATCACCTTGCCGACCATCGAGTCGTAGTTCGGCGGAACCGTGTAGCCCTGATAGACGTGCGAGTCGACCCGGATGCCGGGGCCGCCGGGCGGATGATACGAAGTGATCCTTCCCGGCGAGGGCGTGAAGCGATACGGATCCTCGGCGTTGATGCGGCATTCGAGCGCGTGGCCGCGCAGAATGATGTCCTTCTGCCGGAAGCGCAGCTTCTCCCCGGCGGCAACGTGGATCTGCTCCTGCACCAGGTCGACGCCGGTGATCATCTCGGTCACGGGGTGCTCGACCTGGATGCGCGTGTTCATTTCGATGAAGAAGAACTCGCCCTCCTCGTACAGGAACTCGAACGTGCCTGCGCCGCGGTAGCCGATCCGCCGGCACGCCTCTACGCAGCGCTCGCCGATCTTGTCGCGCAGCTTCGCCGGCAGGTCCGGTGCCGGCGCCTCCTCCATGACCTTCTGGTGGCGGCGCTGCAGCGAGCAGTCGCGCTCGCCGAGGTAGACGGCATTCTTGTGAGCGTCGGCGAGCACCTGGATTTCGATGTGGCGCGGCTGCTCGAGATAGCGCTCCAGGTATACCGTGGGGTTGGCAAAAGCCGCCTGCGCCTCGGTGCGCGTCATGTTTACCGCGTTCAAAAGCGCCGCTTCCGTGTGCACCACGCGCATGCCGCGCCCGCCGCCGCCTCCGGCCGCCTTGATGATCACCGGATAGCCGATCTTGCGCGCGACGCGCACGGTCTCCTTGGGGTCATCCGGCAGCGCGCCTTCCGACCCCGGGACGGTCGGTACGCCAGCCTTGGTCATCGCTTGCTTGGCGCTCACCTTGTCGCCCATCAGCCGGATGTTCTCGGGGCGCGGCCCGATGAAGACGAAGCCGGAGCGCTCCACTTTCTCCGCGAAATCGGCGTTCTCCGACAGGAAGCCGTAGCCGGGATGGATCGCCTCGGCGTCGGTAACCTCGGCCGCGCTGATGATTGCGGGAATGTTGAGATAGCTCGCCGCGGCGGGCGCGGGGCCGATGCAGACCGACTCGTCGGCGAGCTTGACGTACTTCGCCTCGGTGTCGGCCTCGGAATGGACCATCACGGTGCGAATACCCAGCTCGCGGCAGGCGCGTTGGATCCGGAGCGCGATCTCGCCCCGATTGGCGATGAGAATCTTTTCGAACATCTAACCCAGGATGAAGAGGGGCTGGCCGTACTCCACGGGCTGCCCGTTCTCGACGAGGATCGCCTTGACCACGCCGCCGGCGTCGGCCTCGATCTCGTTCATCAGCTTCATCGCCTCGATGATGCAGATGGTGTCGCCCTCCTTCACGGTCTGGCCGACCTCGACGAAGGCCTTGGCATCGGGGGATGGCGAGCGATAGAACGTGCCGACCATAGGTGCCTTGACGACATGGCCTTCCTGACCGGCCGGCGCCTCGGCCGCGGGAGCGGGCGCCGCCGCCGCGGGCGCGGGTGCGCGAGCCTCTATTGGCGCCACCGGAGCCGGGGCGACTGCCGAGACGCTCACGTGCCCGCCTTTGACGATCTTGACCTTCTCCTCCCCCTCGGTGATCTCGAGCTCGGCGATCCCGGACTCCTGGACGAGATCGATCAGCTTCTTGAGTTTGCGCAAATCCATGCTGTCAGCGGTTATTTCGTCGTTTAAGGTATTTTCGCCGCAGAACGCTGCATCTTATCGCAACAACGCAGCCAGGTCGGAACGCAACTCCGAGGCGGAGTACGCACCCACCTTGCTCTGCCGTAGGCGGCCGTTCCCATCCACCATCACGCTGAAGGGCAGGACTCCGTTAGGGTTGCCCAGCGCGCGCATCAGGCCGATCGCGGAGCCTTCGGCGATGAACACCGGGTAGCCAATCTGGACTGATTTCAGGTATTGCGTGACGTTGGCGGCATTATCGATGGCGATGCCGACTATTTGCAGACCGATCGATGCATTTTCGCGCGCAGCAGAATCCAATAAAGGGAGCTCTTCGCGGCAAGGTGCACACCAGGTCGCCCAGAAATTGCACAAAAGCGGCCGGCCCTGCCACTCGGACAGCCGACGCCTGCGGCCCGAGAGATCTGGAAAGCTTGCCGAGAGCAGTTCTTTCCCTTCCGCCCGCTGCCGCAGCCCGGATGTGGCCACGATCCCGCCTGCCGCCGCCGCCACCACTGCCACGGCACCAAGGATGAGGTTACGCCGGCCCGGTGCCATTCCGAAGGAGCGCACCGACTTCCGCGATGCCGGCGCGGTCCATTACACGCCCCGCCTGGGAGCTCTTGAGCGCGATGCGCTCGTCGCGCGGATCGAAGATCGATAGCCGCAGCGGGACACCCTGCCACGCGAGCACCAGGACGCTCACCGCGTGCGCGCGGTCCCCGGCGTAGCGCCTGCCTTCGTGCGTGGCATAGGGGATGTTACGGTCGAGCAGAAAAATTTCGACCTCCTTGACGCTGTCCGGGAAAAGCTGCAGGTCGATCTCGGCATAGGGTCCCGCGATGCCTTTCAGCACGGGGCCGGTCAGGTAAGGGCTGAAGCGCTCGAGCGCGCGCATGGCGTCGAGCGCGATCTCGCGAAGCTCGACGACCCGCTGAGGGTGCTCCTCGGCCTGGTAGAGCGCCAGATACGCGCGCAATTCGGCCTCGATCTCGTCGTTTCCGGGCAGGGCCTGCGATTCAAGCGCACCGAGCTGCTTCGCCGCCTTGCGCTTCGCCAGGGCGAAATCGTCGATGCCGTCCTCGGCCATGAGCCGCGCCGCCGCGGCGGCGATGCGCGCGCGGGTGCTGGTCTGCTTATTCGTCCTGCGGGACATGCGGCTAGCCTCCGACCCGAATATAGCCCAGGCTCCCGATGGATTCAGTCGGGGGCAGGGCCTCGCATAGAATCCGGCACCTGTCCCGAACCGCCCCAATGAGCGCACACCTCCACATCCTCGGCATCTGCGGCACCTTCATGGGCGGCATCGCCGCGATCGCCAAGGCCGCCGGTTACCGGGTGACCGGCTGCGATTCCAACGTGTATCCGCCGATGAGCGATCAGCTGCGCGCGCTTGGCATCGAGCTGACCGAGGGGTTCGACGAGAGCCAACTCATGCTCCGCCCGGATGCTTGGGTGATCGGCAACGTGGTCACGCGCGGCAACCCGCTCATGGAAGCGATCCTCGACCAGGGTGGGCGCTACGTTTCCGGGCCGCAGTGGCTGGCGGAAAACGTCCTGGCAGGGAAGCATGTGCTCGCTATCGCGGGCACGCACGGGAAGACGACTGCCTCGGCCATGCTCGCGTGGGTGTTGGAGCGCGCCGGACGCTCGCCTGGATTCCTGATCGGGGGCGTGCCGACGGATTTCCCGGTCTCGGCCCGCCACACGGAATCGCCGCTTTTCGTGATCGAAGCCGACGAATACGACACCGCTTTCTTCGACAAGCGATCCAAGTTCGTCCACTACCGGCCAAGGACGGCCGTGCTCAACAATCTTGAGTTCGATCATGCAGACATCTTCGACGATCTTGCTTCGATCGAGCGGCAATTTCACCATCTGGTGCGTACCGTGCCACGTTCAGGTCGGTTGGTGGTCAACGGGAGCGACGAAGCGCTGAAGCGGGTGCTCTCGCAAGGGGCTTGGTCGCCGGTCGAATGGTTCGCCTCACCGGGCGCCTGGCAGGCGGGCCCTCTGGACGCGGACGGGAGCTTCGAAATCGCCTGGCAGGAAAGGCCGGTCGGCCGGATCCGATGGCAGCTCCTGGGGGCGCATAACCAGCTTAATGCGCTCGCGGTCGTTGCGGCCGCGCGCCACGTCGGCGTCGATCCAGGCACCGCAATTGAGGCTCTGAATGTGTTTACCGGCGTTCGGCGGCGAATGCAGGTTCGCGGCGAGACGCGCGGAATCACCCTCTACGACGACTTCGCACACCACCCCACCGCGATCCGCACGACCGTCGAGGGTCTGCGAAAGCGCGTTGGGCGCAGCCGCATCCTCGCCGTGCTCGAACCGCGCTCGAATACCATGAAGCGCGGCTTGATGAAGGACGAGCTGCCATCGAGCCTGCGCGAAGCCGACCGCATCTACGTCTACAGCGCGGGCCTGGGATGGGACGCAGCCGCGGTTTTCGCTCCCTTGGGGGGCCGCGCGCGCTGCGAAGAAAGCCTGGACGCGCTGGTGGCCGCCGTGGCGGCCGAGGCGAAGCCGGGCGACCATGTCCTCGTCATGTCGAACGGCGGCTTCGGCGGCATTCACGAGAAGCTGCTCGCCCGCCTGGGGAAGAGCGCGTGATCGTCTACCTGCACGGCTTCAACTCTTCGCCGCAGTCGCACAAGGCAAAGCTACTCGGCGAATATCTGGCGCAGCGTGGACTCGGCGCGCGCTACGGCTGCCCGGCATTGCCAGCGCTCGCCTCCGAGGCGGTTCGCGTGATCGAGGCGAGCCTCGCTTCGGGCGAGGTGTGCTTCGTCGGTTCGTCGCTCGGAGGCTTCTACGCCACCTACCTCGCCGAAAAGCGCGCGGCGAGGGCGGTGCTCATCAATCCGGCAATCGAGCCCTACGTCGGGCTGCGCGCGTATCTCGGCCCGCAGAGAAACCTTCACACCGGCCAGGCGTACGATTTGACAGAGGCTCACCTGCGCGATTGGGAAAAGCTCGAAGTGCCGCGTATCACGCCGAGCCGCTACCTGCTCCTCGTGGAAACGGGTGACGAGGTGCTCGACTACCGCCGGGCTGTGCGCCGCTACGCGGGCTGCGAGCAGGTAGTCGTGGAGGGTGGCGACCACAGCCTGCAGAGCTTTCCGCGGCATCTCGAGCGCATCTTGGAGTTCGCCGGGCATGCAGCTCTTGTATGAAGAAGACGGCGACCTGAAGGTCGGCGCGGTTCTCGGCGAGAGCCCCGCCTCCTTCCAGGTCGAAAGCCCGCACGGACGCCGCTCCAAGATCAAGGCGGCGAACGTGCTCCTCGCTTTCGAGCGTCCGTCGGCCGCGGAGCTCCTCGCCGAGGCGGAGAAGTTCGCCAGCGACCTCGACGTCGGCTTCCTCTGGGAGTGCAGCGGCCCGCGGGAGTTCGGCTTCCGCGAGCTCGCCCGGGACTACGTCGGACGCGAGCCCACGCCGGTGGAGGCGGCCGGCGTGCTGGTGAAGCTGCATTCGGCGCCGATGTACTTCTACCGGCGCGGCAAAGGCCGCTTCCAGGCCGCGCCGCAGGAGACCCTCAAGCTCGCGCTTGCCGCGGTGGAGAAGAAAAAGCGCGTGCAGGAGACGATCGCCGCATGGGCCGAGCGCCTCTCGCGCTTCGACTGTCCGCCCGAAGTGGCGGCGCTCAGGGACGAGCTCCTCTACGCGCCGGACCGTAACAAGGCCGAGGCGAAGGCGCTCGAGCAGGCCTGCAAGCAGACCGGGCTCACTCCCGCGCGGCTCTTTGAGCGCTGCGGGCTGCTGCCGGATGCGCACGAGTATCACCTGCAGCGCTTCGTGCACGAGTTCTTCCCGCGGGGGGCTCGATTCCCGGTCCACGAGCTGCCCCGCGATCCCGAGGGGCTCCCGCTCGCCGAGGTGCGTGCCTTCAGCCTGGATGACGTCGGAACGACCGAGATCGACGACGCGTTCTCGTTACAGCGCACGGGCGAGAAGCTGCGCGTGGGCATCCACATCGCCGCGCCGGGTCTCGCATTCGGGCCCGGCTCGCCCCTGGATGCCCTCGCGCGCGAGCGGCTCTCCACCGCCTACATGCCGGGACGCAAGTTCACGATGCTTCCGGAGGACGTGATCCAGCGCTTTTCGCTGGATCAGGGCAGCGAGCGC
This sequence comes from Burkholderiales bacterium, assembly GCA_035554435.1. GTDB lineage: Bacteria > Pseudomonadota > Gammaproteobacteria > Burkholderiales > SG8-39 > SCGC-AG-212-J23. The sequence goes on along the minus strand of DATMJC010000013.1, from coordinate 42,854 downwards.
CTCGCGGTCTCCCTTTATTTCGACGTCGGGCCCGACTGGAGCGTGGCCGGGCGCTACACCCGGCTCGAGCGCGTGCCGGTGGCGGCGAACCTGCGCCATGCCCAATACGACAAGCTGAACGAGCTGTTCGAAAGCGGCGGGCGCTCGGGCCTCCCGTACGAAGAGGACCTGCACGCGCTCTGGCGCATCGCGCTTGCGCTGGAAGCAAGACGCGGGCGGCCGAGCACGGGTGCGGTCACGCTCGATTACAGCTTTTACGTGGAGGAGGGCAGGGTGCGCATCGTGCCGCGAAAGCGCGGCGCGCCGCTCGACAAGCTGGTCTCGGAGATGATGATCCTCGCCAATACCGCCTGGGGAGAGCTCCTCGCCGAGCGCGACGTGGCCGGGATCTATCGCGTGCAGTCGACCGGCAAGGTGCGTCTCTCCGTCCATCCCGAGCCGCACGAGGGGCTCGGCGTGTCCTGCTATGCCTGGATGAGCTCTCCGTTGCGTCGTTACGTGGACCTCGTGAACCAGTGGCAGCTCATCGCCGCCCTCACCGGGCAGCGCGCGCCCTATTCGCGCAATTCGGACGCGCTGCTTGCGGCGCTGCGCGCCTTCGAGGTCACCTACGCGCGCTACGACGAGCACCAGCGCGCCATGGAGACTTACTGGGTGCTGCGCTGGCTCGAGCAGGAGGCGATCCGCCGCGTGGATGCCGTGGTCCTGCGAGAGAACCTGGTGCGCGTCGAAGGCGCGCCGCTCTTCGCCCGAGTGCCGTCGCTGCCGGCGCTCGATCCCGGCGCGCGCGTACGCCTTGAGGTGGGCCAGATGGATTTTCTCGAGCGCAGCGTTTCGCTGATCTACCGTGAGACCCTGGGGACCGCTGGCGCCGCTGTGGCGGATGACCTCCTGCCGCTGGCCTAAAAAGCCTACAATATGAAGGGGTTCGAAGCTAATGCAAGAATGAACTTAAGAATTCACCCGATGTTCGCCTCCAGCGATCGCTTGCTCGGCACGGCGCTCGGCGTGTCGCTCGCGCTGCACGCGGTTGTGCTGGCCGTGCATTTCAAGTTTCCGGAAGCGATCCGCTGGAAAGCCGAGAACCAGCAGCTGGAGGTCGTGCTCGTCAACGCAAGCACGCGCGAGCGCCCGGCGAAGGCCGACGTGCTGGCGCAGGCGAACCTCGACCGCGGCGGCAACGTCGACGAGCCGCGCCGCGCCAAGACGCCGCTTCCCGTGACCCATTCGCGCACGGAAGGAAAGGATCTCGCCGACGCCCAGCGCCGCGTCCAGCAACTCGAGGCACAGCAGCAACGCATGCTCGCGCAGGCCAAGGAGACCGAGCGCAGCGTCCCGGCGGAGCCGCCCAAGAGCGCGCCGGCACCGGAGGCACCGCCGGTGCCGAATGGCCGCGACCTCGCGGATCTGTCGCTTGCCGCGATGCGCCTGCAGGCGCAGATCGACCGCCAGATCGACGACTACCAGAAGCGCCCACGCAAGAAGTTCATCGGCGCCAACGCGCGCGAATACCGCTTCGCCCAGTACGAGGAAGACTGGCGCGTGAAAGTCGAGCGCGTCGGGACGCTCAACTACCCGGCGGAAGCCCGCGGCAGGTACTACGGCCACCTTCGCCTCACGGTGACCATCCGGCCCGACGGCTCGGTCGAGTCCATCGAGCTCGATCGCTCCTCTGGCCTCAAGGTTCTCGACGCGGCCGCTTTCAAGATCGTCCAGATGGCAAGCCCCTTCGCCCGCTTCCCGGACGACATCCGCCGCGACACCGACCTCCTCGTCATCACCCGCACCTGGTTCTTCGGCCAGGGCGACAAGATCTGGACGCAAGCGCGGTACTGACGCGCGGCCGCTCGCGCCGTGGCGGCTAGGCGTTTTCGCCCCCTGGTATTCGCCTACAAGCTGTTCTGCTACGGCTTGGGCACGCTCGTGCTCGCCTTCATCGCGGTGCAGCTGTGGTTCCTGACCCAGGTGCTGTACTGGGGCCACTACCAGTCCGCCACCAGCGCCTTCATGGACCAGCGCCTCGAGGCGCTGCGTGCAAGGAACCCGAAGGCCTCGCTGCGGCATCAGTGGACTCCCTACGAACGCATCTCCGTGCACCTCAAACGCGCGGTCGTGGCCGCCGAGGACGCCCGCTTCCTCGACCACGAAGGCTTCGATTGGGAGGCGATCGTTCAGGCGCGGGCCAAGAACGAGCAGCACGGCCGGATCGTCGCGGGCGCCTCGACGATCAGCCAGCAGCTGGCGAAAAACCTGTTCCTCTCGAGCGAGCGGTCCTGGCTGCGCAAGGGCGAGGAGGCGGCCATTACCTGGATGATCGAAGCGACGATGTCCAAGCGCCGCATCCTGGAGCTCTATCTGAACTATGCCGAATGGGGCGAAGGGGTGTTCGGCGCCGAGGCGGCGGCGCGCCACCATTTCGGCGTGGCGTCGAGCGCGCTGACGCAGGAGCAGGGTGCGTGGCTCGCGGCCATCCTTCCGAGCCCGCGCCGCTACGAGCGCGGACGCACCACGGCGTACATCGAAGGACGCGTCAATACCATTCTTTTTCGAGCAGCGTCGGCGCAGATCCCTTGATACATTTCGGCCCATGGCCGAAGCGGTGCAATCGCGCCTCGAGACCGAGGAGCTGCAGCAGAATCTGAGCGAAGTGCAGGCGCTGCTGCGCGCGGGCGAGCTTCCGGGCGAGCTCAGGGCGAAGCTCGACGCGCTGCATCCGGCCGACATCGCCTACATCCTCGAAGCGCTGCCGCCCGGCGAGCGCCTGCGGGTGTGGGACCTCGTCAAGGCTGACCGCGACGGCGACATCCTGGTCGAGGTCTCCGACGCGGTGCGCGAGTCGCTGATCGCGAGCATGAACTCGGCCGAGCTCGTCGCCGCCGCCGAGACCCTGGAAGCCGACGAGCTCGCGGATATCGCGCCCGACCTGCCGCCGGCGGTCATCGAGGAGGTCGTGCAGTCGCTGCCGGTGGAGGAACGCGAGCGCCTGCGCGCGGCGCTCTCCTACCCGGAAGGAACGGTCGGGGCGCTCATGGACTTCGACCACGTCGCGGTGCGCGACGACGTGACGCTCGAGGCCGCGACGCGCTACCTGCGCCGCCTCGACGAGCTGCCCGACCACACCGACCAGCTGTTCGTGGTCGACCGCGAGCAGCGGCTGAAGGGCACGCTGCCGCTCGCGCGCCTGATCGTGTCGGACCTTCACCTGCAGGTGGCGGGCGTGATCGTGCCCGAAAGCGTCCAGCTTCGTCCCGAGGACAGCGCCGAGGACGCGGCCAACGCGTTCGAGCGCTACGACCTCATCTCCGCGCCGGTGGTCGAGGCCGACGGCCGGCTGATCGGGCGGCTGACCGTGGACGCGGTGGTCGACTACATCCGGCTGCGCAGCGCCGAGTCGCAGCTCGCCGAAGCCGGCCTGCGGCACGAAGAGGACGTGTTCGCCTCCGTGCTCGACAGCTTCAAGAACCGCTGGTCCTGGCTCGCGGTGAACCTGGTGACCGCCTTCATCGCCTCCCGCGTGATCGGCGTCTTCGAGCACTCGATCGCCCAGCTCGTGGCGCTTGCCGCGCTGATGCCGATCGTCGCCGGCATCGGCGGAAATTCCGGCAATCAGACGGTGACCATGATCGTGCGCGCGCTCGCCCTGGGGCAGATCCAGGGCTCCTACTGGACCAAGCTCCTCGCGAAGGAGCTCGGCGTCGCGCTTCTCAACGGCGTGGTCTGGGGCACGCTGCTCGGCGCGATCGCCTATCTGCTGTACGGCAGGTTGGCGCTCGCCGCTGTGATGGCGCTCGCTATGACCCTCAACCTCATGCTCGCCGCCGGCGCCGGCGTGGCGATCCCCTGGCTGCGCGCGCGCGGCGGGCGCGATCCTGCCCCCGGCTCCTCGGTGCTCATCACCGCGGTCACCGACTCGGGCGGCTTTTTCATCTTCCTGGGACTCGCTACGCTTTTCCTTGTTTGACGGTTGCAAGGGCTTCCCGCGCGGCCTCGAGCGTGCGCTCGATCTCCGCCTTGCCGTGCGCGCCGGAGACGAACCCCGCCTCGTAGGCCGACGGTGCGAGATAGACGCCGCGCTCGAGCATGGCGTGGAAGAAGCGATTGAAGCGCTCCTTGTCGGACTCCATTACCTCGCCGAAGCTCGCCGGCGGCGAGGCGCGGAAATAGACGCCGAACATGCTGCCGATCGACTGCGCGCAGAAGGCGAGGTCGGCCTTCCTCGCCTCGGCGTTCAGTCCTTCCACGAGGCTGCGGGTGGTCGCTTCAAGTTTTTCGAAAAAGTTCTCTTCTTGAATCAACTTCAGCGTTGCGAGCCCAGCCGCCACGGCGACCGGATTGCCGGAGAGCGTCCCGGCCTGGTAGACCGGGCCGAGCGGGGCGATCTTCTCCATGATCTCGCGCCGGCCGCCGACCGCGCCGACCGGCAGGCCGCCGCCGATCACCTTGCCAAGGGTGGTGAGGTCGGGGCGGATGCCGAAGCGCGCCTGCGCGCCGCCGAGGGCGACGCGAAACCCGGTCATGACTTCGTCGAGGATCAGCACGACGCCGTGACGGCTGCATTCGCTGCGCAATGTCTCGAGGAAGCCCGGCGCCGGGAGCACGAGGTTCATGTTTCCAGCGACCGGCTCCACGATCATCGCGGCGATTTCGCTGCCGCGGGTTTCGAACAGCCTCTTCACTTGATCGGTGGCGTTGAAATCGAGAACCAGCGTGTGCGCCGCGGTGCCGGCGGGAACGCCGGCCGAGCTCGGATTGCCGAACGTCAGCGCGCCGGAACCGGCTTTCACCAGCAGCGAGTCGGCGTGACCGTGGTAACAGCCTTCGAACTTGACGATCAGGCTGCGCCCGGTGAAGCCGCGCGCGAGCCGCACCGCGGTCATGGTCGCCTCGGTGCCCGACGACACCAAGCGCACCATCTCCACGGCGGGAACCAGCCGGCACAGGAGCTCCGCCAGCTCGATTTCGGCCTCCGTCGGCGCACCGAAGGAGAGCGCCCGGGAGGCCGCCTCCTGCACCGCCTCGACCACCGCAGGGTGGGTGTGTCCCGCAACCATGGGTCCCCACGACCCGAGGTAGTCGATATAGCGGCGCCCTTCCGCGTCCCAGAGATAGGCGCCCGCGGCGCGCTCGAAGAACGGCGGCGTGCCGCCGACCGCGCGGAAGGCGCGCACCGGCGAATTCACGCCCGCCGGGATGCGCCGCTGCGCGCGCTGGAAAAGATCCTGGTTTTTCATGCGAAGAGCCCCTGGTATTGGCCGGCCCGAGCACGAATGTCGGGCGCGTCGAAAAGGTCGGACACCACCGCAAGCAGATCCGCCCCCGCCGCGATCACCTGCGGCGCGTTCGCAAGGGTGATGCCGCCGATTGCGCAGAGCGGCACGCCGAACCTCGTCGCGAAGAGGGCGAAGGGCGCGCGCACCGCGGCCGGCTTGGTGGTCGACGCGAACACGCTGCCGAAGGCAACGTAGTCGGCGCCCGCTTCGACCGCCCGGCGCGCGAGCTCCGGGTCGTCGTAGCAGGAGGCGCCGAGGATCCTGCCCCCGAGGCGCCTGCGTGCAGTGCGCAGATCGCCGTCGTCGCGGCCTAGGTGCACGCCGTCCGCATCGAGCTCGAGCGCGAGCTCGACGTCGTCGTTCACGATGAGCGGCACCCCGTGACGGCGCGCCAGCGCGGCCACCGCGCGCGCCTCCGCGAGGTCGCGCCGCTTGCGCCGGTACTGCAGCAGCGCCACGCCGCCTTCGAGGGCGAGACGCACCTTCTCCACGGCGTCCGACACCTCGGGCGTGACGGCGTACAGTCCGCGCAGCCTCACTTGCCGGCCAGGGTCTCGCGCGCCCAGAAGAACCGATCCGGAATGAGTTGGCCGGTGCCGGTGCGGAAGGCGCTCGACAGCGTCTGCCAGGTGAACTCCTGCGCGTCGCGCACCGCCTCGGGCACGCCGAGACCGTTCGCTAGCGCGGCCGCGATCGCCGAAGCGAGCGTGCAGCCCGAGCCGTGATAGCTGCCGGCGAGCCGCGGCCAGCGGTCTTCGCGCACCACGCCGCCGCGGTCGTACAGGGTGTTGACCACCTCGGCTCCGGGCTCGTGCGTTCCCGTGACGAGCACGTACTCGGCGCCGCGCTCCACCAGACGCTGCGCCGACTGCGCGAGCGACGACGCGTTCGCCAGGCGCCGCGCTTCGATGCTGTTCGGGGTCGCCACGGTCGACTGCGGAACGATGAGCTCGCGCAGCGCCGCGATCGTCTCCTCGGTCGCGAGCACGTCGCCGCGCCCCGAAGCGAGCACCGGGTCGAGCACCACCGGAATCTCGGCGTGCTCGGCGAGGATCGCGGCGACGACCTGCACGTTGGCGGCAGAGCCGAGCAGGCCCAGCTTGATGGCGGCGACGCGTGTGTCGGCAAGCACGCGCTCGGCCTGCATGCGCACCCGAGCCGCGTCCACCGCGTCGAGCGACGCGACCCCATGCGTGTCCTGCACCGTGATTGCAGTCACGACCGACAAGGGATGGCAGCCCATGCTCGCGAGCGTCAGCAGGTCGGCCTGCAGGCCCGCGCCGCCCGTCGGATCGCTGCCGGCGAAAGTGAGCACGATCGGGGGAGGCGCAGACATGGGTTAATATTTCGCCCGGCCATTCTACTGCGGCGTATGGGGCCGCATTTTTGCTGCATTTCGTAGGCGTTTTCCAACTTCGCATGACCACCGAAAATCAAGTCCAGTTCAGGACCTGGATGTGCCTCATCTGCGGATGGGTTTACGACGAGGCCGCGGGCCTGCCCGACGAAGGCATCGCCCCGGGGACGCGCTGGGAGGACGTGCCGATGAACTGGACCTGCCCGGAATGCGGCGCGCGCAAGGACGATTTCGAGATGGTCGAGATCTAAACTTTCCGCGTGCGCGGGGCTCTAACGGCCTCCATACAGTAAGATTCAGGGTGGCCCGCGCATGTCTTCGATCAACCTGACGCATCACTTCCTGATCGCCATGCCCAGCATGGCGGACCCGTACTTCGCGAAGACCCTGACGTACATCTGCGAGCACAACGACCAGGGCGCGCTCGGCCTGGTGGTGAACCGCCCGATCGACATGACCCTGCAGGCGCTCTTCGAGCGGTTGAGCCTCTCGCTGCGCGGTAGCGAGCGCGCCGACGCGCCGGTCTATTTTGGCGGCCCGGTGCAGACCGACCGCGGCTTCGTGCTGCACGCGCCCGCCGGCAACTGGCAGGCGACGCTGCGGGTCGGAGCCCACATCGGTCTCACCACCTCGAAGGACATCCTCGAAGCGGTGGGCCGCGGCGAGGGTCCGGAGCAGCTCCTCGTCACTCTCGGCTACGCGGGCTGGTCCGCGGGCCAGCTCGAGCACGAGCTGTCGCAAAACGCCTGGCTCACGGTCGAGGCGCGCGACGGCATCCTGTTCGACACGCCGGCGGAGGAGCGGCTGCCGGCGGCGATGGAGCTCCTCGGCCTCGACTTCGCGCGGCTGCAGGATGAAGCGGGACATGCCTGAGCGGCCCGGCCGCACCGTCCTTGCATTCGATTTCGGTCTAAAGCGTATTGGAGTCGCCGTCGGCGAGCCCGAGCTGCGCACCGCCCATCCGCTGGGCGCAGTGACGCGCTTTGAAGAAGTCGCATCCCTGGTGGCGGAGTGGAATCCGGATCGCCTCGTGGTCGGCCTGCCGGTGTCGGTCGCGGGCGAGCCGCACGCGATGACGCGCCACGCGGAGGACTTCGCCCGGCGCCTCGAGCGCCGCTTCAAGCTGCCAGTGGCGCGCGTGGACGAGCGCTACTCTTCCGCCGAAGCGCAGTCCCGCATGCGAGGAACGGGGGTGGGCAAAGGCAGGGCAGGCAAAGGCAAGATCGACTCGGTGGCGGCGCAGCTCCTTTTGGAGCAGTACTTCGATGAAGCTGCCTGACGCCGAAGCGCTCTGCGAGCAGCTCGCCGCGGAGCTGCGTCCGCGCATCGGCCCGAAGAGCGCGATGGTCGGCCTTTACACCGGCGGCGCGTGGCTCGCAGAGCGGCTGCACTCGACGCTCGGCCTGAGCACGCCGCTCGCGCTGATGGACATCGCCTTCTACCGCGACGATTACGCGGCGCGCGGCCTCAAGCACGACCCCAAGCGGACCAAGATTCCGTTCGACGTGAACGGCGCCGAGCTGCTGCTCGTCGACGACGTGCTCTACAGCGGCCGCACGGTGCGCGCCGCGATGAACGAGCTGTTCGACTACGGCCGGCCGGGGAGCATCGCGCTCGTGGTGCTCGCCGACCGCGGTGGTCGCCAGCTGCCGATTTGCGCGCAGCACGTCGGCGCCAGGGTGCAGGTGCCAGCGGGAATGCGCCTCACGCTGCAGCGCGCCGACAGCGGCAAGCTCGCGCTCGCGCTGGAGTCCGAGCGTGCAGCGTAATCCCCAGCTCAACGCCAACGGCGAGCTGCAGCACCTGCTTTCGATCGAGGGCCTGCCGCGTGAGATCCTGCTGCAGATCCTGGACACCGCAGAGTCGTTCGCCGGCGTGACCGAGCGCGAGGTGAAGAAGGTGCCGCTCCTGCGCGGCAAGAGCGTATTCAACCTCTTCTTCGAGCCCTCCACGCGCACGCGCACCACCTTCGAGATCGCCGCCAAGCGCCTGTCGGCCGACGTGATCAACCTGAACATCGCGGTGTCTTCGGCCACCAAGGGCGAGTCGCTGCTCGACACCGTGGCGAATTTGTCCGCAATGCAGGCAGACATATTCGTGGTTCGTCACGCCTCGTCGGGCGCGCCCTTCCTGATCGCGCGCCACGTCAAGCCGCACGAGCACGTGGTGAACGCGGGCGACGGCCGCCACGCCCACCCGACGCAGGGCCTGCTCGATCTCTATACCATCCGCCACTACAAGAAGGACTTCACCCGGCTCGTCGTCGGGATCGTCGGCGACGTCCTGCACTCGCGCGTGGCGCGCTCGCTGATCCACGGCCTCACCACGCTTGGCGTGCCCGAGGTGCGCGTGATCGGGCCGCAGACGCTGATGCCGCTCGGCGTCGAGGGTCTGGGGGTGCGCGTGTTCAACGACATGCGCGCCGGCCTCAAGGACTGCGACGTGGTGGTGATGCTGCGGTTGCAGAACGAGCGCATGCGCGGGGCGCTGCTGCCTTCGGCCCAGGAGTTCTTCAAGCATTACGGCCTGACCGAGGACAAGCTTGCGGCTGCGCGCAACGACGCGATCGTCATGCATCCCGGACCCATGAACCGCGGCGTGGAGATCGATTCCACGGTCGCCGACGGCCCGCACTCGGTGATCCTGCCCCAGGTCACCTTCGGCATCGCGGTGAGGATGGCGGTGATGAGCATTGTGGCGGGGAACTGATGCGGATCCAGATCCGCAACGCACGCGTGGTGGATCCGGCCAGCGGCAGGGACGGCGTGGGCGACGTCTACGTCGCCGACGGCAGGATCGCCGAGGAGTTCGGCAAGCCCGACCGCGTCATCGACGCGAAAGGCCTGGTCCTCGCCCCGGGGTTCGTCGATCTCGCCGCGCGCCTGCGCGAGCCCGGGTTCGAGTACAAGGCCACGCTCGAATCCGAGCTCGACGCGGCGCTCGCGGGGGGCGTGACAAGCCTCGCCTGTCCGCCCGACACCGATCCGCCGCTCGACGAGCCCGGCCTGGTCGACATGCTGCGCCGGCGCGCCAGGGCGCTGTCGCGCGCGCGCGTGCATCCGATCGGCGCGCTCACCCTCAAGCTCGAGGGCCAGGCGCTGACGGAGATGGGACAGCTCACCGACGCGGGCTGCGTGGCGTTCTCCCAGGGCAACGCCGCGATGCCCGACAGCCAGGTGCTGTGGCGCGCGCTCCAGTACGCCTCGACGTTCGGCTACAAGGTGTGGCTGCGCGCCGAAGACCCGGCGCTCGCCAGGGGCGGCGTGGCGCACGACGGCGAGATGGCGACGCGGCTCGGCCTGCCCGGAATTCCTCCCTTTGCGGAAACCATTGCGCTCGGTACGCTGATCGAGCTGGTGCGCGCAACGGGTGCGCGCGTTCACGTGTGCCGGCTGTCGAGCGCGGGCGCGGTCGAGCTGGTGCGCAAGGCCAAGGCGGAGAAGCTTCCACTCACCTGCGACGTGGCGATTCATCACCTGCATCTCTCGGAAATGGACCTCGGCTATTTCGACTCGCAGTGCCGGCTCGAGCCGCCGCTGCGGAGCCAGCGCGATCGCGACGCGCTCGCTCGCGCGGCTGCCGAGGGTGTCGTCGATTGCCTGGTGTCCGACCACACGCCGGTCGACGAGGACGGGAAGCACCTGCCCTTCGCCGAGGCCGAGCCGGGAGCCACGGGCCTCGAGCTGCTGCTGCCGCTCGCGCTGAAGTGGGGCGAGGCGCACGAGTTGCCCCTCGCCGCCACGCTCGCGCGGATCTCCACCGAACCGGCGAAAATCCTCGGCCTCGACGCGGCGCGCGTCGCGCCGGGTGCGCCCGCCGACCTCGCGATCTTCGATCCGCGGGCCGCTTTCCGCGTCGCACCGCAGACGCTGAAGAGCCAGGGCAAGAACACGCCCTTTCTCGGCTACGAGCTCTTCGGCCGCGTGCGCTACACGCTGGTGGCGGGGAACGTCGTCTACGAGGCATGAAGCGCGCACTCGCGCTCGCCGTGCTGTTCGCCGCGGCCTGCGGCACTCCGCCTCCGGTCGCCGAGAGACCGGCCCCAGAGGCGCCGCCCGTGAGGGACGGCTATTCGCCTCAGGGCAAGGGTGGTTACTACAAGGACGACGGGCCTGGTAGCGCGCCGCCGCAGAACCTCGGCCAGATTCCGGACGCCGAGCCCAAGCCCGAGCCGCTGCACCGTTACGCCAACAAGCCCTACAAGGTGTTCGGCACCGAGTACGTGCCCATTGCCGACGCGCAGGGCTTCAAGCAGCGCGGCGTGGCGAGCTGGTACGGGCGGCGCTTTCACGGACAAAAGACTGCGAGCGGCGAGCTCTACGACATGTACGCCATGACGGCGGCGCATCCCACGCTCCCGATCCCGAGCTACGTGCGGGTCACCAATGTGGCCAACGGCCGCAGCGTGGTGGTGCGCGTGAACGACCGCGGTCCGTTCCATTCGTCGCGCGTCATCGATCTGTCGTACGCGGCGGCCTACAAGCTCGGGTTCATCCAGGCCGGCAGCGCGCAGGTGCAGCTCGAAAGCGTCCAGCCCGCCCGCGAGCAGGCCGGCGCCGTCTACGTGCAGGTCGGTGCTTTCACCACGCGCGAGAACGCCGAGTCGCTGCAGGCGCGCGTCACCCGGGAGCTGGCCTGGCTCCAGGAAAGCGCGCAGGTGCTCCTTGCGGGAAACCTCTGGCGCCTGCGCGTAGGCCCCTATCGCTCGAGCGAAGACGCGCGCTCGGTGGCCGACCGCATCGCGGCCGAGCTCGATCTCAAGCCGCTCGTCGTGGTGCGATAATCGGAGTTTTTTCGCCGCGGGCCGAATGAAAAGAATCGGGCTGGTCTTCCTCCTCCTGCCCGTTTTCGCATACGCGGCGGCGCCACAGCCGCCCGCCATCTCCGGCCGCTCGTGGGTCGTCGGCGACCTGTCGAGCGGGCAGGTGCTGCTCGCGCAAAAGCCCGACGAGCGGGTCGAGCCGGCATCGCTCACCAAGCTCATGACCGCGTACGTGGTGTTCCAGGCGCTGCGCGACAGGAAGCTCGCGCTCGATCAGCAGGTGAACGTCTCGGAGCGCGCTGGGCGCGCGCCCGGCTCGCGCATGTTCATCCAGCCGCGCAAGCCGGTGAGCGTGGACGAGCTCATCCGCGGCATGGTCGTGCAATCGGGCAACGACGCGTCCATCGCGCTCGCCGAAGCCGCAGCGGGCGCCGAGGAGGCATTCGTGCAGCTGATGAACCGCGAAGCGGCGCGCATCGGCATGAAGAACACGAAGTTCAGCAATGCCACCGGCCTGTCCGATCCCCAGCACTACAGCACCGCGCAGGATCTCTATCTCCTTGCGGGTACGCTGATCCGCGACTTTCCCAAGGAATACGCGCAGTACTATTCGCAGCGCGAGTTCCGCTACAACGACATCACCCAGGCGAACCGCAACCGGCTGCTGTGGCTGGATCCGAGCGTCGACGGCGTCAAGACGGGACATACCGAGGCCGCGGGCTACTGCCTGATCGCTTCCTCCAACCGCAGCGGCCGGCGGCTGCTCTCGGTGCTGCTCGGCTCGGCTTCGGAGGCCGCGCGTGCGCAGGAATCGCAGAAGCTGCTCAACTGGGGCTTCCAGTTCTTCGACAGCGTGAAGCTCCATCCCGCGAACCAGCCGGTCAAGGCGATCGAAGTGTGGAAAGGCTCGGGCGGCGAGGTGAAGGCCGGATTCCCGGCCGACGTGATCGTGACGGTGCCCAAGGGCGAGGCCGACAAGCTGAAGGCGGAGCTGCTTACGCAGCAGCCGCTCCTTGCGCCCGTCGCCCGGGGGCAGCGCGTAGGCACGCTGCGCGTGACGCTCGACGGCAAGCCCCTCGGCGAGTATCCGGTCGTGGCGCTCGAGACGGTGGGCGTGGCGGGCATGTTCGGACGCGCGTGGGATACACTGCGCCTATGGGTCAAGTAGCGGAGCGAGCATGGTTTTTCTGAACGGCAAGTTTCTCCCGCTAGAAGAGGCGAAGGTCCCGGTCCTCGACCGTGGCTTCATCTTCGGCGACGGCGTCTACGAGCTCGTGCCGGTCTACTCGCGCGTGGCCTTCCGGCTCGACGAGCACCTCGCGCGGCTTGAGCGCAGCCTCGCAGAAACCAGGATCCGCAACCCCTATGCGCGCGCGCAGTGGCGCGAAATCGTCTATCGGCTGGTCGATGGCCAGCCGTTCGAGGATCAGGGCGTCTATTTCCAGGTGACGCGAGGGGTCGCGAAGCGCGACCACGCGTTTCCGAAGGACGCCGAGCCTACGGTATTCGCGATGTCCAACCCGCTAGTCACGCCGCCGAGGGAAACGGTGCAGAAGGGCGCGGCTGCCGTGAGCGCTCACGACAACCGCTGGCTGCGCTGCGACATCAAGTCGACCTCGCTCATCGGCAACTGCCTGCTGCGCCAGCTCTCCGCCGAGGCGGGCGCGGCCGAGACGATTCTGTTCCGGGATGGAAAGCTGACCGAAGCCTCGTCGTCGAACGTCTTCGTCGTGAAGCGCGGCGTGGTCCTCTCGCCACCCAAGACGAGCCTCATCCTTCCCGGAATCACCTACGACGTCGTGCTGGAGCTCGCGCGCGGCGCCAGCCTGCCGCTCGAGATGCGCGAGGTAACCGAGGCGGAGGTGCGCGCCGCGGACGAGATCTGGGTCACGTCCTCTTCGAAGGAGGTGCTGCCCATCGTGTCGCTCGACGGGGCCACGGTCGGCGACGGACGGCCCGGGCCGCTCTTCGCCCGCATGTACCAGCTCTACCAGGAGTTCAAGCAGAAAGTGATGCGCGCCGGAAAGCGGGAGGCGGTGTCCGCCTAGCGAGGCCGTCCTTGCCCGAATCGGTGCTCGCGTTTCCGTGCGACTTTCCGATCAAAGTGATGGGCAGGAAGGAACGCGACTTCGCCCAGGCGGTGACCGACATCGTGCTCAAGCACGCTCGCGACTTCGACCCCTCGACGGTGCAGATGCGCCCCAGCCGGCAAGGCAAGTACCTGAGCGTCACGTGCGTGGTGCGCGCCACCTCGCGGGATCAGCTCGACGCGCTGTACCGCGAGCTTTGCGATCATCCATCGGTGGTGATGGTGCTGTGACGCTCGTCGATTCCATCGCCATCAAGGGCCTCGGCTGCGTCGCGTACCTGCCCACGCTCGCGGCCATGAAGGATTTCACCTCGCGAAGGAACAGCGAGACCGCGGACGAGCTCTGGCTTCTCGAGCATCCGCCGGTCTATACGCTGGGGCAGGGCGCGGAACACGCGCCGGTGGCGAACGGCATCCCCCTCGTCAAGACCGACCGCGGCGGCGACATCACCTATCACGGCCCGGGGCAGCTCGTCGTCTACACGCTCGTCGACCTCGCGCGGCGCGGCATCCAGGTGCGGCAGTTCGTGGCGCTCCTCGAGCAGGCTGTCATCGACCTGCTCGCGGGCCGAGGCGAACGCCGGGCCGGCGCGCCCGGGGTCTACGTCGGCGGCGCCAAGATCGCCGCGCTCGGCATTCGCGTGCGGCAGGGGCGCGCCTACCATGGGCTTTCGCTGAACGTCGACATGGACCTGTCGCCTTTCAGCGCGATCGATCCCTGCGGCTACCCAGGCCTTGCCGTAATACAGACCAAAGACATCGGGATGAAAGAGACGCTTCCGGTACTCGCCGAGCGCCTCGGTGCCCTCCTCGTGGAGAAGATCGAGAATGCGTGAGCCTGGCGTCAAGGAAAAAGGCGCGCGCAAGACGATCCGCATCGTGCCAACTGCGCCGCTACCCAAGCCGGCGTGGATCCGGGTGCGCGCCGCGAGCCCCAACTCCCGCTTCTACGAGATCAAGGACGTGCTGCGCCGGCAGAACCTGCACACGGTGTGCGAGGAAGCGTCGTGCCCGAACATCGCCGAGTGCTTCGGCAAGGGTACGGCGACCTTCATGATCCTGGGCGACATCTGCACCCGCCGCTGCCCGTTCTGCGACGTGGCGCACGGCCGGCCGCTCGCTCCGGACGCGCAGGAGCCGCGCCACCTCGCCGAGACCATCGCCGCGTTGAAGCTCGGCTACGTTGTCATCACGAGCGTCGATCGCGACGACCTGAGGGACGGCGGCGCGCAGCATTTCGTCGATTGCATAGCGGCGGTGCGGAAGCACGCGCCGCACACGACGATCGAGATCCTGGTGCCGGACTTTCGCGGCAGGATGGAGCGCGCGCTCGAGATTCTCGTCGCCGCCCCGCCCGACGTCCTGAACCACAACCTGGAGACCGTGCCGCGGCTCTACCGCAAGGCCCGTCCGGGGGGCGACTATGCGCATTCCTTGAAGCTGCTGCAGGCGTTCAAGCAGCGGCACCCGACGGTACCGACGAAGTCGGGGCTGATGGTAGGCCTCGGCGAGAACGATGCGGAGATCGTGCAGGTGATGCGCGATTTGCGCGCGCACGACGTCGACATGCTCACGATCGGCCAGTACCTGCAGCCCTCCCCCCACCACCTTCCGGTCGAGCGCTACGTCGAGCCTCAGGTTTTAGCTGCTTTTGAACGCGAGGCAGCCAGCTTGGGCTTCAAGCACGCCGCCGTCGGCGCTCTAGTACGCTCGTCGTACCACGCCGACCGCCAGGCACACGAAGCCGGCGTCGCCTGAGACCGACGTGATTTGCAGGCAGTAGTAGGCATTGGTAACGCCCGGCGATGCGCCAGAAAGCGTGGAACCGGCTGGCTGGAGAAGTAGTTAACTGCCCCCCAGCCCGTTCTTGCATACGCTTGCCGAGTCGGAAATCGGTGGCCGAGGGGAGCGCCGGTCATGAAGATGAACACGACGCTGGTGATCAATTCGAAGGGTGGGTCGGGTAAGACTACCCTCACGACCAACCTCGCCAGCTACTTCGCCGCGAACCGGATCCCGACCGCGGTCATGGATTTCGACCCGCAAGGCTCGTCGCTTAACTGGCTCCGGCTTCGCGTCGACCTCGCGCCCAAGATCCACGGCGCCAATGCGGCGCCGCAAAAAACCGGGCTGCGCAGCATCGGCATGCACGTGCCCGAAGGAACGCGCCAGCTCGTGATCGACGGGCCCGCTGGTGCGTCTGGTCTCCTCCTGCAGGAGATGATCGCGCGCGCGCACTCCATCATCGTGCCGGTCCAGCCCTCGACGATCGACATCCACGCCACGGCCAACTTCGTGCGCGACCTGCTCGTAATGGGGAAACTGCGCAGCCGCAACATCCGGCTGGCGGTGGTGGCCAACCGCGTGCGCCGCTCGTCGCCGGTGTACCAGCCGCTCGAGCGCTTCCTGAGCTCGCTCGGGCTGCCGTTCCTGGCCCGGCTGTCGGACTCCGAGGTCTTCCTGCACGCCGCGGAGAGCGGCCTGGGTATCTTCGAGCTCGATCCGGCGCTTTCCGCGACCGAGCGCGCCCAGTTCATGCCGATCGTCGAGTGGGCCGACCCGGAGTTCAAGTCGCGCGGCGACAGCAAGGTGATCGGGCTCCCCCGGCCGAGCTGGTTCTCGAACAGCAGAACCGGATAATCCATAGCCGTGCGATGAGAAGCGCGGTTCTCGCCTGCTGCGTATTTGCGCTCGTGCGAGCGGTGCCCGCGCACGCCCAGCTCGAAAGCATCACGAGCCGCGAGGCCACCGCGGCCCTGAAGGCCGCGCTCGAGAAGGGCTCGACCGCCGCGGTAGCGCGCCTGGGCCGCACCGACGGCTTCTTCGGCAATCCGCAGGTGAAGATCGCGCTGCCCGAGTCGCTGCAGCGCACCGAGAACCTCGTGCGCCGCTTCGGTCTCGGGCGCTACGCCGACGAGCTGATTCTCGGCATGAACCGGGCGGCCGAGGCGGCCGTTCCCGAGGCGAAGCAGCTCTTCGTCGACTCGGTCCGCAAGATGACGCTGCAGGACGCGAAGGGCATCCTACAGGGCGGCGACACCGCGGGCACCGAGTATTTCCGCCGCACCACGGAAGCTCAGCTGCGCAAGCGCTTTCTTCCCATCGTCCAGCGCTCGACCGAGAGAGTTGGACTGGTGCAGCAGTACGACGACTACGCCGAGAAGGTCGCGGCGCTCGGCCTGGTGAAGAAAGAGGACGCGAATCTCGAAGAATACGTCGCGCAGAAAACGCTCGACGGCCTCTTCTTCATGGTGGCCGAGGAAGAAAAGGCGATCCGCAAGGATCCCATCGGCACGGGGACCGCGATCATCAAAAAGGTATTCGGCGCGCTGCTCTAGTGCGCCTTGTCCCAGTTTTCGCCGACGCCGACTTCGACGACGAGCGGCACTTCGAGCGTGGCGACCGACTGCATCAGGTCCTTTACCTTGCTGGAAACGAGCTCGAGCTCATCGCCCGGAACCTCGAAAACGAGCTCGTCGTGGACCTGCATGATGAGCTTTGTCTTCAGCTCCGCCTCGTCGAGCCAGTTCTGGACTGAGATCATCGCCAGCTTGATGAGGTCGGCGGCGGTGCCCTGCATCGGCGCGTTGATTGCCGCGCGCTCGGCGGCCTGACGGCGCACCGGCGCGCCGCTCCTCAGTTCGGGCAGCCAGAGCCTGCGGCCGAACACGGTCTCGACGTAGCCGGTCTCGCGCGCCCGCTGGCGCGTCTCGTCCATGAAGCGCCTGGCGCCTGGGTAGCGCGCGAAGTAGCGCTCGATATAGGTCTGCGCGGTGCCGCGCTCGATGCCGAGGTTCTGCGCCACGCCGAAGGACGACATGCCGTAGATCAGGCCGAAGTTGATCACCTTCGCGATGCGCCTGTGGTCGGGCTCGACCTGGGACAGCGGCACGCCGAAGACCTCCGCGGCGGTCGCGCGGTGGATGTCCTCGCCTTCGGCGAACGCGCGGCGCAGGCTCTCGTCGCCCGAAAGGTGCGCCATGATCCTGAGCTCGATCTGCGAGTAGTCGGCCGAGACGATTTTCGACCCGGCCGGCGCGACGAAGCATTCCCGGATACGCCGCCCCGCGGGCGTGCGGATGGGGATGTTCTGCAGGTTGGGCTCGTTCGACGAGAGCCTCCCGGTCACCGCGGTGGTCTGGGAATACGTCGTGTGCACGCGCCCGGTGGCGGGGTTGACGCTCTTCGGCAGCTTGTCGGTGTAGGTCGACTTCAGCTTCGACAGCGCGCGGTGCTCGAGGATCAGCTTCGGCAGCGGGTGGTCGAGCGCGAGCTCGGCGAGCGAGTCCTCGTCGGTCGAAGGTTGTCCCGAGGGGGTCTTCTTCTTCACCGGCAGCTTCAGGCGGTCGAACAGGATTTCCTGGATCTGCTTGGGCGAGCCGAGGTTGAGGGGCTGGCCGGCCGCTTCGTACGCGCGGCGCTCCTTGTCGAGGATCTCCTTGCCGAGCTCGTGGCTCTGGAAGCCGAGCTTATCCTTGTCGAGCAGCACCCCGTTGCGCTCCATCCGGTAGAGCACCGGCAGCACGGGCATCTCGATCTTGGAATACACGAAGGAGAGCTTCTCGTCCGCCTGGAGCCTGGGATAGAGCAGGTCGTGTAGCGCGAGCGCGCAATCGGCCATCTCGGCCGCATACTCGGTGGCGCGGCCGACTTCGACCGATGAGAACGCGATGCGGCCCGCGCCCTTGCCGACCACTTCCTCGGCGGCGAGCGTGGTCCATCCGCAGTGGCGCTGCGCCATGGCGCCGAGCTCGTGGCGCTCGTGAACTTCGAGCACGTAGGACTCGAGCAGCGTGTCGTGCACGCAGCCGGCGAGCGCGACGCCGTGGTTCGCGAAAAGGTGCGTCGCGAACTTCACGTCCTCGCCGACTTTCCTGCAGTCGGCGCGTTCCAGCCAGGGCTTGAGCAGCTCGAGCGCGACCTCGAGCTTCACCTGCTGCGGCGCCCCCGGGTAGTCGTGCGCGAGCGGAAGGTAGACCGCCTCGCGGCCGAAGGCGAATGCCACGCCGGCAAGGCGTGCGCTCGTCGGTTCCTCGCCGATCGCGACGGCGTGCAGGCCGACCACGTCGGCGACATCGAGCTTGAGCACGAGATCGCGCAGCGCGTCCTCGTCGAGGATCGTTCGCCGGTTGCGCCGCCTGACCTCGGCCGGGGCCTGGGGCTCGGGCGCCGGTGGCGCGGACGCGGCGTTCTCGACTTCCTTCAGCCAAGCCTTGAACTCGTAGCGCCTGTAGAGCTGGCGCTGCCTGGCGAGGTCGGGCTTGCCGTCGCCGAGCGCGTGGAAGTCGAGCGGCAGGGCCACGTCGCGCTTGATGGTGAGGAGCTCCCGCGCCTTCGGCAGCCAGTCGGCCACCTTGCGCAGGTTCTCGCCTACGAGGCCGGTGATCTCGCCGGCGTGCTCGAGCACGCCTTCCAGCGAGCCGTACTTCTCGATCCACTTGCACGCGGTCTTGGGCCCGACCTTGTCGACGCCGGGGATGTTGTCGATCGCGTCGCCGATGAGAGTGAGATAGTCCAGGAACTTCTCCGGCGGGATGCCGAACTTTCTTTTCACGCCCTCGATGTCGAGCTTCTCGTTCGACATCGTGTTGACCAGCATGACGCGATCGCCGACGAGCTGCGCGAAGTCCTTGTCGCCGGTGGAAACGACGGTGCGCCAGCCCTCGCGCTTCGCCTGCTCGGTGAGCGTGGCGATGACGTCGTCGGCCTCGACGCCGTCGACCACCAGCACCGGCCAGCCGAGCGCCGCCACCGCCTCGCGCAGCGGCGCGACCTGCGCCGCGAGATCGTCGGGCATCGGGGCGCGGTTCGCCTTGTACTCGGAATACACTTCGTCGCGGAAGGTCCTGCCCTTGGCGTCGAACACGCAGGCGCGGGCCTGCGCCTTATAATCGGCCGCGAGCTTGCGCAGCATGTTGAGCACGCCGTAGATGGCGCCGGTCGGCTCGCCCTTCGAACTGCGCAGCTCGGGCAGCGCGTGGAACGCGCGATACAAGTACGACGAGCCGTCGACCAGCAGCAGGGTATTTTCAGGATTTCCCGACACGATGAGAACCGACAAGCAACCGAAGCTGGCCGAGATGGCCCAAGAGGTCCCCGCACGCGAAGCCTGGCGGGTATTCGGCATTATGGCAGAGATCGTCGAGGCGACCGAGCGCCTCGTCGGCATCCACCCGGCCGTCTCGGTGTTCGGCAGCGCGCGCGTCAAGCCCGGCACGCCGTACTGGAAGCTCGCCGAGGACACGGCGCGGCTGCTCTCCGACGCCGGCTTCTCGGTGGTGAGCGGCGGCGGACCCGGGCTCATGGAGGCGACCAACAAGGGCGCGTTCGAGGGCAACGGCCTCGCCGTGGGGCTCAACATCGAGCTGCCGCGCGAGCAGTTCGGCAACCGCTACCAGAACGTGAGTCTGAGCTTTCGCCATTTCTTCACCCGCAAGGTGATGTTCGCGAAAGTGGCGACCGCGTTCATCGTGCTGCCCGGCGGCTACGGCACGCTCGACGAACTGTTCGAGGCGCTCACCCTGGTGCAGACCGGCAAGACGCGGCAGATGCCGATCATCCTGGTGCACGAGCCGTTCTGGCGCGGGCTGCTCGAGTGGATGCGAGAGCAGCTCGCGGCCGAGGGCATGATCGATCTGCTCGAGCTCGATCTCCTGCAGGTATGCAACCAGCCGCAGGAGGTGGTCGATGCGATTTTCGCTTTCTACGAGAAGCGCGGCTTCGAGCCTTCGCCCCAGGAGCGCGAGGTGCTGCTGAACCTCTAGTAAAATGGGTTGAAATGCGGGCGCAAATGCGGCGTTCCCTGGCTATCGTGCTCGTGCTCGTCGCATGCGCAGCCTTCGCCCAGAAGCCTCCGCCGGGCCTCGAGCCGCTTCCCGAGCCTCCGCCGCCGCCGCCGATGCCCGAAGGATCGATCGACGAGCCGCGCGTGACCATCCCGGTCCAGAAGGAAGACCAGGTCGAGCCCATCCGCCGGAACGGACGGGTCGTCGCCGTCAAGGTCACGCCGCCCGGCGGCAAGCCCTACTACCTCATCGACACCTCGGGCAACGGCAACTGGATGCGGCGCGACTCGCTCGATACGGGTCTCGCCGTGCCGATGTTTCCCATTCTCGAATTCGAGTAACTTGTCGGTTTACACGCCCGTCACCGAAGCCGAGCTCGCCGCGTGGCTCGGCGGCTATTCGGTCGGCAAGCTTGTCTCGTGCGAGCCGATCAAGGCCGGCATCGAGAACACCAACTATTTCGTCACCACGACGCAGGACCGCTACGTGCTCACGCTGTTCGAGCGGCTGCCCGCCGAAGAGCTGCCGTTCTACCTCAACCTCATGGCGCACCTCGCGCGCCACGGCATCCCGTGCCCGGCGCCGATCGCCGATCTCGCCGACCAGTACCTGCGCATCCTGAACGGCAAGCCGGCCGCGCTGGTCACGCGCCTGCCCGGGCGCTCGCTCGAGCGACCCGGCGTGGCCGAATGTGCCGAGCTCGGCGCGCTCCTCGGACGGATGCATCTCGCGGCGCGCTCCTACTCCGCGTACCTGGAGAATCCGCGCGGCCCGCGGTGGTGGCGCCTTGCGGCGCGGGAGGTGCGGCCATTCCTCAAAGAGAGCGAAATTCGCCTTCTGGACGACGAGCTCGAGTTCCAGACGCGCCACCGCTTTCCCGATCTGCCGCGCGGCCCGGTGCACGCCGACCTCTTCCGCGACAACGCGCTGTTCGAGAAAGGGCGCATCTCGGGCGTGATCGACTTCTACTTTGCCGGCGTCGACTGTCTCCTTTACGACGTCGCAGTGTGCGCGAACGACTGGTGCCTTGCCGATCCGCAGGCCGACCGCCGCCTCGACGAGGCGCGCACGAAGGCGTTGCTGGAGGCGTGCCACTCGGTGCGGCCGTTCGGCGCCCTGGAACGCGACGCGTGGCCGGCGATGCTGCGCGCCGCGGCGCTGCGCTTCTGGCTGTCACGGCTTCACGACTTCCATTTGCCGCGCCCGGGCATGCTGGTGCACGCACACGATCCGGAGCACTTCCGCGACATCCTCGAACTGAGGGTGCAGCGCCCGCCAAGCTGGGTGGATTAAAAGGCAGGCTGGACTGAAAGTGCAAGCTCGAATTGTCGGCGCATTGCGCGGCGCCCGCTGGCTCGGCGAAGGCTGGCGACTCTATCGTGCAGCGCCTCTCGGCTGGCTCGCGCTGGTATTCGCCTACTGGCTGCTCGTCACCGTCGTGTCGCTCGTCCCGTACGCCGGCCTCGCCGCGGCGGCCGTGATGGTGCCCGCGCTGTCGGTCGGTTTCATGGCCGCGGCGCGCGCCGCCGAGCGCGGCGCCCGGGTCGAGCTCGGCCTGCTCTTCGACGGCTTGCGGCAGGCTCCGGCGCCGCAGCTCGTGCTCGGCGTGGCTTACCTCCTGTGCCTCGCCGCGGTGATCGCGGCGAGCTGCCTCGTCGACGGCGGCGCGCTCGCGCGCATGCTGGTCACCGGCGGCCGTCCCGAAGTCGAGGACGTCGAGTCGGGCGGGTTCGGCGGCGCGGCCGTCACAGTCGCACTTCTGTATGCACCGGTGATGATGATGTTCTGGTTTGCGCCGCCGCTCGCGGCCTGGCACGGTGCGCCTCCGGCGAAGGCGCTGTTCTTCAGCGCCGCCGCTTTCCTCATGAACTGGCGCGCGTTCGTCACTTATGGCGCGGCATGCCTGGCTGCGACCTTCGCGCTGTCGGGCGCGATGCTGCTGTGCGCCGCGGCGCTGCGCGTGCCGCCGATGGCCCTGGTGACGCCGGTGCTGATCGTGCTGCTGCCGCTGCTTTTCGCGAGCTTCTACGCGAGCTACCGCGACGTTTTCGGCCCCGCGCCGGGACCGACGGGCGCGGCGTGACATCTTTCACACTGCGCGCTACTTCCATGACACCAGGGCGGAAGCGGACTATATTGTCCGCACAAGAAACCCGACGCTGGCGGGATCAAAAAAGTTGCCGTAGCGACGTGAAACTTCCGGAGCTCAACCCAAAGGCCGCGCCTCAATTCGTCGACGCCCAGGCGTGCAAGGCGTGGCTGCAGAGCGTTCCGCTCGCCAACGTGACGGTGGCGCAGCAGGACCTGCTCGCCGAGCTCGAGGCATTCAACAGCTTTCCCACCTCAGGGGCGAACCGGCTCGCCGTGCTCGAAGCGCTGCGCGAGCCGGTGAGCTTCGTGCAGGTCGAGCAGGCCAAGCGCTTCACCAACCGCGCGCTGCCGATGGCGCAGGCCGAGTCGGCCGCGTTCCAGGACACGATCGAGCTCTGGGAGCAGATGCGCCTTGGCTACCTGCGCTGCCTGCAGGCGGCCGCCGGGGGCGACTCCGCGATGCGCTCGCAGGCAGCGCTGCTGGCGCAACGCCTCGGCGCCTACTCCGGCCTGAAGATGTTCCACTACTACCGCGCCTACCGCGAGGTGCCGCCGCAGGACTGGAAGTCGTTGCACGAGGTGTACGCCATCGCCGAGAAGCTCGGCGTGGCGGAGGAGGCGGTCAAGGATTACCTCAACCGCGACATCCACGATTCATCGCCCCGCATCGCCTACGCGCGCGCGCTGCTGACGGGCCTCGCCAATCCGCACGAGCTCGGCCAGCGCCAGCTCACCTTCGTCGCGTTTCTGCTCGAGCGCTGGGCATCGAAGCTCGACATCGCCCGCAAGCCGGTGGCGGAGGCCGACGGCGTACCGCCCCTGCTGGTCGATCTCGCCGGCGATCGCCTCCCCGAGCGGGTTGCGGCAAGCACGCCGCTGCCGTCGGAGGCGCGCTACCTCGACACCCGGAAGCTCGCAAAGAGCCTGCGCAACCGCGTTGCCTTGCTGCGCAAGGGGGAGTCGCCTGCCAAGCTTGCGCTCGGCGAGGACTGCGTCCAGCCCTCCTGCGAGCAGACCCTGGTGTTCCTGTTCCGGCAGTGGTGCCAGGCAAGGTCCGAGCGCCCGCTCGCAGCGCGCGCGGCGAGCCTCACCGCGCAGGTCACGAACGACATGGAAGCGATCCATCACTACATGTCCGCCGGCTCGCAGCGCCGCCAGGTCGAAGCGCGGGAGCTCACCCAGCAGCAGCGCCAGGAGCTCGAGACGCTCGGCCACATCCGCAGCGTCCACAACGAGCAGTACACGAGCGAGCGGGGCTATGCCCTCGAGGACTGGAAGATCCTGGACGACAGCGCAACGGAGCTCCAGATCGTGCGGGCCACGGGTGGCGGCGCCAAGCGCTACGCGCACGGCCAGCTCGTCGCGGTGCGTCCACCGGACGCCTCGGGATTCATTCTCGGCCAGGTCCGCTGGCTGATCGGCGTGGTAAACGGCGACCTGCGCGCCGGGGTCAGGCTGATGCCCGGCATTGCCGCCGCGACTTCGGTGCGCGGCACCGGGTTGAACGACAAGGGCGAGCGCCCCACGTCCGCGCTCGCGCTCGGCCCCGTGCCGGCCGTCAAGTCGCCCCCGACGCTCGTGCTGCCCGCGGGCTGGTTCAAGCCGAACCGCGTGCTCGAGGTGGTGGGCGAAAAGTCCTACAAGGTGCGCCTCACCGACGTCATCGAGCGCGGCAGCGACTACGAGCGCGTCGCCTACGAAGCGACCTGATCAGGCGGCTTCCTGTTTTTCGCCTGGCGAAAGCACCCGGCCCGGCGGGAACACCGCGCTGAAAGTCGAACCGCGGCCGGGCTCGCTGACGACGTCGAGCGCCGCCTGGTGTCGCGTCAGCGCGTGCTTCACGATGGCGAGGCCGAGGCCGGTGCCGCCGGTCTCCCGCGAGCGCCCGCTGTCCACGCGGTAAAAGCGCTCGGTGAGGCGTGGGATGTGGCGCGCCTCGATGCCGATCCCCGAGTCGCTCACCGAAAACACGCCGCTGCCGTCGACGATTCGCCAGGCGAGGCGGACGCTGCCGCCGCCGGGCGTGTAGCGCACGGCGTTCGATACCAGGTTCGAGAGCGCGCTGTGCAGCTCGGCGGCGCTGCCGAGGAGCCGGCCGTCGCCTTCGACCTCGCTCTCGACGCGATGCCGCCCGGCGGACAGCGCGCGCGCTTCGTCCGCGAGGCGCTCGACAAAGGGTAGCAGCTCGATCGGCCGCTCCTCCGCGGGCGCTGCGCTGGACTCCAGCGCCGACAGCGTGAGCAGATCCTCCACCAGGCGCTGCATGCGCTTTGCCTGCTCGGCCATCATCGCGAGATAGCGGCCGCGCTGCGCCTGGCTCATCGGAAACGACTCGTCGGAGAGGGTCTCGACGAAGCCAGAGAGCACCGTCACCGGGGTCTTGAGCTCGTGCGAGACGTTGGCGACGAAATCGCGCCGCATGGTATCGATGCGCTCGTCGGCGGTGACGTCGCGCGAATTGAGCAGCTTCTGCTCGTCGCCGAACTCGATCACCCGCAAGGAGAGCGTGGCGTCGCGTGCGCGAAGCGCGAGCGGCTGGCTGAAATCGCCGGCGCCGAGAAAGGTCACGAAATCGGGCTGGCGGATGAGGTTGACCACGGGCTGGCCCAGATCGCGCCGGGCGTCGATGCCGAAGTGGTGCGCGGCGGTCGGGTTGGCCCATTCGATGCGGTGCTCCCGGTCGAGGATCACGACGCCGTCGGGAAGGGCGCGCACCGCGGCGCGGAAGCGGGCAAGCGACTGGTCGAGGCTTTCCTGCTCGGCGTCGCGCCGCTTGAGGAAGCGGTGCAGCTCGGCGAGCGCCTCTTCCCACACCCCGCGGCCGCGCGGCAGCGTCTCGAGCTGCGGCCGGCGCAGCCAGCCGCGCAGGGCGGTCAGGTGGAGCTGGTGATACGCGACGCGGACGACGAGCACGACCGCGATCGCGGCCAATACGGTGACGGCTATGCTCACGCCGGGTTGGCGGAGAAGCGGTACCCGGACCCGCGCACCGTTTCGATCAGCCGGTCGTGGCCGGAGGGCTCGAGCGCTTTCCTGAGGCGCCGGATATGCACGTCCACCGTGCGCTCCTCGACGAACACGTGATCGCCCCAGACCTGGTCGAGGAGCTGGGCGCGGGAATGCACTCGCTCGGCGTGCGTCATCAGGAAGTGCAGCAGCCGGAATTCGCTCGGGCCGAGCGCGAGCGGCCGCGGGCCGCCGAACACGCGGCGGGTGCCGGGATCCAGGCGCAGCCCGGACACCTCGACCGGATCGTCCGTCATCTGCGGCGCCCGCCTTCTCAGGACCGCTTTGATGCGCGCGAGGAGCTCGCGCACCGAGAAGGGCTTGGTGACATAGTCGTCGGCGCCCGCCTCGAGCCCCGCGATCTTGTCGGCCTCGCCGCCGCGCGCGGTCAGCATGATGATCGGGATCTGCCGCGTGCGCTCCTCCTGGCGGAGCTGGCGCGCAAGCGATACACCCGACATTCCGGGCAGCATCCAGTCGATCAGCAGCAGGTCGGGGAGCGCATTGCGCACGATGCCGAGGGCGCCCTCGGCGTCGCCGGCGCGCATGACGTGGTGGCCGGCGTGCTGCAGGTTGACCGCGATCAGCTCCTGGATCGCCGGTTCGTCTTCCACCAGGAGGATGTTCGCGGCCATGGATGGCGGCCATTGTATGAACGCTTTATGACCGATTTGTTTCAAGTCACGCGGCGTATCATCGCCCACCCACATGCCGCCCGAGCGCATCCCCACTCAGATCACTCTGCACCAGAAATCCCGGGTGCTCGAGATCGCGTTCTCCGATGGTCGGGGATTTAGCCTGCCGTATGAGTACCTTAGGGTGTTTTCGCCGTCGGCCGAGGTGCGCGGGCACGGTCCAGGCCAAGAGGTGCTCCAGACGGGCAAGCGCAACGTCGAGATCCGGTCGCTCGAGGCGGTCGGCTCGTATGCGGTCCAGCCGGTCTTCTCCGACGGGCATAGCACCGGCATTTATTCGTGGGACTACCTGTACAAGCTCGGTGAGGAGCAGGCCCGACTCTGGGCCGACTACTTGGCCAGGCTCGAGTCCAAAGGCGGCTCAAGAGATAAGTAGACGCTCACTTTGAAGGACCAGACCGACTTCGGATTTGAGCGCGTTCCCGAGGACGACAAGGCGCGGCGGGTGGGGGCGGTTTTCGACCGCGTCGCCGAGCGCTACGACCTTATGAACGACCTGATGTCGCTCGGACTGCACCGGCTGTGGAAGGCGTTCGCCATATCGATCGCGCGCCCGCGCCCCGGGGATCGCATTCTCGACGTCGCGAGCGGCAGTGCGGACCTCGCGCGCTCGCTCGGGCGCCGGGTGATGCCCGGAGGCCAGATCTGCCTCGCCGACATCAACCTCAAAATGCTCGAGCTCGGCCGCGACCGGGTGCTCGACGACGGCCTGCTCGCGCCGGCGGTGCAGTGCGACGCCGAGCGCCTGCCGTTTGCGTCGGGACATTTCGATTGCGTGACCGTCGCGTTCGGATTGCGCAACATGACCCACAAGGATCGGGCGCTGGCGGAGATGACGCGCGTGCTCAAGCCTGGCGGCAGGCTCGTCGTCCTCGAGTTCTCGAAGGTATGGAAGCCCCTCGAGCGCGCTTACGACTTCTACTCGTTCCGCGTCCTGCCCTGGCTGGGCAAGCAGGTGGCCGGCGACGCCGCGGCGTACCGCTATCTCGCCGAATCGATCCGCATGCATCCCGACCAGCCGACCCTGGCCGGGATGCTCGAGAGCGCCGGCCTGTCGCGCGTAGAGGTGTTTAATCTCGCCGCCGGTGTCGTTGCGGTCCATCGCGGCTACCGGATTTGATAGGATGGACCGTAGGAGGTGTTGATATGAGAACAGGGTTAATCGGGCTGTGCGCGCTCGCGTTGTGCGCGACATTCGCCTTGGAAAGCGCGGACGCGGCACGCTTGGGCGGTGCCCGCAGTAGTGGCGTGCAGAGAAGCGTTCCGAAGGCGCCGCCTACGGCCACGCCGGCCAAGCCGGCGCAGCAGCAGGCCGCACCCAACCAGGCTGCTCCGGCAGCGCAGCCGCAGGCGCAACCCTCAGGCCTCGCGCGCTGGATGCCGATGCTCGGCGGTCTCGCGCTCGGCGGCCTGCTCGGTTATCTCTTCGCCGGCAACGGCCTGGGGGGGATTCTGCTCCTGGTGCTGCTCGCCGTCGGCGCCGTGCTTCTGTTCCGCATGTTCGCGCGCCGCGGCGCGCAATCGCCGCAGCCCATCCAGTACGCGGGCATGAATCAGGCGACGACGATGGCGCCGCCGCCTGCGCAGGCCCCCGGCGCCGTGATGCCCTCGGCGGCGCGGTTCCCCGGCGGCTTCGACGCGGCCTCATTTCTTCGCGGCGCGAAGACGAACTTCGTGAAGCTGCAGCTCGCGAACGACCAGGGCAAGCTCGACGAGATCCGCGAATTCACGACCGACGAGATGTTCGAAGCGCTGGAGCGCGATGTCATCGGGCGGCGCGGCTCCGGCCAGCAGACCGACATCGAGTCGCTCGATGCGCAGGTCGTGGATTTCGCCACCGAGGGCGAGCAGCATTGGGTGAGCGTGCGGTTCTCGGGGCGCGTGCGCGAGGCGGCCGAAACGGACCCGGTGGACTTTGCCGAGATGTGGAACCTGGTGAAGCCGGCCGACGGCTCGAGCGGCTGGCTGCTCGCCGGTATCCAGCAAATGCACTGAGCGGCGGAGTCCGCCTGCGCATTTGACCGACGACGCCGCGCCCGGCAAGAAGGCCACCCTTGGGTGGCCTTTTTCATTCGCGCTCAACCGTCTGCTCGCCGCCGAGCCGTGGGCGCGCGAGCGGCTCGCGCCGTTTGCGGGCGAGACCGTCGAGCTGCGCGGCCCGCTTCTTCCCGCGCTGCGCTTGGTCATCCTCCCCGGCGGCACGCTGGAGGCGGGCGGCGCCGATCCCGCGCTCACCATCACCCTGACCCCAGAGGCGCTCCTGAGCCTCGGCCGGAGCCCGGAGCATTTCGCGCGCGCGCTCGAGGTCGACGGGGATCCCAGGCTCGCCGCCGAGGTGAGCGCGCTTGCCCGCCACCTGCGCTGGGACGCGGAGGAAGACCTCTCCAGGCTTTTCGGCGATGTGACCGCGCACCGTATCGCCGGGGCGGGCCGCTCGCTTGCCAGGTGGCACGCCGACGCGGCGCGGCGGCTCGTCGAGTCGCTCGCGGACTACGCCGTGGACGAGAAGCGCATCCTCATGGCGCGCCAGGAGGTGGACCAGTTCGCCGGCGAGGTCGCGCGCTTGCGCGACGCGCTCGAGCGGCTCGAGAAGCGGATCGAGCGGCTTGCGTAGGCTCGCGCGGCTGCTGCGCATCTTCTGGATCGGCCTGCGCTTCGGGCTGCACGAGTTCGTGCCGCGCTATGCGAAGCGGCCGCTGCTCCGGGTTCTCGCCGGACGCCGGAGCGATCCGCGCGGCCGGCGGCTGCGCGAGGCGCTCGAGACGCTCGGCCCGATCTACGTGAAGTTCGGCCAGGTGCTCTCGACGCGCCGCGACCTCGTTCCGCTGGACATCGCCGACGAGCTGGCGCGCCTGCAGGACCGGGTGCCGCCGTTCGCGCCCGCGCTCGCCGTCGCCGAGATCGAGCGCGCCTTGCGCTGCCGGATTCACGATGTCTTTGCCACGTTCGAGAGCGAGGCGGTGGCGAGCGCCTCGATCGCCCAGGTGCACCTCGCGACCCTGCACGACGGACGCGAGGTCGCGGTCAAGGTCCTGAGGCCGGGTGTCGAGTCCGCCGTGGCGAAGGATCTCGCGCTTCTCGAGACCGCGGCCGGCCTGGTCGAGCGGCTGTGGGCCGACGGCCGGCGCCTGCGGCCGCGCGAGGTGGTGGCCGAGTTCGCGCGCCATCTTGACGAGGAGCTCGACCTCATGGTCGAGGCGGCCAACGCGAGCCAGCTGCGCCGCAACTTCGAGGGCTCGGCGCTGCTCCTGGTTCCCGAGGTGCACTGGGATCTGTGCTCGCAGCGCGTGATGGTGATGGAGCGGATGCACGGCACGCCGATCTCTCAGGTCCAGGCGATCCGGGAAAAGGGGGTCGACATCCCGGCGCTCGCCCGCGCCGGCGTCGAGATCTTCTTCACGCAGGTGTTCCGGGACGGCTTCTTCCACGCCGACATGCATCCCGGGAACATCCTGGTCGCCACCGAAGGCGAAGCGCGCGGGCGCTACATCGCGCTCGATTTCGGCATCATGGGAACGCTGACCGAGACCGACAAGAGCTACCTTGCACAGAACTTTCTCGCGTTCTTCAACCGCGACTACCGCCGGGTCGCGCAGGCGCACCTCGACGCCGGCTGGGTGCCCGCGGAGACGCGCGTGGACGCCTTCGAGGCGGCCATCCGCGCGGTGTGCGAGCCGGTGTTCTCGCGGCCGTTGAAGGAAATCTATTTCGGCAAGCTGCTGCTGCGCCTGTTCCAGACTTCGCGCCGCTTCAACGTGCAGATCCAGCCGCAGCTCGTGATGCTGCAAAAGACGCTGCTCAACATCGAGGGACTCGGGCGCGAGCTCGACCCCGACCTCGACCTGTGGCGCACCGCCAAGCCCTACCTCGAGCGCTGGATGAACGAGCAGATCGGGTGGCGCGGGCTGCTGCGGAACCTCCGCCGCGAAGCGCCGTACTGGGCGGCCGCCCTGCCCGAGATTCCCCGTCTGGTGCACCGCGCGCTCTCCGAGGACCGAACGGGAGCGCTGCGCGCAGCGCTCGAGCGCTTCGCCGCCGAGAGCCGCCGCCGCAACGATCTCCTCGCCGGCCTGCTGATCCTCGCCGGGATCGGCCTCGGGCTGCTCGCCTTGTTCCTGCTCGGAAAGCTATGATGCGCTCGCACATGAAACGCCCATGCTGATCGGCTCCGTCATCCTGTACCTCGCCGTCACCATCGCGATCGGGCTGTGGGCGGCGAAGCGCGTCCACGACTTCAAGGACTACGTGGTCGCCGGCCGCAGCCTGCCGCTGTACATGAACGCCGCGACGGTGTTCGCCACCTGGTTCGGCGCGGAAACGGTGCTCTCGGTGTCGGCCGAGTTCGCGAAGAACGGCATGGGCTCGATCATCGCGGACCCCTTCGGCTCCTCGTTCTGCCTGGTGATCGTGGCGGTTTTTTTTGCGCGCGCGTTCTACCGCATGGATCTCCTCACCATCGGCGACTTCTACCGCAAGCGCTATGGCCGCAGCATGGAGATCGGCACCAGCGTGGTGATCGCGATCTCCTACCTGGGCTGGACCGCGGCCCAGCTCACCGCGCTCGGCCTCGCGTTCTCGACCCTCTCCGGCGGCGTCATTTCCCTGCAATGGGGGATCGTGCTGAGCGCTCTGGTGGTGCTCGCGTACACGGTGTGGGGCGGCATGTGGTCGGTCGCGCTCACCGATCTGTTCCAGTCGGTGATGATCATCGCCGGGGTCAGCATCATCGCCTGGTTCGTCGGCGACATGGCCGGCGGCGCCGGCAAGGTGGTTGCAGCCGCCGCCGACGCCGGCAAGTTCGAGTTCTGGCCGAAAGGCGGCTCGAAGGAGTGGCTGTACTTTTTCACCGCCTGGGTCACGCTCGCGCTGGGCTCGATCCCGCAGCAGGACATCTTCCAGCGCGTCACCTCGGCGAAGAACGAGCGCACCGCGATCCTCGGCACGCTCCTCGGCGGGGTGATCTACTTCACCTTCGCCTTCGTGCCGATCTTCATCGTGTTCGCCGCGCTGATGATCGACCCGTCCCTCGGCAAGCTGCTCTCGGCCGAGGACGCGCGCGAGATGCAGGGCATCCTGCCGTCCTTCATCCTCGGCCACACGCCGATGTGGGTGCAGGTGCTGTTCTTCGGCGCGCTGCTCTCGGCAATCCTCTCCACCGCGAGCGGCGCGATCATTGCGCCGACCTCGCTGGTGACGGAGAACGTGATCAAGCCGTTCTACCCCGGCATGAGCGACCGCCGCTTCCTCGTCACGCTGCGCGCCGTCCTGGTGGCATTCACCGCGGCCGCGCTGATCTTCGCGCTGCTCTCGAAGAAGACCATGTACGACATGATCCAGAACGCCTACACGGTGACGCTGGTCGCGGCCTTCGTGCCGCTTGCCGCGGGCATCTTCTGGAAGCGTGCCAGCAACGCAGGCGCGATCGTGTCGGCGCTGAGCGGGCTCGCCGGCTGGTTCGCAGTTGAGTGGTTCGTGGACAACCCCGCGGTGCCCTCGCCGCTCGTCGGCCTCGCGTTCTCGCTCGTCGGCATGGTGGTGGGATCGCACGTTCCGCGCCCGGTCAGAGCGCACGCCCACAGATAAATGCGCGAGTCGCCGCTCGCGCGGATCCTGTTCGCCGTGTTCGCGGCGCTCACGGTCTACGCGAGCCTCTACCCGATGGAAGGCTGGCGCGGCGCGGGGGTGTCGCCGTTTGCCTATCTCACCGCGCCGTGGCCGCGCCGCATCTTCTACTTCGACGTCGTGGTGAACGTGCTGGGCTACATCCCGTACGGTTTTCTCGCGGCCGCGGCGCTGCAGCCGCGGTTGCGCGGCCGCGCGGCGTTCTTCGCCGCGACCGCATCGGCGGCGGCCCTCTCGCTCGTGCTCGAGGCGCTGCAGAGCTACCTGCCCGCGCGCATCGCTTCCAACCTGGACTCGCTCTGCAACGTGCTCGGCGCGGCGATCGGGGCCGCCTTGGCCGTGCGCTACGCCCCGAGGCTGCTCGAGGAAGGCGCTGTTGCACGGCTGCGCCAGAGCGCTTTTCTGCAGGGCGGGGCCATCGACCTCGGGCTTGCCCTGATGGGGCTGTGGCTCTTCATCCAGCTCAACCCCACGTCGCTCCTGTTCGGGGCTGGCGACCTGCGCGAATTCCTGGGGACGCGCGAGCCGCGGGGCGAGCGCCCGGCGTTCTTCATCACCATCGAGGCGCTGACCTCGGCGGCGAACCTCACCGCCGCGAGCCTGCTCCTGTCGTGCCTCGCCTCGTCCGGGGCTTGGGTGCGCCGCCAGATCCTGACGCTCGTCGGCGCCGCGCTGGTGGTGAGGACGGCCGCATTCGCGATCCTGATGCGCGCCGAGAACGTGCTCGCCTGGCTGACCCACGGCGCCGAGATCGGCCTTGCCGTCGGTCTCGCGGTGGCGCTCGCCGCAGTCGCGCTGCCGCGCGGCCTGCGCATGATCTTCGCGGCGCTGCTCATCATGGCGGCGACCGTGCTCGTCAACCTCGCGCCGTCCAATCCCTATCTCGCGGCGTCGCTCAAGGTCTGGCAGCAGGGGCACTTCCTGAATTTCAACGGCCTCACCCGCCTCGTGAGCGCGCTTTGGCCCTTCGCCGCGCTCGGGTACCTGATGTACCTCGCCGGCAGCCGGCCGCGGGAGGCGCAGCAAAAGCCTTAGAATCGCGCCCTCCATGTCCTATTACGAGAAGCACGTTTTCTTCTGCTGCAACCAGCGCGACGGCGGCCGCACCTGCTGCAACGACAAGGGTGCGAGCGCGATGCGCGACTACGCGAAGTCGAAGGTCAAGGCGCTCGGGCTGTCGGGCCAGGGCAAGGTGCGCATCAACCAGGCGGGCTGCCTGGATCGGTGCGAGGAGGGACCCTGCGTGGTCGTGTATCCCGAGGGCGTCTGGTACACCTACGTCGACCAGGCCGACGTCGACGAGATCATCGAAGAGCACCTGCGCCACGGACGCGTCGTCGAGCGCTTGAAGATGTAGATGCGCGCAGCGACGCGGCGCGAGTTCGTCGCCGGCCCCGCGGGCCGGATCGAATGCGCGGTGGACCGGCCGGAGTCCGCCCCGCGCGGCGCGGCGCTGATCGCGCATCCGCATCCCCTCTACGGCGGAACGCTCGACAACAAGGTCGTGCAGACCCTGGCGCGTGCATTTCTCGAGCTGGGATACGAGACGTGGCGACCAAATTTTCGCGGCGTCGGGCAGACCGAGGGGGTTCATGACGAAGGCAGGGGAGAACTGGAGGATCTGGAAGTGGTTCTCCGGAATACGAGCGCGACCCGATTTGTCCTGGCGGGGTTTTCTTTCGGCGCGGCGGTGCAGGCAAGGCTGGCTCAGCGCATGCCACCCGAAAGGCTGGTGCTCGTCGGCGTGGGCGTCACGCGGCTGGAGGCGCCGCCCGTGCCCGCCGGAACGCTCGTCATCCACGGCGAGAACGACGACACGGTGCCGCTCGCCGCGGTGCTCGAGTGGGCGCGGCCGCAGGACCTGCCGGTGATCCTGGTGCCCGGCGCGGACCATTTCTTCCACCACAAGCTCCACGTGCTGCGCACGATCGTCACCTCGAACTGGAAATGAGCGTGCTGGAGGTGCGCGCGCTGCGCAAGTCGTTCGGCGCGCTCGAGGTCGTGCGCGGCGTGGATCTCGGCGTGGCGCCCGGGGAGTGCTTCGGCCTGCTGGGTCCCAACGGTGCGGGCAAGACCACCACGCTGCGCCTCTGCCTGGGGCTGATCGCGCCTGATGCCGGGGACATCGAGCTCCTCGGCGAGCCCGTGCCAAGAAAGGCGCGAGAAGCACGCGCGCGCGTGGGGGTGGTGCCGCAGTCGGACAATCTCGATCCCGACTTCACGGTCGCCGAGAACCTTCTCGTGTACGGCCGCTACTTCGGCCTCTCGCCGCGCGAGGTTCGCGCGCGCACCGGGCCGCTCCTCGAGTTCGCCGGCCTGACCGGCCGCGCGGGCGCGAAGATCAACACGCTCTCGGGCGGAATGAAGCGCAGGCTCACGCTTGCCCGCGCGCTCGTGAACGATCCGCAAGTGCTCTTCCTGGACGAGCCGACCACCGGCCTCGACCCGCAGGCGCGCCACCTCATCTGGGAGCGCATGCGCCGGCTGACGGTGCAGGGCAAGACCCTCATCCTGACGACCCATCACATGGAAGAAGCAGAGCGCCTTTGCCAGCGCCTCGCGATCATGGACCACGGCCGCATCATCGCCTCCGGCTCGCCGCGCGAGCTCATCGCGCAGCATATCGAGCCGCAGGTGGTCGAGGTGCACGGCCCGGGTCCCGCGGTGGAGGCATGGATCGCGCTCGCGAGAGCGGGCGCGGCAAGGGTGGAGCGCGTGGGCGACACGGTGTTCTGCTATGCCGACAAGGTCGACGGCCTGCTCAGAACCCTCGCCGGGCACTCCGAGCTCGTCTACCTGCACCGGCCGGCGAGTCTCGAGGATGTGTTCCTCAAGCTCACCGGACGAGACTTGAGGGATTGAACTGAGGGACTGAAGGAATGCGCTGGATCGCCGTATGGCGCCGAAACTTCCTCGTGTGGCGCAAGCTCTTCGCCGCCGCGGTGCTCACCAACCTCGCCGATCCGCTGATCATGCTGTTCGGCCTCGGCTATGGCCTGGGCGCCCTGATGCCCGCGGTCGAAGGAATGTCGTACATCTCGTTCTTCGCCGCGGGCCAGCTTTGCACCGCCACGATGTACACCGCGTCCTTCGAGTCGATGTTCTCGGGCTTTTCGCGCATGCACGGCCAGAAGACCTGGGATGCGATCCTCTACGCACCGCTGGTGATCGACGACATCGTCGCCGGCGAGATCGTCTGGGCGGCGAGCAAGGCCTGGCTCACCGGCTCCACCATCCTCGGCATCGTGCTGGTGTTCGGCCTCGCACACTCGCCGCTCGTGCTGCTAGCGGTGCCCACGGCGTTCCTCGTCGGCCTGGCGTTCTCGGCCGTCGGGCTCATCATGACCGTGCTCGCCCGCAACTGGGACTTCTTCAGCTTCTACATGACCCTCGTCATGACGCCGATGATGATGATCTCGGGCGTGTTCTTTCCCGCCGAACAGCTCCCCGAGCCGCTCGTGTCCGTGGCGAAGGCGCTGCCGCTCTATCACGGCGTGGCGCTCGTGCGCCCGTTCATGGCGGGGGAGATTCCGCAGCAGGCGCTCGCGCACGTCGCGGTGCTGCTCGGTTATGCTGCCGTCGGCTACGTGCTGGCGATCCGCTTCGCGAGAAAGAGGTTTTCGGAGTAGCGCATGCTCTGGGTGAAGGCTCTGCACATCATCTCCATGGTGACCTGGTTCGCGGGTCTCTTCTACCTGCCGCGCCTTTTCGTCTACCACGCGCAGGCGGCGGACCGCCCCTCCCTTGAGCGCTTCAAGGTCATGGAGCGCAAGCTCTTCTGGGGCATCATGACTCCAGGCGGGGTGCTCACCATCGTGTTCGGCGTGTGGCTCTGGCTCGGCTGGTTCCGCGGCGCATCGTCCTGGCTGCACGCGAAGATCGCCCTGGTCGCACTTCTCGTCGGCTACCACCTCTGGTGCTGGCGCCTGATGCGCGACTTTGCCGCCGAGCGCAACCGCAGGACGCACGTCTGGTACCGCTGGTTCAACGAGGCGCCCACGCTCGTGCTCTTTGCCACGGTGATCCTGGTTGTCGTCAAGCCGTTCTGAGTCGTTTTTCGCGAGCTGCCCGCGCGGCCTGGAGGGACTGCTCCTCCAGGAGCTCTCGTCTTTCGGCGCCGAGGCGCCCGCGCAAGCGCCCGGAGGGGTCGCGTTCAGCGGAACCTGGGAGATCGGCTACCGCGCGAACCTCTGGTCGCGCATCGCTTCGCGCGTCCTCTGGCGCGTGGGCGAGTTCTCCTACCAGAACGAGAGGGACCTGTACGACGCGGCGCGGGCGATCGCCTGGCCGAAATACTTCTCCGTGCAGAAGAGCATCAGGGTCAACGTCACTGCGCAGAAAAGCCCGCTGAAGAGCCTCGAATTCGCTACGCTGAAAGTGAAGGACGCGGTGTGCGATCTCTTCCGCGACAAGGTCGGCAGCCGGCCCGACGTGGATCGCGCGGCGCCGGACGTGCGCATTCATGCCTTCCTGGAAGAAGCGAAGGGAATCCTGTACCTGGACACCTCCGGCGAGGCGCTGTTCAAGCGCGGGTGGCGCATGGACATCGCGGATGCGCCGATCCGCGAGAACCTCGCAGCGGGCGTCGTCATGCTTTCAGGCTGGAAGTTCGACCAGCCGCTGCTCGATCCGATGTGCGGCGGCGGCACGCTGCTCTCGGAGGCGGCGGCGATGGCGCGCGGCCGCGCGCCGGGCGCGAAGCGGGCATTCGGCTTCGAGAAGCTGAGCGGGTTCGATTCGAAGCTGTGGGAGAGGATCAAGAACGAGAGGACGGTCCAGCCGGTCGAGCCGCGGCTATACGGCAGCGACACGGACCCCGAGGCCCTGCAGGCGGCGCGCCGCAACCTCGGCGCGGCGGGCGTCGAGCGCTGGGTGAAGTTCGAGCAGGCGGACGTGCTCGAGCGCCCGGCGCCGGCGAGCGCGGGCGTGCTCGTCGCCAATCCGCCCTACGGCGAGCGTATCGGCAGCGCCGACGAGCTGGCCGCGTTCTACCCGAAGCTCGGCGACGCGCTCAAGAAGAGATTTGCCGGATGGCGCTGCTTTATTTTTACCGCCGACATGCGCCTGCCTAAGTTGATACGGCTCGAGCCCTCGCGGCGGACGCCGCTCTGGAACGGCGCTCTCGAGTGCCGGCTCTACGAATTCCAGATCGTCGCCGGCAGCCACCGCAGGTAGCGCGAAGACTTCGCGCAGGTTCAGCAGGCCGCCCCCGGGCAGCTACCCAACGCTCGCCGAAGCCTACAAGATTGCAGCGCGGGACGCGCTCAACCGCATGCCGGCGCGCGAATAAGCCGGCCGTGCACGACGCTCTCGATGGCGAGCAAATTCATGTAAGGTGAAGCCCTCGGCGCTTCGCAGGTGAGCTATGACGCGCGACGGAAGATTGCCGGTCATCAACGTGGCGCCGCTGTTGTCGCGTGACGCGGATGCGCGCGTCCAAACATCGCGCGAGATCGAGCGAGCGTGCCGCGATCTCGGTTTCTTCTACGCGATAGGGCACGGCGTCGGCGCCGATACCCTCGCGGCGTTGGATGCCGCCAGCCGCCGCTTCTTCGCGCTGCCGGAGGCGCGCAAGATGGAGATCGCCATGGCGCGCGGCGGGCGCGCCTGGCGCGGCTACTTCCCGATCGGCGGTGAACTGACATCCGGCGCGCCCGATCTGAAGCAGGGGCTCTATTTCGGCGAAGAGCTCGATGCAGTGGACGCGCGCGTACGCGCGCAATGGCCGTTACACGGGGCCAACCTGTTTCCGGAGGCCGTGCCGGAGCTGAAGACCGCGGTGTTGCGGTTCATGGACGAGGCGACGCGCGCGGCACATGCGACCATGGAGGGCGTGGCGCTGAGCCTGGGGCTCGACGCCCAATACTTTCGCAACGCCTACACGGCGCGGCCGACATTATTGTTTCGAATATTTGAGTACCCAGCCTCTTCCGCGGGAGACACGTCCTGGGGTGTTGGCGAACACACCGATTACGGGCTGCTCACGCTCTTGGCTCAGGACGAAAACGGCGGGTTGCAGGTCAAGACGCCGGCCGGATGGATTGAAGCGCCGCCCATCGAAGGAGCGCTGGTCTGCAACATCGGCGACATGCTCGATCGGCTGACGGGCGGATTTTATCGTTCGACGCCTCACCGTGTGAAGAACGCTAGCGGCAAAAGCCGATTGTCGTTTCCGTTCTTCTTCGACCCGGCTTTCGATGCGCAGATCTCGCCTCTGCCTGAGCGCGCAGCGAATGCGCAAGATGACAGCGCAGAGCGTTGGGACAAAGCGAACGTCCACGATTGGAGCGGCTCGTATGGCGATTATCTGATGGCCAAGGTCGCGAAGGTGTTTCCGGACCTGGCGGAAACGGTCAGACCCTAGCGCGCTGGCATCGCGATGCTTCTCGAGGAGGGTGGTGCGGATACCGGCCCGCGCGAGCAGCAGCCCGAGCATCATTCCAGCGGGCCCGCCTCCGCAGATGCGGCATTGAACCTTCACGCGCGCATGCTAGCGCCGGCCGAGCTTTTCCCACGCCGGATTGGCGCCGGTCACGCGCGGGCCGTATGCGAACTTGCGCCGAGGCACGCGCACGCCCGCGGTATGCAGCGGCGGCGCCTGGTCGGCTGGCCGCCACTCAAGGCCGAGCTTGTGCACGAGGTTCAGCGCGTCGAAGGGCGCCCTGACCTTCACGTCGTTGTCGAAATACACGTAGACGTCGCGCCCGTCCGCGTCCCAAGTGCGGATGCGCCGCGCCCAGGCCGCGAGCGCGCGGCTCGTATAGCCGCTGGTGTAGATCTTCACGTCGCCGTGCAGGCGCACGTAGACGAAGCCGCTCGTGACGCGGAACATCTTCGGCCACTTGCCCGCGGTATCGGCGACCACCAGGCCGATGTCGTGTTTCCTGAGCAGCGAGACGAATTCTTCGTTCCTGAAGCTCTGGTGCCGGATCTCGATCACGTGCCGCAGGCGACGCTTGGCGTCGATAGCGAGGCGCGAGCGCCCCGTCATGCGCGCATCGCGCCGGCGCGCGAGGCGCAGTGCTTCTTCGGTGTTCCTGGGTAACAGCCTGAAAAAGCTTTCGAGGCGCTCGGGGTTGTAGTGGAACATCTCCGGGAACTGCCAGAGAAAGGGGCCGAGCTTTTCGCGCAGATTGAGGATGCCGGAGGCGTAGAAGTTGGCTAGCGGCTTCTCGATGTTCTTGAGCCGCAGCATGTGCGTGATGTAGCGCGAGCCCTTCACGCTGAAGAGGAAGCCGGGCGGGGTTTCGCGGTACCACGCATCGTAGTACTCCGGGCGCTGCAGCGAGTAGAACGAGCCGTTGAGCTCGACGGTGGAGAAGTGCTGAGCGCAAAACTCGAGCTCGCGGCGCTGCGCGAGGCCTTCGGGATAGAACACGCCGCGCCAGGGCTCGTAGCGCCAACCGGAGATGCCGATTCGAACCAATTGGAACCTGCGGCGGGCTACGCGAACTTGAGCTTCTTCCAGGCCTCGAGCTTGCGCACGCGCTCGAGCGCTTGATGATCGGTGAGCTCGAGGCGCAGCGGCGTGATCGAAACGTATCCGTTGTCGAACGCCCAACGGTCCGAGGTCTCCTCGGTCGACTCGACCGGCGCCACGGTGTACCAGTAGACCTGACGCCCCATCGGATCCTTCGCCGGAACGACCTTGCCGTCGTAATGCCGCATCGACTGGCACGTCCAGAGCAGGCCGCGCGGCGCCTCGGCAGGGAAGTTGACGTTGACCAGTGGCAGATCCTGGACCTCGAACAGCATTTCGAGCACGCTCGCCGCCCACGGCTTGAGGAGCTCGAAGCTCGGCTGCTCGCGGTCGGTGGCAGGCGCGCTCAGTGCGATGCCGCGCAGGCCGAGAAGCGCCGCCTGCCTGGCCCCCGCGAGGGTGCCTGAGTGCCAGGTGGCATTGCCGAGGTTGGTGCCGATATTGATGCCGGAGAGGACCACGTCGACTTTCTCCCACAGCGTTGTCCCCAGCATGACGCAGTCCCCCGGCGTGCCGTTCACCCGGTACGCGTCTAACCCGGGCGTGGGAAGCGGCGTGCGCTTATAGCTCAAAGGGCGGGAGGCGGTGATCGATGCGCTCGCCGACGACATCTCCACGTCAGGCGCCACGATCCGGACCTCGCCGAATCGGGAAGCTACTTGCGCCAAAGCGGCTATGCCCGGGCTATAGACGCCGTCGTCGTTCGTGATGAGGATGCGCATATGCCTACCTTCAGCAATTTGCGTGCGCGTCACCCTCATCCATAACCCGGGGGCTGGCAGCACCGGCGAGAAAGACGCCGTCAAGCTCGAGAAGCTGCTGAGCCGTGCGGGCCACAAGGTGCGCTACCGCTCGTCGAAGGAGAAAGGCTGGAAGCGCGCGCTCAGGAAGCCGGCCGACCTAGTCGTCGTGGCCGGGGGCGACGGCACGGTGGGCCGAGTCATCCGGCGCATGGTCGGCCTCGGCGTTCCTGTGACGCTGCTTCCCTCGGGCACCGCGAATAACATCGGCCGCACGCTCGGCATGCTCGAGCGGCCCTTCGAGGACCTCGTGCGCGGTTGGGAAACCGCGCGCCGCGTCCAGCTCGACATTGGCGTCGCCAAGGGACCGTGGGGCGAGCGCTATTTCATCGAGGGCGTGGGCGCGGGGCTGTTCGGCAATCTGCTGGCGCGACCGAAGAAGAAAGGTGCCAAGGTCGGCAAGCCGGAAGACGTGGTCGACCGCGCTCTGCGCCGCCTGCACGACATGGCGGTGCACTGCGAGTCCGTGGACGTGGCTGCGTCCCTAGACGGTGAGGATATTTCCGGGCGCTACATTCTCTTCGAGGCGATCAACCTGCGCTATGTCGGGCCGAACATGTTCCTTGCGCCTGGCAGTAAGCCCAGCGACGGCCTACTCGACGTGGTGCTCGTCACCGAGGACGAGCGCGCCCACCTGCTCGAATACCTGAACAAGTGGCAGGACAACCGCGAGCGCCGCGCGCTGCTGCCGACGCGGCGCGGCCGGCGGCTGAAAATCGAATGGACCGGCTACGAGCTGCACATCGACGACAAGCTCTACCCGATGGAAGACGACGAGCCCGAGGAGATCGGCGGCATCGTCGAGGCATGGATCGAACCCGGGACGGTCGAGCTCCTCGTGCCCGAGGCGAAAAAGAGCTAGCCCAGAGCAGTCGTAGACGCGCGCCCCTTTTCCTGCAGGGCGAGATGGACTAACCTGCGGGAAAGGAGCGCGCATGAAAACGACAAGAGAAAGAAGCTCCAACCTCGGGATATTGCCCCTCGCTGCGTGGGCTGCCTTGCTGGCGCTTGCCGCATGCACGACGAAGCCGCCCCAGGACCTCGTCAACGCGCAATCGGCCGCGCAGAACTGCGAGACGCAGGGCGGCAAGCGCAGGATGGAGCGGGGCGCCGACGGCGAGATCGCGGTTTGCGTGTTTCCGAGCGGCCGCCAGTGCGAGGA
Source organism: Burkholderiales bacterium (assembly GCA_035554435.1). Classification (GTDB taxonomy): domain Bacteria; phylum Pseudomonadota; class Gammaproteobacteria; order Burkholderiales; family SG8-39; genus SCGC-AG-212-J23. The sequence goes on along the minus strand of DATMJC010000013.1, from coordinate 1,735 downwards.
ATGGGCGCTCTTGCTCGGCGATTGCGCGCGCGGGGGCATCGACGTCGGCGGCTACGCGACCACCTCCGAGCGCCATTGCGCCATCCGCGGCGGGCGCATGACGATCCCGGGCTGCGAGCTCTCGCCGGTCGGGCTGTACGAGGCACGCAACATGGTGCTACTGCTCCAGGCCGGGAGTACCGCGATGGTGAGAACCTATTCCGCGGACGCGAGCCGCTACCTCATGGCGGGGACCTGGACGAGGTCGGGCAGCGTGATCACGGTCAGCACCGAGCCCGAGCGCATGGTGCTGGAGTACGCCGGCGACCGGCTCATCCCCAGGGAGTGGGACCGGAAGATCTGGGGCGCGGCGGGGCCCGGCGCGCTGCTGCGCCAGAAGTAGCCGGGTCAGACGATGTCGAGGTGCTCGATGCCCTTGGTGATGTCCTTGCCCTTGGATTCCTTGCCGTGCAGCTTGATGTTGAGGCGCACTTCGTTGGTGGAGTCGGCGAAGCGCAGCGCGTCCTCGTAGCTGATGCGCCCGGCCTCGTAGAGGTCGAAGATTGCCTGGTCGAAGGTCTGCATGCCGAGCTCGCGCGACTTCTTCATGATCTCCTTGATCTCGTGCACCTCTCCCTTGAAGATGAGGTCCGAGATCAGCGGCGAGTTCAGCATGATCTCCACCGCCGCGGCGCGGCCCTTGCCCTCCCGCACCGGGATCAGGCGCTGCGAGATCACTCCCTTCAGGTTGAGCGACAGGTCCATGAGGAGTTGCTGGCGGCGCTCTTCCGGGAAGAAGTTGATGATGCGGTCCATCGCCTGGTTGGAGTTGTTGGCGTGGAGCGTCCCCAGGCAGAGGTGGCCGGTCTCGGCAAAGGCGACGGCGTGCTCCATCGTCTCGCGGTCGCGGATCTCGCCGATCAGGATCACGTCGGGCGCCTGGCGCAGGGTGTTCTTGAGCGCCGCCTCCCAGGACTCGGTGTCCACGCCGACCTCGCGCTGCGTGATCATGCAGTTCTTGTGCGGGTGGACGAACTCGACCGGGTCCTCGATGGTGACGATGTGGCCGTGCGAGTTCTCGTTGCGGTAGCCGATCATCGCCGCGAGCGAGGTCGACTTGCCCGAGCCGGTGGCGCCGACGAACAGCACCAGCCCGCGCTTGGTCATGGCGACGTCCTTCAGCACCGCCGGCAGGCGCAGGTCCTCGAAGTTGGGGATCGTGGTGGTGATGACGCGAAGCACCGCGCCCACCTGGCCCATCTGCACGAAGCAGTTCACCCGGAAGCGCCCGATGCCGGCGGGCGAGATGGCGAAATTGCACTCCTTGTTCGCCTCGAACTCGGCCGCCTGGCGGTCGTTCATGATCGAGCGGATCAGCATCGAGGTGTGGCCGCCGGTCAGCACCTGCTGCGACACCGGGGTCATCTTGCCGTCGATCTTCATCGCCGGAGGAAAGCCGGAGGTGAGGAAGAGGTCCGAGCCGCGGCGCGACGTCAGCGCGCGCAGCAGGTCGTAGATGAACTTGGTTGCCTGTTCGCGTTCCATGCCGGTCTCCGACTTAGCCTGCGAAGTTGTCCTTGTTGGCCGCGGCGCCGCGCGCCTCGGTCGGCGAGATGATGTTGCGCTGGACCAGCTCCTGCAGGTTCTGGTCGAGCGTCTGCATGCCGAGCTGGCGGCCGGTCTGGATCGCCGAGTACATCTGCGCGATCTTGTTCTCGCGGATCAGGTTGCGGATCGCCGGCGTGCCGATCATGAT
>DATMJC010000012.1:0-4235 GCA_035554435.1 Burkholderiales bacterium | reverse complement strand
GCTGCAGGTGTACCGCGCCGACGGTCACTGCTTGCTGACCAACAAGGCGTTTCGCGATCTGTTCGGATCCGAGCCGCCGCCTGAATACAGCATTCTCGAGGACGACATCGCGGAGAGGCAGGGGCTGCTGGCGCTCGTCCGGCGGGCGTTCGCGGGCGAGACCATCCAGATGCCGACCTTCTGGTACGACCCGCGCGACCTGCAGCAGGTGCACGTGACCGAGGGGCGGCGCGTGGCGATCTCGCTGACCATGCTGCCACTGCTCAGCACGGCGGGCGTCGTGGAACACGTCGCGCTTGTCATCAAGGACGAGACCGCGGAGACGTTACGCCGCGAACGGGCGGAGGCAGCGCAAGCCGACGCGGAGGGTCTGGCCGCGCAGCGCGCCGAACAAGAGCGCTGGTTGCGGACGGTGCTCGACGAGATGCCGATGCCGCTGATGTTCGTCGAGCCAGAGACGGCGCGCGTGTTCTTCTCCAACGCCGCCGCTCGGCGAATGGCGGGCGGCGCGCCGGACTATCCCCAGTCGGTTGATGACCACCTGCGGTTGTTCGACATGCGCGATCTCGACGACCGGCCGCTGCGGGTCGAGGACGTGCCGGTGGTGCGGGCAGCGCGGGGCGGCGCCGTCTCGGGGCAGCAGATTCGCTGGTACACGCCGAACGGACCCAAGGTGATCTCGGTTCAGGCGGCGCGCATCCCGGCGATGTTCGGCCACCCGGAGACCGTGCTCGTCGCGTTCGACGACATCACGGATCTCAAGAACGCGCAGACGCAGCTGGAGGAGGCGGTGCGCGCGCGCCAGGACTTCCTGTCGATCGCCGGTCACGAGCTAAAGACGCCGCTGACCTCTGTGATGTTGAACGCGCACTCCGTCGAGCGGGCCATGCTAAACGCCGTCAGCACCGACGACGACCGATTGGTCGCCAGCTGGCAGTCGCTCGACCGGCAACTCAAGCGCCTGGACGGCCTTGTCGATCAGCTGCTCGACGTCTCGCGCATCACGGCCGGAAAAATGGTGCTGGCCCCCGAGCGCGTCGACCTGGGCGAGCTGGCGCGCGAGGTGGTGGATCGCTTCTCCTGGCCGTCCATGGAGCCCGGCGCCCTCGACGTGAAGCAGACGCAGGCGATCGTCGGTTTCTGGGATCGCTGGCGCCTCGACCAGGTGCTGACCAATCTGATCTCCAATGCCGTCAAGTACGGCGAAGGGAACCCCATCTCCGTCGAGATCGGCGCGAGCGGTCCGGGCGACGACGCCGACATCTGGTTCGCCGTGCGCGATCGGGGCATCGGCATGTCGAGCGACGATCTCGAACGCGTGTTCAGCCGCTTCGAGCGCGCCGTCTCGAAGCGCAACTACGGCGGCCTCGGGCTGGGCCTCTGGATCGTGCGCCAGGTGGTCGACGCGATGGGCGGAAGTATCTCGGCCGAGAGCCAGCTCGAACGCGGTTCGACGTTCACCGTGCGTCTGCCGCGCGGGATCGCGGCGGCGGGGAGCGACGAGAGCGCATCTCGGAAATAGCTGCACACCCGCGCTTCGCGCGGGAGCAGCTAGTACCTCGCCCCAGTGAAGATGACCGGTTCAGGCGGCGGCCTGGACCGGTTGTTCGTCGGGAGTGGGGTAGCTAGCGCCGAGCTTCTGCCGGGCGCGCTCGATCGTGAACATCCAGTCGATATGGGCGCCTTCGGCCGTGCGTCGACGTTCCCAGGCGGCCACCTCGGCGACTAGCGTCTTCTTGTCGGGGATCCGTCGATCGAGGCACTGGGAGACCATCACGCCGATCTCGATCTCGACCATGTTGAGCCAGCTGGCGTGTTTGGGCGTGAAGTGAAACTCGAGGCGCTCAAGAATTCGACGCGCCTCCGCAGGTGGAAAGCGTTCGTACACAGCAGATGGCCTGTGCGCGGACAAGTTGTCGAGAACGAGGCGGATCTTCTCGGCGTGGGGATAGTGCTCGTCGACGAGGTCGCGCAAGCACTCGGCGAAGTCCAGGCACGTTCGACGGTCGGTCACTTTTGCGTGTCGCCAGGATCGGTTCGCGTCGACGAACATGAAGACGTTGGCAGTGCCGTTACGTACGTACTCGTAGTCGTAGCGGCGTCGCTTCCCTGGTTCGGCCTTCACCGGGATGCGTTCCTCGCCGATGAGCTGTCGTGGCGTTTCGTCGAAGCAGACGACCGGGCGTCGAGGATCTGGCAGCTCGGCATAAAGCGCCAGGACGTCTTCCATTCGGGCGACGAATTCCGCATCGACCTTGGGAATGCACCACATCTTCTCTTGCCAGGGCTTGAGCTGCATCTCGCTAAGCCGCCTCCGAATGGTTTCTTCGGAGATCTGGGTGTGTACTGTCAGCTGAACCATCTCATTGGCGAGTAACCGCAAGGACCAGCGCGCGCGCCCCGATGGGGGCTTGGAGCAGGCAAGGGCACAGAGAATCGCTTCGTCCTCCACGTCTAGCTTCCGAGGTGCGCCGGGCCGAGACGCCTCGCTGAGCGCTGCCTCGGATCCTTCTTCGACGAAACGCTGTTTGGTTCGGTAGACCGTGGATGTCCCGACGCAGACGTTGCGGGCGATCTCTTCGTCGGTCGAGCGTAAGTCGGCAGCCAGGAGAATCTGCGCCCGCTTCAGTCGCCGCGCCGCGCCCTTGCCGCTTTGAACCATCTCGAGAAGGCGGGCGCGTTCCTCTGCCGAAAGCGTGACCCGGTACCGAATATTCATGCTGGCTCCTTTGCGAAGCCTTTGATCAAATCGCGAGCCGAATGGCAACTTCGGCTTCGGCTTCCTTCACCGAAATCCAGGGCCAGTATCTGGCCTTCATCCACGCCTATTCGCTGGTCATGGGGCAGCCCCCCGCCGAAGCCGACATGCAGCGCTTCTTCGGCGTGACGCCGCCCAGCGTCCACAACATGGTGAAGACCTTGGAGCGGCTCGGACTCATCACCCGCACACCGCGCCAGGCGCGAAGCATCGCGGTCTTGGTGCCGGAGGACGAGCTACCCCGCCTCCGGCAACCGATCAAAATCACTGGGGCGAGGTACTAGCCGCCCCCGCGCGAAGCGCGGGATCGCGGCTTCCTCTGGTCTTCTCCCCTTGGGGGGCGAGGCGGAAGAAAGGCTTGCTAAACTGCCGGCGTGGCGGCCACTGACCGGATCTCGATAGTCGACGTCGACGTGGAACCGCTGTCGATCCCGCTGCGCGAGCCGTTCGTGATCGCGACGGGGAGGATCGACGCCACGCGCGCGGCGCTGGTGCGCGCGACGGTCGAGACCCCCGACGGCCGGCGCGCGACGGGTTTCGGCGAGGCGGCGGCGCTACCGCCGGTGACGCGCGAGGATCAACCCGCGCTGCTGGCCGAGATCGGGGCGGTGGCGGCTGACTTGCGCGGCGTCGCTTTGGACGATTTTGGCGAGATCCTGAACCGCCAGCCGCCGCTGGGTCACGTTGCGCTGGCCGGGATCGAGACGGCGATCCTGGACGCTGGGTCGCGCCTGGCGCGCGTGCCACTGTACCAGTCGCTCGCAAACCGCGCTGTGACCGCGACCGAGCTCCACACTGACATCACGCTGCCGATCTCCGATCCGGAGCGGATGGCGGCGGGCGCGCGCGCGCACCGGCGGGCCGGGTTCGACACCTTCAAGGTCAAGGTGGGCCGTGACTGGCGCGCGGACCTCGCGTCGCTGCGCGCGGTCGCGGCGGCCGTGCCTGACGCGCGCTTCCGGCTGGACGCCAACGCCGGCTTCATCGCGCTCGACGCGCGCGCGCTGCTCGACGCCGCGCTGTCGGACGGCTTGACGATCGAGTGCTTCGAGCAGCCGTGTGCGGCCGCCGATCTGAAGGGGATGGCGGAGGTGGCGGCGCATTCGCCGGTCCCGGTGGTCGCCGACGAATCGTTCCGCGGGGTCGACGACCTCGAACGGCTCGTCAGCGCGCGAGCCGCGCAAGGGGTCAACCTGAAGCTGGCGAAGCTGGGCGGTCCGCTTACGGCGTTGTGGCTCGGGCAACGCGCCCGCGCCCTGGGCCTGCGCTTGATGGCGGGCGCGATGGTCGAGACGCGCGTCGGCTTGCTCGCGATGGCCCACGTCGTCGCGGCGCTGGGCGGCGTCGACTGGGTCGACCTGGATACCGCCTTGCTGCTCGCCGACGATCCCTTCGAGGGCGGCTGGACGTTCGACGGCCCCCGCATCCGGCTGGCCGCGGAGCCCGGGCTTGGCGTCAGCGTGCGGGCGTCGACCGG
>DATMJC010000011.1:0-45750 GCA_035554435.1 Burkholderiales bacterium | reverse complement strand
GTACGACCTCGAAAGCCCGCTCGCGGTGGTCGACCTGGAGACCACCGGCAGCCAGCCGGCGTGGGACCGCATCACCGAGATCGGCGTCATCGAGGTCGACGGCTTCGAGGTGAGCTCGGAGTGGTCGACCCTGGTGAATCCGGGCGGCGCGATCCCGGCGCCGATCCAGGCGCTGACCGGCATCACCAGCGAGATGGTGGCGCGCGCGCCGAGCTTTGCCGAGCTCGCCCACGGCCTGTACGAGCGGCTCGCCGGACGGGTCTTCGTCGCGCACAACGCGCGCTTCGACTACGGCTTCCTGCGCCGCGAATTCGAGCGCGCCGGCCTCAAGTTCCACGCGAGGACGCTGTGCACGGTGCGCCTCTCGCGCCGCCTCTATGCAGGCCATGCGAGCCATACCCTGGACGCCCTGATCGCGCGCCACGGCATCGAGTGCCGGGTGCGCCACCGCGCGCTTCCCGATGCCGACGCCGTGTGGCAGTTCCTGCGCACCGCGGCGCGCGAGCACGGGGGCGAGGTCGTCGCGGTCGCGGCGCGCCAGGTGGCGCGGCAGCCGGCGCTGCCGCCGCACATCGACCGCGCGCTGGTCGACGCCATCCCCGAAGCGCCCGGCGTATATGTGTTCTATGGCGAAGCCCGAGCTCCGCTCTACGTCGGCATGAGCCGCACTATGCGCTCGCGCGTCATGCAGCACTTCTCCCTCGGCACGGCCTGGACGCGCGAGGTGCGCCGCATCGACTGGCAGCGCACCGTCGGAGAGCTCGGCGCGCTGCTGCGCGAAGCCGAGCTCGTGAAGGAGCTGCAGCCGTCGTACAACCGGCGGCTGCGTCGCCCGCAATCGCTCTGCGGCTTCGCCTTCGACATGAAGCGCCTGCGCCTCGCGGCGCCCGAGGAGATTCGCGGTGAAACCCTGCCGTACGTGCACGGCCTGTTCCGCTCGCGCCGCGACGCGCTGCACGCGCTTCGCGGCTTGGCGGACGAATACGGACTGTGCCTGCAGACGCTCGGGTTCGACGCTCCCGCGAGAGACGGCGCGTGCTGGCGCTTCCAGATCGGCCGATGCCGCGGCGTCTGCGCGGGAAGAGAGAACATCCACCTCCACCACGGCAGGGTCGCCGAAGCTCTTGCCCGCATGAAGGCGGTGGAATGGCCGCACGCCGGGCCGCTCGGCATCGTCGAGCGCGACCCCGGCCGCGATGCCGCCGAAATCCACGTCGTCGACCGCTGGTGCTACCTCGGCGCAGCACGCTCCGATGCCGAGCTCGCCGAACTGCTCGAGGGCGAGCGTGCGCCGCGCTTCGACTACGATCATTACCGCATCCTGTCGCGGCACCTCGCCCGCAAGGACGTGCGCACCATGAGGCTCGCGGGCGGATGCACTGCGAACTGATCGTGCCGGGCCTCTTCGCCGAAGCGAGCGGCACGCGCGCACCGGCGCTGGAGCTCCTGCTCGCGCGCGGCCGCAGTGCAGTCCAGGCAGGCGAGGAGTCCCTGGGGGTCGAAGCCTGGCTCCGAGCTGCCTTCGCCGTCGAAGGCGAGACGCTCCCCGCGGGGGCGCTGTCACTCGCCGGGGTTGGCGGAGAGCCGGGCGGCGAATGCTGGGTCCGCGCCGACCCGGTGCACCTGCGCCTGCTGCGCGATCGCCTCATCGTCGTGCCCCCGGCGGCATTCGCGCTCTCGGGCGCCGAGGCCGACGCGCTGGTGGAAGCGCTGAACCAGCATTTCGGCGAGGGCCTCGTGCTCCAGGTGCTCGAGCCGGGGCGCTGGTGCGCACGGCTCGACCTGCAACTCGCCTCTCACGCGTCCTCGCCGCTCGACGCCGCCGGGCGCGACGTCGACCTCGCCATAGGAGCGGGCGGAGAAGCGGGCAAGCGCTGGGCGGCGCTGCTCAACGAAGCGCAGATGCTGCTGCACGCGCATCAGGTCAACGCCGACCGGGAGGCGCGCGGCGAACCTACCGTAAACAGCCTGTGGCTTTGGGGTGCCGGTACGGCGCCGCGCGTGGCGGCCTCGCGCTGGCGATCGGTCAGCGCCGACGATCCGGTGGCGCGCGGTCTCGCGCGGCTCTCTGGTGCGCGCGAGCGAGCGCTGCCGGAGGGCGCCGAGGCGTGGCTGCGGGAGGCGCCGCCCGACGGACGCCATCTCGCCCTGCTCGATGCGCTGCGCGCGCCGCTCGCGCTGGGCCAGAGTGCCGAGTACGCGGAGTGCATCGACGCACTGGAGAAGCGCTGGTTCGCGCCGCTCCTTGCCGCGCTGCGCGCGGGTCGCGTCGGCATGGTGACGGTGCATGTTCCGGACAGCCTCGGCGCGTCGTTCGAGACCATTCGCGGCGACCTGCGGCGCTTCTGGCGCCGGCCGCGCGCGCTGGAGAAGTACGCGTGAGGATCGTCCAGCGCCCCTACGCCGAGGCCGACCGCCGCGCGCTCGTCGAGGCAGGCGTGCATCCCCTGCTCGCGCGGATCTATGCCGCCCGGCGCATCCGCACGAGCGCCGAGCTCAAATACGAAACCGCCGCCTTGCTTCCTCCCTTTCTTCTAAAAGGCATTGACGGCGCGGCGCGACTGCTCGCCGACGCCATCCAGTCGGGCAAGCGACTCCTGATCGTCGCCGACTACGACGCCGACGGGGCCACCGCCTGCGCGGTCGGCATCCGCGCGCTGCGCGCCTTCGGCGCGCACGTCGAGTACCTCGTGCCCGACCGCTTCAAGCTCGGCTACGGGCTTTCGACCGAGCTGGTCGAGCTCGCCGCGCAAAGTCGGCCGGATCTCCTCATTACCGTCGACAACGGCATAGCGAGCGTCGAAGGCGTGGCCCGCGCGCGTGAGCTTGGCATCGCCACGCTCATCACGGATCATCACCTGCCCGGCCCCGAGGTGCCGGCCGCGGCCTGCATCGTGAACCCGAACCAGCCGGGCTGTGCGTTTCCCTCCAAGGCCCTCGCCGGCGTGGGCGTCATGTTTTACGTGGTTCTTGCAACACGAGCAGAACTGCGGCGACGGGGATTCTTTGCTGAAAAAACCGAACCCAATCTCGGCGCGCTGACCGACCTCGTCGCGCTCGGGACCGTGGCCGACGTCGTTCCCCTCGACGCCAACAACCGAAACCTGGTGTCGCAGGGGTTGAGGCGCCTGCGCGCCGGGCGCGGCCAGCCGGGCGTCATGGCGCTCCTTCGCGCCGCGGGACGCTCGCCGGCCGCGGCGACGAGCTTCGACCTGGGATTCGTCGCCGGGCCGCGCCTCAACGCGGCGGGGCGCCTTGCCGACATGAGCGTCGGCATCGAATGCCTGATTACGGAGGACGAAGCGCGGGCCATGAACCTCGCGCAACAGCTCGATCGCCTCAACGTGGAGCGCCGCGCCATCGAAGCCTCGATGCTGGAACAGGCGTTGGAGCATCTCAAGAAGGTCAACCTGGAGAGCGGCCTGACGTTCTTCGATCATGGCTGGCACCAGGGAGTGGTCGGCATCCTCGCGTCGCGCCTCAAGGACCGCGTGCACCGGCCGGTGGTCTGCTTCGCGCCCGCGGAAGAGGGGGGCAGGCCCGTGCTGCGCGGCTCCGGGCGCTCGATTCCCGGCCTGCATCTGCGGGACTGCCTCGATCTCGTGGCGAAGCGCGCGCCCGGTCTCATCGGGCGCTTCGGGGGGCATGCCATGGCTGCGGGGTTGACGATCCTCGAAACCGATTATCAAGGGTTCTCTCGTGCGTTCGAGACCGCGGTGGAGGAACTGCTGCCCGCCGAGGCGCGGCTGCGCACGGTCGAGACCGACGGCGCCCTCGAGGGTGCGCACTGCACGCTCGAAGTGGCGCGCATGCTCGAGGGCGAGATCTGGGGCCAGGGATTTCCGCAACCGCTCTTCTGCGATAATTTCGCCGTGGAGTCCCAGCGCGTAGTCGGCGAAAGGCATCTCAAGCTGCGCCTGGTGAAAGACGGGCGGCGCTACGAGGCGATGCGCTTCGGCGCGCTCGAGCCGCTGCCGGAGAAGGTGCGCGCCGCGTACCGGCTGGCGGTGAGCGAGTTCAACGGCCTGAGAACCATCCAGCTCAACGTGGAGCACTTCGAATGATCCGCGCCCTTGCCCTGGCGGCCCTGCTGCTTTCGTTTCCCGTGCACGCCGAAGACCTGAACCCGGTCAAGGACGCCGGCCCCTACGTCCCCTCGCCGCAAAGCGTGGTGGCCGACATGCTGCGCTACGCCGAGGTCGGCCCCTCCGACTTTCTCATCGACCTCGGCTCGGGCGACGGGCGCATCGTGCTCACCGCGGCCAAGATCTTCGGCGCGCGCGGCTTCGGCGTCGAGATCAAGGAAGACCTGGTGCGCCGCTCCAACGAGGCGGCGCAGAAGGAGGGCCTCGCCGACCGCGTCAAGTTCCTGAAGCAGGACCTCTTCAAGACCGACATGTCGCAGGCCACCGTGATCACGATGTACCTCCTTCCGGACACCGTGAACCTCCTCAAGGACAAGTTCCTGAGCGAGCTGAAGCCCGGCACGCGCATCGTGTCGCACGACTACCCGCTCACCGGCTGGATTCCGGAGAAGTACGTGCAGATGGACCTCGAGGACAAGGTGCAGATCAGCGGCGTGACCACCACCCTCATCTATCTCTACATGGTTCCCGCCAAGGTGGCGGGCAAGTGGAGCGCGCAGATGCCTGCGGCGGTGAGCAAGCAGCCCGCGATCCTGCAGCTCAAGCAGCAGCTCACGCGCGTCTCGGGAAGCGCCCGCCTCGACGGCAAGGACGTGCCGCTCGAGGACGTGAAGCTGCGCGGCGACCGCATCAGCTTCCGCCTCTCGGGCCGACGCGGCGAGTTCAGCGGCCAGGTGAAAGGTTCGAGCATCGAGGGCGTGATGGAAAACGGCAGCGCGAAAGCCCCCTGGAGCGCGACCCTCGGCGGATGAAGCTTTCACTGACGTTCAAGTCCGGCAAGCTGGAGGTAGATCTCCTCGATACGCCGACCGCGAAGGCTTTGCTCGAAGCGCTGCCGTTCGAGTCCCGGGCGCAGACCTGGGGCGAGGAGGTCTACTTTGCGACGCCGGTGAAGGCGAAGCTCGAGAAGGACGCGCGCCAGGTCGTCGAGGCCGGAACGGTGTGCTTCTGGACCGAGGGCGATGCCATCGCCCTGCCCTACGGCCGCACCCCGATCTCGAGCGACGAGCGCCCCAAGCTCGCGAGCCGCTGCAACGTGCTGGGCAGCATCGTGGGCGATCCGAAGAGGCTCGCGGCGGTCAAGGGCGGGGAAACCGTGAGGGTCGAAAGGGTTTGATGGAGCGCAAGCGAGTCAATTCATCGAAGGTGCGCTCGGTGGGCTACGACGAGAAAACACGCACCCTCGAAGTGGAAATGTCGAACGGCCAGGTGTTCCAGTACGGCGGGGTCTACCCGGAGGTCTACCGCCGCTTCATGGCCGCGCCCAACCCGACGACCTTCTTTGACGACAAAATCGCCGAGGAGTATGCCGCGAAGCGGGTGTGATCGCTTAGACTAGCGCCAAGAACTCCTCGGGGAGACGATGCGGCGCCTGAGCTTCACACTTGCCTTCCTTGGCCTCCTGGCGGCCCTGCCCGGCCACGCGGCGCCGGTGGCGCCCGCGTTCCAGCGGATCACCAGCCCGGACGCCGTGAGCCTGCGAAGCATCGCGGGATGGCTGCGCCAGAGCGGGCGCGACGGGTTCGTCGGCGCCGACGTCGCCGACGTAATGGGCATCCCGCGCCAGCTCACCGAGGACGTGCTGGAGGCGCGCCAGCGCGGGTTCAGGAACGAGGACGTGCTGCGCATCGCGCAGATCTCGGCCGACGACAAGCGCGACTTCCTGCTGTTCATGGTGCAGCGCCCCGACGACCAGGTGTACTTCTATTTCTCCACGCTGCGCGAGGGCCTGAAGAAGGCCTTCGTCTCGATCCCGAGCCGCAACCTCGTCATGCCGCTCGACCCGCTCGAGGCCGAGGCGCGCTTCCGCCAGGAGGTGCGCTACTGGGGCGAGCGCATGGAATCGCCATAAACGGAAACGAACGTGGAAGCCGAACGCATCAACCAGATCGCCTCCAGCCTCGCCGACCTCGAGAAACGGTCCAACGAGCTGCGGAGGTATCTTTGACCTCGAAGGCAAGCAGAGCAGGCTTTCGGCAGTAGAGCAGCTGTTGGCCGACCCCGGCGTCTGGAGCGACCAGAAGCGGGCGCAAGAGCTCGGCCGGGAGAAGAAGGCGCTCGATTCGACCGTTGCGGCGCTGGTCTCGATCACCTCCGGTATCCGGGACGCGAAGGAGCTCTTCGACATGGCGCGTCCGGAGAACGACGACGCCACGCTCGTCGGCGTCGCGTCCGATCTGGCGAAGTTCGAAAGCGACGTCGCGGCGCTCGAATTCCGCCGCATGTTCTCCAACCCGCTCGACCCGGCGAGCTGCTTCATGGACATCCAGGCCGGCGCCGGCGGCACCGAGGCGCAGGACTGGGCCCAGATGCTCATGCGCATGTACCTCAAGTACTGCGACCGCAGGGGCTTCGGCGCCGAGATCCTCGAGCAGACGCCCGGGGAGGTCGCCGGCATCAAGAGCGCCACGCTGAAGATCACCGGCGACTACGCCTACGGCAGCCTGCGCACCGAGAACGGCGTGCACCGCCTCGTGCGCAAGAGCCCGTTCGACTCCAACGCGCGGCGCCACACTTCGTTCGCGAGCGTGTTCGTGTATCCCGAGGTCGACGAATCGATCGAGGTCGAGATCAACCCGGCCGACCTGCGCGTCGACGTCTACCGCGCCTCGGGCGCCGGCGGCCAGCACGTCAACAAGACCGAGTCGGCGGTGCGCATCACCCACCTTCCGACCGGCATCGTGGTACAGAGCCAGAACGACCGCTCGCAGCACAGGAACCGCGCGGAGTGCATGTCGATGCTGAAGTCGCGGCTCTACGAGCTCGAGCTGAGGAAGCGCAACGCCGAGGCAGACAAGCTGGCGGCGGCCAAGACCGACATCGAGTGGGGCCACCAGATCCGCTCCTACGTGCTCGACCAGTCGCGCATCAAGGACCTGCGCACCGGCGTCGAGAAGGGCGACACGCAGCGCGTGCTCGACGGCGAGCTCGACGACTTCATCACCGCCAGCCTGAAACAGGGGGTTTAGAAGTGATCCTGGCCCAGTTCCGCTACGCCGCCTCGCTTGCAACTCTCTTTTTCTTCACTTCGGTAACTGCGCAACCGGTGGAACCGGTTCTCGCGCAGGCGCGAGCGCAGAAGGCACCGCTGCTCGACACGCTGAAGGAGCTGGTGTCGATCGAATCGGGCAGCCGCGACCTCGAGGGACTCGAGCGCATCGCCCAGCTCATCGCCGGGCGCCTGAAGCAGCTCGGCGGCGAGGTCGAGCTGGTCGAGCCCGCCGACGTCTACAAGATGGAGGACACGCCCGAGCGCATCGGCCGGATGGTGCGCGCCACGTTCAAGGGCAGCGGCGCGAAGCGCATCCTGCTCATCGCGCACATGGACACGGTCTATCCGCGCGGGCTCCTGGCGAAGCAGCCGTTCCGCGTCGACGGCGAGCGTGCCTACGGCCTGGGCATCGCCGACTGCAAGCAGGGCATCGCGGTCATCCTGCACACGGTCGCGATGCTGAAGGCGCTCGAGTTCCGCGACTACGGCACGCTCACGGTTCTGATCAACGCCGACGAGGAGCTGTCGTCGCCCGGCTCGCGCTCGCTCCTCACGCGCCTCGGCGCCGAGCACGACGCCACGCTCTCGTTCGAATCCTCGCGGGTCGAGTCCGACAAGATCGCGCTCGCGACCGCGGGTATCGCCTCGGTCGCGCTCAAGGTCCACGGCAAGGCCTCGCACGCCGGCGCCGCGCCCCAGCTCGGCGTGAACGCGCTGTACGAGCTTTCCCACCAGATCCTGCAGACGCGGGATCTCTCGAACCCGGCGACCGGCCTCAAGATGAACTGGACCATGTCGCGAGCGGGGATGAGCCGAAACGTCATCCCGCCGGCGGCCGAGGCGATGGCCGACGTGCGCGTGCTGCGGGTCGCCGACTACGACGGCATCGAGCAGGCGGTGCGGCAGCGGATCAAGAAGCAGCTCGTGCCCGAGGCGAAGGTCGAGATGATCTTCGAGCGCCGGCGACCGCCGCTCGAGGCCTCGCCGGCGTCCGCGGCGACGGCGAAGCACGCGCAGGCGATCTACAAGGAGCTCGGCAAGGAGCTGGTCGCCGACGCCGTCGCCGAGGGCGGGGGCACCGACGCCGCTTTCGCGGCGCTGAAGACGAAGAATGCGGTGGTCGAGCGCTTCGGCCTGCGCGGCTTCGGCGCCCATTCCACCGACGACGAATACGTGCTCGTCTCGAGCATCGAGCCGCGCCTGTACCTCGCGTCCCGGCTCGTCATGGACATCGCCCGCGACCGCATCCGCTGACATGGAAGAAGACAACAAGCTGGTCGAAGAGCGGCGCGAGAAGCTGAAGGCGCTGCGCGCGAAAGGCAACGCCTACCCGAACGATTTCAGGCGCAAGGATCTTTCGAGAGACCTGGTTGCTCGTTTCGGATCGCGCTCGAAGGACGAGCTCGAAAAAGAAAAGCCGCCCGCCACGGTGGCCGGCCGCATGATGCTGAAGCGCGTGATGGGCAAGGCGAGCTTCGCCACGCTGCAGGACGGCAGCGGCCAGATGCAGGCTTACATCACCCAGGACGTCCCCGGCTACGAGGAATTCAAGCACTGGGACCTCGGCGACCTGCTCGGCGTGGAAGGCCACCTGTTTCGCACGATGAAAGGCGAGCTGACCGTCCACGCGACGAAGATCCGCCTGCTCGCCAAGGCGCTGCGGCCGCTGCCCGAGAAGTTCCACGGCCTCTCCGACCACGAGATGCGCTACCGCCAGCGCTACGTCGATCTCATCGTCAACCCGGAATCACGCAGGGTTTTCGAGGTTCGCTCCCGCGTGATTCATTCGATCCGCGAGGTTCTTCTCAAGGAGAACTACCTCGAAGTCGAAACGCCGATGATGCAGCCGATCCCCGGCGGCGCCGCGGCGCGGCCGTTCAGGACGCACCACAACGCGCTCGACATGGAGCTTTTTCTCAGGATCGCGCCCGAGCTCTATCTCAAGCGCCTGGTGGTCGGCGGCATGGAGCGCGTTTTCGAGATCAACCGCAACTTCAGGAACGAGGGCATCTCGACGCGCCACAATCCCGAATTCACGATGCTCGAGTGGTACTGCGCGTACCAGGACTGGCGCTACATGATGGATCTGACGGAGAAGCTGGTGCGCGCCGCGGCGGGCCAGTCATCTGTGACTTATCAGGGAAAAGTCATTGAGCTCGACAAGCCTTTCGCACGCCTTGCGATCCCCGATGCCATCCGGCAGCAGGGCATCCAGGGCGACCTGCGCGACCGCGGCTTTCTCGGAAAAAAACTGGACTCGCTCGAGGTCAAATACGAAAAGCATCAAGGCTGGGGCGCGCTGCAGCTCATGCTGTTCGAGACCGTCGCGGAGAAGCATCTCATCCAGCCGACCTTCATCACCGACTTCCCCGCCGAGGTGTCGCCGCTCGCGCGGCGGCGCGACTCGGATCCGGAGCTCACCGACCGCTTCGAGCTTTTCATCGACGCGAAGGAGCTCGCCAACGGGTTCTCCGAGCTGAACGATCCCGAGGACCAGGCGGCGCGCTTCCTCGAGCAGGCGAAGGCGAAGGAGGCTGGAGACCAGGAGGCCATGTATTACGACGCCGACTACATCCGCGCGCTGGAGTACGGCCTGCCCCCTACTGCAGGCGCGGGTCTCGGAGTGGACCGCCTGGTGATGCTTCTGACCGACAGTCCAAGCATCCGGGACGTCATTCTTTTCCCGCACATGCGGCCTGACGCTTCGCTGACGGGCGCGTAACAACCGGTAACACACGCTTACGGCACGCCGTGCCGAGGCCCCGTAACCTGCGCGTTGTCGAGAGGAACCAAGGAGAACAACGCAATGGAAACGAACACCCGCCGCCTTCACCCCCTGCTCACCGCGGCAGCGATCTCGGTGACCGTCTTTTCCGCCGTCGGCGTAGCCGCCGTGACCGGGCTCATTCCGAGCTCGATCGGCTCGCACAAGCAGGACACGCCGGTGCAGGAGAGCAGCGCGCTCCAGGCGCCCGCCGCCGAAGTGGCGCAGCAGGCCGAGCCCGTCATCGAACAGCCGGCGCCCCAGGCTGCACCCAAGCCTGCGCCCAAGAAGCCGGTAGCCCACAAGAGCACGCCCAAGCCGGCGGCGCCCGTCGCGTACAACGACTACGGCACGCCGCCGCCTTACGCGCAGGCGCCTGCGGCGCCGGTCGCGACGCCCAGGCCGGTCGTCCAGCCTGGAACGCTCGCGACAGTCCAAGCAGTGCGCGAGGTGAAGGATAAAGGCGACGCTACGGCGCTCGGGCCAATCGCCGGCGGCATCGCAGGCGCGGTGCTCGGCAACCAGATCGGCAAGGGCCACGGCTCGCAGAAAGTGATTACGGTGCTCGGCGCCGCGGGCGGCGCCTTCGCCGGCCGCGCGGTCGAGCAGCAGGCGCGCGGCACCACGCACTGGGAAGTCGACGTGCGCCGCGACGACGGCGCGGCCGAGACCGTGCGCAGCGACGTCGCGCCGTCCTACCAGCCCGGCCAGCGCGTCAGGCTGATCGACGGGAAGCTGCAGCCCGCCTAGATCCGCAGGAGAATCAATCCCGCCAACACCGCGCCGGTGGCGAAGAGCCGCCGGCGCGTCAGTTTTTCCTTCAGCACCAGCGCCGCGAGGACCGCGGCGAAGATCACCGAGGTCTCCCGCAGCACGGCCACGAGCGCGACCGGCGCGCGCGTCATCGCCCAGAGCGCGATGGCATAGGCGCCGACGCTGCATGCGCCGCCGAGAAGCGCCCGCCGCCAGTTCTGGCCGAGGTAGCGCGGAACTGCGCTGCCGCGCCTGAGCATGCCCATGGCGGCGATGACGATCGCGTTCGCGGCGAAGAACCACAGGGTGTAGCTCGCCGCCGCGTCCGAGGCGCGCACCCCCTTCGCATCGATGAGGGTATAGGCACCGATCACCGCCGCGTTGGCGAGCGCGAACGCGGTGGCGCGGCGGTCGTGCGCGCCGGAGGCGAAGGCGACGATCCCGCCGCACACGAAGAGCACGCCGAGCCACTGCCCGCCGCTCAGGTTCTCGGCGAACACCGCGGCGCCGCTCGCCGCCACGATCATCGGTCCGCCGCCGCGCATGATCGGGTACACGTACGAGAGCTCCCCGTAGCGATACGCGCCGGCGAGGAAGACGAAATAGAGGATGTGCACCGTTGCGGAGCCGGCAAGCCACGGCCACGAGGCGCGCGCCGGCGCGGGCAGAAACGGAAGCAACAGCGCGGCGATCAGCCCGCAGCCCGCCGCGACCGCGTAGGTGTCGAGCTCCTTGTCCGCGGAGGCCTTGATGAGCGTGTTCCACGCGGCGTGCAGGAGCGCCGCGCCGAGCACCGCGGCGGCGATTGGGAGCGTCAGCTCCACGCGGGCCTCAGCTGACGACCTGGTCGAGAAGCGGGCCCATGCGCTCGACCGCGGCGCGTCCCTCTTCGATCGCCTCCTGCGCGCGGTGGTAGTCCATGGTGGCGAAGTCGGGCAGCAGCGGCGTGACCAGCACGTCGGCCGGGTCGCCCGACAGACGGCTGCGGGCGACGCGCATCTCCACTACGTCGAGCGAGGTGCTGAATACCTCGAAGATCGAGGGGATCGCGGTGCGGTCCTCGGTCTTGGACTTCTTCTCCACCCAGCCCGGCCGGAGCCGTGCGAGCCATCCGGGTACCTCGCGCGGCGCGACCGACCTGCTGCGGTCGCGGTAGGGGCCGAGCTTGCCCCAGGAAAGATCGACCGCGATCACCACTTCCGCGCCCAGCGCGCGGCACATCGACACCGGCACCGGATTGACCAGGCCGCCGTCGACCACCACCTCGCCCTCGCGGATCATCGGCGTGAAAAGTCCCGGCATTGCGCAGGAAGCGCGTACCGCGTCGAGCAGGTTGCCGTGGCGCAGCCAAAGCTCGCGGCCGGAATAGAGCTCGGTCGCCACCGCGCCGTACGGGATCGGCAGGCCGTCGATGTCGCGGTCCTGGAAGATGGTGCGGAAAAGCGTGAAGAGGCGCTGGCCGCGGATCAGCCCGCCGCGCCAGGTGAGGTCCATCAGGCGCACCACCGTGGTCCAGGCAAGGCCGGACACCCACTTCTCCAGCCGGTCGAGCTCGCCCGCGGCATAGGCCGCGCCCACCAGTGCCCCGATCGAGGTGCCGCAGACCAGGTCCGCCTTGATGCCGCGCTCCTCGAGCGCCCGGATGGCCCCGATGTGCGCCCAGCCGCGCGCGCTCCCCGAGCCCAGGGCGAGTCCGACGCGTGGTTTGCGGCGCATACTCAAAATGCTAACTGGTTATGCCGGAAGCGGCCCGGAACAACGTCGTATTCCTGCTTTGGAAAATAGGGACAGTCCCTATTTTCCTAGCCTCTCGGGGAACTCCTAGGCGCGCTCGAAGATCGCGGCGATCCCCTGGCCGCCGCCGATGCACATCGTGACGAGCGCGTAACGCTTGCCGGTGCGCTCGAGCTCGTAGAGCGCCTTCACCGTGAGGATCGCGCCGGTCGCGCCGATCGGGTGTCCGAGCGCGACCGCGCCGCCGTTCGGGTTCACCTTGGCCGGGTCGAGCCCAAGGTCCTTGGTCACGGCCATGGCCTGCACCGCGAAGGCCTCGTTCGATTCGATCACGTCCATGTCGGCGGGCTTCAGCCCGGCCTTTTCGAACACGCGCCGCACCGCCGGGATCGGCCCGAGGCCCATCACCTGCGGCTCCACGCCCGCGTGCGCGTAGGCGACCAAGCGCGCGAGGGGTTTGATGTTTTGCCGTTTCGCCGCCTGTGAATCCATGAGGACCACCGCGGCACCCGCGTCGTTGATCCCCGAGGCGTTGCCCGCCGTCACCGTGCCGTCCTTCTTGAACACGGCCTTCAGCTTCGCCATGTCCTCGGGCTTCACGTCCTTGCGCACGTGCTCGTCGGTAGTGAACTGCTCCACGCCTTTCTTCGTCTTCAGCTCGATCGCGACGATCTGGCTCTTGAACAGGCCCTGCTCCATCGCCCTTGCTGCCCGGCGGTGGGACTCGACGGAGAACTGATCCTGCTGCTCGCGCGTGAAGCCGTACTTCGCCGCGATGTTCTCGGCCGTGACGCCCATGTGGCCGTGGCCAAAGGGATCGTGCAGCGCGCCGACCATCGCATCGACGATCGCGGCATCGCCCATGCGCTGGCCCCAGCGCCCCGTGGGCAGGAAGTACGCCGCGCGGCTCATGCTCTCGGCGCCGCCCGCCACGGCGACGTCGCAGTCGCCGAGCAGGATGTGCTGGCTCGCCGAGACGATCGCCTGCAGGCCCGAGCCGCACAGGCGGTTCACGGTGAGGCACGGCGTGCCCACCGGGATGCCGGCCTCGACCGCGGCGACGCGCGAGAGATACATGTCCTTCGCCTCGCCGTGGATGACCCCGCCCATCACGACATGGCCGACGCCTTCGGGCGCGACCTTCGAGCGCGCCACGGCCTCCCTGATCGCGGTCGCGCCGAGCCGCGTCGCCGCGAGCTCCTTGAGCGACCCGCCGTAGTCGCCGATCGCCGTGCGCACGCCCGACACCACCACTACGTCGCGCTGACTTACTTCCCGTAGGCTCATTGCAGTCTCCCGTAGAGATCGTGCTGGTCCGCACGATCGATCACGATTTGTCTCAATTCTCCCGCTTTCCCGCCGCGGAAACGGACCGTGCCGTCGATCTCCGGCGCGTCACCCTGGCTGCGCCCGACGCCGGGCTCGTCGACCAGCACCGCAAGGGTCTTGCCGACCCGGCTTTTGAGCTTGGCCGAGCTTATTGCCCCCTGCTTCTCCATGAAGCGGCGGCGGCGATCCTCCTTCGCCTCTTCCGGGACCGCGCCCGGCAGCTCGTTGGCGGCCGCACCCTCGACCGGCGAATACGCGAAGCAGCCGACGCGGTCGAGCTGCGCCTCTTCCAGAAACTGGAGAAGCAGCGAGAACTCCTCTTCGGTTTCGCCCGGAAAGCCGACGATGAAGGTGCTGCGCAGCGTGATGTCCGGGCAGATCGCGCGCCAGGCGCGGATGCGCTCGAGCACTTTCTCCGCGCTCGCCGGACGCTTCATGAGCCGCAGGATGCGCGGCGAGGCGTGCTGGAACGGCGCGTCGAGGTAGGGAAGGATCTTTCCTTCGGCCATCAGCGGAATCACCTCGTCGACGTGCGGGTACGGATAGACGTAGTGCAGCCTGACCCACACGCCGAGCTGACCCAGCGCCTTGCACAACTCGGTCATCTTCGTTTTCACCGGCTTGCCGTTCCAGAAACCGGTTCGGTATTTCACGTCGACGCCATAGGCGCTGGTGTCCTGCGAGATCACCAGCAGCTCCTTCACGCCGCCCTTTACGAGGTTCTCGGCTTCCTGCATCACCTCGCCGATCGGGCGCGACACAAGGTCGCCGCGCATCGAAGGGATGATGCAGAAGGTGCAGCGGTGGTTGCAGCCCTCGGAAATCTTCAGATAGGCGTAGTGCGCCGGGGTGAGCTTGATGCCCTGGGGAGGGACAAGGTCGGTGTACGGATCGTGAGGCTTCGGGAGATGCGCGTGCACTGCGCTCATCACCGCGGCGGTGTCGTGAGGCCCGGTGATCGCGAGCACCGAGGGATGAACGTCCCTTATTGTTTCTTCTTTGACCCCCAGGCAGCCGGTGACCACCACCTTTCCATTCTTGTCGAGCGCCTCGCCGATGGCGTCGATGGATTCCCGGACCGCCGCGTCGATGAAGCCGCAGGTGTTCACGATGACGAGGTCAGCGCCGGAGTAGCTCGGCGAGGTCGCGTAGCCTTCGGCGCGAAGCTGCGTGAGGATGCGCTCGGAATCGACGAGCGCTTTCGGGCAGCCTAGGGAGACAAAACCGATCTTAGGTCTTGTCGTTGTCGCTCTTCTGCTGGCCAGACGGGAAGCCGGGGAAAGAAAGGCCAGTGAACATGTTGCGCGCCTGGCTCTGCATCTGCTCCTGGAACTGCGCGAACATCTTCTGGCTCTGCTCGATGTAGGCCTGCATCAGGCTCTGCATCGCGGGGCCCTGCAGGTTCATGAACTGCGCCCAGAGGTCCTGCGAGACGCGCGAGTTGTCGCCGTACACCTTCTGCGACTGCTCCTGCAGCGCTTTCTGGATGTCCTGGAACGCGCGCACGTTGCGCTCGAGGTACCCGCCCATCATGCCCTGCATCGCGTTGCCGTAGGAGCGGATCATCTGCGACAGCAGGTCGCTCGAGAACATCGGCGCACCGCCCGACTCCTCCTCGAGGATGATCTGCAGCAGGATCTGGCGCGTGAGATCGTCGCCGCTCTTCGCGTCGACCACCTGGAACTCCTCCTGCTTCAGCACCATCTGCTTCACGTCCGCAAGCGTGATGTAGCTCGACGTCTTGGTGTCGTAGAGCCTCCGGTTGGGATACTTCTTGATCAGCCGGAGCGGGTTCTCCATCTTCGGATCGCGGTTGGGCTGCGGTGCCGGCATGAGTCGAGTCTACTCCCTAATACATGTGCTGGCCGCCGTTGATCGAGATGTTGGCGCCAGTCACGAATGCCGCTTCCTCGGAGCACAGGTAGATGATCAGTCCGGCGACTTCATCGGGCTTGCCGAGGCGCCCGAGCGGAATCTGCGGCAGGATCTTCGAGTCGAGGATTTCCTTGGGTATCGCGGTAACCATCTTGGTGCCGATGTAACCCGGCGAGATGGTGTTCACGGTGACACCCTTGCGCGCGACCTCGAGCGCGAGCGCCTTGGAAAAGCCGTGGATCCCGGCCTTGGCGGCGGAATAGTTGGTCTGGCCGAAAGCACCCTTCTGCCCGTTCACCGACGCGACGTTGATCACCCGGCCCCAGCCGCGCTCGACCATGCCGTCCATCACCTGCTTGGTCATGTTGAAGCACGAATCGAGGTTGGTGCGCATCACCGCGTCCCAGTCGGTCTTGGTCATCTTCTTGAACGTCATGTCGCGCGTGATGCCGGCGTTGTTGACCAGGATGTCGACCACCCCGACCTCGGTCTGGATCGTGTGCACCTTGCGCGCGCAGTCGTCGTAGTCGACCACGTCCACCGGGAAAGCGCCGAAGTTGTAGCCGCGGCCCTTCATCTCTTCCAGCCACGATCGGTATTTCGTATTGGAGGGCGAATAGGTGACGACCACGCGGTAGCCCGCGTCGGCCATCTTGGTCGAGATCGTTTCGCCGAGGCCGCCCATGCCTCCGGTCACAACGGCGATCCTTTGCTTTGCCATGGCCTTCTCCAGGCGTGTCTACCGTGGGATGGGCCAGTCTACATCATGTGCATGCCGCCGTTGACCGAGATGTTGGCCCCAGTGATGTACCCCGCTTCCTCGGAGGCCAGGAAGGCCACCACCGCCGCGATTTCCTCGGGCCGGGCGAGCCGCCCCATGGGGATGGCGGCGACGATCTGGTCCCGGATCTCCTGGCGGATCGCCTTGACCATGTCGGTCTCGACGTAGCCGGGCGAGACGGTATTGACCGTCACGCCTTTCTTGACAACCTCCTGGGCGAGCGCCTTGGCGAAGCCAGCCATGCCGGCCTTGGCCGCGGAGTAGTTGGTCTGGCCGAACTGGCCCTTGAGCGCGTTGACGGAAGAGATGTTCACGATCCGCCCCCAGCCGCGCTCGCTCATGCCATCGATCACCTGGCGCGTGACGTTGAACACGCTGTTCAGGTTGGTGTTGATCACCGCCATCCAGTCCTGCTCCGTCATGCGCTTGAACACCGAGTCGCGCGTGATGCCGGCATTGTTCACCAGGATGTCCACCGGCCCGACCACCGAGCGCACGTTGTAGAACATCTCGGCGCACGAATCGAAGTCGGCCACGTCGCCCTCGGCGGCGTGCACCTTGAAGCCCTGCGCGCGCATGGCGTCGAGCCATTCCTGCTTGCGCTCGTAGTCGGGCAAGCAGCCCGCAACTACCGTGTGGCCCGACTGCGCAAAGCGCCGGCAGATCGCGCTGCCGATGCCGCCCATGCCACCGGAAACGAAGGCAATGCGCGGCACGACCGGACGGGAGCGGTCGCGCCATGCCTCTTCTTGTGATGCGTCGATTACCTCGGCTTCAGGCTTCATCGTTATTCCTCTCTATCGTTCTACCCTACCGTTCGACCGCCAGGGCGACCCCCATGCCGCCCCCGATGCACAGCGAGGCGAGGCCTCGCCGCGCGTCGCGCTTCTGCATTTCGTGGAGAAGGGTGACCAGCACGCGCGCGCCCGAGGCGCCGATCGGATGGCCGAGCGCGATGGCGCCGCCGTTCACGTTCACCTTCCTCGTGTCCCAGCCCATCTGGCGATTCACCGCAATCGCCTGTGCGGCGAAGGCCTCGTTGATTTCCAGGAGATCGAGATCCTTCGGCTCCCATCCGGCGCGCGACAGCGCGCGCTTGGAAGCCGGCACCGGCCCCATGCCCATGTATTTCGGATCGACGCCCGCCGAGGCGAAAGCCTTGATTCTGGCAATGGGTTTCAACCCCAATTCCTTCGCCTTGCGTGCCGAAGTCAAAACCACGGCGGCAGCGCCGTCGTTGATCCCCGAAGCGTTGCCCGCGGTCACCGTGCCGTTCTTGTCGAAGGCCGGCCTCAGGCTCTTCATCGCGTCGAGCGTCGCGCCGTGGCGCGGATACTCGTCGTCGGCGAAAACGATCGGTCCCTTCTTCGACGGAATTTCGACCGGGATGATCTCGTCCTTGAACTTGCCGGCCTTCTGCGCCGCCTCGGCCTTGTTCTGGCTCGCCACCGCGAACTCGTCCTGCTCCTCGCGCGTGACGGCGTACTCCTTGGCCACGTTCTCGGCGGTGACGCCCATGTGGTACTGGTTGAACACGTCCCACAGTCCGTCGACGATCATGGTGTCGACCATCTTCGCGTCGCCCATGCGGAAGCCGTCGCGCGAGCCGTTGAGCGCGTGCGGCGAGAGGCTCATCGACTCCTGGCCGCCCGCGACCACGAGGTCCGAGTCGCCGTTGGCGATCGCCTGCGCGCCGAGCATCGCCGCCTGCAGGCCCGAGCCGCAAACCTTGTTGATGGTCATCGCGGGCACCATGTACGGGATGCCCGCCTTGATCGCCGCCTGGCGCGCGGGGTTCTGCCCGACGCCCGCCGTGAGCACCTGGCCCATGATGACCTCCGACACCTGCTCGGGCGCGACGCCCGCGCGCTCCAGCACCTTGCGGATGACGAGCGCGCCGAGCTCGGCGGCCGGCGTCTTGGCGAGGCTGCCGCCGAACTTGCCGATCGGGGTGCGGGCTGCGCCGACGATGACGATCTCTTCCATGAGGCTCTCCTAGTGGATTCGTTGCTTCACGTAGCGGCCGGGGGCCGCTTCGATGGGTCTGTATTGGACATTTCCGGGCGCAGAAGGTGCGGCCCGCTCGCCGCCGCCGTGCCGCGCGAGCCATTGCGACCACGCCGGCCACCAGCTGCCCCGATTTTCAGTCGCGATTTGAAGGAAGTCCTCGGGCTCGGCAGGGTAACGCTCCGAAGTCCAGTAGCTGCGGCGGTTCTTCGACGCAGGATTGACCACGCCGGCGATGTGGCCGCTCGCGCCGAGCACGAACCGTTTGTCCTTTCCTCCCAACAATTGCAACGTCCGGTAAGCGGAGCGCCAGGGGACGATGTGGTCTTCGCGCGTCGCGAGCACGAAAAGCGGCAGCTCGACCGCGCCGAGATCGACCGGCACGCCGCAATTGGTGAGCGCGCCGGGCTCGCGCAGCTTGTTGGAAAGATACGTGTTGCGCAGGTAGTAGCAGTACATCGGACCCGGCAGGTTGGTGCTGTCGGCGTTCCAGTGGAGGATGTCGAACGCCGCCGGGGTCTCGCCCAGGAGATAGTTGTTGACTACGTACGGCCAGACGAGATCGTTCGCGCGCAGGCTGGAGAAAACGAAGGCGAGGTCCGATCCCGGCAGGATCCCGTCCTCGCCGATGGTCGCCTCGCGCGCCGCAACCATGGTTTCGTCGACGAACAGGCCGATCTGCCCGGTCTCGGAGAAATCGAGCATCGTGGTGAGGAACGTGACGCTCGCAACGAGATCGTCTTTTCGGTGCGCGAGGACCGCGAGCGCGGCGCCAAGCAGCGTGCCGCCGACGCAGAAGCCGAGCGCATTGACCTTGTCGCTCTGGGCGATCTCGCGCGCCAGGCGCAGCGGGGTGAACACGCCCAGCTCGAGATAGTCGTCCCAGGTGAGGCGTCCCTGGTCCGCGCGCACGTTGCGCCAGGACACCAGGAACACCGTATGGCCGCTCGCCACCGCATGGGCCACGAACGAGTTCTCCGGCTGCAGGTCGAGGATGTAGTACTTGTTGATGCAGGGCGGGACGATCACCAGCGGACGCCTGGCCACCTCGGCGGTACCCGGCGCGTACTGGATGAGCTGGATGAGCTCGTTCTCGTACACCACGCTTCCTGGCGTAACCGCGAGGTTGCGGCCGACTTCGAACACGCTCTCGTCGGTCTGGCTGATGCGCCCGCGCTGGACATCCGCGAGGAGCAGGCCCAGGCCACGCGCCAGGCTCTCGCCGCGCGTCTCGAGCGCCTGCTCGAGCGCCTGCGGGTTGGTGGCGGCGAAATTGGCCGGACACATGGCATCGATCCACTGCTTGACCGCGAACCGCGCGCGTTCCTTCGCTGCAGGCTCGAGCGTTGTCTGCTCGACGGAATCGGCTAGAAAGCGCGACGCCAGCAGGTACGACTGCTTGAGGTAGTCGTAGTACGGATTTTCATTCCATTGGCGGTGCGCGAAACGCCGGTCGCCGGGCTCGGGCGAGATCATCGGCTCGGCGCGTCCGGCGATGAGCGCGCTCCAGAGCTTCGCCTGCTTCTCGAGATAGCTCGACTGCAGCGCCGAGTTGGCGCCGAGCCACGAAGTGTCGGCGGCCGCCGGGGCCGAAGCCATCAGCCTCATCCAGCCCTGCGTGAGTTCGTTCGTGGACTGCGAGATCGCCGCGAGGACGGCCTCTGGGAACCCGGGTTGCATGCGCGCGCGCATTTTGCGCCGCACAAACCCTGCCGTCAAATGATTTTAACTAACTGAAAGATTAGTTCTTTTTGATCAGTGCACCATCACCACGCGCAGGCCGGCGATCGCGCCGATGCCCAGCGCGATCAGCAGCGCCTGGGAGGCCGTGTCGCGGAGCTGGGGGCGCCGATGCAGCCCCGGGATCAGGTCGGCGACGGCGACGTAGATCATGCTCGCGGCGACGAAACCAAGCAGGGTCGCTTCCCATTCGGCCACCGCCCGCAGCCCGAAATAGCCGATCAGCCCCCCCACCACCGTGGCGAGCGACGAGAGCAGGTTCATCGCGAGGGCCCTCGCGCGCGTATACCCCGAATGGAGCAGGATCAGGAAGTCGCCCACCTCCTGCGGGATCTCGTGGGCAATGATCGCCACCGCGGCGATGATGCCGACCTCGGTGCTCTGGAGGAAGGCGGCGGCGATTAGCAGGCCGTCGAGAAAGTTGTGGATGGTGTCGCCGACGATGATGAGCACGCCGCTGCGCCCGTGGTCGTGGCCCCCGGAGCCCTCTTCGTGCGGATCATGCACTTCGCAGTGCTCGGTGTGGCAATGGCGCCAGAGCAGCAGCTTCTCTAGCACGAAGAACACGAATATGCCGCCGAGGATGGCAGCCGCCGCCTCGTGCGCATTGCCGCGCTCGAAAGCGTGCGGAATCACTTCGAGAAACGCTGCTCCGAGCAGCGCCCCGATCGCGAACGAAACCAGGGTCGATACCCAGCTCGCGCGCAAGAGGAGCGCGAACGCGGCAAGCCCGGCGGAAAGCGTTCCGCCGACGAAGCTCGCGGCGAGGATCCAGCCGAGTGTCATGGTCATGGGGGCGGGGATTCTACTCGGACAACCTGCTACTCGGACAACCAAATGAGCGCGGCCATGCGGCCGCTCGTGCCGTCGCGCCGGTACGAATAGAACCGCTGCGGCTCCGAATACGTGCAGTAGGTTCCGCCGAAGATCCGTTGCACGCCGCGGGCGCGCAGGCGCTGGCGCGTCACGGCGTAGAGATCGAGCAGCCAATGGCCCGGGCGGGTAGGCGAGAACGCGTCCTTTTCCTGGAACGCGTCGCGCACTTCATCTCCTACCTCATAGACCTTCGGGCCGATGGCGGGACCAAGCCACGCCAGCAGCCTTCCTCCCGGGATGCCCATCGCCTGCACCGTGTTTTCGATCACGCCCGAGGAAAGCCCGCGCCATCCCGCGTGCGCTGCCCCGACTACCGTAGCGGCCTCGTCGACGAGGAGTACCGGCATGCAATCGGCGGCCCTGACGGCGCAGACCTGGTTCTTCGCTCCGGTCACTGCTGCGTCAGCTTCGGAAGTCGACGCGCCCTGATCGAGGCGAACGACCCGCGTGCCGTGCACCTGCCGCAACCAGGCCGGCTCGGCCGGAAGAAGGGCGCGCAGACCGGCCTGGTCCGTATTCCGGGTTGTCATCAGGGCGCGAACGTTGGGCGGTGCCGGCCAATCCGGCAGAACAAGCTCGCTCATCCCCGGTCCCTCAGCTCCTGAAGCAGGCGTTTCATGTCCTTCGGCAGCGGCGCCCGCCAGGTCATGGCCTGGCCGGTGCGCGGATGGACCAGCGCGAGCTCCGCCGCATGCAGCGCCTGCCGGGGAAAGCCAAGCCCGTGCCTCGTACCGCGACGGTAGACCGAATCGCCGACCAGCGGATGGCGGATGTGCTGCAGGTGGACGCGGATCTGGTGCGTTCTGCCGGTCTCGAGGCGGCACTCGAGCAACGCCGCGCGCCCGAAGCGCTCGACCACGCGAAAGGCAGTGCGCGCCGGCTTGCCGCGGTGCGTGACCGCCATGCGAACGCGCGAGCGCGGGTCGCGGCCCAGAGGCGCGTCGATCGTGCCGCTGGCCGGCGGGTCTCCCTGGACCACGGCGAAGTAGATGCGCCGCATGCTGCGCTCGGCAAGCTGCTTGACGAGCGCGGCCTGCGCCTCGACCGTCTTGGCGACCACCAGGAGGCCGCTCGTGTCCTTGTCGAGCCGATGGACGATTCCGGCGCGCGGCACGCCAGCGAGCCCGGGGGCGTGCGCAAGCAGCGCATTGAGCAGCGTGCGGTCGGGTTGGCCCGCACCGGGGTGGACGACCAGCCCCGCCGGCTTGTCGACGACGATCAGGTCGGCATCCTCGTGCACGATCTTGAGCGGCATGCGCTGCGCCTTCGGGGCGATCGCGTCCGGCGCCGGCGGCGGCTCGAGCACCACGTGCTCGCCGCCGATCACCGCCTGCCGCGCCTCGGCGCTGCGGCCGTCGAGCCGGATATGGCCGGCCTTCAGCCAGGCCTGAAGCCGGCTGCGCGAGTACTGCGGGAACAAGCGCGCCAGCGCCTGGTCGAAGCGCATCCCGCCGAGCTCGCTCGGCACGGTGCAGCGCATCGGCGCGGCGAAGCTTTCCTCCCAGTCCGCGTCCTCGCCGACGCTATAATTTTTGCCGCGCATGCGAACAAGTTTACTTCTTGCCCCGCTTCTCTCCCTGCTCGTGCTGCTCCTCGCCGGGTGCGGGCTCTTTTCCGGCAAGGAGGACGACGAAACCGTCGGCTGGTCCGCGCAGCGCCTCTACGGCGAGGCGAAGGACGCCATGTCGAGCAAGGAGTGGGCGAAGGCGATCAAGTACTTCGAGAAGCTCGAGGCGCGGTTTCCCTATGGGCGTTTCGCGCAGCAGGCGCAGCTCGAGGTCGCGTATTGCAATTTCAAGGACGGCGAGCGCGCCTCGGCGATCGCCGCCGCCGACCGCTTCATCAAGCTCTATCCCAACCATCCCAACGTCGATTACGCGTACTACCTGAAGGGCCTGATCAACTTCAACGACCTGACGGGCTTCCTCACCTCGGTCACCACGCCCGACATGACCGACCGCGATCCCAAGGCCTCGCGCGAGGCTTTCGAGTCGTTCAAGGAAGTGGTGACGCGCTTTCCGGAATCGAAATACGCGGCCGACTCCGCGCTGCGCATGCGCTACCTCGTCAACGCCCTCGCTGCGAACGAAGTTCACGTCGCACGCTATTACATGAAGCGCACCGCGTACGTGGCGGCCGCGAACCGCGCGCAGTACGCGATCCAGCACTATCCGCAGGCGCCCGCGGTCGAGGACGCGATGGCCATCCTGGTCAAGGCGTATGACGCGCTCGGCATGACCGAGTTGCGCGACTCGGCCGACCGCGTGCTGCGGACCAACTTCCCGAACAGCATCTTCCTCAAGGGCGGCTCGCGCAAGGTCGACGTGCCGTGGTGGCGCCTGTGGGACCCCAATTGGTAATTGCGTGGTGAGCCGCGGCACCCTCATTATCGGCGCGGCCGGCATGATCGGGCGCAAGCTGGTGGAGCGTCTTTCCGGACAGGGAAAAGGCGCCGAGCTGACTCTGCACGACGTCGTACCCTTCGAAAGCACGCACAAGGCGATCGTCTCGGACCTGTCCACTCCCGGCGAGGCGGAGAGGCTGGTTGCCGCGCGCCCGGGGCTCATCTTCCACCTCGCCGCGGTGGTGTCGGGCGAAGCCGAGGCCGACTTCGACAAGGGCTACCGCGTGAACCTCGACGGGACACGGCGGCTGTTCGAGGCGATCCGAAAGGAAAGCGCCACGGAAAACGCCGCGGCCGCCGGCGATTACCGTCCGCGCGTGGTGTTCACCTCGTCGATCGCGGTCTTTGGCGCACCGTTTCCAGAGGCGATCGACGACGAGTTCCTCAACGCGCCGCTCACGAGCTACGGCACCCAGAAAGCGATCGGCGAGCTCCTGCTCTCCGACTACAGCCGGCGCGGCTTCTTCGACGGCATCGGGATCCGCCTGCCGACCATCTGCGTGCGCCCCGGAAAGCCGAACAAGGCCGCCTCGGGCTTTTTCTCCGGCATCATCCGCGAGCCGCTCGCCGGCATGGAAGCGGTGCTGCCGGTGTCAGAAAGCGTGCGTCACTGGTTCGCGTCGCCGCGCGCCGCGGTCGGCTTTCTCGTCCACGCCGCCCAGCTGGACACCGCGAAGCTGGGAACGCGAAGAAACCTGAGCATGCCGGGCGTGTGCGCCACCGTCGGCGACGAAATCGAGGCGCTGCGCAGGGTCGCCGGCGATCAGGCGGCGAAGCTCATCCGCCGCGCGCCCGACCCGATCATCGAGCGCATCGTGAGCGGCTGGCCGCAGAACTTCGACGCCAGCCGGGCGCTGGCCCACGGCTTCCGCGCCGACTCGAGCTTCGAGGACATCATCCGGATTCACCTGCAGGACGAGCTGCAAAAAAGCGCTCCACCGCCGACAGCTCGCGCGTGAGCGCCATCGGCGGCAGGCTCTGCAAGATGCGCCTGCCGTAGGGCTTGCTGATTAGGCGCGGATCGCACAGCATCAGCACGCCGCGGTCGGCTTCGTCGCGGATGAGGCGCCCGGCGCCCTGCTTGAGCTGCAGCACCGCCTGCGGCAGCTGCAGCTCGTTGAACGGGTTGCCGCCCGCGCTGCGCACGCCCTCGATGCGCGCGGCGAGGACCGGGTCGTCGGGCGGCGCGAACGGCAGCTTGTCGATCACGACGAGCGACAGCGCATCGCCGCGCACGTCGACGCCCTCCCAGAACGACTGGCTGCCGAGCAGCACCGCGTTGCCCAGCGCGCGGAAGCGCGACAGCAGCTGGCTGCGCGAGCCCGTGCCCTGAACCAGCAGCGGATAGTCGATTTTTCCTTCGAGGATCTGATGGGCGCGGCGCAGCGCGCGCAGCGTAGTAAAAAGAAGAAACGCGCGTCCTTCGCTCGCGCGCAGGACCGGCAGCGCCGCCTCGATCACCGCCTCGGTGAAGCCGGCCTCGCCCGGCTCGGGCAGCGCCTTAGGCACGTACAGCAGCGCCTGGCGCGGAAAATCGAACGGGCTCGCCCAGCGCCGGGTGGCCGCGTCGGGCACGCCGAGCTCGCGCGTGAAGTGGCCGAAGTCCTCGCCCACGGCGAGGGTCGCCGAAGTGAAGATCCAAGCGCGCGGATGGTCGGTCATCTGGCGCCGGAAGAGCTCCGCCGACGACAGCGGCGTCACGTGGAGCTGCACCGCGTGGCTGAAGACCTCGACCCAGCGCACCTCCGCGGACACCTCGGTCTCGCGCAGCCTCACGAGCAGGTGACGCGCCGCGCTCGCACGGCGCGCGCAGGCGTCGAGCCCTTCGGCGCGGCCTTCCTGCGCCGCGAGCGCCTGCTCCAGGACCTGGAGCGCCGAATTGAGCTTCGCCAAGGCGTCGCCGAATGCCTGCAGCCGCAGCGCCTGTGCCCACGCGAGCCGCGCGCCGGCTTCGCCGAACACCAGCCGGAGGTCGCGCGCCGCCTTCTCGAGGCGCGCCGCCACCCGATCGAGCTCGGGAGAGGCGCCGCCGGCTGCGCGCAGCTCCAGGCGCACGTCGCGCGCGAGCTCGACGAGCTGCGCGCTCGAGAGCGCTTCGCCGAAGAACATGCGCGCGGTTTCGGGAAGCTGGTGCGCCTCGTCGAAGATCACGGTGTTGCACGCGGGCAGCAGCTCCGAGATCCCCTCCTCGCGCAGCACCAGGTCGGCGAAGAAGAGATGATGGTTCACCACGACCACGTCGGCAGCGAGCGCGTTCTTGCGTGCGCGCATCACAAAGCAGTCCTTGTAGTCGGGGCAGCCCTGGCCGAGGCAGTTCTCGCGCGTCGAGGTTGCGTGCGCCCACGCCGGCGCGTCCTCCGGCACGTCGGCGAGATCGGCGCGGTCTCCGCTCGTCGTCACCGCGGCGAAGCGCTCGATCTTGCGGATCTGGGCTGGCTCGTCGCGCGTGGCGAAGCGGCCCTCGCGCGCGGCGCGCCGCAGGCGGTAGAGGCACACGTAGTTGGCTCGTCCCTTGAGCAGCGCGATGGTCGCCCCCGAGGCGAGCGCCGCGCGCACCGCCGGCAGGTCCCGATCGAAGAGCTGGTCCTGCAGCGTCTTGGTTCCGGTGGAAACGATGACCTTGCCGCCGGCGAGAAGCGCCGGCACCAGGTAGGCGAAGGTCTTGCCGGTGCCGGTACCGGCCTCGGCCACCAGGACCGCGGTGTTTTCGATCGCCTCGCCGATCGCTTCGGACATTTCGAGCTGCCCGGCCCGCAGCCTGAAGCCTGGCACGTGCTCGGCAAACGGCCCGTCGGCGGCGAACGTGCGTTCGAGAACCTGTTTCAAGGCTTGAGCTCGTCCACCCTGAGCCAGACCCGCCCGGTCCGGGCGCTGGCGCTGCTCCGCGCGGAGAGGATCGCGCTTTCGTCGCGGGAAGCGGCCTCGACGGCGCCTCCGATCTCCAGCCATTCGCCGAGCCGGCCGCTGACGGTGGTGGACAGGGACTGCTGGCGTGCGGGCGTGTCGCGGCGCTGGGCAATCTCCACGAGCACGCCGCCGCCAGCAAGGCGAGGGATCGCCTCGAAGCCGGTGGCAGTTTCGCGGAGCCCGGTAGCGTCGTAGACCGGCGTGCTCCGGCCGGTCGAGATGAACGCGCTAGCGCCTTCGAGCACCTGCACGCGCTGGTCGACCCGCCCGGTCGCAGCGCTCTGGCGGTCCTGCACCCGCACATCGACGCTCGAGCCGCGGTTGGTGATGCGTCCGCTCGTTTCGACGCCTTGTGCCGCACGCTCGAGCGCGTCTTCGAAGCGCACCGAGATCTGCAGCCGGGAAAGCGGGCGGTCGAGGTCGGCGAGCGCCCGCCTCAGCTCGGCAAGATTGTCCGGGCTCGTGCGCACGATGAGCTGAGTACCCTGTCCCGTCAGCGTCGCGCCCGGCTCCATCAGCGGGCGCAGCGCAGGGAGCACCTGGTCGGCGGTGCGGTGGCGCAGCGGAATGACCTCGAGCGCACCCTGGCCGCTCGCCTGAATGGCAAAAACGGTTGCCATCACGAAGAACACATGCCGGACCGAGGGGCTAGGGGTCATTTCCATCCACTTAACGCGTTCGAGCGCGGCGCGTGGACATTCTGGGCGACCCCGTGGTGACGTTTTGGGCCCGAGGTCAGTCCGTGAAGTAGTAATCCACCGCGACGTCGACGGCGAACTGCTTGCCGCGCAGGACTGGCGGCACAGGCACGTCGGCAGCGGCGCTCCTGAACATCTCCTGCGCCTGCCGATCGAGCACCTCGTGGCCCGAGGTCTTGGTGACCGTGAGCGCCGCGAGCTGGCCGCCTGGCCCGACGACCACGCGCAGCGCTACGACGCCTTTCCAGTTGTTGTCGGTCGCCGTGCGCGGATAGCGCTTGTACTTCGCGGCGACCACCTTGAGCTCGAGGCGATAGCGCTCCAGCGAACCAGGATCGACCGCCGGCTCGGCAGGCGGCGCGCCCACGGACTGTGCTCCTGCAATGGCGTTGGACGCTGGCGCCTGGGCGGCCAGCACCTCTGCCGGCGGTGCCGGCGGCTGCGGCGAGGCCGATTCCACCTGGGCTTCGGCGACTGGTGCTTGCTCGATGGTCGGTTCCGCGAGGGGCTGCGGGGTCGGCGCCGGCGCCGGCTGGGCGAGCCGTTTCGGCGCCGCAGATTTGGCCCGCGGCGATGGCTTCACCGGTACCTGAAGCGACGGCGCCTCGGCGGCGGGCGCCGCTGTGGGCGCTTCGACCAGGCGCGCAAGGATCGAAGGCATCGGCGACTCGGCCGGACGCGGGCGATCGCGCTGCGCGATGCCGAAGAGCAGCGCGCCATGCAGCACGATCGATGCCGCTATGGCGTAGTTGAGTGCGCGGTTTTCGTTGCTGTACATGACCGGCCGGGCGCAACGGGCCAATATAGCACCTAGGTCCGCCGCAGGGCGCGCCAGACCTTCTCCGGCGTGAGCGGCATCTCGAGGTGCAGCACACCGCGCTCGTGCAGCGCGTCCAGCACGGCGTGCACCACGGCAGGCGCCGCACCGATGGTGCCCAGCTCGCCGCAGCCCTTGACGCCGAGGAGGTTGGTCCGGCACGGAACGCTTTCGTCGAACGTCGCGTGCATCGGCGGGAACTGGTCCGCCCGCGGCACGCAGTAGTCCATGAGCGATCCGGACAGGAGCTGTCCGCTGTCGCGGTCGTAGCACGCCGCCTCGAAGAGCGCCTGTCCCGCGCCCTGCGCGATGCCGCCGTGCACCTGCCCCTCGACGATGGGGTAGTTGATGATGCGGCCGATATCGTCGCAGCTCGCGATCCGGGCGAGGACCGTCTCGCCGGTCTCGGGATCGACCTCGACCTCGACGACCTGCGCGCCGTTCGGCCACGACGGCGTCGACGGCGTCTCGGTGGCCGATACGCGAATGATCTTTCTCTCCTGCGCTTCGGCGATTTCGGCCAAGGCGATCGAGCGGTCGGTGCCGGCGATGGAGAAGCGTCCGTCCCGGAAGTCGAGGTCCGAAGCCGCCGCCTCGAGGACTTCAGCGGCCAATTCGCGCCCGCGCGCGATCATCTTGCGTCCCGCGGCAACGAGCGCCGACCCGCCGACGAACGCCGAGCGCGAGCCGACGCTGCCCACCCCGGTGGCGCGGTCGGTGTCGCCCTGCACGATCCTGATTTTCGCAACCTCGATCCCGAGCAGCTCGTTCACGAGTTGCGAATAGGAGGTTTCGAGTCCCTGCCCCATCGCCTGCGTGCCCGAAAACACGGTGACAGTCCCGTCCGCCTGGACTTCGATGTCGACGGTCTCCGTGGGAATAGCGCCAGTCCACTCGAGATAGACCGATACGCCGCGCCCGCGCAGCTTGCCTTTTGCCTTACTTTCGTTTTTTCTTTTCTCGAAACCATTCGCGTCCGCGGCGTCGAGCGCGTGCTCGAGCATGCGGGCGAAGTCGCCGCTGTCGTACAGGTCGCCGAGGTGCGTGCGATGCGGAAACTCGGTCGGTCCGATGAAGTTTCTCCGGCGCAGCTCCACCGGATCGAGCTTCATCTCGCGGGCGGCTTTTTCCATCAGCCGCTCCATCAGGAAATTCGCCTCCGGACGGCCGGCGCCGCGGTATGCACCGGTTGCCATCGTATGGGTGAGCACCGCCTGCACGCGGTAGTGCACGGCGGGCACCCGATACACCGTGGTCTGCACCTTCGGGGTGAGCTGCAGCGGGATGATGGCGGAGGAGCCGACCGGCACCGCCCCGATGTTCGCGAGCGCGACTGTGCGAAGCGCGAGAATGCGGCCTTCTCGATCCAGCGCTAGGCTCGCCGTGACATGCTGATCGCGCCCCATGTGCGCGGCGAGGAACTCCTCGCTGCGCTCGCCGCGCCAGCGCACCGGGCGGCCGAGCTTGCGCGCGGCGTAGCACACCAGCGCGTCCTCGGGCGTGAGCCCGGTTTTCATGCCGAAGCCGCCGCCGATGTCGCCGTTGACGACACGGAACTCCTCGGGTTTGCGCTTGAACACCGCGCCCAGGAGCTCGCGCGCCCCGGTCGGGGTCTGGTTCTGTGTATAGAGCGTGGTGCGCGCGCCGTCGAGGACGCCGATGCATGCGCGCGGCTCCATCGCCATGGCGATGACGCGCTGATTGTGCAGCTCCAGCTCCGTGACGTGCACTGCCGCAGCGAATGCTTTTGCCACCTGCTCAGGCTCGCCATAGGACGCCTCGGCGGCTATGTTCCCGCCGGCCTCATCCCAGACAAGCGGTGCGCCTCGCGCAACCGCCGCGCGTGCATCGACGACCGAAGGCAGCTCCTCGTACTCGACGACGGCGAGCTCCGCCGCGTCCTGCGCCTGGTTGCGGCTCTTAGCGACCACCGCGATGACGGGCTGGCCGACGTAATACACCTTGAGCTCCGCGAGGGGCGTGCGGGGCGGCGCCGCCATCGGCGAGCCGTCCGCGCGCTTGAATGCCGGCGGAAACGGAATGTGGCCCACGCCATCCGTGCGCAGGTCGGCCATGGACCAGGCGGCGA
This sequence comes from Burkholderiales bacterium, assembly GCA_035554435.1. Taxonomy (GTDB): domain Bacteria; phylum Pseudomonadota; class Gammaproteobacteria; order Burkholderiales; family SG8-39; genus SCGC-AG-212-J23. The sequence continues at coordinate 15,839 of DATMJC010000011.1, read as the reverse complement.
CCACGCCTTTCTGCCTCCGGACCTCCGACAAGTCGACCCTGGCGATCTTCGCGTGCGCATGAGGCGAGCGCACGAGGACCAGCCACGCCTGGTCGGGGAATTCGCGGTCGTCGCTGAAGAGCCCTTTGCCGGCGAGCAGCCGGTCGTCTTCGAGACGCTTCTGCGAGCGCGCGGCGCCGAAGCGTGCCGACGCGGGATCGAACTGGACTTGCAGCGAGTTTGCGGCCATTGACCGATTTTCGCAGAGGTGAACTACAAGCTCATGTATGGATTTGATTTCCGGTCGCACCGGTTCGCCGGTGCCCGGGCGTCGGCCTTAGTCCTCTATTAGTCCCATATGGTGCCGAACGAATTCGCTGTGGCATGATTCCCCGGCTGCAAGCGGTGCGCCGCCCCCTCGAAATCACGAATGTGCGGTGGCCGCCGACTCGGGGAGGTAGATTGCGGGCTTCGAATACGAAGACGGTTGGTGGCGCGTGAGGCGGCTCGCCGCGCTCGCATCGGTCGCGCTCGTGTTGCTCGCGCCGGCGGCAGGCGCCGAGATCTTTACCCTGGTTCAGCCCGACGGCTCGCTCCTGATCACCGATCAGCCGCTCCTTCCGCCGGCGACGCCGGGCCTCGGCCTCGTCAACGAGCACCCGATCGACGCCATCGCGCGGCGACACGGCGTCGACCCTCTCCTCGTGCGCGCCGTGATCCGGGTCGAGTCCAACTTCGACGCGAAGGCCGTGTCGCCGAAGGGCGCCGCCGGGCTGATGCAGCTCATGCCCGAGACCGCGATGCGCTACGGCGTCGAAAACCGGTTCGATCCGGCGCAGAACGTCGACGGCGGCGTGCGCTACCTGCGCGACCTGATGGCGATGTTCGACGGCAACCTGAGCCTCGCGCTCGCCGCGTACAACGCCGGAGAGGGCGCGGTTCTCAAGCACGGGCGCCGCATCCCGCCCTATCCCGAAACCCAGCAGTACGTCGTCTGGGTGCGCTCGTACTACAACCAGTTCCGTCGCACCGACCCGGCGGTCAGAAAGTAGCCGTACAGGCGCGCGCGTTCACGCATCCAGGATTGCGCGGGCAAGCGCAATTGCCGCCTTTGCTCGATGACGCGCTTCCGGCGCCGATGGATTCGGGGCGTCCCCTAGGATGAAGCCGAGCATCGACATGACCCGCAGCCAGCCAAGGTCCCAGGTCCGCTCGAACTCCTCGCGGTCGATCGGCCGTCCCAGCACCGATTCGAGCTCGGCCAGGTAGAAATCGCGCAGCGGCGCACGAGCTTCGGGTGGGTGGCCGTCTCCAGGCGGGTAGGCCCAGAAGTGCAGGAACCAGTGGTGTTGCAAATCACAGGCAGCGGGCGCACGCGATGCGAACTCCCAGTCGAACAGCGTGACCGTCTTGCCAGAGACGGCAATATTCGCGCGCCGGAGGTCACCGTGGTTGAGCGTCGGGGTGGCATCGTCGAGTCCTCGATGCCATGAGCGCTCCGAAGCGAGTTGGATGAAGAAGTCGGCGTCACCGGGATCGAGCATCTCGAGGAACTTGGGCAACAGCAGCTTGAGCGGCATGAAATCCTCGACGCACCGTGGCACCCAGTCCGCGGCCGGCTCCGCGCGCCCTGCAGCGAAGGCAATGGGATCGGCCAAAGCCGCCGTGGTGCCGCGGACCGGAGCGAGCGGCAGCCTGTCGAGGCTATTGCGCCCGTCCCAGTAGTGCGCATGCAAGCGCGCAATCGCAGCCAGAAGCACCCGCTCGTCGCTCTCTGTGAAGGCCCCGCGCGGCCGGATGCCATCCGACACGTCGCGCATTAGCATCCACCACTCGTCGTTGTCTACGTGGACCGCTACGTCGACCGTCGGACACGCAACCGGCGCGGGAAGCTCGCGCGTGGCGCCGCTCAGCCATAGCGGCCCCTCTCCAGCGTCAGGAGCTTGCATGGCCCCGACCCGCCAGGGGTTCGAGGCCGAGGACCCTGTACCCGGCAGGTACCGCCCCGCGCGCCTCAGCTTCGCGCAGGTAATCCGGAACCGTGCCGCGTGTCGGCGGCGCTCTCATCATCGACAAATCCTGTCGGGCAACATGCCGAGCGCCTATTTCATTCCCTGGCGGACGTTGACGAGGACCTGGTCGAAGGCGTCGAGGCGCACGAACCCCAGGCGCGGGTATTCGATGTCCAGGACCACATAGACGGTGAAGGCGACGGTGCCGGCGAAGGCGAGCTGGTGCACCCAGTCGTACGCCTTTTCGCCCGCGGTCTGGTACCCGGCAAGGAACGCGGAGGCGAGCGCCAGCCCGATCAGCATGGCGTAGACGATCACCGGCGGATGCATCAGCGTGGCGGACGTGCGGATGGTCGTGAAGTTGAACACCTCGTTGAACGCGGGTATCACGAGCAGCTCCGCCATGGGCGGGCTTCCAGGCATGCGCACCGCCGCCTGCGCCTGCGACCAGACGTGGCCCTGCAGCTCCTGCGAATGCGCGAGCTCGGCCTTGGCCGCGGCGAGATCGGGTAGCCGGCGGTAGGTTTCGATGCGGGAGTCGACGTAGCTGCGGAACGTCTCCCGGAGCTTCGGCTGGACCGACGCCGGAACCAGGTCGATGCGCAGGTAGGCCGTGCCGATCGCATTCGCTTCGTCGACGATCTGCGCGCGGCGCGTGTCGAAGCGCGTGAGGGCCCCCGAGAAGGTGAAGGCGATGATCAGGCCGAGAAGCGCGAACACCGCGGTCTCGAGCGAACCGACGTTCGACAACGTCGTGAGCCCGTGCCGGGCCATGGTGCGCTTGCCGATCCAGCGCCCGGTCGCGAGCGCGACGATGATACCGACGAACAGGATTCCGGCCAGGGTGCCGCCGATGACGGCAGGGTCGATGATGTCGAGCACGGCTGCAGCCAGCCCTCGTTCTAGTTCTTCTAGCTACTTCCTCTTTCTGATGATGGGGAAGTGGCGGAGAGAGAGGGATTCGAACCCCCGGTACCCGAAAGGGTACAACAGATTTCGAGTCTGCCGCATTCGACCACTCTGCCATCTCTCCGCGGCCGAGCAAGGGACGGATTTTATCAGGGCGGCGTGAGCTTCTCCGCTCCGGGCATGTACGGACGCAGCGCCGAAGGGATCGTGACCGAGGCGTCTGCGTTCTGATAGTTCTCCAGGACTGCGACCAGCGTGCGACCGACCGCGAGGCCTGAGCCGTTCAGCGTATGCACCAGCTCGGGCTTGCCCTTGTCGTTGCGGAAGCGCGCCTGCATGCGCCGCGCCTGGAACGCCTCGAAGTTCGAGCACGAAGAGATCTCGCGGTAGGCATTCTGGGCGGGTAGCCAGACCTCGAGGTCGTAGGTCTTCGCGCTGGAGAAGCCGAGGTCGCCGGTCGAGAGCGACATCACGCGGTAAGGCAGCTCCAGCCTCTTCAGGATCGTCTCCGCGTGCCCGGTCAGCTCCTCGAGCGTCTGATAGGACTTCGAGGGGTGCACGACCTGCAGGATCTCCACTTTGTCGAACTGGTGGTTGCGGATCATGCCGCGCGTGTCCTTGCCCGCCGAGCCCGCTTCGGAGCGAAAGCACGGAGAGTGGCAGACGAATTTCAGGGGTAGCTCTTCCAGCTCAAGGATTTCTTCCCGCACGAAGTTCGTTACCGGATACTCGGCCGTCGGGATGAGGTACAGCTCGCGGCCCTCGACCTTGAAGAGGTCGTCCTTGAACTTGGAGAGGCTCGAGACGCCGTCGGCGCACTCGGCGCTCACCATGTACGGTGTATAGACCTCGGTGTAGCCGTGCTCCCGGGTGTGCGTGTCGAGCATGAATTGCGCGAGCGCGCGGTGGAGCCTCGCCACCTGGCCGCGCATCACGACGAAGCGGCTGCCCGCCACCTTCGCGCCGGTGGCGAAGTCGATCCCGCCGAGGCGCTCGCCGATGTCGACATGATCCTTCACCGCGAAATCGAACTTGCGCGGCCCGCTCCCTCCCGGCGACCAGCGCCGCTCCTCGCGGTTGTCGTCCGACGAGGCGCCCACCGGGACCGACTCGTGCGGGATGTTCGGCACGCGCTTGAGGAACTCCTGCACCTCCTGCTGCAGCACGACGAGCTGCTGCTCGGAGCGCTCCAGAAGCCCCTTGAGCTTCTCGGCCTCTTCGAGCAGCGGCGCCACGTCCTGGCCCTTCGCTTTCGCCGTGCCGATGTCCTTGGCGATCCGGTTGCGCGAGGCCTGCGCCTGCTCGACGGCGGTCTGGAGCTGCTTGCGGGTGCTTTCCAGCCGCTGAAATCTGTCGAGATCGAATGCGGCGGCGCCGCGCGTCGCGAGGCGCTTCGCCACGCCTTCGGGATCTTTCCTGAGCGTCTGGATGTCGATCATTTTCGGTTTTTCAGCTGTTCGAGCTTCTCGCGGATCTTCGCCTCCAGCCCGCGGTCGGTGGGCCGGTACCACTGCGTCGCCTGCATGCCCTCGGGAAAATAGTTCTCGCCTGCGGCGTAGCCGTCTTCCTCGTCGTGCGCGTAGCGGTATCCCTTGCCGTAGCCGAGATCCTTCATGAGGCGCGTCGGCGCGTTGCGCAGGTGCATGGGCACCGGCCGGGTCTGATCCTTCGAGACGAACGCGCGGGCCGCATTGTAGGCCTCGTATACCGCGTTCGATTTGGGCGCGGCGCAAAGGTAGAGCACCGCCTCGGCGATGGCGAGCTCCCCCTCCGGCGTGCCGAGGCGCTCGTAGGTCTCGCACGCGTCGAGCGCGATCCTCAGGCCGCGCGGGTCGGCCAAGCCGATGTCCTCGAGCGCCATGCGCACGACCCGGCGGCCGATGTAGAGCGGATCGGCGCCCCCGTCGAGCATGCGCACCATCCAGTAGAGCGCCGCGTCCGGATCGGAGCCGCGCACGCTCTTGTGGAGCGCCGAGATCTGGTCGTAGAACTGCTCGCCGCCCTTGTCGAAGCGGCGCAGGTTCTGCGCCAGCACGCGCTCGACGAGCTCGCCTCTTATGATTTCATCCTTGATCGAGCTCTTCAGGATCTCGACCGCGTTGAGCAGCCTGCGCGCGTCGCCGTCGGCGAAACCGATCAGTCGCGCCTTCGCATCCTCATCCGCTTTCAGACCCGTGCGCTCGAGCAGGATCGCCAGCTCGTCGCTTCCTAGCGGATAAAGAACGTAGACCGAGGCGCGCGAGAGCAGCGCGCTGTTCACTTCGAACGAGGGGTTCTCGGTGGTCGCGCCGACGAAAGTGATGAGGCCGCGCTCGACATACGGCAGGAAGGCGTCCTGCTGCGCCTTGTTGAAGCGGTGCACCTCGTCGACGAAGAGGATGGTGTGGCGCCCCGACTGGCCGAGCTCGGCCTCTGCGGCCTGCACCGCCTCGCGGATGTCCTTCACGCCGGAGAACACCGCGGACAGGGCGACGAACTCGGCGTCGAAGGCCTTCGCCATCAGCCGCGCGATGGTGGTCTTGCCCGAGCCGGGCGGCCCCCACAGGATCATCGAGTGCGGCTTACGCGACTCGAACGCGAGCCGCAGCGGCTTGCCGGGCCCGAGCAGGTGCTGCTGCCCCACGACTTCGTCGATCGACTTCGGGCGCAGCGCCTCGGCGAGCGGCGCCACGGGCTGCGCCCCGCCGAAAAGATCGTTCATTTTTCGCCTAGGACGTCGGCGCCCTTCGGGGGTTCGAAGCGGAAATCCGCGGCATCGGTCTTCGGGTTGCGCTGCAGGTTGACGAAGCGAAGCCGCGTGGTCTGGCCGAAATTATCCACCAGCTCCATCGCCTCGATTCCAGTGGCCGAGAATCCCATGCGGATGCGGTCGAATCCGGCCTCGGGATCGCGCGGCTTCGCCTCCAGCCACTCCAACTTGTCGCGCGTGCCGGCCTCGGAAAGCTCGAACGCCTTCTCCACGTCGCTCGAGCCGGCGAGGAGCGCCGCGGGCGTGGAGCCGAGCGCCTTCGACATCCTGCGCACGGTCACCTGGTTGAGGTCGCGGTCGTGGATCCACACCCGCTCGCCGTCGCCCACGATCACCTGGTCGACGGGCTTGGCATAGGTCCAGCGGAAGCGCCCCGGGCGCTGGAACACGAAGCTGCCCTTGGACTCCTGCAGCAGCTTGCCCTCGCGGCCGTAGACTTTCTGCTCGAAATCGGCGCGCGCCGACTGGGTAGTCTTGAGAAAGCTCCTGAAGCGTTCGACGGCGTCGGCGTGCGCCAAGCCCGCGAACGCGCAGAGGAGCAGGGCGAGGACCGGGTACCGCATGCGGCGAGGTTACTCCGCTTTGGCGGGAACCAACACCTCGCGATTGCCGTTGGACTGCATCGCTGAGACCATGCCGGCGCGCTCCATGTCCTCGATCAGGCGCGCGGCGCGGTTATAGCCGATCCTGAGGTGGCGCTGCACCAGCGAGATCGACGGCCGGCGGGTGCGCACCACGATCTCGACCGCCTGGTCGTACAAGGGATCCTTCTCGCCCGCGGGTTCCCCCGAAGAACTTCCTGCAGATTCCTCGGGAGTCGCCGGCTCGAGCACCTCCTCGAGATATTCGGGCTTCGCCAGGCTCCTCAGATGCTCGACCACCTTGTGCACCTCGTGGTCGGCGACGAAGGCTCCATGCACGCGCTGCGGCAGGCCGGCGCCTGGCGGCAGGTACAGCATGTCGCCCGAGCCGAGCAGCGCTTCCGCTCCGGACTGGTCCAGGATGGTTCGAGAATCGACTTTCGACGAGACCTGGAACGCGATGCGCGTGGGAATGTTCGCCTTGATGAGGCCGGTGATCACGTCCACCGAAGGCCGCTGCGTGGCGAGGATCAGGTGGATCCCGGCGGCGCGCGCCTTCTGCGCGAGGCGGGCGATCAGCTCCTCCACCTTCTTTCCGACCACCATCATGAGGTCGGCGAGCTCGTCGATCACGAGCACCAGGTGGGGCATTGGCGCTAGCGGCTGCGGCTCGGCGGACTCCAGCGTGAACGGATTCTCGAGCTTGCGGCCCTGTTTTTCCGCCTCGGCGATCTTGTGGTTGAAGCCGGACAAGTTGCGCACGCCGAGCCAGTTCATCAGCTTGTAGCGGCGGTCCATCTCGGCCACGCACCACGAGAGCGCGTTGGTCGCCTGCTTCATGTCGGTGACGACCGGGGCGAGAAGATGCGGGATGTCCTGGTAGACCGAAAGCTCGAGCATCTTCGGGTCGATGAAGATCAGGCGCACCTGCGGCAGCTCCGACTTGTAGAGCAGCGACAGAATCATCGCGTTCAGCGCGACCGACTTGCCCGAGCCGGTGGTCCCGGCGACCAGGAGGTGCGGCATGCGCCCGAGGTCCGCCACCACCGGGTTGCCGGCGATGTCCTTGCCGAGCGCGAGAGCGAGCGGCGAATGCAGCGCGTGGTAGGCCTCCGAGCCCAGAATCTCCGAGAGGCGCACCGTCTGCCGGTGAGGGTTGGGGATCTCGAGGCCCATGCACGACTTGCCCGGGATGGTCTCGACCACCCGGATCGAGACCACCGACAGAGCGCGCGCCAGGTCCTTCACCAGGTTGACGATCTGGCTTCCCTTGACGCCGACCGCCGGCTCGACCTCGTAGCGTGTGATGACCGGGCCTGGATAGGCGGCCAGCACCTTGACCGCGACGCCGAAGTCGGACAGCTTCTTTTCGATGAGGCGCGAGGTGAACTCCAGGGTCTCGGCGCCCACCTCGGCGCCCTCGCGCCGCGCCTCGTCGAGGAGCTTGAGCGGCGGCAGCGGGGTGTCGGGCAGCTCCTCGAAAAGCGGTGCCTGCTTCTCCTTCTGCACCCGGTCCGACTTCTTGATCTCGACGATCGCGGGCTCGATGCGCAGCGGCGGGTGGTCCTCCTCACGGCGCTTCTCGGTCTGGACCACGAGGCTGCGCTCCTCGCGCGCCAGCGCGCCGAGCTTGCGGTCGCGATAGCGGTCCCAGGCGTCCACGGCATGCGTATAGCCCCGCTCCAGCGCATGGCCAACGCGCTCGGACAGCGCGAGCCACGACAGCCCGGTAAACAGGCTGAACCCCACCGCGGCGAGCGTGAGGAGAAGGAGCGTCGCCCCGGTGAACCCGAGGCCCGCCGCGAGCACCTTGCCGCCCGCCGCCCCCGCGAGCCCGCCGGGCGCGAAGGGAAGCTCCGCGCCCAGGCTATGGAAGCGCAGGGCCTCGAGCGCCGCGCTCGAGACAAGCAGCAGCATGAAGCCGGAGAAGGCGATCGCGAGCGGCCGCCGGTCGACCAGGCGGCGGCCATCGAGGCCACGATAACCCCATACCACCAGGTACAGGCAAAGCACGACCCACCAGTAGGCCGACACCCCGAAGAGATACAGCAGGAAATCCGCGACCAGCGCGCCGACCAGCCCGCCGGCGTTGCGCACCGCGGCGTCGGTCGCGCTGTGCGACCAGCCAGGGTCGGCGCGGTGGAACGTCGAGAAGACGAGCAGGAGGTACAGCGCGAGAGCGACCAGCACCAGCCACTTCGCTTCGCGCACCAGGCCGGCGAGCTTTGCGGGGAGGGGGGCTGCTGTTTTTTCTGCTACGCCCATCGCGCACGACGATTCTACCGCACACCGGGGCCCCTGCGCCCCGGCGGCGTCGTGCTAGAGCGACAACCTATTCGGGTAGAACGATCGAGTCGCGCAGCACGATGTTCGAGCCGCGCATTTCGATGTAGCCGCCCATCTGCAGGTCCTTCATGACGCGGCTGACCATCTCCCTCGAGGCGCCGATCATCTTGGCGATGTCCTGCTTGGGCAGGCGCTTGGTGACGATCTTTTCGCCGTCGACGTTCTCGGACATGTCGAGCAGCAGCCGCGCCACGCGCCCGTAGACGTCGAGCAGCGCGAGGCTGCCGATCTTGCGGTCGGCCTCGCGCAGGCGCCGCACCAGGCCGCGCATCACCGCCATCGCCATGTCGAAGTTTTCCGCCAGGCATTTCTTGAAGTCGCGCTTGGCGATGTAGAGAAGCTCGCAGGGCTCGATCGCCACCACGGTGGCCGAGCGCGGCTCGTCGTCGATGAGGCCCATCTCGCCGAAGAACTCGCCCGGTCCGAGGATGGTCAGGATCACTTCCTTGCCCTCGGCGTCGCTCATCATCACCTTGAGCCGGCCCGATAGCACGATGTAGAGCGAGTCGGTCGGATCGCCGCCGGTCATCACGGTGGTCGAGCGTGAGACGCTCTTGCGGGCCACCATGCTGGTCAGGGTGCGGAGCGCGTCTTCGGGGAAGCTCGAGAACAGCGGGACTGCCTTCAGGACCGCTGTGGAGACTGTTGTTGTCATAGCCACGGTTTTTTATCCCTCCCTTTACGAGAATTATGGTAGCAGAACTCCCCCGGCGCTTCCGGAGTGTTGCGCAGCCGCGTCACCTATAATCGGCCACTCATCCCGAAAATCCCGCCACTCATCCGAATTTGACGTTTTCGCAGAGCAAATGCCTACGCGCCACGCCCGTTTGCTGATCCTCGGCTCAGGTCCGGCGGGCTACACCGCCGCGGTGTACGCCGCGCGCGCCAACCTGCGCCCAGTCCTGCTCACCGGGATCGCGCAGGGCGGGCAGCTCATGACGACCACCGACGTCGACAACTGGCCGGCGGACGCCGACGGCGTGCAGGGCCCCGACCTGATGCAGCGCTTCCAGAAGCACGCCGAGCGCTTCGAAACCGAGGTCGTCAACGATCACATCCACAAGGTCCACCTCGAGCGCCGGCCGTTCCTCCTCGAAGGCGACGCCGGCCAGTACACCTGCGACGCGCTCGTGATCGCCACCGGCGCCACGGCGAAATACCTCGGACTACCGTCGGAGCAGAAGTTCATGGGACGCGGCGTGTCGGCCTGCGCCACTTGCGACGGCTTCTTCTACAAGGGGGAGGACGTGGTGGTGGTCGGCGGCGGCAACACCGCGGTGGAGGAAGCGCTCTACCTCGCGCACATCTGCCGCAGCGTGACCCTGGTTCATCGGCGCGACAAGTTCCGCGCCGAGAAGATCATGGTCGACAAGCTCATGCACCGGGTGAAAGACCGCAAGGTAAGGCTGGTGCTCGACGCCGCGGTGGACGAGGTGCTGGGCGACGCCACCGGAGTCACCGGCGTGCGCGTGCGCAAGCTCAAGTCGGGCGAGCTCGAGGATATCGCCGCCAAGGGCTTTTTCGTCGCCATCGGCCACACGCCGAACACCGAGCTCTTCGCCGGCCAGCTCGAAATGGAAAACGGCTACATCGTCACCCGCGGCGGGCGCGAGGGGCTTGCCACCGCGACCAGCGTGAAAGGCGTGTTCGCTGCCGGCGACGTCCAGGATCACGTCTACCGCCAGGCCGTGACCAGCGCGGGGACCGGTTGCATGGCGGCGCTCGACGCCGAGAAGTATCTCGATGCGCTCGCCGCCTGAGCCGGAGGCGAAAGTGAAACCGGATGACGAGTTCCGTCGCGCTACGCGCGATGTCAAGAGGCTCCCCGCGCCGCGCAGAATCAAACTTACGCGCGCGCCGGCTGCTCCGGTTCCGGTCCAGACGCGCCGCGACGAGCGCGCGGCGCTCGCCGAATCGCTCGCCGGCCCGAGCTCGATCGACGACGCGATCGACTCGGGCGAGGAGCTCGCGTTCCTGCGCGAAGGCCTCTCGCGTCAGGTCCTGCGGAAGCTCCGCCGCGGGCATTGGGTGGTACAGGACGAGCTCGATCTCCACGGCATGAACCGGGTGCAGGCGGCGCACGCGGTCGCGGAATTCCTGCGCCACTGCCGCGCGCGGCGGTTTCGCTGCGTGCGCATCGTCCACGGCAAGGGCCTGGGCTCGCGCAACCGCGAGCCGGTGCTCAAGGTGAAGGTGCGGAAGTGGCTCGCGCAGCGCGATGAGGTGCTGGCGTTTTGCCAGGCGCCCGCGGCAGACGGTGGCAGCGGCGCGGTTCTTGTTCTTCTTAGGGAAAAACCCTAGACGGCGGCCTCATTGGTCTCGCCGGTGCGGATGCGCACGACGTGCTCGACCGAGGTGACGAAGATCTTGCCGTCGCCGATCTTGCCGGTGCGCGCCGACTTCACGATGGCGTCGATCGCGCCCTCGACCTGGTTGTTCGCGACCACCACCTCGATCTTGACCTTGGGCAGGAAATCGACCACGTACTCGGCGCCCCGATAGAGCTCGGTGTGCCCTTTCTGCCGGCCGAATCCCTTCACTTCCGTGACCGTGAGCCCCGTTACGCCGACCTCGGATAGCGCCTCGCGCACCTCGTCGAGCTTGAACGGCTTGACGATGGCTTCGATCTTCTTCATGACCGGTTCTCCCTGGGTTGCGGGATCATTGTAACGTGGAAAGCTTTGAAGTCGTCGAATCGCTCGCCGGCATCGACGCGGCGGAGTGGAACCAGCTAGCCGGCCCCCAGCCCTTCGTGCGCCACGAGTTCCTGTCGGCGCTCGTCGAGTGCGGCTGCGCCGCCGCGCGCAGCGGCTGGCTGCCGCAGATCCTGCTCCTGCGGCGCTCGGGAGCGCTCGTCGGGGCGATGCCTCTTTTCGCCAAGTCCCACTCCTACGGTGAATACGTGTTCGACTGGGCCTGGGCCGATGCTCACGAGCGCGGCGGCGTCCAGTACTACCCGAAGCTCGTTTCGGCCGTACCCTTCACCCCCGTGCGCGGCCGCAGGATCCTCGCCGCCGGCGCGGCCGAGCGGGAGAGCCTGGTCGCCGCGGCGCTCGAGCTGGCCCGCCAGACCTCCTCGCTCCATGTGCTCTTTCCTCTCGAGGAGGAGGCCCGGCTCATGCACGAGCACGGCATGCTCCTGCGGCACACAGTGCAGTTTCACTGGAGGAACGAGGGCTACCGGGACTTCGACGACTTCCTCGCGCGGCTGAGCCACGCGCGGCGCAAGAACATCCGCCAGGAACGGCGCCGCGTCGGCGAGGCGGGCGTCGCGGTGCGCTGGCTCGAGGGCGCGGCGATCGAGCGGCGCCATTGGGAATTCTTCAACCGCTGCTACCGCGCGACCTACGCGGCGCATCGCTCGAGCCCGTACCTCAACCTCCAGTTCTTCATGCGCATCGGCGCGAAGCTGCCCGACCATCTGGCGATGGTGCTCGCCGAGCGTGAGGGCCGGCCGATCGCCGCGGCCCTTTTCCTCGCCGATTCAGGAACCTTGTACGGCCGCTACTGGGGCGCGATCGAGCACGTGCCGCTGCTGCACTTCGAATGCTGCTACTACCAGCCGATCGAGTACGCGATCAAGCGCGGCATCGAAGTGTTCGAGGGCGGCGCGCAGGGCGAGCACAAGCTGTTCCGCGGCCTGATGCCGGTGGAGACTCTTTCGGCGCACTGGCTCGCCCATCCGCGCTTTTCGCGCGCGGTGGAAGCGTTCCTCGAGCGCGAAGGCGCGGGCGTGCGGCGCTACGTAGACGAGCTGTGCGACCATAGCCCTTTCAAGGCCTAGGAGGCGCGATGCGGCTCACGAACAAGCTGGCGATCATCACCGGTGCGGGCTCGGGGTTCGGCGCCGGCATCGCGCGCCGCTTTGCCGAGGAGGGCTGCCGCGTGGTGGTGAACGACATCGACGCGAAGAGCGGCGAGCGCGTGGCGAAGGAAATCCACGGCACCTTCATCCAGGCCGACGTCACCAAAAGCGCCGACTGGGCGAGGCTGGTGCGCGCGGCAGGCCCGGCGCTCGACATCGTGGTGAACAACGCCGGCTGGACGCACCGGAACAAGCCCTACCTGGAGGTCGCCGAGGCCGAGTTCGACAAGGTCTACGCGGTAAACGTGAAAAGCGTCTACCTCTCCGCGCTGCACGCGGTCCCGGTGTTCAAGAGCCGCGGCGGCGGCTGCTTCGTCAACATCGCCTCCACTGCCGGCATCCGCCCGCGTCCGGGCCTGACCGTGTACAACAGCTCGAAGGCGGCGGTGATCCTGATGTCCAAGTCGATGGCCGCCGAGTTCGGCCCGGACAAGATCCGGGTGAACTGCGTGAACCCGGTGTTCAGCCCCGACACCAGCCTGTCGGCCGAGTTTGCCGGCGGCGCGGTCACCGACGAAGCGAAGAAGCGCTTTCTCGCCACGATCCCGCTCGGCAGGTTCTCCACGCCGCTCGACGTCGCCAACGCCTGCCTCTACCTCGCCTCGGAGGAGGCGAGCCTCGTGAGCGGCGTCTGCATCGAGGTCGACGGCGCGCGCTGCGTCTAGGCTTTTCTCAGTCCACCGAGCAGCGCCGCGACCTGCGGCTGCTTGCGCTTGCCCTTGGCGGGAGCCTCGGCGGCTTTCGGCGCCGCCGGCGCGGGCGCGGCGGGCTCGTAGGGCTTGGAGAAGATCGGGTCCGCGCCGGCCTTCTTCGGCTCAGCATGCCTGCGCTTCTCGGGCTCGTCCTTGCGGCGTTTTCTCGGCTCGTCGCCCATCAGCGCCGCCACCGTAGCGCCGCTCGGCTGGAACCCCGGGACCAGCACGCGCTCGATGCGCTTCTTGATCAACCGCTCCACGGCCGCCATGGCTTCCATGTCCTGCGGCGCGACCAGCGAGATCGCCTCGCCAGGCAGCCCGGCACGCCCGGTACGTCCGCAACGGTGCACGTAGTCCTCGGGCGAATGCGGCACGTCGAAGTTGATCACCTGCGGCAGCCCCTCGATGTCCAGCCCGCGCGAGGCCACGTCGGTGGCGACGAGCACCGAGGTTTTGCCGGCCTTGAAGTCCTCGAGCGCGGCCTCGCGCTCGGCCTGCGACTTGTCGCCGTGGATCGCGTCGGCGTGGATGTGGTCGCGTCGCAGCTGGTGGGCCAGGCGGTTCGCGCCGATGCGGGTCCCGGTAAAGACCAGCACCTGCTTGAGGCCGCGGGTCTGGATCAGGTACGCGAGCAGCTCGCGCTTTTTCTCGCGCGCAACCAGGTGCAGCACGTGCGTCACGAGCTCGGCAGCCGCATTGCGGGCCGCCACCTGCACCTCTGCGGGGTCGCGCAGCAGCGTCTTGACCAGGTTGCGGATCTCGTCCGGGAAGGTGGCCGAGAACAGCAGGTTCTGCCGCTGCACTGGAAGGAGCGCGATGATCCGCTTGATGTCGGGGAGGAACCCCATGTCGAGCATGCGGTCGGCCTCATCGAGCACCAGGATCGAGACCTGGTTGAACATGACCGTCTTGTTCTGCACGTGGTCGAGGAGGCGCCCGGGCGTCGCGACGAGGATCTCGACCCCTTTGCGCAGCTGCTCGATCTGCGCATTCATGTCGACGCCGCCGTAGACGACTGTGCTGCGCAGGGGCACGTGCTTGCCGTAGTCGCGAAAGCTCTCGGCCACCTGCACGGCCAGCTCGCGCGTCGGCGTGAGGACCAGCGCGCGCACCGGATGGCGTGCCGGCGATGCCGAAGCGCTGGCATGGGCCGAGAGGCGTTGCAGGATCGGCAGCGCGAACGCCGCCGTCTTGCCGGTGCCGGTCTGCGCTCCCGCCATCAGGTCGCGTCCGGCGAGTACCAGGGGAATGGCCTGCTCCTGGACCGGGGTCGGCTTCTCATAGCCGAGGTCCTTCACCGCCGCGAGGAGCGGTGGGATCAGGCTGAGTTGTTCGAAACCAGAACTGATGACGGGGCGCTCGAAAGTGCTGAGATAAGCCCCGGATTATAGGTTAATTGAGCGTTCGGACCGGGCGCTCGCCGGCGTCCTGCGGCTCGGTGCCGGGAAGCTTGAGCTCCATGTCCCAGTCGCTCTTCTTGACCGCGGCCTGCAGCAGCCGGCAAAGGGAGTGCAGAAGCACCGAGTCGAAGGTGAGCGTGATGCCCTGGCCGTCGGAGGGGTGCAGCGCGACGACCGGCTGGCCATTGCGATCGTGGCCGGTCTGGATGCGGGCGAGCAGCACCGGCTTCTCGCCGAGCGGCGTCGCGTGGCTCGCGGCGTCGTAGGGCTTGGAGAAATCGGCCTTCGACACCGCGTGCTCGTGCTCGAGGCCGAGCAGCGCCTTGCGCGCTTCCGGATTCGCTTGTGTCCTGATCCTCGGGCTCGCCTCCTCCGCCAGCTTGACGAGCAGCGGCCACAGCAGCTTTACGAAGCGGCGAGTGAGCGACAGGCGCACTTCCACGCCCTCGCCGGTCGCGACCAGCATCAGCAGGCGGTCCTGCTCGGCGTCGTAGTCGATCTTGAGCTGGTGCAGGCGCATGGACGAATACTACGCGGGGAGCGCCGCCCGTCTCAACCCGGCTTGCGGATTTTTTCCAGCAGCGCGCTGGTCGAGCGCTCGTGCTCGAACGCGATGGAGCGCACGCTTCCGCCACGCGCCAGCACGCCCGGCGCGCCGACGATGCGCTCGACCGGCCAGTCGCCGCCTTTCACCAGGACCTCGGGCGCGCAAGCTTCGATCAGCGCGAGCGGCGTGTCCTCGGCGAACCAGGTCACCGCGTCCACCGCCTCGAGCGCCGCGACCACCGCGAGACGATCGTCGAGGCGGTTGAGCGGGCGTTGCGCGCCCTTGCCCAGGCGCCTCACCGACGCGTCGTCGTTGAGCGCGACCAGCAAACACGCGCCGAGCGCGCGGGCGCGCGCGAGGTAGGTGACATGGCCGCGATGCAGAAGGTCGAACACGCCGTTGGTGAACACCAGCGGCCGCCGCAGGCCGGGAAGCCAGCGGCGCAGGTCCTGCGGGGCGTGGAGCTTCGCCTCGAAGCGCGGCGCCGAACTCACCGGCGAGTCACGCCTTTTCGCCGAACAAGTGGACGTCGATGGCGTCGCACAGGCAGTGCAGCACCAGCAGGTGCACTTCCTGGATGCGCGCGGTCACCTTGTGCGGCACACAGACATGCACGTCGTCGGCCGCGAGCAACGGCGCCATCTTGCCGCCGCCATTGCCGGTGAGCGCGACCACGCGCACGCCGGCGGCGTGCGCGGCGCGCAGCGCCTCGAGCATGCTCGCCGAGTTGCCGCTGGTCGAGATGGCGAGCAGCAC
>DATMJC010000010.1:0-4131 GCA_035554435.1 Burkholderiales bacterium | reverse complement strand
CACGCTGGTGGTGAACAACATCCGCGGCATCCTGAAGACCCTCGCGGTCAAGGCGCCGGGCTTCGGCGACCGGCGCAAGGCGATGCTCGAGGACATCGCGGTGCTGGCCGGAGGCACGGTGATCTCCGAGGAGCTGGGCCTGAAGCTGGAGAACGCGACGCTGAAGGACCTCGGGAGCGTCAGGAAGGTGGAGAGCACCAAGGAGAACACTACCCTGATCGACGGCGCGGGCGACGCGAAGCAGATCGAGGCGCGAGTGAAGCAGGTCCGGGCGCAGATCGAGGAGACGACCAGCGACTACGACAAGGAAAAGCTGCAGGAGCGCCTGGCGAAGCTCGCCGGCGGTGTGGCGCTGGTCAAGGTGGGGGCGGCGACCGAGGTCGAGATGAAGGAGAAGAAGGCCCGGGTCGAGGACGCGCTGCACGCGACTCGCGCGGCGGTCGAGGAGGGCATCGTTCCCGGCGGTGGCGTGGCTTACCTGCGCGCGCGCGCCGGGCTGAAGGATCTCAAGGGCGCCAATCACGACCAGGACGCGGGCATCAGGATCGTGCTCAGGGCGCTGGAAGAGCCGCTGCGCCAGATCGTGGCCAACAGCGGCGCGGAGCCCTCCGTGGTGCTCAACAAGGTTATGGAGGGGAAGGACAGCTTCGGCTACAACGCGCAGAGCGCCGAGTTCGGCGATCTGGTGCAGATGGGCGTCATCGACCCCACCAAGGTGGTGCGCTTCGCATTGCAGAACGCGGCTTCGGTCGCGGGCCTGGTGCTCGCCACCGCCGCCATGGTTGCACAGCGCGTGGAGCAGAACCAAAGCCCCGCCCAGGGCGGCGGCATGCCGGACATGGGCGGCATGGGCATGTGACGTCTAGGCTGGCGTGCGGCCGGCGTCGCCGAGGTGGGGAGGCGGTCCAAGGGCGCCAATGTCAGTGAGTTCGGCGATGAGCTCGCTCTCGGTCGCGGCTTCCAGGCGCTCGCGTTCACGCATCGCCTCCGTGTAGGAGCGCCGGCCCTTCTCGTTCCTGTCCGAGCTCCACCATTCAGGGTCGTTGCTCTTCCATTCCTGCAGCGCGCTGAGGCTGAAGCGCGCATCCAGGATCTTGCGGATGAAAAACGCGCGCACTATGCGGACCGACATGAGTGCACCTGAGCTCAGCTTCATGGCGGCGCAGGATGCACTCTCGCAAGACACTGGTCTGTGCGCTTCTGGACAGAAGGACCTGGAACCCGGTCCGGCCGGCGGCCGCGAGTGTTCGCAGGCGCACATACGCCGGAGGGCCAAAAGGGCATGCTACGGCCATGAAACCTCGTACCAAGGAACTGGCGCTCGAGGTCGGACGCGATGAGGGCAGCCCGAGCGATTTGTCGGCCGAAGCGATCGTTCACCGGGAAATCAGGAAGCTCGGCGAGTGGCTTGCGGCTCAAGGGATCGACCTCCAGAACGAGCACGCGCATGCGGATGAAGGCAGCCGCGACCGGCTTTACCTGCGCTACGGATACTTCATGGGCCTGAAACACGCCATGGCGCTGCTCACGAACCGCGGCGAAACCTTGCACTGATCGCCCTGCCATGCCTGCGACACGCCTCTTCGTTCTGGCCCTCCTCGGCGCCCTGCCGCTATTCCTCGACTTGAGCGCGCCCGCGTCCGCCCAGACCCCGCGGTCCGCGGCCGGGCTCAGCGCAGACCAGGCCGAACGCAAATCCGTCGAGCTGAGACAAGGGATGTCGTCGGAAGAAGTGGAAAAGCTGCTCGGCAAGCCACGGCGCACGGCGCTGAAGAACGGGGGTTCGACAAGCGCGCCCGCCGGGCAGGGGACCTTGCAGTGGACCTATTCCTGGCCGGGCACTTATTCCACCCGGGGCAGCCTCAACGTCGTATTCGGCGCCGCGACCCCGGAACAGTGGCGCGTGAACAGCTGGGAGTGGTCGGGCTACTGAGCGGAGCAGGCCTCGGTCTCAGTCGTGCTGCACGTTCGGGAAGACGAATCCGAAGGTAGCGACGCACACCGCGACCTTCACCACGAAGGTCCACTTCTGCGTGCGGGTCATTTGCGCAAACTTGCGACCGGTCGATTGCTCGATCGGCTTGTCGAACGGGCTGGGCGTTTTCACGGTGAGCTCCTGGGTTTTGGAAGCGGCTGGTGTCGATGCCAGCGTGGCCCGGTCCGGGCGGCGCGTCCGTGCGGTACCCGACGCAACCGGATCGGGGCGCTCTTCGGCGACGATGTACATCGTTTGCTCGTCCTTGTCGTACAGACGATGCAGGGTCAGGGACTTCCCCCCGCCGTTCGCACAGCGCAGCCTCAGATCGACCGGAGACATGTTCAGCGCATCCAGGATCGCCGCGGCAGCGGCGGCGGCGATGCGCGGGTTGGACCACGTTAGGTCAAGCAGCGTCTTGCCCTTGAACTCCTCGCGCGCGTACCCCAGCACCCGCTCCCAGGCGGAGGTGAGCAGTTGCAGAGTTCCATCGAAGCCGGCCTTCGCCAGCAGGACCCTGGACGACTCGTAGCTGTCCGACAGCGTGTCATGCAGGACCAACCGCAGGTCGATCGGAGCGTTTGACGCTGTGCTCACCGGCAGCAGCATAGACAGCAGAGCCGGCCCGGTCTGTTCGGCGCCCAACGTTTCGAGGCATCCACGCGGGCTAGCGGCAGGCTCTCAGCAGCTCAGGCCGTTCCTCCGAAACCTCGTCCGCCAGGACGTACACCGCTTGCGTGTGGGGGTCGAACCGCCGGTAGAGCCTGAAGCATTTGCGCCGCTCGTCCTAGGACGAGGTCGGCAATCAAATAGTGGACTACTGGCGCGGGAGACGGGCAGTGAACACGGTCCCGCCTTGCTCGGAAGACTCCACCTCGAGCGTGCCGCCGTGCCCGGCCACGATGGTGCGGGCTATGAAAAGGCCCAGCCCGAGGCTGGTGGATCGACGGTCTCCCGGGCCGGAGGCTGGGGAGGGCACTTGGACCAGGGGGTTGAAGATCACCTGCAGGGCGTCGTCGTGAATCGGGGAGCCATAGTTCTTCACCCTCACGCTGACCGCGTCGGGCTCGCCGCGCGCCTCGAAAATTACCGGCAGACCCCTGGCGCCGTGTTGAACCGCGTTGTTCAGAAGATTCGAGAAGACCTGCTGCAGGCGGGCGCAGTCGAAAGCGCCGCTCAGGTCGCCCGACATCTCGAAGCGGAAGACGTGATCCGGATGAGCCGCCTTCATCTCGTCGAGCGCCGCTTCGCAGGCGCCGGCGATGCTGCAGGCCTGCAGGGCGATCGGAATCCCCCGCCCCAGCCGCGTTCTGGTGTATTCGAGCAGATCCTTGATCATCGCGTCCATCCTCGCAGCGCCGCGTTGAATGCGCGCTACTGCCTGCAGCTGCTGCTTGCCTTCGAGCATCCCCTCCTCGGAGAGGTAATGTCCGGACAGCGACACGGCGCCAAGCGGGGTGCGCAGGTCGTGGCCCAGGATCGCGAGGAAGGTATCCCTCGAGCGCGCGAGCTCGTCGGAGTAGCTCGCGATGGATTCCGCCAGCGCGTGGTCGACCGAAGCGTTGAAGCGCGCGACGTCGTCCAGGGCGCCGTGGTGCTCCTCGGGCAAGTGCGCCCGCCACAGCTTCAGGACGCTCGTTCTCAACGCCCGGTATTCCGAGCCGAGCTGCGGCAGGTTGAAGCCGCTCACGTGCCGCAACGCGCCGTGCGCTGCTGCCGCCGTTTGCGCGGCGGCTTCCTGGGCATACGGCGGCGCGGCGGCGCGAGCGGACTCGATCTCCCTCGCGATCGCCGTCAGGATCTCCTTGGCGTGGTCGCGTAGAGCGAGGGAGCTCATCGTGGCGGCGGCGGGAAGAAGGGTGCGCGCGAACGCCTCCCATTCCGCGACGATTTCCTCCATGTTCTGGTCGATGAATGCGGAGAGTTGAGGCGCCTCGGCGCGGCCGGGCAACCGCAGCAGGCGGTCGAGCTCGCCCTTGACCACCGCGTAGCATTCACACGCGCGCTGCTCGAGCGCCGGACGCACGAGCACCGTGATCGAGCCCCGGCGGTACCGGATCAGCCCGTCGGACTGCAGCCTGCGGACCGCCGCGTCGACGCCTGCTTGCGGCACGCCGAGCATGTTGGCGATCAGCTCCTCGGTCATCTCGAGCGTA
>DATMJC010000009.1:0-20584 GCA_035554435.1 Burkholderiales bacterium | reverse complement strand
AGTCTAATCGGCGATCCGATGGCCGGCTGCGGCATTTTCCGCACTCAACGTTGGCCTCTCCTCACGGATGGGAACGCGACAATATGCGTGCCTCAATTCGAGCCACCGGCGATCGTCGAGACGGAGCACCGTTCGTCCTTTTTATGGCGCCTAACGTTGAATAGTCCGAAACATTGCCGGATATCATGGCGCGGGTTCGCGGAGTCGACAAATGAATCAATCACTTGTCTCCGCGGTGGCCGGGATGTACGGACGTTTTGGGGACAAGCGGTTGTTTGGGCTCGACTTCCTCCTTTGTGACCGGAGAAGAAGATAAAACGAGGCGGACTATTCGCGCGGTGCGGGGTGTTTTACCGGCGTCCCCAATCCAATCGAGGAGCGTCACCATGAATCGCAAGCTTCTAGGCGCGCTGTGCGTTGCGGCAATGGCCATCGGCGGTGCGGCGCAGGCGCAGGAGTCCGGGATGACTTTCTTTCTCGCGACCAATCCCGGCAAGGGCGCGGATCTCGGAGGGCTGGCGGGGGCGGATGCGCGTTGCCAGGCGCTCGCGAAGGAGGCGAACGCGGGCGGGAAGACGTGGCGCGCGTATCTCAGCACTACGGGTGCGGACGGGAAGGCGTCGGTCAATGCCCGCGATCGGATCGGCAAGGGACCGTGGCGAAACGCGAAGGGCGTGGTGGTGGCGAAGGACGTGGAAGAGCTGCATGGCAATCCGAACATCAATTTCGATACGGCGCTGACGGCGAAGGGCGAGCAGGTGAATAGCCGCCGCCTGAAGCCCAACTACCACGACATTCTCACCGGCTCGCAGGCCGACGGCCGGGCGTTTCCGGCGGACAAGGGCGACACGACGTGCAAGAACTGGACGAGCGGCGGCGAGGGGTCGGCGTTTGTCGGCCACCATGATCGCGAAGGGCTGCGCGACGACGCGTCGTCGAAGTCCTGGAATTCTTCGCATCCGTCGCGCGGCTGCAGCCTCGAGGCGCTGAACGGCACCGGCGGGAACGGCTACTTTTACTGCTTCGCCGCGAACTGACCCGACGGCGCCGGTGCGCTAGCGCAGGATCGCGAGCGCCGCCACCGCCAGGGCGCAAAGCGAGAGCGCACCCGCGACTGACGCGAGGATGGTGACGCGCCGCATGCGGTGCTCGGCGAGCTGCGCGGCCTCCTGCAGCGCCGCGACGGTGCTTTGCAGCTGCGCGGCGAGCTCCTTTACGTGCGCGGTGTTCTGCGCCGCCGCGGACTGCAGCTCGGCGATCTGCTGCTGCAGCAGCTGCGCCGGCTCGGGCGCGCCTTCGACCTTCTTCTTGGTGAACACCGGAGCCGCGGTGTCATAGATTGTCTTGACGTGCGGTAGTACCGCTTTCAGGGCGGGAATAATCCACGAAGCCATGCCGCCATTGTAGTGGGAGTATTTGTACCCCCGCTGCGCCGTGACATAACTGCCCTCACCAAGGGGGGAAACATGTCGAAGCAACGGATTGCTGCGGCGGTGATTGCGGGCTGCCTGCTGGCCATGCCGCGCCTGGGCTGGTCGCAGGAGGCCGCGGGGCACATCCTGTGGGCGTTCGGCCAGGTCGAGCGCGTCGGCGGCGACGGCGTCGCCAAGCCGCTCGCCAAGGGCGACGCGGTGTTCGAGGGCGACGTGATCCGCTCCGCCGCCGGCTCGCACGCGCAGCTCGTCATGAGCGACGAGGCGCTGGTCGCGGTGCGCGCCGAGTCGAGCGTCAAGCTGACCAAGTACAGCTACCACGGGGTCGAGGACGGCACCGAGCGCGCCATCATCGACCTCCTGAAGGGCGGCCTGCGCTCCGTTACCGGGGCGATCGGCCACACGAACAAGGACAGCTACCAGCTCAGGAACGAAATGCACGTGATCGGCATCCGGGGCACCGACCACGAGACCTACGCGAATGAGGCCGGCACGTTCAGCCGCGTGACAATGGGCGGGACGTACATCCAGGCTCCCGCCGGACGGATCGAGGTGGCGCCCGGGGAAATCGCGTTCGCGAGCAGGCGCGGCAACCTCGCGCCCGTGCGCCTCGAGCACACGCCGGATTTCATGCAAGTCGCCGCGCTGAGCCGCGGCAACACCGGGCCTAAGCTGCGCGGCCCGAGCTCGAGCGACGAACGGCGGCTGCAGAAGAGCGTGGACGCTCCGGCCGCCGTAAGCACGGCCGCCGCCGCGCCGGTGCTCCCCGCGCAGGCGATCACCGACACGCCGCTCAAGAAGAGCGTGGTACCCAGTCCGAAGAGCGTCGACACGCTGCCGCTGCCCAAGCTCAGCCCGCCGATCAAGGTGAAGTGATTTATTTGGCGGAGTGAATTCCGGGGTGCATGAAATAATCCCGTGAAAACGCCGCTACCGGAACGGCGGCCACAACAACAAGAAAGCGGGTAGTCCCCCGATGCGCTGGATCGCCGCGGTCACGCTGTGCGTTGCGCTTGCCGTGCGCGTCGGGCCCTCCGTCGCCCAGGAGCTCGACCCTGCGCTGCTCGCGCAGGCCGAGGAGCTGGTGCGCTCCGGCGAGGCCGAGCAGGCCTGGGCGCTGCTCGCGCCGCTCGAGCGGCAGTACGCAGGACGCCAGGATTTCGACTACATGCTCGGCGTGGCGGCGCTCGAATCGGGGCGCGCGAACCGCGCCACCTTCGTCTTCGAGCGCGTGCTCACCGTGAACCCCGGCCACCTCGCCGCGCGGCTGGAGATGGCGCGTGCGTACTACGCCCTGCGCGACTTCGAGCGCGCCGAGCGCGAATTCAACGTCATCCTGTCTAGCGCGCCGCCGCCCGAGATCGCCACGCTGAGCCGCCTGTATCTCTCGCGCATGCGCGAAGCCCAGCCCGCCCGCGGCGCGGTGCTGAGCGGTTATGCCGAGGTCACCGTCGGCCATGACGGCAACGTCAACGCCGCGGCGGCGCTGAGCTCGGTGTTCGTGCCCGGACTCGGCAACGAGGTCGCGCTCGACGCCTCGCTGATGCCCAGGGCGGACGATTTCGCGAGCCTCGGCGCCGGCCTGGAATACACGCACGCGTTGAGCGCCAACGTGGGGCTCACGGCGAGCGCCGACGTGCGCCAGCGCTGGTATTCCGAGGCCGACACCTTCGATTCGCGCGGAGCGGAGGTCCAGGCCGCGCTGGTCCACCGGCTCGGCGAGACGAGCTCCATGCAATACAGCGGGCGCTTCAGCGCGTACGACCTGGACAATGCGCCCTACCGCGATACCGCGTCGCTGGTGGCGCAGTGGAACCGTCGCTTCGGCTCGCGCACGCGGGTAGCCATCGGCGGCGAGGCGCACCGCATCCGCTACCGCACGGAAGCGACCAGCGCGAGCAGCTCGGACCTCTATGCCGCGAGCGCCGGAGTGACCTATCTGCTCCAGCCCGCCACGCTGACCGCGGCGAGCGGGTCGCTCTATCTCGGCAACGACCAGGCGGTGGCCGGGCGCGTCGACGGCGACCGGCGGCTTCTCGGCGGCAGCGTGGGCCTGCAGCGCCGGCTGATGGAGCGCGCCGAGGTCTACGTGCGCCTGTCGATTCTCGATTCGGACTACCAGGCGCCGAATCCGGATTTCGGCGTGACGCGGCGCGACCGGCAATACGACGCGGTGCTCGGCGTGGGATGGGAGTTCGCGAACGGCTGGGTGCTTCGCCCGCAGGTGCTGCACACCACGCACAACTCCAATACCCCGCTCAACGAATACCGCCGCACCGAGACTTCGCTCACGCTGCGGCGAGTCTGGGACTGAAACGTCCTAGAGCGGGATCGCGAGCAGCGTGTCGAAGGCGCGGCTGTCGCAGATGACGACCCGCTCCTCGTAGCGCGGCTCGGGCGCGAGCGCAATGCGGTCGATGTACCGCCCGCTCGCGAAGAGCAGGCTTTGGCCGTTCTGCATGATGCGCACCACGAGGAAATTGGCGCGAGAGCTCGCGGCGTGCTCGCCCGTGCGTTCGACCAGCACCGACGACACCAGGTGGCGGTAGCGCTGCGGCTCGTAGATGTTGGCGTGGCGCAGCGACGCGACGCGGTCGCGCAGCATCGCCCGCCCTTCAGCATAGAGCACCGGCAGCGGCAGCCCGCGCTCCTCGTTCTCGGCGGTGGTGATGCGGTAGGTGCCGTTCTCGGTGAAGAACTGCGGCCAGTCCTCGAGCCGGTCCTCGTCGAGGGCGTGGGCATAGCGGGCGTGCAGATGCTCGACCACGAGCTGGAGCTGCGGCTCCATCTACAAATCCATATAACGGCGCCAGGTCTGCCAGAGGCCCCGTACCGCGGTCTCGGTGACGCGCGAGTCGCCCGAGCCGATCGTCGAGCCGCCCATCTCGATGACCGAGGCGCGGTCGGCGGATCCCGCCACGCCGCGCTGCACGAAGCCGGTCGCGGCGCCGTCCTCCATCGAGATGTACCCCGCCGGCCCGACCAGGTTCGCCTGCAGGATGCGCCGGCGCTGCATCGCAGCGTCGTCGTCGACGAAGCCGAACAGCGTCCAGTGGAGCTCGGTGCGGTCGACGCCCTTCGGCACCACCTGGCGCGCGGCGAGCGAGTTCCTGATCTGATGCAGGACGAAGCCCGGGAAAAGCGAAAGGATCTGGATCGACACCCGGTCGCCGAGCTCGTCGACCTGCTCCAGCAACTCGGGCGCCTCCAGCTGGAATTGACTGCTTGAAGAACCGGCCGAGCGCATGCCGTCCTTCTCGTAGGCATCGCCCGTGTCTTCCACCATCTCGGTATAGGTGCAGTGGTGCGCGCCGTCCTTCGACACGAACACGCCGCCCTTCTGGGTCAGGCGGTTGATGCGGAATCGCGTGAAGAAGAGGTGCAGCAGGCTCGCATGGTACGTGTCCTTCACGTTGTCCATGTAGAGCTTCCAGTTGTTCGGCAGCACCTGGGTGTACGTGCCGAGCACCTTCAGCGGCTTCTTCATCACGCGCTGGATGCGCGGGACGATGTCCGGGCCGATGTAGTCTTCGAGCGACGGAGCACCGGCCGAAAGCGTGCCGAAAACCAGCCCGTGAAGCGAAGCGACCCGCAGCTTCTTCGGCGCCTGCGTCTCCGGTTTGGAGTCGGCGGGCAGGCCGCCTTTGCCGGCGATGCCGCGGCGGAACGCGACCGTGACGAGGTTGCCCTCGTGGTCGTAGACCCAGTTGTGGTAGATGCAGGCGAAGCGCTCGGCCTTGCCGCGCGCCTGCATGCACACCAGCGCGCCGCGGTGCGCGCAGCGGTTCTCCCAGGCGTGAAGCGCGCCCTTGGCGTCGCGCGTCACCACCACTGGCATGTCGCCGACGAAGGTGGTGACGAAGCTCTGCGGCTCGGGGAGCTCGGCCTCGAGGCACAGGTAGCTCCAGGCCGCGCCGCGCCAGATCCGATCCTGCTCCTCCTTGTAGAGGTCCTCGTCCTGATAGACCCAGTACGGGACGCGGGTGACGCCCTCGGCGGGCCACTCTCGCTGCATCGTCGATCGGCGCAACATCGACTTATTATAATTACCGCGTCCCGCCGATCGACGAGGAGGCTGCCTTGGTTCGCGTGTTCCTGCTTTGCGTTGCGCTGCTCGCATCCGGCGGCGTCCCTGCCCAGACCGGCGCCGGCGAGACCTACCAGCCGTCGTCGGGCCAGCCCGGCAAGGACGTGGTCTGGGTGCCCACGCCGTACGCGCTGATCGAGAAGATGCTCGACATGGCGCAGGTCACGCCCCAGGACTACGTGATGGATCTCGGCTCGGGCGACGGGCGCAACGTGATCATGGCTGCGAAGCGCGGCGCTAAGGCGCTCGGGGTCGAGTACAACCCCGAGATGGTGGCGCTCTCGAGGCGCAACGCCGCCAAGGAAGGGGTCGGCGACAAAGCGCGCTTCGTCCAGGGCGACATGTTCGAGGCCGACATCTCGCAGGCTACGGTGCTCGCCCTCTTCCTCCTGCCGGACAACCTGCGCCGCCTCACGCCGAAGTTCCAGAGCCAGCTCAAGCCCGGCACGCGCCTGGTGATGAACGGCTTTCCGATCCCGGAGTGGGCGCCCGACGCCACCGAGCAGGCGAGCGGCGACTGCGGCAACTGGTGCACGTCGCACCTCTATTACGCGCCGGCCAGGGTCGGCGGCAGCTGGCGGCTGGGGCAGGGCACGCTGCGCTTCGAGCAGAACTTCCAGATGCTTTCCGGCACCCTGAACAAGACCCCGATCAGCGACGCCCGCGTGAAGGGCGAGGAGATCAGCTTCACTGTCGGCGACACGCAGTACGTCGGGCGCGTCAACGGCAATGCGATGAGCGGCGAGACGAAGGGTTCCCAACCTGCGCAATGGAAGGCGACAAGGCTCGGCAATGATCATTGACATCCACGGGCACTACACCACCGAGCCGCCGGCGCTGCACGCGTTCCGCGACAAGCAGCTCGCGGGCCTCGCCGACTCCGCGCGCAAGCCTTCCTCCACCGACCTCGGCATCAGCGACGAGACGCTGGTGAAGAGCGTGCAGCCGCAGCTCAAGTTCCAGACCGAGCGCGGCGGCGACCTGACGCTGTTCTCGCCGCGCGCGGGCGGCATGGCGCACCACGTCGGCACGGAGAAAATCAGCATCGAGTGGTCGCGCATCTGCAACGACCTCATCCACCGCATCTGCCGGCTGCTGCCCGACAATTTCGTCGCCGTCGGCCAGCTGCCGCAGTTCCCGGGCGTGTCGCCGAAGAACTGCATCCCCGAGCTCGAGCGCCTCGTGAACGAGCTCGGCTTCGTCGGCGTGAACCTGAACCCCGATCCCTCGGGTGGCATGTGGACCGATCCGCCGCTCATCGACCGGCACTGGTACCCGATCTACGAGAAGCTGTGCGAGCTCGACTTGCCGGCGATGATCCACGTGTCCTCCTCCTGCAACCCGAACTTCCACCACACCGGCGCGCACTACATCAACGGCGACACCACCGCCTTCATGCAGCTCATCCAGGGCAATCTCTTCAAGGATTTCCCGACGCTGCGCTTCGTGATCCCGCATGGCGGCGGCGCGGCGCCGTACCACTGGGGAAGGTACCGCGGGCTCGCGCAGGACATGGGCCGGCCGCCGCTCTCCGAGCACGTCATGAAGAACGTGTTCTTCGACACCTGCGTCTACCACCTGCCCGGAATCGAGCTCCTCGCCAAGGTGATCCCGGTCGACAACATCCTCTTCGCCTCGGAGATGGTCGGCGCCGTGAAGGGCATCGACCCGGCCACCGGCCACTACTACGACGACACCAAGCGCTACGTCGACCAGCTCAAGGACCTGAGCGAGCAGGATCGCTACAAGGTCTTCGAGGGCAACGCGCGGCGGGTCTATCCGAGGCTCGACAAATTGCTGAAGAAACGGAAGGAGCAACGATGAGCGCTGCCATGCGCATCCTGGACATTCCCCGGCGGCCCGAGCCGCGCCTGGTCGCGGAGCTCGGCAAGATGGTCACGCCGCACATTTCCGACAGCATGGAGCGTCTCTATGCGAGCGGGCCGCAGCTTCGCCCGATGCACAAGGCCGGAAAGCTCGCCGGACCGGCGTTCACGGTGAAGACCGCGCCTGGCGACAACCTGCTGGTGCACCGGGCACTCGACACGGCGAAGCCGGGCGACGTGATCGTGGTCGACGCCGGCGGCTTCGGCGACCACGCCATCATCGGCGAGCTGATGATGTCGCGCGCGCGCCAGCGCGGCGTCGCGGGCATCGTCATCTGGGGCGCGATCCGCGACTCGGCCGAGATCGGCGCCGGCGACTACCCGGTGTTCGCGTGCGCGGTCACGCACCGCGGGCCCTACAAGAACGGGCCCGGCGAGATCAACGTGCCGATCTCGATCGCGGGCATCGCGGTGATGCCGGGCGACATCATCGTGGGCGATGCCGACGGCCTCGTGGCCGTGCCGCAGGAGCAGGCCGAGCGCATCCTTGCCTCGGCTAAGGCGATCCTCGAGAAGGAGACCGCCGCGATGAAGCAGATCACGGCCGGCACGGTCGATCGCAGCTGGGTCGACAAGGCGCTGCGCGAAAAGGGCTACAAGGTCTGATGGACCTGGCGGCGCTGCGCGGCATGAAGCGCGCAGGCAAGAAGATCGTCGGCGTGGTGGTCTGGGACTACCAGATGGCCCAGATCGTCGACCGCGCCGGCGTCGAGCTGGTCTCGGTCGGCGACTCGGTCGGGGTCAACCTCTGGGGTGAGAAGGAAGGCGAGATCACGCTCGAGGAGATGCTCGTGGTGTGCAAGGCGGTGCGCCGCGGCGTGAAGCATGCGCTCCTCTCCTGCGACCTGCCGCCGCGCTTCGCCACGGCGCAGAATGCGCGCCGGCTGGTCGAGGAGGGCGGCGCGCAGCTGATCAAGGTCGAAGCCTCCGCCTCCGTCGTCAAGTCGCTCGCCGACGCCGGAGTCGCGGTCTTCGCGGAGTTCCATGGAGGCCGCAATACCTCCGAACTGGTTGAAGAGGCCAAGAGCCTGGAACAGGCCGGCGCGGCGCTGCTCGACTTCCGCCATTCCGGTCCTGATGCCGGTTCCGCGGTGGTGCGCGCGGTGTCGATCCCGGTCCTCGGCGGCCTCGGCGGCGGCCCGTGGCTCGACGGCCGCATGCGCATGGCGCACGCGGCGATCGGCTACGCCGCCTCGCAGCTCGATTCCAAGACGGAGAGCTATGCCAATGTCGCCCGAGTGAGCCTCGAGGCGATCACGGCGTACGCGGAGGACGTGCGCGCGGCGCGCCACCTGAAAGGACAGCCTCCTGCCTAGCGCGCTGATCGACGGCATCGCCACGCGCTACGAGGTGTTCGGCGACGGGCCGCCTCTCCTCATGTACTCGCCCGGCGGATTCGACGGCACCGTGGAGAAGTGGAGCACCCAGGGCGTGTACGCGCGCATCAGGCTGCTCGAGCACCTGCCGAAGAAGTATCGCTGCATCGTGTTCGACCGGCGCGAAACCGGGCAGTCGGGCGGCCGGGTCGAGGTGCTCACCTGGCAGCGCTACGTCGCGCAGGGCAAGGGATTGCTCGAGCACCTCGGCATCGCGCGCGCGCATCTCATGGGCGCCTGCATGGGCGTGTGCCCGGTGGTGGCGTTCGCGGTCGAACACCCGGAGATGGTCGAGAGCATGGTGCTTTACTGGCCCGTGGGCGGAGCGAAGTACCGCATCAACAACCATCAGCGCTTCGCCAACCACATCGACTACGCGGAGCGCCACAGCCTCGCCGACGTGTCCGCGCTCGCCGCCTCGAGCGGCAAGACGTTCGGCGAGGACCCGCGCGGCGGCCCGTGGGCTTCCGTGCTGCGGCGCGACCCGGCCTTCGCCGAGGCTTTCGCCGCGCTCGACCGGCAGAAGTACATGGGGATCGTGTCCGACACCAGCCGCGCGCTCTACGACCGCGACACGGCGCCCGGCGCCGAGCCCGAGGACCTGATGCGCCTCGATATCCCGGTGCTCGTCATCCCGGGCAAGGACGCCTCGCATGCCACCTCGGCGGCGCGCTATCTCGAGGAATGCCTGCCGGGCGCGCAGTACTGGGACGTGGCGCCCGAGCAGCAGACCGAGGCGAGCGCCCCCGCGCGGGTGCTCGAGTTTCTGGAGGGCGTGGGCTAGGGCGCGCGGCCGTGCTCGGTGAGGTCGGTTTCGAGCACCAGGTCGACGGCTTTGAGGAAAATGTGGCTGGGCAGGGCTCGAGCCCGCCCATCCAGAGCGACAAGTGGCTAGGCGTCACCTTCAACCTGAAGGCCAGCTCCTGCTCGCCTCCGGCAATCTCCGCGGCACGCATCAGCGTGCGCACATGCACGTCCGACAAACCTTCCCCCCGAAAGGTGAATCCGACGGCGGCAGGTTGCGCCTTGCACTACACGGATGTCAATTGGGGACAGTACGAGGGTACGGAGGCGTGCCGCCCCGATTTACCCGGATGGGCTATGGCGCCGCCCGCCTCGCGGCGCTCGAACCGTAACGACGCAGCGCGACCATGGAGGCCAACCCGCATGGTCTCCCTCTCGGCAATCCTCGCGGCGCTCTTCGGCCTCGCGCTCACCGCTTGCATGGTGCTTTGGCTGCCGGCGTGGGCGGCGCTCTGCGTCGCGCTAGGCGCAGTGGCGCTGGTCATGCTCGGCGGCGGCGCGCTGCTCGCGAAGGTGCTCTTGCTTTGCGCCGTCGTCCTGATGGCGGCGCGGTTCATGCGGCGTCGTGAAAGATGATGCCGGCGGTGTGCCGGCGCCCTGAGCGCACGCGGCTCACGCCGTGGCGCAGCTTGACGCGATAGACGCCGCGCGCGCCGCGCACCGGCCGCTCGTTGACCGCGAACACCACCGCGTCCGCCTTCACCATCGGCACGACTTCGGCGCGCGACTGCATGCGCGGACGCTGCTCCGTGAGGACGAACTCGCCGCCGGTGAAGTCGCGCCCCGGCGCGGAGAGGAGGATCGTGAGCTGGAGCGGAAACACGTGCTCGCCGTACAGATCCTGGTGCAGGCAGTTGTAGTCGTCCGCGCCGTATTGCAGGAGCAGGGGTGTTGGCCGGCGTTGCCCGGCGCGGTGGCAGCGCCGGATGAACGCCGAGTGCTCGCCGGGATAGCGCGTATCGGTGCCGAGCGCGGCGTTCCAGCGGTTGGCGATGCCGGCAAGCGGGCCGTATAGCGCCGCCCGAAGCCGGGCCACGAGGGGCGGCAGCGGATAGCGGAAATACTTGTACTCGCCGCGGCCGAAACCGTGCCGCGCCATCACCACGCGGCTGCGGAAATGCGCGTCGGATGCGTACAGGGCGGCGAGCGCGTCGCAGTCCGCTTCCGAGACGAGCTGGCCGATCACCGCGCTGCCGCGGGCGTCGAGCTCGGCGCCGACGCGGTCCCAGTCGATCGCGATCAAGCCGCCCGTTCGCGCTCGAGCAGCGCGCGCTTGCGCCGCAGGCCCCAGCGGTAGCCGCCCAGGCTGCCGTCCTTGCGCAGCACCCGGTGGCAGGGAACCGCGACCGCGAGCGGGTTCGCCGCGCACGCCTCGCCTACCTCCTTTGCGTTCGCCGCGCCGCCAAGGCGCCGCGCCACGTCGGAGTAGGTCTCGGTGGTTCCCGGCGGGATCTCGCGCAGCGCGTTCCACACGCGCTGTTCCAGCTCCGACCCGTGCAGGTCGAGCGGCAGCCGCAGGCCGGTGTGAGGCGCGGCCAGGAAGCGCGTTACTTCCGAAAGCAGGGGCTCGAGTCCGACGTACGCATCCTGCACGTCATCGTGCGGAAACCGCTGCCGCAGATCGCGCTCCAGCTCGGATGGGTCGTCTCCGAGCAGGATGGCGCACACGCCGAGGTCGCTGCGCGCGACCAACACGGCGCCGAGAACGCTTTCGCCGGTGGAAAACAGAATTTGTCGGTCCATGCCGCGACTCTATTTGCTTCGCGCCCGCCGCGCACTCCGGTTCTTGCGAACGGCGCGGATTTTCCATGCCCGATATTTCTCCGGCATGCAGATCGCGCACGGCCGGTAGCCCGCCGCGCGCGCCGTGCGCTCGTCGAGGAAAAACACGCGCTGCATGACATAGCCGCCGCGCGCGATAGCGCGCAGCGCGGCAGGACAGTCCAGGCGCCCAAAGATCCGCGTGCCGCGGTGGCCCCCAAGCGTCCCCCGCCGCGGGCTCGCGTGCGGCCTTCCGTCAGCGCCCAGGAGCGTCCAGGTCTTGCGCTGTGCCGCTGATTTACTCCGAGAGCGTCTTGTAGAGCTCTGCCGTGAGGATTACGTACTGGTCGAGCAGCTTGTGCCACTGATTTGGATTGCCGCCGGGAAGGCTCCAGAGCTGTCCATGCAAGCCGTGCATTTGATTCCGCAGGAACTGACTGCGGGCCATCTTGTCGCCCGTGCTCATGCTCACTACTTCCTTGAGGGTTCCTGGCTCATTCCCCCTGCTACTCGATAAGGTGCCGCCAGTCGCCAAAGTCTTGCCCGCCGTAGCTTTGGAGCCCCCGGCTTGTTGCTGGCCGGGATTACCTAGATTCGGGTAGGGAATCGGAACCGGGCCTCCCGGCGACGGTGTCTTGCAGACGTCCGGAAATGCCGCGACGCTCGATCCCTGATAACTCGACTTGTGCACTACGCTCTGTCGGTTTGCGCCGACGGTGACGGACATCTGGATCTCCCTTACTGCCAGGCGCGGTTGTCGACGGTGTTCTCGTAGGTCGCGCCGGGCGGAACCAGGCCCCAGTCGCGGGTCCATTCGTAGGTGTGCTGGAAGCGCTCGCGAGTGTAGGGCTCGGGCGCGGCGTTGAGGATGCGGGCGAGCTTGAGATCCTTCAGCTCGATCATGCCGCCGGCTTCTTCGACCAGGTAGCGCGCGTGCTTCGACGGGTCCTTCTCGATCGCCTTCGCGGCCTCGGCCTCCGCGTCGAACATCTTGCGCAGCGTCGCGCCGTCGAGCTCCTCGCCCGCGGCTTCGCTGCGCGTGGAGTGCGACTCCATGATCACGCGCAGGCCGAGCTTCTCGGCGTAGCTGATCCAGGGCTCCATCAGGCTGACGGCGGCGACCTCGCCGCGCCGCAAAGCGTCGATGCGCTCGCGCATGGTGCCGGCGAAGGTGGTCTTGATCTGCTCGCGCTTGAGGAAGCCCTCGAGGAGCTTGAGCGTCGTGAAGTGCGAACCGTTGAAGGGGCTCACGCCGATCGGCTTGCCCTTCAGCTGCTCGGGCTCGAAGATGCCCGATTTCGGGTCGGCGACGAGCGCGAAGCTCGACATCGCCGAGCCCAGGGCGACGATCTTGGCGGGACGGTGGCCGGCCTGGCCCTGCGACTCGACCGCGCGCTTCATCACGCCCCACTCGCACATGCGGAACTGGTCGCACGCTCCCTGGTCGTAGAGCGCCTCCATGGTGCGCTCGAAGATATTCGAGCGCAGCGCCTGGTGGTCGGAGTCGCTCTGGCCCGAGCCGGGCGTGCGCACGATCTCCACGTCGAGCCCCTGGTCGCGGAAAAAGCCCTCGTCTCGCGCCACGAGCAGCGGCAGGTCGTGGATCGCGTTCATCATCGAAGCCTTGACTTTCTTCAGGTTGGCAGCCATGCGCTTCCCCTATTCCCAGGCGCGGTTGTCGACGGTGTTCTCGTAGGTCGCGTTCGGGACGGTCATGTTCCACTTCACCGTCCACCGGTACGTATCGTCGAAGCGCTCGCGCGTATAGGGCTGTGGTGCGGCGTGCAGCAGGCGCCAGGTCTGCAGCTCGTCGGGCTTGAGGAGCCCGCCGGTCTCGCGCGCGAGATAGTGGGCGTATTTCTGCGGGTTCTTCTCGATCGCCTCGACCGCGCGCGCCTGGGCGTTGAACATCTTTCTCAGCATCCTGCCGTCGAGGTCCTCGCCCGCGGCCTCGGCGCGCGTCGAATGCGACTCGATCAGGATGCGCAGGCCCCACTTCTGCGCCACGCTGATCCACGGCTCCATCAGGCTCGCCGCCGCCACCTTGCCGTCGCGCACCGCCTCCAGCCGCTTCAGCATCGAGCCGGCGTTGGTGCGCTTCACATGCTGCGGCTCGAGGAAGCCCTCGATCATCTTGAGCGTGGTGAAGTCCGAGCCGTTGTTCGGCGTCACCGCGATGGGCTTGTCCTTCAGCATCTCGGGTTCGTAGATCTTGGAGTCCTTCGCCACCACGATGGCGAATTTCGACATCGAGGCGCCCAGCGCCACGATCTTGCGGCCGCGCAGATTCTGGCTCTCGGCCTCGACCGCGCGCTTCATGATGCCCCACTCGCACATGCGGTACTGGTCGATGCCGCCGTCGTTGTAGACCGAGTCGAGCGGCCGGTCGAACACCGAGTCGAACTTGACGAAATGCGAGGTGGTTACCTGCGCCATGCCGGGCGTGGTGACGAACTCGAGGTCGAGCCCCTCGTCCCTGAAATAGCCCTCGTCGCGGGCGACCAGCACCGGAAGGTCGTGCACTGCGTTCATGACCGCGACCTGGGGCTTGGTCCTCACTTCTGCTGTCATCGGCGATTCCTCCTATGCGGCAATCCTAACCCGGGTCGGGTTTCATTTGAAACCGGGGACGCGGGTCCGAAAATCGGGCGGTAAGGCCCGCCACGTCCAATGGCGGAAAGGAGGCCGCACATGAGAACCCAAATAGACCGCCGCCCTGCCGCCGATGCGATACTCCCCGCCTGGGACGGGGATGCTGCTGCATTCGACGCATGGACGCTGGAGGAGCTGGACGACGAGCTGGACGCCCTGCGCCCGGCGTTTGACGGAAGCGATGACGCCGGGAGCTGAAGTCCCGCGCATCCTGATCGCGGACGCCGACCCGGCGCTCTGCGGCCTGCTCGAGGAGTGGCTGGCCGAGGAGGGCTGCCAGGTGGTCGACCACGACCCCGACCTGGTGCTCGTCGATCTGCCGCTGTCGAGGGAGGCGGGAGCGAGCCTCCTCGGGCAGCACGCCGCCCGGCATCCCGGCAAGCCGCTGGTCGCGCTGTCGTCGAACTTCTTTGCCGGCGTGACGGCAAACGGCGCCGTCGCCCGGGCGCTCGGCGTGCATGCGGTGCTGCCGAAGCCGCTCGTCCGCGAGGCTCTGATCGGCGCGCTGCGAAAGCTCCTGCCGCAGCTCGAATGAAGCGCTGGACGCGCGCCGTGCCGTGGATCGGCGGCATGTTCATCGCCGCCATCGTCGCGCTCGCCGGCTACGACATCGTCGACAGCTACCGCACCACGGTCGCGAACACGGGGCGCGACCTCGACGCACAGGCGCGGATCATCGCAGAGCAGAGCGCGCGCAGCCTGCAGGCGGTCGACGTGGTGCTGCGCCACCTCGTGCAGCAGCACCGTAAGGGCGCGTTCGACGCGATGAGCCCGATAGAGCTGCATACCTACCTGCGCGACCAGGCGGTCGGCCTGGTCCAGATCTCCGGCCTGGTTCTGGTTCATCCGTCGGGTGCGCCGCGCGCCCTTTCCGAGGTGTACCCGGTACCCGCTTCCGTCCAGGACATTTCGAGCCTCGCGATCTTCAGGCGCCTGAGCGCCGGCGAGGACAAGGGCCTCTACATCGACGATGCGCTGCAAAGCCGGGTCGACAGCCTCTGGATCTTCCCCATCGCCCGCCGCCTCGAGTCGCCGGCGGGCCAGTTCGCCGGCGGCGTGGGCGCGCGCGGCCGGGTCGACTATTTCGAGCAGTTCTATCGCGACGCGCGGCTCGATCCGTCGACCACGATCAGCCTGATGCGCGAGAACGGCACCTTGATCGCCCGCCATCCGCATGTCGAGTCTGCGCTCGGCAAGCGCTTTGCGCAGTTCGACGAGATCCTCGCGCTCCACAACGCAGGCAGCCACGCGCCGGTCCGGGCGAAGAGCCCGATCGACGGCGTCGAGCGCTTCGCCTCGCTCAAGCTGGTGCCAGACTATCCGCTCGCGGTGATCGTCACGCGCGACGCGGCCGCGGTGCTCGCGCCTTGGCGCGCGCAGTCGATCGGCACTGCCGTGCGCACGCTCGCGCTGAGCGCGCTCGCCGCGCTGCTCCTTTTCATCGTCACGCGCCAGCTCTCGCGCCTGCAGCGCGCACGGGAGTCGCTCGAGGTCGAGCAGGAGCGCTTCGGCCTCGCGGTGACCGGCTCGGACGACGGCATCTTCGACTGGGACTACCGCACTGGAAAGGCCTTCGGCTCGGTGCGCGCGCGCGAGATCCTCGGGCTGCCCGCGGGGCCGGACGTGCACACGCTCGACGAGTGGGAGGCGGGGCTCGCGCGCCAGCTGCATCCCGAGGACCTGCCACGGCGGCTCGAGGCCATCCGCGCGCATCTCGCCGGCGAAATTCCGGCCTACGAGGGCGAGTTCCGGGTGCGCGACGGCGCGGGCGGCTGGCGCTGGGTGCGCATCCGCGGCATGTGCGTGCGCAAGGCGGGCGAGAAGCCGCACCGCATGGCCGGCTCGATCGCCGACATCGACGCGCGCAGGCGCGCCGAGGAGGGGCTGCGCCAGAGCGAGGAGCGCTTCGCGCTCGCCGTGGCCGGGTCGAACGACGGCATCATGGACTGGGATATCGCCACCGACCGCATGTACACCTCGGAGCGGGCGATGGAGATCCTCAACATCGACTCGACGGAAACCGTGCGCCCCCGCATGGAGCTGCGCGCGCTGCTCAAATACCACCCCGACGATACGCCGCGGGTGCGCGAGGACCTGGACGGGCTGCTCGAAGGCCGCTCGGAGTTGCGCGATGCCGAATACCGCATCGACTTCGGCGGCGGGCGCTACCGCTGGATCCGCTATCGCAACAAATGCGTGCGGGACGCCAATGGTCGTCCGGTCCGGGTCGCCGGGTCGGTGAGCGACATCGACCCGCAAAAGCGCATCGAGGAGGCTCTGCGCGACAGCGAGGAGCAGTACCGCGCGATCTTCAACGCCGCGGCCGACGCGCTGGTGCTGCGCGACGCCGACGCCAACGTGGTTGACGTGAATCCGGCTTTCCTCCAGATCAGCGGCTACACGCGCGAGGAGGTGGTGAACAGCAGCCAATGGGTGTTCGCCATCCCCGAGATGCGCGCGCTGGGGGCCGAGATGCACCGCCGCGTGATCGCCGGCGAGTCGGTGCGCTTCGAGATCCAGGCTCAGCACAAGAACGGCGGGCGCATGGACATCGAAATGCGCGCGGTGCCGATCCGCTACCGCGGCGAGCCGCATGCCCTGGGCATGGCGCGCGACATCACCGCGCAGAAGCGCGCCGAGGAAGCGTTGCGAGCGAGCGAGGAGCAGTACAAGGCGGTGTTCAACGGTGCGGCCGATGCGCTGGTGGTGCGTGACGCCGATTGCCGCGTGGTGGACGTGAACCCGGCATTCGTGCAGATGACGGGCTACGGCCGCGAGGAGATCGTGGGCTCGACCACCTGGAGCTTTTCGGGCAGGCCCGATTTCTCGCGCAGCATCCACGCTCGCGTCATCGCGGGAGAGTCGATGCACTTCGATATCAGCTCGCGGCGCAAGGACGGCACGCCGATCGAGCTCGACGTGCGTGCGGTCCCGATCCGGCATCTCGGCAAGCCGCACACGCTCGGCATGGCGCGCGACATCACCGACCAAAAGCGCGCTGCCGCGGCGCTGCGGGCCTCGGAGGAGCGCTACCAGCTCGCGGTCGCCGGCGCGAACCAGGGCCTGTGGGACTGGGACCTCAAGACCGACACCATGTTCGTGTCGGCGCGCGCGCAGGAGTTCATGGGGCTCGAGCCGAGCGAGCCGCTGCGGCCGCGCCGCGAATGGATCGCGCTCAGCGCCTTTCACCCGGACGACATGGACACCTTGCGCGCAGCGATGTCGGACCACCTGCACGGCAAGACCAAGTTCTACGCCGTGGACTACCGCATGAAGCACCCCTCCGGGAACTGGCACTGGTACCGACAACGCGGCGTGGCGCTGCGGGACGCCGACGGGCATCCCTACCGGATGGCCGGATCGATGGAAGACATCAGCGCGCAGAAGGACCTCGAGGGCCAGCTCCTGCAGGCGAAGAAGCTGGAGGCGATCGGCACCCTCGCCGGGGGCATCGCGCACGACTTCAACAACATCCTCGCCGCGATCCTCGGGTACGGCGAGATGGCGCAGAAGAGCGCCGGCGAAGGCACGCCGCTCAGGCGCCACGTCGACGCGGTGGTGAGCGCGGGCCTGCGCGCGAAATCGCTGGTCGAGCGCATCCTCGCCTTCAGCCGCAGCGGCATCGGCGAGCGAAAGCCCGTGCACGTGCAGTCGGTGGTCGCCGAGGCGCTCGACCTCGCGGCGGCCTCGCTGCCGAAGCAGGTGCGGCTGGTGCGGGCGCTGATCGCCGGCGACGCCGCGGTAATGGGCGACGCGACGCAGATCCACCAGGTCGTGATGAACCTGTGCGCCAACGGCGCACAGGCGATGAAGGCGGGCGGTACGCTCGCGGTGTCGCTCGATGTGGTCGACAAGACCCGCTCGATGGCGGCGACCAGCGCGCTGCCGGCGGGCCGCTACGTGCGCCTGGTCGTACGCGACACCGGAGCCGGCATTCCGGCGAAGATCCTCGAGCGCATCTTCGATCCGTTCTTCACCACCAAGGACGTCGGCGTCGGCACGGGGCTCGGCCTTTCCCTCGTGCACGGCATCGTCACCGAGCTCGGCGGCGGCATCGAGGTCGACGGCCGTCCCGGCGAAGGCGCGATCTTCACGGTGTTCCTGCCCCTTGCGAGCGCCGCGGCGGCGCCCGCGCCCGCGGCCGAGGCGGTGCCCGAAGGCGCGGGCGAGACCGTCCTCATCGTCGACGACGAGGAGATGCTGGTGCGGCTGGGCGAGGAGATGGTCGCGGGCCTCGGCTACGAGCCGGTGGGATTCGCTTCCAGCGCCGCGGCGCTCGAATCGTTCCGCGCCTGCCCGGATCGCTTCCACGCCGTGCTGACCGACGAGTCGATGCCCGAGCTCACCGGCTCGGACCTGGTGCGGGAAATCCGCAAGCTGCGCCCCGAGATTCCGATCGTCATCATGAGCGGGGTCGTCACGCCCGCGTTTTCGGCCCGCGCGCGCGAGCTCGGCGCGACCGAGGTGCTGGCGAAGCCCCTTGCCGAGCGCGAGCTTGCGCGCAGCCTCGCGGCGGCGCTGCATACTCATGGGAGAGTGTCAGGGAGAGTGTCATGACCGAACCGACCGCTCACGTACTCGCGCTCGACGACGATCCCGAGGTGCGCCGGCTCGTCGCCGAATACCTGTCGCAGAACGACCTGCGCGTCACGGCGGTCGCCACCGGCGCCGAGCTCGCCGAGGCGATGGCGCACCATGCGATCGACCTCGTGGTGCTCGATCTGCGGCTGCAGGGCGAGGACGGCCTGCAGATCGCCCGCAAGCTGCGCGAGGCCTCCGGCATCCCGATCCTCATGCTCACCGGGCGCGCGGAGGAGGCCGACCGCGTGATGGGCCTGGAGCTCGGCGCCGACGACTACCTCACCAAGCCCTTCAGCCCGCGCGAGCTGCTCGCTCGCATCCGCGCGCTGCTTCGCCGCGCCCGCGCGCAGGCGACCGTGGCCGACGCCATCTCCAAGGTGCGCGCCTACCGCTTCGGCGGCTGGGAGCTCAACGTCGGGCGGCGCAAGCTGAAAAGCCCGAAGGGCGAGACCGTGGAGCTGACCAAGGGCGAGTTCAGCCTGCTCGCTGCCTTCCTTTCTTCTCCCCAGCGCATCCTCGCGCGCGAGCAGCTTCTCGACCTCTCGCGCCTGCACAACGCCGAGGTCTACGACCGCTCCATCGACGTGCAAATCCTGCGCCTGCGGCGCAAGATCGAGGCCGACCCCGCGCACCCGCGCTTCATCGTCACCGAGCGCGGCGTCGGCTACGTCTTCAGCTCCCCCGTAGAGACGGTGCGCTAGCACCCAATTGCAGAAGTAACCGGGCGCGTGCGTTCGAAACGCGAACGACGCTCCGGCTAATCGTCCCGTAGCGAGCCTCGTCCAGGATGCAGTCTGGACAAGAACTACGAGGCTGGAATGTCACCGCATCTAAGAAACGCAATCGTCGTATTTTCGGCTGCCGCGCTGCTGGCGGGCTGTTCCGGAACACCCAGCATGGCGGGAGCCCCGGCTTCCCCGATCGACCGTTGCAGTGAGATCAACGGCGAGATTGAGCGCGCCGAGGACGCCCGGCGCCTGGCGCGCGAGCAACAGCAAGCTGCGTGGAAGGCCGTCATTCCTGTGGCAGTGGCGGTCCGGTATGCGAGCGGAAATTCCGCCGCCGGAAATGCCGATGGCCGGCTCAGGCAGCTCCGGGATGAATTCGCCCGTCGGGGATGCGATGAGTGATCGTCGAGCGCGGCGCATCGCGGTTGCTCTGCAGGGAGGCGGTTCGCACGGTGCCTTTACATGGGGCGTGCTCGATCGGCTGCTGCTCGAGCCGGATTTCGAGATCGTCGGCATCATCAATATCGCTTCGGCGCACGGCTTGGTGGCGTCGGCGACCAAGGCAGCGTACGTTGCGGCGAAGCACGGACTTGTCGGCCTGACGAAGGTAGTCGGGCTCGAGACGGCGCGCTCGCCGATCACCTGCAATGCGATCTGTCCGGGCTGGGGGTTGACGCCGCTGGTGCAGAAGCAGATCGACGACTCCGCCGCCCGCACGGGCATTTCCAACGACGAAGCCAAAGCGAGGCTGCTTGCCGAAAAGCAACCGTCGCTCGAGTTCGCAACATCCGAGCAGATCGGCGCGGCGGTGGTCTTTCTGTGCTCGCCCGCGGCCGATCAGATCCGGGGCGCGTCCATCAGTATGGATGGTGGGTGGACGGTCCAGTAAAACTGAACATTCAGATCTTTTCCCTCCGGCATCAGCTCTAGTCCCGGCCCGGATCACCCCGGGCCGCGCCCCCTGCTACAGATCTCCGACGGCACTCCTGCTTTCTTCGTCGCGGGCAAGTTTCAAACGAAATTCAGCGCCTCCGTGTGAAACCCGGGCCTGCTTCCGGGTAATCGCCCCGTTGCGAAGCTGCTCCACCATGTAACTGTACAAACGAACCAACGGGGAACGGAGATGTCGCTGCATAGCCCGCAAGTCGAAGACCAGTTCCGCTTCTGGCAGCGCATCGCGTTTCTCGCGCTCGGCTTCGCCGTGTCGCTCTTCTCGATCGTTCTGGTAAGCGGCTGCGCCGGGCTTCCCGCCGATGACGCGCGCGGCCAGATCAAG
>DATMJC010000008.1:0-36963 GCA_035554435.1 Burkholderiales bacterium | reverse complement strand
CACGTTCTTTGCCAGGTCAATGCCCACAGTAGTAACCTCTTCCATGACTTCCCCTCCGGCTATTTAGATTGAACTCAGACACTTCAATCTTGGCACCTCGATGCCGTCGCCGGCTCGGGGAAGTCCCTTTCATTCGTTAGGGCTCATGTTCAGGCTAAGGTCACGCGCCGGACGGATGTTTGAAGGGGCAGTTTGGTTACTCGACGCCGCGGTCGGCTTTGGTTTTATTTCTGGAGCAGCTGTTGCAGTGGCTTTTGGGAAGTTCTTGCTGGGCGGGGTTCTCGCGGCGTTTGCTGTCGGCGCGTATCTGCGCTTCAAGCGGCATCGTGCAGCGCCACCTCAACAGGAACGCTAGGCTTATGGTCTCGATTCAGCCGGCGCCATGAGCCCTAACAGCGCGTTGTTGACCGACGCCAATCTTCCCCTGATTTAGTTGACACCCCGGCCTAACAGGTCGGAGGTGGGTTGTGGCAAAGGCAGGGCCTCGCGGGATCGAGAGGTACAGGGATCGGTTCAAGGCGACTGCGGTGAAGCTAAGCAGCTTGCCCGGTGTGCAGATCAAGGATGTGGCCGCGACGCTGGACATTCACCCCTTCATGCTTCGAGCAGCTACGGCTTACAACGGACGCTCGCGTGGGTTGTGGAGGTCGATGGGAGGCGCTAAGATTTTCGCGTGCTGAAACCGCCGCGCCGGGGGTGGACCAGGCGGGCGGCGCAAGCACATCCACAAGGGGAGATCACCATGAAAAGGCTGCTGCTAGGCGTTGCGCTGCTCGCTGGGTGCGCGACGACGGTGGATCAGGCGCAAGTCGAGACGAAGTCGCGCCTCGGCACGGGGCCGACGCAGGAAGAAATCAGCAAGGCCGGCCTGCAGACGGACAACGTGCTGACCTACGGGCTGACCTACGACCATCACCGCTATAGCCCGCTCAAGCAGATCAACAAGTCCAACGTGAAGCGCCTGGTGCCGGTGTGGAACGTTTCGCTGCA
Source organism: Burkholderiales bacterium (assembly GCA_035554435.1). Lineage (GTDB taxonomy): Bacteria > Pseudomonadota > Gammaproteobacteria > Burkholderiales > SG8-39 > SCGC-AG-212-J23. The sequence goes on along the minus strand of DATMJC010000008.1, from coordinate 35,973 downwards.
AAACGACCTCGGAGAGCAGGCCCAGCCCATCATCTACGACGGGGTGATGTTCGTGTCGAACGCGCGCTGGACTTACGCGATCGATGCGCTCACGGGCAAGGTGATCTGGCGCACGGCGGTCGATTACGACGCCGGAACGCCCAGCGTCGTGTGCTGCGGCGTGTCCAACAAGGGCGTCGCGGTCTTCGAGGGCAAGGTGTTCCGCACCACGCTCGACGCTCACGTGGTGGCGCTCGACCAGAAGACCGGCAAGGAGCTCTGGAAGCAGAAAGTGGCCGAGTGGAAGGAAGGCTACTCGCTCACCGTCGCACCGCTGATCGCGAACGGAGTCCTGATCACCGGTTGCTCCGGCGCGGAATTCGGGGCGCGCTGTTTCCTGGACGGCTGGGATCCCGCGACCGGCAAGAAGCTCTGGCGGCGCTATACCACTGCAGGCCCGGGCGAGAAAGGCTACGAGACCTGGGAGCCGCGCGAGACTTACCAGCGCGGAGGCGCGAGCACGTGGATTACCGGCTCGTACGATCCGGAGCTCGATCTCGTCTACTGGGGCACCGGCAATGCCGGGCCCTGGAACGGCGACAAGCGCAAGGGCGACAACCTGTACGCCGCGTCGGTGCTCGCGGTCCGTCCGAAGACGGGCGAGATCGTATGGCACTACCAGTTCGCCCCCAACGACATCTGGGACTGGGATTCCTGGGAAATGATCCAGGCCGAGATTCCCGTGGACGGCCAGAAGCGCAAGGTCGTCATGCACGTGGCGCGCAACGGCTTCCTGTACGTCCTCGATCGCACCAACGGCAAGCTGCTTTCGGCGAAGCCGTACGAGAAGGTGAATTGGGCGACCCACGTGGACATGGCCACCGGCCGACCGGTCGAGTCCGAGGAGTCGAAGAAGCTGCGCGCGGGACAGGCGGTCGAGCTCTGGCCGAGCCCCAACGGCGCGAAGAACTGGGGGCACGCCGCGTTCAATCCGACTACGGGCCTGCTCTACGCCAACACGTACCACAGCTCTTCGACCTACAAGTTCATTCCGATGGGTGATTACAAGGCGGGACAGCGCTACCAGTTCATCGAAAACGTCTACCCGGAGACCTCCAAGGACGCGCCGGCCGGCCACATGGAAGCGATCGATCCGATGAGCGCCAAGGCCACGTGGCGCACGCCGCTCATCGGACAGAGAAACGCCTCCGCGATGCTGGCGACCGGCGGCGGTCTCGTCTTCACCGGCAAGAACACCGGCGAGTTCATCGCGCTCGATGCCGACACGGGAGAGCTCGTGTGGTCCTTCAAGACCGGCTCCGGCATCAACGCGCAGCCCGTGACGTGGACGAAGAACGGAAGACAGTACGTGACCATCCTTTCAGGGCTGGGCGGCGTGGGCTCGAGCCGGCGCGGTTTGCCCAGCACGATTCCCCTCGGCGGCTCGGTGTGGACCTTCGCGCTCTTCGATCAATAGCACTGGCGGCGGGCGTCGCGACCGCGGCGCTCGCCGCACCCGTTTCCGGCCAGGACGCCGGGCAGTTTCCCGAAGAGCAGGTGAAGCAAGGAGCGGGTATTTATGCGCGCAACTGCGCGCCCTGTCACGGAACGCGCATGCGCAGTCCGGAAGTGCCCGTCGATCTGAGCAAATTCCCGGCGGACGAGAAAAACCGCTTCGTGACGTCGGTGACCCGGGGGAAGAACCAGATGCCGCCGTGGGGCGGCGTGCTGCAACCGGCGGAGATCGAGTCGCTTTGGGCCTACGTCATGGCAGGAGAGAAATGAATCCAAGGAATGCAATACTGGCGGCGCTGCTCGTCGCCCTGGGAGGAAGGATGGCCTACGCACAAGAAGACCAGCGCCGGTTCCGGTTGATTCCGTTCACCGAGATGACGCCCGAGCAGCGCAAGTACGCGGACGCGGTGATGGCGGGCCCAACCTCGTCCACCGGCAGCGCGGCGGTAGTGCCGGGCGCGAGCACCATCGGCAGTCCGTTCAACGTCTACCTGCGCAGCCCGGTGCTCGCCGATCGCCTGCGCGTCGTCGCCGAGTACCTGCGCTTCCAGACGTCGTTGCCCTTCAAGCTGAACGAGCTCGCCATCCTCGTCACGGCGCGCAAGTGGACGGCACAGTACGAATGGTTCGCGCACCATCGCCTGGCGCTCAAGGCCGGGCTCGATCCCGCGATCGCCGAGGACATCGCGCAGGGCCGGCGCCCGGCGAGGATGGCGCCTGATGAAGAGATCGTCTACAACTTCTGCCACGAGCTGCACACCACCCATCAGGTGAGCGACGCGGCGTTCAAGGCGATGAAGGACAAGTTCGGCGAGCAGGGCGTGGTCGACCTCATCGCCGTGAGCGGCTACTACGAGATGGTGTCGATGGTCCTGAACGTGGACCGCGCGCCGATCCCGGGCGGCGGCAAGCCGCCGCTACCGATCCTCAAGCAGCCGCTTCCCTAGCTAGTCCGCCGGCATGAAGCGCACGTGGACCATCATCGGGGTGAGGGACGTGCCGCGGAGCTTCAAGTGGTACCAATCGCTGTTCGGACAGCGGCCGAGGTCGCCGGGGCATTCCGACTTTGGTCAGCTCGTCGACTCGGACGGGACGGTGCTCCTCTGCCTTCACCAGTGGGGTGTCGAGGACCATCCTTCCTTGATGAGCCCTGAGGGCGGGACGCCCGGCAACGGCCTGCTGCTGTTCTTTCGGGTCGACGATTTCGATCCGGCTCTGCAAAGGGCGCGCGGCCTTGTTGCGCGACTCGAGGAAGAGCCGCAGGTCAACCCGAACACGCGTACCAGGGAGTTCTCGCTGCGCGACCCGGACGGATACTATGTGACGATCAGCGCGCTCTAGCGCTGAACACCAATCATGCTTTTTCTAGTGATCAGCACCCCGCGACCCGAGCGTCCGTCCGCGATAGCGGCTAACAGGAAGAAGTTCTGGCGCTGGATCGATCCGAAGCTGAAGTCGAAGGAATGCCGCTTCGTCCACGCGCGCGTCGGTCGCGGAGCAGTTGCACTATTCGATGTGAGCTCGAACGAGGAGCTACACGAGCTTCTGAATGGCTGGGCCGAGATCATCCCGGCCCATTTCGATCTCTATCCGCTCATCGATCCGGCGGCGGCGCAACGGTACTTGAGGAGCGGGAGAAGGCGTAGGCGCTAGACCATCCCCTGGGGGCACCCCCGCTTAGTTGCGGCCACGGCGTGCTTGTTGCTTGCAGTTGCGACCAGGCTGAAAGGACGGACAAACGATGAGCTACTCGCCTGACTACTTCATCCATGTTGCTAACATCCTGCTGTTGGTGGCGTACAGCGTTCGCGACATCCTGTGGTTGCGCCTGTTTGCCGTGGCCGCTTCCGTGGTGTCGATCCCGTACTTTCTCCTGCAGCCGACAACGTTGTGGGCGCCACTCGGGTGGACGGTTGTGTTTGCAGGAATCAACCTGCTGCAATCATGGCGCCTCTTCATGGAGCGTCAACCCGTCAAGCTGACGGCAGAGGAAGAAGAGGTTCGACGGCTCCTTTTCAAGGACTTGCCGCCTCGGAAGGTCCTGCAGGTCCTGAGCATTGGATCCTGGGTCACGGCGCAACGCGGCGAGCGGATGATCAAGAGCGGCACGGCGCCGGACGCTGTAGCGCTCATTCTCAGTGGGAAGGTCCGGGTGACCAGGGATGACCATGTCGTCGGCGTGCTTGAAACGGGTCAGCTCGTCGGCTCCGCGCTCATTCTCAGCGGTGTTCAGGCCGACGTCGAAGCGGTGGTGGAGGATCCCGTCCGTGCAATGCGTTGGCAGGTTGGCACGCTGGAGAAGTATCTCGAGGCCAATCCCGACACGCGGGCAGCGATGCAGCGGCACCTCGCTCGCGACCTGGCCGCGAAGGTGGAGCATCTGGCCAGCGATTGAGATCCCTATGCGCGCTTGGTCTCGATGAACTCGATCTTGTAGCCGTCTGGATCTTCGACGAACGCGATGACCGAGGTGCCGCCCTTCACCGGGCCCGCCTCGCGCGTGACCTTGCCGCCGCTCTTGCGCACGCGCTCGCACGCGCCGGCGACGTCCGGCACGCCGACGGCGACGTGGCCGAAGGCGCCGCCGAGGTCGTACCGGTCGACGCCGTAGTTGTAGGTGAGCTCGAGCACGGCGGTGCGGTCCTCGGTGTCGTAGCCGACGAAGGCGAGGGAGTACTTCTGCTCAGGGCGATCGGTGGTGCGCAGGAGCTTCATGCCGAGGACTTCGGTATAGAACTTGACCGAGCGCTGCAGGTCGCCCACGCGCAGCATCGTATGCAGGATTCTCATGTGGCTCCTTGGATGATGGGAAGCGAAGCGCCGGCGAGCTCGAGCTGGTGCCGGGCGCGCCGCCAGTCGGGATAGAGCTTAGCGAGAAGGCTCCAGAAGCGCTTGGAGTGGTTCATCTCGACGAGGTGCGCGACTTCGTGCGCCACCACGTAGTCGGCGAGGGCAGGCTCCAGGTGCACCAGGCGCCAGGACAGGCGGATGGTGCCGTCCTCGGTGCACACGCCCCACTGGCTGCGCGCGTTGGAGAGGCCCACGAGAGGAGCCGCGACATCGAGATGGGCGGCGTAGTGCGCGGCGCGCGGGGTCAGCGAGTCGAGCGCCTGGGTTTTCAGCCAGCCGATCAGCACTCTGACCACGCGCTGCGCCGACGGCGCGGTCACGAGCAGCCGATGACGATGGTGGTGCACCGCGCGCCGGCTGCCGGTGTGCACCTCGAGGGTGACGGGCAAGCCGAAGAGCGGTAGCGACTCGCCGCTGTGTCCGCGCACGATCGCCGGCCGCGGCAGGCGGGCCCACTCGTCCAGCTTGCGCTTGATCCAGCGCTCCTTCTGCCGCAGGAACGCCTCGACTTCGCGCCACGGCGCGCGCAGCGGCGCGGCCACGGAAAGGCCGTTGGCGTCGATGGTGATGCCGATGGTGCGCCGGCGGCGGCGCACGAAACGGTAGTCGATGCAGCGTCCGCCAAAGTCGATCAGGTAAGCGCCTTCTGTTGCTCTTCTATCCATTGCTCTGCCATTGCGTTGAGGACCTTGGGATCGCGGTTCGCGCTGTCGATCGGCGGACCGATGCGCACGGTCACGGTTCCCGGATGCTTGATGAAGGCGTTGCGCGGCCAGACCCGGCCGGCGTTGTGCGCCACCGGCACGATCGGCGCGCCGCTCGCCGCGGCGAGCCACGCGCCGCCGAGCTGGTAGGTGCGCCGCTCGCCCGGCGCCACGCGCGTGCCCTCGGGGAAGACCACGACCCAGAAGCCCTGCCCGAGCCGCTCGCGCCCGCGCCGGGCGATGCTGCGCAGCGCCTTGACGCCGCGCGAGCGGTCGATCGCGATCGGGCTCATCAGCGCGAGTCCCCAGCCGAAGAACGGAATCCAGAGAAGCTCGCGTTTGAGGACGTGCACCTGCGGCGGGAAGATCTGCTGGAAGGCGAGCGTCTCCCACGCCGACTGGTGCTTGGAGAGGATCACCGCCGGGCAGGCCGGAAGATGCTCGTGGCCCTCGACCTTCCAGTGGATGCCGAGGATCGTCCTGGCGAGGAACACCACGACGCGCGACCAGCCGGAAATGACGCGGTAGCGCACCATCGGCGGCAGCGGAAACGTCGCGAGCGCGAGCAGCGCGTACGGCGGCGTGACGACCACGAGCGTGGCCGCGAACAGGATCGAGCGCGCGAGCGTCACGGAGCCAGATGCTCGGCAAACGCCGCCAGATCGTCGAACACCTCGGTTCCGGGGGGCAGGTTGCCCTCTTCCCGGGTCTTGCGTCCGCGGCCGGTGAGCACCAGCACCGGGCGTGCGCCGGCGGCGGAGGCGGCGGCGACGTCGCGATGCGCATCGCCGACCATGTAGGTGTCCTTGAGCGAGACGTTGAAGCGCCGCGCCACTTCGAGAAGCATCCCAGGCTGGGGCTTGCGGCAGGCGCAGGCCGAATCGGCCGAATGCGGGCAGAAAAAGAACGCGTCGATGCGCCCCCCCGCCTGCATCGCGGCCCGCTGCACCGTGTCGTGGATGGCGACCAGCGTCGCGGTGTCGAACAGGCCGCGCGCAATGCCCGACTGGTTGGTGGCGACGACGATGCGATAGCCCGCCTGCGTCAGCCGGGCGATCGCCTCGAGGCTGCCCTCGATCGGGCGCCACTCGTTGGGCGACTTGATGAAATCGACGCTGTCCTGGTTGATGGTGCCGTCGCGATCGAGGATGACGAGCTTCATTTCGCGAGCTTGGAGAGGTCGGCGATGCGGTTCATCGTGGCGTGCAGCATGCCCAGAAGGCCGATCCGGTTATCGCGCACTCTGGCGTCCTTGTCCATCACCATGACCTTGTCGAAAAACGCGTCCACCGGCGCTTTCAGGGCGGCGAGCGCCTTGAGCGCGGTGGTGTAGTCGAGCGAGCCGTATGCCTTGTCAACGCCGGGACGCAGCTTGCCGAACGCGGTCGCCAAGACTTTCTCCTCCGGCAGCACCATAACGGCGGGATCAAAGTCGCTTGGCACGGCCTTGGCCTGCTTCAATATGTTGCCGATGCGCTTGTTTGCGGCAGCGAGGCTTTCGGCTTCCGGCAGGCGCGAGAACGCGCGCACGGCCTCGAGCTGCTTAGGGATCAGGTCGAAACGGGCGGGGTTGAGGCAAAGAACGGATTCGACTTCATTGGCGGAATATCCGGATTCCAGGAAATACCCGCGCGCACGGTCGAAGATAAACATCTTCAGATCGGTATGTGCCCCGCCGATCCCGGGTTTGCCTGCGAAACCCTGAAACGCCCCATCTACCAGGTCGGAGAGCAGAATTTCGAGCTTCCGCTCAACCAGGATGCGGATAACCCCCAGCGCGGCGCGGCGCAAGCCGAAGGGGTCCTTGTCCCCGGTCGGGACCTGGCCGATGCCGAAGAGGCCGGCGAGGGCGTCGAGCTTGTCGGCGAGCGCGACAGCGCAGGACACCGGATGCTCGGGAAGCCGGTCGCCGGCGAAGCGCGGCCGGTAGTGCGCCTCGATGGCGTCAGCCACCTCGGGCGGCTCGCCGTCGTGCAGCGCGTAGTAGCGTCCCATCACGCCCTGGAGCTCCGGAAACTCGCCCACCATCCCGGTCAGGAGGTCGGCCTTGGCGAGCCAGGCTGCGCGCTCAGCGAGGACCGGGTCGGTCTTCAAGTCGCGCGCGATCCGGCCGCTCAGCAACTGGATCCGCTGGACGCGCTCGAGCTGGGTGCCTAGCTTGTTGTGGTACACGACCCGCCCGAGCTCGGGGACTCGCGACTCCAGGCGTCGCTTGCGGTCCTGGTCGTAGAAGAAGCGCGCGTCCTCGAGCCGCGGCCGCACCACGCGCTCGTTCCCGCCGACGATGTGGCGCGGATCCGCGACGCGCACGTTCGACACGATCAGGAACTTCGGCTGGAGGCGGCCGGAGGCGTCGAACAGCGGGAAGTACTTCTGGTTCTGCCGCATCGTCAGAATCAGGCACTCCTGCGGCACCGCCAAGTAGCCGGCGTCGAACTTCCCGGTATAGACGCTCGGGTGCTCGACCAGGGCGGTCACCTCGTCCAGCAGGTCGCTGTATTCGCCGAGTCCACCGCCTTCGCGGGCCGCAGTCTCCTTGAGCTGGCGCTCGATCTCCGTGCGGCGAGCGGCGAAATCGGGCATGACCATGCCTTCGCCAGCGAGGCGCTTTTCGTATTCGTCCGCGGACTTGAGGCTGATCTGCGCGGCGCCGAGGAAGCGGTGGCCGGAAGTCTCGCGCCCAGCCGCGATGTCGAGCACCTTGCCGGCGATGATGCGCTCGCCGTGCAGCAGAACCACGCCGTGCACCGGCCGCACGAACTGCGCATCGCCGGCGCCCCAGCGCATGACTTTGGGGATCGGCAGCGACTTCAGCGCCTCTTCCACCAGACCCGGCAGGACCTCCGCGAGCACCGCGCCTTTCACCTTGACGCGCGCGACGTAGACCTCACCCTTTGGCGTCGTGCGCCGCTCGAGGCGGCTCGCCTCGACGCCCGCCTTGCGCGCGAAGCCCGCGACGGCCTGCTCGGGGGCCTTGGTCGAAGGCCCGCTGAGCTCGCTTTCGCGATCCGGCGCATCCGATTCGACTTCCGGAATCAGTACGGCGAGCCGCCGCGGGGTGGCGAACGCGCGGCCTTTCCCTTCACCAGCCAGATGCGCGCTGGCGAGGGCCTTGGAGAGGTTCTCAAAGAAAGCCTGTGAAAGCGCGCGCAGAGACTTCGGCGGCAGCTCCTCGGTGAGGATCTCGACCAGCAGCGTTGCCTTCATCGCTAGGCCGGTTGCGGCTCTTTCTTGAGCATCGGAAAGCCGAGCCGCTCGCGCGACTCGTAGTAGGCCTGCGCGATGGCGCGCGCCAGCGCGCGCACACGGCCGATGTAGGCCGCGCGCTCGGTGACCGAGATCGCACCGCGCGCATCGAGCAGGTTGAAGGTGTGCGAGCACTTCATGACCATCTCGTAGGCGGGCAGCACGCACTGCGCCTCGATCAGGCGCTTCGCCTCTGTCTCGTAGTCCGAGAAATGCTGAAACAGCATCTTGGTGTCGGAGAGTTCGAAGTTGTAGCGCGACTGCTCGACCTCGTTCTGGTGGTACACGTCGCCATAAGTGACACCGGAGGTCCACACCAGGTCGTAGATGCTTTCCTTGCCCTGCAGGTACATCGCGAGCCGCTCGAGGCCGTAGGTGATCTCGCCGAGCACGGGCTTGCACGCGAGGCTGCCGACTTCCTGGAAGTAGGTGAACTGCGTGATCTCCATCCCGTCGAGCCACACTTCCCAGCCCAGCCCCCAGGCGCCGAGCGTCGGCGACTCCCAATCGTCCTCGACGAAGCGGATGTCGTGCTCGCGAGGGTCGATGCCGAGCTCGCGCAGCGACGCGATATAGATGTCCTGGATGTCGGGGGGCGAGGGCTTCAGCGCCACCTGGTACTGGTAGTAGTGCTGCAGGCGATTGGGGTTCTCGCCATAGCGGCCGTCTTTCGGCCGGCGCGACGGCTGCACGTAAGCCGCCTTCCACGGCTCGGGGCCGATGGCGCGCAGGAACGTCGCGGTGTGGAAGGTCCCGGCGCCCACCTCCATGTCGTAAGGCTGCAGCAGCACGCAGCCCTGGCGATCCCAGAACGCGTTCAGCCGGAGGATGAGACTCTGAAAGCTGAGCATGGAGCCCGGCGATTCTACCGGCTCAATGCGCGCCGGGCGACGAGCAGGGCGCCGGCGAGCACGAGTAGAGAAACGATGACAACCGGCCAATCGGCGTAGCTCGCGTAAGGCGTCGCGCCGGCATAGCCTTGCGCGCTCACTTCGAGGCGGCCCTCGGTGTACTGCGGAAGCCGCGCAAGCACGCGCCCGTCGCGGTCGATCGCCGCCGTAATCCCGGTATTCGTCGCGGCGAGGTGCATCCGGCCGGTCTCGACGGCGCGCAGCCTCGCGATTTGCAGGTGCTGGGCGGGCGCGAGCGAATCGCCGAACCAGGCGACGTTGGAAACGTTGACGAGGATCGTCGCTTCGCGCACGCGGCGCGCGATCTCGTCGCCGAACGCGTCCTCGTAGCAGACGTTGACCGCGACGCGCTGGCCGGCGGCGGCGATCGGCGCCTGATCGTGGCCGCCGCGCGAGAAGTCGGAGAGCGGCACCTGCAGCACGCCCAGGACCCAGCCGAAGCCCGGAGGAATGAACTCGCCGAACGGCACGAGGTGCGACTTGTGGTACGCCTGCGGCGGCGAGCTGCCAAGCGAAATCACGCTGTTGAAGTATTCGCCGCTCCTCGAGCGGTAGGGCACGCCGAGGAGCAGGTCGCCGCCATTGCGCCTGGCGACGCCGGCGAGCTGCTCGAGGAACTCCGGCTCGATGCGGTCGAGGAAGCGCGGGATCGAGGTCTCGGGGAATACGATCAGCTTCGCGCGGGCGCCTTCGGCAAGGCGCACGTAGGTCGCCAGGATCGCGGCGTAGCGCTCAGGACGGAACTTGAGGTCCTGCTCAATGTTCCCCTGCAGCAGGGCAGCGCTCACCGGCTCGCCCGCGGGCTCGGTCCAGTGGACGTGGCGCAACGCCTGCCCGGCCACGATGATGGCAATGAAAGTTGTTGCAAAGACCAGTAGCCGCTGCCGCTGAAAAAGCAGCCATGCCATGCCGCCGAGCGAGACGGTCATGAATGAAAGGCCGAAGACTCCAAGGAGCGGCGCGTACCCCTGCAGCGGCCAGCCGACGCTCGCGTAACCCACGGACAGCCATGGAAAACCGGTGAAGATCCAGCTTCGCAGCCATTCGATGAGCGTCCACGCGGCGGGAATCAGGAGACAGGCGCGCACGGCTGCCTGCGCCGGGATGCGAGCCTGGAGCCATCCTGCCACGGCCGGAAAGAGCGCAAGGAACGCGCAGAAAAGAAACGTGGCGAGGGCCGCGAGCGGCAGCGGCATGGCGCCGAAGGTATGCAGGCTGACGTAGACCCAGGACACGCCCGCGCCGAAGAGCCCGAGGCCGAAGGCGTACCCCGACCAGAAAGCCTGCCGCGGCGTCGCGCCGATCCAGAAGTGGGCGAGAAGGCCGAACGTGAGCAGCGCGAGCGGAAAGAAGCCAAGCGGCGCGAACGCGAGCACCGTCGCCGCGCCCGCGAAAAATGGGGTCAGACCCCTTTCAGAAAAAATTGTTCTTATGTTTTCGGCTTGTCGACGAGCAGCGTATACACGCGGCGCGAGTCGGCGCGCAGCACCTGGAAGCGGACCCCGTCGATCACGACCGTCTCGCCCCGCTTGGGCAGCCGGCCGAGGTGCGAGATGACAAGTCCGCCGCTGGTGTCGACGGTTTCGTCGGGAAGCGCGGAGCCGAGCGCCCGGTTGAGGTCGGCGATCTGGGTCAGCGCTTTCACCCGGTAGCGGCCGCCGGGCTCGGGCAGGATGTTGTCGGAGGCCTCGTCGAAGTCGTACTCGTCCTCGATGTCGCCGACGATCTGCTCGAGCACGTCCTCGATGGTGACCAGGCCCGCGACGCCGCCGTATTCGTCGATCACGATCGCCATGTGGTTGCGGCTGGCGCGGAATTCGCGCAGCAGCACGTTGAGGCGCTTCGCCTCCGGCACGAAAATCGCCGGGCGCAGCATCTCGCGCACGTTGACGTCGTCGTCTCCCGCGTAGTGGCGCAGGAGGTCCTTGGCGAGCAGGATGCCGATCACGTCGTCGCGGTTCTGGTCGATCACCGGGAAGCGCGAGTGCGCGGTGGCGATGATCTGCGGGATGAACGTCTCGACCGGCTCGTTGATGTCGATGAAGTCGACCTGGGCGCGCGGCACCATGATATCGCGCACCTGCATTTCCGAGACGGTGAGGGCGCCCTCGATGATCGAGAGCGCGTCGGCGTCGAGCAGGTTGCGCGAATACGCGGAGCGCAGCAGGTGCACGAGCTGCTCGCGGTCGCCCGGCTCGCGCATCAGCAGCGACGACAGGCGCTCGAGCAGGCTGGGCCGTGAAGGGTCGTTCATTGCAGCCGCTTCATTCTACCGTGTAAGGGTTACCGAAGCCCGCGCGCGCCAGCAGCCGGATCTCGAGGCGCTCCATGCGCTCGGCTTCCCGTTTCTTTTCATGCTCGTAGCCGCGCAGATGGAGCAGGCCGTGCAGCACCAGGTGCGCGTAGTGCGCGGCGAGCGTCTTTCCCTGCGCGCGCGCCTCGCGGGCAATCACCGGGTGGCACAGCACCACGTCGCCGCGGTCCTTTCCGTACGGGAACGACAGTACGTTGGTTGGGTACGCCTTCTTTCTGTACTGCCGGTTCAACCTGCGGCCTTCGGCGGCGCCGACAATGCGCAGCGTAGCCTCGATCGCCACGAGCGCCGCCCACCTGCGCAGCGATCCGGTTCCCGGCACGCCGCGCCGAGAAACGGCGTACTGAACACGGATACGACTTTGCAGCGGTTTCTCCGCGTCCCTACTGTTCTTCCTGCTGCGAGTGCTTGTCGTAGGCATCGATGATGCGCGCCACCAGCGGGTGGCGCACCACGTCCTGCGCGCCGAACTCGGTGAAGGCGATGCCGCGCACGCCGGCGAGGATGCGCCGCGCCTCGATCAGGCCGCTCTTCTGCCCGCGCGGCAGGTCGATCTGGGTGATGTCGCCGTTCACCACCGCCCTGGCGCCGAAGCCGATGCGGGTGAGGAACATCTTCATCTGCTCGGGCGTGGTGTTCTGCGCCTCGTCGAGGATGATGAACGAATGGTTGAGCGTGCGCCCGCGCATGTAGGCAAGTGGAGCCAATTCGATCGTTCCGCGCTCGAGCAATTTGCCGGTCTTCTCGAAGCCCATGAGATCGTAGAGCGCGTCGTAGAGCGGCCGCAGGTAGGGATCGACCTTCTGCGCCAGGTCGCCCGGCAGAAATCCCAGGCGCTCGCCCGCTTCCACCGCCGGCCGCGCGAGCACGATGCGCTTCACCTTGTCGCGCTCGAGCGCGTCCACCGCGCACGCCACGGCGAGGTAGGTCTTGCCGGTGCCCGCGGGGCCGATGCCGATGGTGCAGTCGTGGGCCAGGATGCTCTCGATGTACTGCACCTGGTGCGGCGTGCGGCCGTGAAGGTCGGAGCGCCGCGTGAGCAGCTGCGGTCCTTCCGCCTGCGCCGAATCGGAATTGCTCGAAAGCTCGGTCAGGCCGAGCTGGACATCCTCGACGCTCAGGTCGCCCGAGGCGCGATCGTAGAAATGCTCCAGCGCGTGCGCCGCGCGCTGCGCCTGCTCGCCGCGCACCGTGAATTTGCCGCCGCGGCGCGCGATGGTGACATCGAGCGCCGACTCGATCTGCCGCAGGTTCTCGTCCAGCGCTCCGCACAGGCGCGCGAGGCGCTGGTTGTCGACCGGCTCGAGCTTGACCTCGACGGCCTTACTTGCCATTCAGCAGTTCGCCGCGCAGCGAATGGCCCACGACCGCGCCGATGCGAACGTCGACGAAGCTGTCGATGAGCGTCCGCTCGCCGGGAAAGTTGACGATGCGGTTGTTGGCTGTGCGCGCCGCCAATTCAGAGTCTCTTCTTCTCGAAACCGATTCGACGAGGACCCGCTGCGTGGTGCCGACCATCGATTGGCTCGCTGCGTGATACTGGCGATCCAGCAGCGCCTGCAGCCGCTGCAGCCGCTTGCTTTTCACCTCGGGTGGCGTGTCGTCGGGCAGGTTCGCCGCGGGTGTTCCGGGGCGCGCGCTGTAGAGGAAGGAGAACGAGCCGTCGAAGCCGAGCTCTGCCGCAAGCCTGAGCGTGGCCTCGAAATCGGCCTCGGTCTCGCCGGGGAAGCCGACGATGAAGTCCGAGGTCAGGGAAAGGTCGGAACGCGCCGCGCGCAGGCGCCTCGCGATGGAGCGGTATTCGAGCGCGGTGTAGCCGCGCTTCATCGCTGCCAGCACGCGGTCGGAGCCCGACTGCACCGGCAGGTGCACGTGCGGCGCGAGCTTGTCGAGCTCGGCGTGGGCGTCGATCAGCCGTTGCGTGAATTCGCGCGGATGCGAGGTGGTGTAGCGGATACGCTCCAGATCGGGAATTTCATTCAGATAGTAGAGCAGCTCGCCGAAGTCTCCGACCTGACCATCGATAGTGCCGCGCCAGGCGTTCACGTTCTGTCCGAGCAGCGTCACCTCCTTCACGCCGCCGGCGCAAAGCGCCGCCACTTCTCGCACCACGTCGTCGAAGGGGCGCGACACTTCTTCGCCGCGCGTGTACGGCACGACGCAGAAGCTGCAGTACTTGCTGCAGCCCTCCATGATCGAAACGAAGGCCTGCGCGCCCTGCACCCGCGGCGGCGGCAAATGGTCGAACTTCTCGATCTCGGGGAAGCTCACGTCGACCTGCGGGCGCCCGGTCGCGCGCCGGCGCTCGAGGAGCTGCGGCAGCCGGTGGAGCGTCTGCGGCCCGAATACCACGTCGACGTAAGGCGCGCGCTCGACGATCGAGCCGCCTTCCTGGCTTGCCACGCAGCCGCCCACCGCGATCATGAGGCCGGGCTTCTCGCGTTTGAGGTGCTTCACGCGCCCGAGATCCGCGAACACCTTCTCCTGCGCCTTCTCGCGCACCGAGCAGGTGTTGAAGACGATGAGGTCGGCGTCTTCCGGGCGCTCGGCAGGCTCGAGGCCTTCGGCGGCGCGCAGCACGTCGGAGATCTTCTCCGAGTCGTACTCGTTCATCTGGCAGCCGAACGTGCGCAGGTAGACCTTGCCCACTAGTTTTTGCTGGCCCCTTGCTTCGCTTCGTCGGGCGTGGGGATCCAGACCTGCCGCACCTGGCCTAGCTCGTCGAGCAGGTACTTGACCTGCGTTCCGGCGGCCACGGCGCCGGGCACGACCATCCGGTTGTCCTGGTCGCGGATCCGCATGCCAGGCGCGAAGCGCGCGGCCACGCCGTCGACCGACACGATCATGTCCTGCAGGGGGCTCATCTGGCCGTCCTTCGCCTCCGCGGGGATGGTGCGCAGCTGCGCGTGCGCGCTCGCTGCGAGCGCGGAAAGCAAGACTATAAGGAGCCTGAGAAACTGCATGCCGCGATTCTACCGGCGGGCGAGAAGGGGAGTGGTGGCGAATCAGGGACTCGAACCCCGGACACACGGATTATGATTCCGCTGCTCTAACCAGCTGAGCTAATTCGCCACGTCCGGACGGGATGGGCGCCATTATAACCTCGTGGACCACGACCTGATCATCGTCGGCGGCGGGCCGGTGGGCGCAAGCCTCGCCCGCTCGGCGCACGGCCTTTCGGTCGCCCTCGTGGCGCACGAGCGCCGCGTCGCGGCGCCGCGCAAGGAGCGCTTCGACGCGCGGGTCTACGCGCTCAGCCCCGCCAACGTGGCCTTTCTCGGGCTCGCGCTGGAGGGCCTGACGCCGGTGCACGCGATGCGGATCTACGGCGACGGCGATTCGCGCATCGAGTTCGACGCCTATCGCGCAGGCGTGGCGGCGCTCGCCTACATCGTTGAGGACCGCGAGCTGCAGGACGCGCTCTGGCAAGGCCTCGAGCCGGTCGTCGGCCGGTGCGAGGGACTCGCCGTCGAGGACGATCGAGTGAGAGTGACGCTCGACGGCGCGCGCGAGCTCTCCGGCCGCCTCGTAGTCGCGGCGGACGGCGCCGAGTCGCGAATACGAGAGCTTGCAGAAATAAAAGTAACCTCCAAGACGTACGGGCAGGCCGCGGTGGTGGCCAACTTCGCGTGCGAGCGTGGCCACGGCAATGTCGCGCATCAGTGGTTCCAGGGCGGTCCGGTGCTCGCGCTGCTGCCGCTTCCCGGAGAGCACGTCTCGATGGTCTGGTCGCTGCCGACCGAGGAGGCCGCGCGGGTCGCTGCCCTCGATTCAGAGGCGATTTGCCGTGAGTTGGAGGCGGCGAGCCGCCGAGTCCTGGGTGCTTTCAAGGTGATCACGCCGGCGAGAACCTATCCCTTACGGCGCCTTGCGGCGCGGCGAATGGTCGCGCCACGCGTAGCCCTCGCGGGCGACGCCGCGCACGTGATCCATCCGCTTGCGGGACAGGGGCTCAACCTCGGGCTGCAGGACGTGCGCACTCTGTCACGGATATTGGGCGCGCGGGAGCCGGTGCGCGACGCCGGCGACTGGCGGGTGCTACGCCGCTATGAGCGGGCGCGCGCAGAGCCTATACTCGCCATGGATGCCATGGTCGACGGATTGCAGCGGTTCTTCGGTGCGCAGGGCGCCTTTGCCGCCCGGCTGCGCAACCACGGATTGAACCTCACCGACCGGCTCGAGGTCGTAAAGAACCTTCTCATCCGACAGGCCATGAACTGAGCCGATGCTGAACCGACTGCTGTTGCTGATCGCCGCGCTTGCCCTGTCCTCGGCCGCGCTTGCCGCCGACGACGCGGAGCTGCGGCGCACGCTCGAGCCGAAGCTCGGCGTGCAGATCGACGGTATCGAGCCCGGGCCGGTGCCCGGCCTCTACGAGGTGCGCTACCGCTCCCCGCAGGGCGTCCAGGTGATCTACGTCGACGCCACCGGCAACTACGTGATCCAGGGCAAGATCTACGACCTGCGCGCGGAGCGTGATCTCACCGAGGAGCGGCTGCGCAAGCTGAACGCGATCAAGTTCGAATCGCTGCCGCTCGAGCTCGCGGTCAAGATCCAGCGCGGCGACGGCAAGCGCGTGCTCGCGATGTTCTCCGATCCCTATTGCCCGGCGTGCCGGCAGTTCGAGCGCTCGCTGGCGCAGGTCGACAACGTGACGATCTACGTCTTCATGTACCCGGTGATCCGCCCCGAGAACACCGATCACTCGCGCATGGTGTGGTGCTCTGCCGATCGCGCCAAGGCGTGGCTCGAGCTCGCCGCGGCGCCCAAGCCGAAGGTGCCGAACGCGGCCAAGAGCTGCGGCGACCCCGTCGACAAGGTCCTCAAGCTCGGCCGCAGCCTCGCCGTCAACAGCACACCGACGCTGATCCTCGCCAACGGCGAGCGCGTGAGCGGCGGTCTCGCGGCGGACGACCTCAAGGATCTGCTGGACCAGACCAGCGTCGCCAAGCGCTAGTCCGGCCGCGGCGGCGGCTCGCCGCGCGGCCACATGAGCCACATCCTGCCCTGCTGGCGCATCCGGCCCGCGGCGACGCCGGCCTCGGCGCCGGTGCCGAAGTAGAAATCCGCGCGCACCGCGCCGCGGATCGCGCCGCCGGTGTCCTGCGCCGCCATCAGGCGCTCGAGCTTCTGTTCCGTGATCGGGTCGGTGGTCGCGAGATAGACCGGCGCCCCGAGCGGGACGAAGCGCCGGTCCACCGCGAGGCTGTATTCCGCCGTCAGCGGCACGCCGAGGGCTCCCGGCGGGCCCTCGGCGGCGGGCGGCAGCTCGCGGAAGAACACATAGCTCGGGTTGGAGTTGAGCGCCTCCTTCAGCCTGGCGGGATTGGCCGCCGCCCAGGCCTTGATGTTCTGCATGGAAGTCTGCTCGAGCGGCAGCTCGCCGCGGTCGACCAGGTAGCGTCCGAGCGAGCGGTACGGATGCCCGTTCTGGTCGGCGAAGCCGATACGGATGCGCTCGCCGCTTTCAAGCCGGATCTGGCCCGAGCCCTGGATCTGCAGAAAGAAGAGCTCCACCGGGTCGGCTGCCCACGCGATGACCTGCGCCGGCACGCCGCGCGCGTCGATTTCGCCTCGCGACAGATACGGAACCACGCGGCGCCCGTCGATACGGCCGCGCAGGCGCATGTTGCGCACATCGGGATTGACCGAGGCCAGGTCGACCACGATCAGGTCTTCGGGCACGCCGAAGATGGGATAGCGATTCGCTCCGCTCTGCGTGCGGCTGCCGTCGATGATCGGCTCGTAGTAGCCGGTGATGAGCCCGCTGTCCGGGCCGTCGGAAGAGACCAGCGCGTAGGGCACGAAATTGGTTTCGAAGAAGGCGCGCGCCGCGCCGGGGTCGTCAGGGGGCACCGCCGCCGCGCGAGCGCACGGCTGTGAAAAGGCGCCGCTGCGCGGGCAACCCGCGAGGAACGCGCGCAGGCTGCGTTCGAGCCCGGCGCTCGGCCAGCCCGGCAGCCCGTCGAACGTGAACTCCAGGTATTGCGCGGTCTCGGGGGCGGGCTTGGGCGGCGGACACTTCGGGCAGGGCGCGAGCGGCGCGCAGCCCGCGGTCAGTACAATCAGCGCTAGAAAGGCGCTCCGCATGTGGGTGGTCTACCTCGAAGTCCTGCTCGCGCTCGCTCTTGCGGTCTTCATCGTCTGGTTTACCTGGCCGAAGAAGAGGAAGGACGACGATCAGTGAAGCACGCGCGGCACTGAAAGCGTGAACTCCGGAATCTGCGCCTCGAAGCGCGTGCCGTCGGCGGCGACCATCTGGTAGGCGCCTTTCATCGTGCCGACCGCGGTGGCGATCGCCGCGCCGCTCGTGTATTCGAAGCTCTGGCCGGGCTCGAGCAGCGGCTGCGCGCCCACCACGCCGAGGCCGCGCACCTCCTGCACCAGGCCCTGCGCGTCGGTGATGATCCAGTGCCGGCTGATGAGCTGCGCCGCGACGCTGCCCGCGTTGCGCAGCGTGATGGTGTAGGCGAAGACGTATCGGCTCGCGGCTTCGTCCGACTGCTCGGCGAGGTATTGCGTCGCCGCGGCTACCTCGATGGCATAGACCGGGTTTTCGGACATGGCCCCGATTATGACGGCAGCCGGGCTAGAATTCCCGCCGCATGCCTTTCCGGATAGCCCCGAGCATTCTTTCCGCGGACTTCGCGCGCCTGGGCGAGGAGGTGCGGGCCGTGGTGAAGGCGGGCGCGGACCTGATTCACTTCGACGTGATGGACAACCACTACGTCCCGAACCTCACCGTCGGACCGCTGGTGTGCGCATCGATCAGGCCCCACGTGAGCGTCCCGCTCGATGTCCACCTGATGGTCCGGCCGGTCGACCGCCTGGTCCAGGACTTCGCCAAGGCGGGCGCCAACATCATCAGCTTCCACCCCGAGGCCTCCGACCACGTCGATCGCACGCTCTCGCTCATCCGCGAGCACGGCTGCAAGGCGGGGCTGGTGTTCAATCCGGCGACGCCGCTCGTCTGGCTCGACCACGTGCTCGACAAAGTCGATCTCGTGCTGCTCATGTCGGTGAACCCCGGGTTCGGCGGCCAGCAGTTCATCCCGTCGGTGCTGCCGAAGATCGCCGAGGCGCGCCGGCGCATCGCCGCCACCGGGCGGGACATCTGGCTCGAGGTCGACGGCGGGATCAAGGTCGAGAACATCGGCGAAGTCGCCGGAGCGGGCGCCGACACCTTCGTCGCCGGCTCGGCCATCTTCGGCGCCAAGGACTACGCCGCGACCATCCGCGACATGCGCGCGCGGCTCGCCGTGGTATAGTCGCCCCGCCGTGCAGCCCTTCCCTGCACAATTCGAGAAGCTCTCCTGGCGTAGCTGGCGCCGCTGGCGCCGCTAACCCAATCGCGTCCCCGCGCGGCTCGGGGCCGCGCTCCACCAAGGCCGCAAGGCAGTTCCCCTCTGGTGCAAGAGTTGGAGAGCGTTTCATGACGGAGCTCGAATTTCAAAAGCTCGCTTCTCAGGGCTACACCCGCATCCCGGTGTTCGCCGAGGCGCGCGCCGATCTGTATACCCCCCTCGCCCTGTACGGGCAGCTCGCGAACGGGCCCTACTCGTATCTTCTCGAGTCGGTCGTGGGCGGCGAGCGCTTCGGCCGCTATTCCTTCATCGGCCTCGCCTGCAGCGAGCGAATAGTGGCAACCGCCACGGCGCGCGGCTCTACGGTGCGGCGTATCGTGCGCGACTCGCGCGGCGCCGACGTGTGCGTGGAGCGGCTGGACGACGCCGACCCGTACGCGTACCTGCGCGAATGGCTTCAGCGCCACAAGGCGGCGCCGGTACCGGCGGCGCTGCGCTTCGGCGGCGGCCTGGTCGGGTATTTTGGCTACGAAACCGTGCGGCACATCGAACCGACCGCGCTCGGCGCGCCCAAGGCCGATCCGCTGGGGACACCAGACATGATCCTGCTCGTCTCCGACGAGCTGGCGGTGGTCGACAACGTGCTCGGCAAGCTCTACATGGTGGTGTACGCCGATCCCCGCGAGCCCGACGCCTGGCGCGTGGCGTGCGAGCGTGTGCGCAAGCTGAAATCGCGCCTGACCGCGCCGCTGCCGCGCGAGCTGGTGCTGCGCGAGCTGCCGGATGAGGCGCGCCCGGCCGAAGTGGACAGGACTTTCACCGAGGCGGGCTTCCTGGACGCGGTGAAGCGCGCCAAGGAGCACATTCTCGCGGGCGACGTGATGCAGGTGCAGATCTCGCAGCGCTCGTCGCGCGAGTTCGCCGCGCCGCCGCTCGAGCTCTACCGCGCGCTCCGCGGCCTGAACCCGTCGCCCTACATGTTCTACTTCGACTTCGGCGACCATCACGTGGTCGGGGCGTCGCCCGAGATCCTGGTGCGGCTCGCGGGCGACACCGTGACGCTGCGGCCGATCGCCGGGACGCGGCCGCGCGGGCGCACGCCGGAAGAGGACGCGGCCGTCGCCGCCGAGCTGCTGGCCGACGAGAAGGAGCGCGCCGAGCACGTGATGCTGATCGACCTCGGCCGCAACGACGTCGGCCGCATCGCGGCGACCGGCAGCGTGAAGCTGACCGAGAAGATGGTGGTCGAGCGCTACTCGCACGTCATGCACATCGTCTCGAACGTGGAAGGCCGCGTGCGCCCGGGGCTGGACGCGATCGACGTGCTGCGGGCGAGCTTCCCCGCCGGCACGGTCACCGGCGCGCCCAAGGTGAGGGCGATGCAGATCATCGACGAGCTCGAGCCGGTGAAGCGCGGCATCTACAGCGGCGCGGTCGGCTACCTCGGCTTCAACGGCGACATGGACGTCGCCATCGCGATCCGCACCGCCGTGCTGAAGGACGGCAGGCTCCACGCCCAGGCCGCCGCGGGTATCGTGGCCGACTCGGACCCGCGCGCCGAGTGGCTCGAGACCCAGCACAAGGCGCGCGCGCTGCTCAAGGCCGCCGAGCTCGCCTCGAGCGAGAAGCTGGCGGAGGCCGCATGATCGCCTTGATCGACAACTACGACTCGTTCACCTACAACCTGGCGCAGTACCTGGGCGAGCTCGGAGCCGAGGTGCGGGTGTTCCGGAACGACCAGATTTCAGTGGACGAAGTCGCGGCGCTGGCGCCTTCGCACGTCGTGCTCTCGCCGGGTCCGGGGACGCCCGACGATGCCGGCATCACGCTGGGGCTGATCGCGAGGCTCGCGGGCAGCGTGCCGCTCCTCGGCGTGTGCCTCGGCCACCAGGCGATCGGCCAGGCCTTCGGCGGCAAGGTGGTGCGGGCCGGGCGGGTCATGCACGGCAAGACCTCGCGCATCCGACATGATGGCGGCGGCGTCTTCGCCAAGGTTCCGGATGAATTTGTGGCAACCCGGTATCACTCGCTGGTGGTCGAGCGCGAGAGCCTGCCGGCCTGCCTCGCCGTGACCGCACAGTCCGAGGACGGAGAGATCATGGGGTTGCGCCACCGCGGCCTCGCGGTGGAAGGAGTGCAGTTCCATCCCGAGGCGCTGCTCACCGAGCACGGGCACAAAATGCTGCAGAATTTCCTGGAGGAAAACGAAACGGGGAGGGGCTCATGAAGCAGATCACGTTAGCCGAAGCGATCCAACGCACCGTCGAGCACCGCGAGGTGTTCCACGACGAGATGCTCCACGTCATGCGCCAGATCATGCGCGGCGAGCTCACGCCGGCGCAGATCGCCGGCTTCATCATCGGCCTGAGGGTCAAGAAGGAGACCATCGGCGAGATCGCGGCCGCGGCGCAGGTGATGCGCGAGCTCGCCACGCACGTCGAGGTGCGCGACCGCAGCCACCTGGTCGACACCTGCGGCACGGGCGGCGATGCCGCGCACACCTTCAACGTCTCGACCTGCGCCTCGTTCGTCGCCGCCGGCGCGGGCATCAAAGTGGCGAAGCACATCGGGCGCTCGGTGTCGTCCTCTTCAGGCAGCGCCGAGGTGCTTGAGGCGCTCGGCGCGAATATCGGCATGACGCCCGCGCAGACCGCGGAGGCGATCGACCGGATCGGGCTCGGATTCATGTTCGCGCCGGCGCACCACTCGGCGATGAAATACGCCGCGCCGGTCAGGAAGGAGCTGGGGGTGCGCACCATCTTCAACATCCTCGGGCCGCTCACCAACCCGGCGGGCGCGGAGAACCAGGTGCTCGGCGTGTTCCACCCCGACCTCGTCGGCATCCAGGTGCGCGTGCTGCAGCGCCTGGGCTCCAGGCACGTGATGGCGGTCTACGGCCTCGACGGCCTGGACGAGATCTCGGTGTCCGCCGAGACCATCGTCGGCGAGCTGGTCGGGGGCGAGATCCGCGAGTACACCCTGCATCCTTCGCACTTCGGCCTGGAGCTCTACGACCGCCGCGCGATCCAGGTGCAGGGCGTGGACGACTCGAAGGAAATGATGCTGGCGGTGCTCGGCAACCAGCCCGGCGCGGCGCACAACATCGTGGTCCTGAACGCGGGCGCCGCGATCTACGTGGGCGGGCTGGCGAAAACCCACAAGGAAGGCGTCGAGCGCGCGCGCCACGCGATCGCGAGCGGCGACGCCCGGCGCAAGCTCGACGACTTCGTCGCCTTCGGCAGGAAGCTCAAGGGAAACTGAGGGCTTGAACATCCTCGATCGCATCATGGCGGTGAAGCGCGCCGAGGTCGCGGCCGCGAAAGCATCGATTCCTGAACAGGAAATGCACAAGCGCTCTGCTTTGGCATCGCCACCGCGCGACTTCGTTTCTTCGTTGAAAAGCCGAATCGACGCCGGAAAAGCTGCGGTGATCGCCGAGATCAAGCGTGCAAGCCCCTCGAAAGGGGTGATGCGCGAGCAGTTCGACCCGGCGGGGATCGCGAAAAGCTATGCCGCCGGCGGCGCGGCGTGCCTCTCGGTGCTGACCGACCGCGAATTCTTCCAAGGTGCGCCCGAGCACCTCGCCGCGGCGCGTGCCGCATGCACGCTGCCCGCGTTGCGCAAGGACTTCGTCTTCGACCCCTACCAGGTGCTCGAGGCACGTGCGATGGGCGCCGACTGCATCCTGCTGATCGCCGCCTGCCTTTCCGCGGCGGAGATGAAGTCGCTGGAGGGCGCAGCGCTGAGCCTCGGCATGGCGGTGCTGGTGGAGGTGCACGACGCCCTGGAGCTCGAAGCCGCGCTCACACTGCGCACGCCCCTCGTAGGGGTGAACAACCGCGATCTGCGGACCTTCGAGACGCGGATCGAAACCACGCTCGCGCTGCTGGAGCGAGTGCCCGCGGACCGCATCGTGATCACCGAGAGCGGCATCGCTTCGCCTGCCGACGTGACTCGCCTGCGCAGCCGCGGCGTGAATGCTTTCCTGGTCGGCGAGGCCTTTATGCGCGCGCCGGATCCGGGGGCGGAGCTGCGCGCGCTGTTCGGATGACGCTGGAAGCGCTCATGCGCGAGGCCGCCGCTGCCTTCGGCGCGGGAGATGCCGCGCGGGCGGAGCCGATCTTCAGGCAGATCGTGGACCTCAACCCGCGGGATGCCCAGGCGTGGCACGCGCTGGCCCTCATCACATGCAGCAGCGGGCGCGCGAACGAGGCATTCGACTGCGCGCTGCGGGCCCAGAAGCTTGACCCGCGAAATCACGTCTTCCTGAACATGGTCGGCGTCAGTTGCGTGGAGAGCGGGCGAGAAGAGGAATCGCTGCGGTGGTTCCGCCGTGCGCTGAAGGAAAAGCCGGCTGACGCGCACACTCACTACAACCTCGCCAAGGCCTTCGGAAAACTGCGCCAGTACGAAGCCGCGGAGAAGGCGTATTCCAGCGCTCTGCGGATCGATCCTTCGATGGCCGATGCCGCAAACAATCTCGCGTTCCTTTACCTGCGCGCCGGACGCTTCGAGGAAGCGCAGCGCCTGCTCGATCGGGCGCAGATGCTCCTACCCGACGACGAGACCGTGACGATCAATTTGGCGGCGGTCTTGCTTGCGCAGCGCGGTCCCGCGGCTGCAATAGGTCACCTCGAAGCGTTCCTCCGGCGTTTCCCGGACGCCGCGCACGTGCACTACGAGCTTTCCATGCGCCTTCTGGCCGAGGGGCGCTTCGCCGAGGGGTGGCGCGAGTACGCCTGGCGATACCGGATTCCCGGGTCGGAGCCTCCTCCGGGACTCGCGCACACCCTTCGCGAGGATCTTTCCGGTCAGACCGTCGCCGTCATGCTGGTGCAGGGCCTCGGTGACCAGCTTTTCTTCCTGCGCTTTGTTCCGATGGTCCGTCGGCGCGGCGCGAGCGTCATCTTCGCGTGTCCCGACAAGATGCTCGCGATGCTAGCCGGGGCACCGGAGCTGGACCGGCTCATCGGCATCGATTCCGCCGAGCTGGACGAGCTTTCCGATGCTGTCGTAGCGTCGGTGGCCGACCTTCCGTGGCTGCTGGAAAGCAACGTTGCGCCTCCGCCGTTTCGCATCGCGGTTCCCGCAGAGCGCACTGCGGCGTGGAGCGAGCGCCTGGCGGCGCTAGGTCCGCCGCCCTACCTGGGACTGACGTGGCGCGCCGGGACCGGCAGGCAGGTGACGAGCGAATTCGCACCGGCAGGCCTTGCTGCCCTCTACAAGGAAATCGACATTCCGGCGCTGGCCCGGGCCGTCCGTGGTTGGCCGGGCACGCTGCTCGCTCTCCAGCGGCACCCAGAATCAGGGGAAATCGCCGCGTTATCGCGCGCCGCCGAGCGCAAGCTGCACGACCTCACCGGCCTGAACGAGCGGCTGGACGACATGGCCGCCGTTCTGGCGCTGATCGAGGAATACGCGGGAGTGAGCAATACGAACATGCACATCCGCGCCGCGGTCGGCAAGGCGGCGCGGGTGCTCGTCCCATATCCTCCCGAGTACCGGTGGATGCACTCAGGACAGACGTCGCCCTGGTTTCCGGGCTTTCGCGTCTATCGCCAGCCCGCGTCCATGGACTGGACGCAGGCCCTGCGCGAGCTCGCGGACGACCTCTCGCCGAACCGCGGCTAGAAAGTGTGCTGGTACTGCACGCCCAGCACGTTCACGCTTGCCTTGTACGTGCCCACGATGTTGCCGTTGAACTGCAGGGCCGCCGGGTTGTTCTGGCGGTTGTTGATGTCGGCCTCACTCGCGTGGATGTAGGTATAACCGACGTCCAGCGCACCGGCCTTGGACATCTGATACTTCGCGCCGGCCGAGAACCAGTAGCGATCCGCGTCAGGCAGCCGGACAGTGCGACTCTCGGCGTTGGGCACGGGGGTCTGGTCATACGCGAAGCCTACTTTCAGCGTCCACGGCTGGGACAGCTTGTAGTTGGCGCCGATTGAAAGGCGGTAGGTGTCGTCGAAGTTGAAGTTCAGGCTGCTGAGCGTCGACCCCGCTAGCGGCCCGTCGGTCCGGACGACGGGGATCGAACTGATCTTACTCCATTGCCACCACGTGATATCGCCGAGCAGCTCGAGCTTGTCGTTCATGCGATGCGCCACGCTGACAGCGAGGTTGTCGGGCGTCTTGAGGTCGAACTTGATGTTGCCGTTCCGCAGTAACGGACTCGCGGACAATGGGCCGGGTGGCACGCCGAAGAATTCCGTGTTCCCGTCGAGCTTGTAGCTGAGCGAGGAGCGGTAGTGAACGCCAACGCGTGTGGCGGGGGCCACGTTGAACAGCGCGCCGGCGTTGAATCCCCAGGCGTCGCCGTTGAGATTGATCTGATTCTGCGCTTCGAGCCCCGGGACCCCGGCTAGAGGGGCAAGGTTCACGCCGGTAAGGATGTCGATCTTGCCCTGCTGGTAGTTGACACCGAAGCCCACGCTCACGGCGTCGCTGAACTTGTACGAAACCGCCGGGTTGACGTTGACCGTTTGCACTTCGGACTTGATGCCCTGAAAGCGGCCGATCCAGTCTGCGTCGTATTCTGTCTTAAGACCGAACGGAACGCTGACGCCGACGCCGAAGTTCCACTTCGGGTTGAGGTCCATCGCGAAGAATGCGCTCGGGACGAACGTCACGTCTCCGGCATCGCCGCCGGTCCCGGTTTTCGTCGGGTTGCTAGCGGTTGCAATCGTGCTGCCGTTATTGGAGAACTTCCACGACGGCGCGATTGCCGCGCCGCCCACCGCGACATGCATGCCCTTCGGCAGGCGCGCCATGCCGGCGGGATTCCACCAAACGGTGGTCGCGTCTTCGGCCACGGCGGCGGCGCCGGCATACGCGTTGCCCATTCCGCTGATGCCCTGCTCGTACAACGCAAAGCCGGCTGCGCGGGCCTGCTCTGCGGCAACGAATGAAAGCGCTGACGCAACGGAAAGCGCGAGTACATTCTTTTTCACTGGATTTCCCCTCTGGCTGTCGCGCCGGCTCGTCCGCCGACGCTCGGGCAAAGCTAACACCTTTAAACTGTAGCTGCAACGATGAGCCCGCACCTCCCACAGCTGAACGCCCTGATGGACGCGGCGGCGGGCGCGGTCGAAGCTCGCGACGACGCGAGAGCCGAGCCGCTACTGCTGCAGATCGTCGCACTCAATCCTCGCGATGCGGAGGCCTGGAACACGCTCGCCGTGATCGCCGTGCGCAGCGGCAGGAGCGCGGACGCCGTCGGCCTCGCCAAGCGCGCGCAGGAGTTAGACCGGCGCAATGCGGGGTATCTGAACACCCTGGGTGTCGCCTACAGCGAGGCGCACGAACCGGAACAGGCGCTGGCGTGTTTTAAACGCGCTTTGAAGGAACGTCCTGATTTGGTCGACGGGCATTACAACCTGGCCAAGGTCTACGTGAAGCTCGGCAGGACCGCCGAGGCGGAGCAGGCGTACCTTCGCGCGCGTCGGCTCGCTCCCGCCAAAGCGGAGGTCGCCGCGAATCTGGCGACCCTCTACATCCGCCAAGGTCGCCATGAGGAGGCCCTGGCGCTGATGGGCGATGCGCGTGCGCGCCTGCCCAACAGCGAATCGGTCGTGATCAATACAGCGACCGCGCTGCTGGCGCGCTCAGGGCCCGCCGCGGCGATCGGCGAGCTGGCGGCATTTCTTGAGACTCATGCGAGCGCGGCGTCCGTGCATGCCGAGCTCGGGCGGCTGTTGCTTGCCGAAGGACGCTTTGCCGACGGCTGGCGCGAGTACGCGTGGCGACACGGGGCGCCACCCTCAGGCTTTCCGGGCTGCGACGGCAAGCGCGTTCTGCTGCTGCCGGATCAGGGACTCGGTGATCACTTGTTCTTCCTGCGCTTTGTCCGCGCGCTTCGCGAGCGCGCGGCGCACGTCGCCTTCGCGTGCCCGGAAAAGCTGATCGAGTTGCTCAAGCTGAATCCCCCAGTCGACGAGGTGCGCCGTGGCGAAGACGGCGCGCACGGGTTCGATTTTTCATTGCCGATCGGCGATCTGCCTCGCTTGCTGGATGCGCCGGACACGCCGCCGCCAGTCGCGATTTCCGTGGCGCCCGAGCGGCTCGCGCAGTCGCGCGAGCGCCTGGCGCGCCTCGGGCCGCCTCCCTACCTCGGCGTCACCTGGCGAGCCGGAGCCCGAAAAGACAATCGCTCCGAATTCGCCGCGCGAGGCGAAAATCCGCTGCAGAAGGAGATCGACCTCTCGGCCTTGGCCTGCGCGGTGCGCGGCTGGCGCGGCACCGTGCTGATCATGCAGCGCCTGCCTCGTGAGGGAGAGATCGCGGCGTTCGAGAAGGCGCTCGGCCGCCCTTGCCCCGACCTCAGCGCGGTAAATGAGGATCCCGCGGGCATGGCGGCGCTCCTCTCCATGCTCGAGGAGTACGTCGGTGTCAGCAATACCAACGTGCATATTCGCGCCGGAGTGGGTCGACCCGGGCGCGTCCTGATTCCCTTTCCCGCGGAGTTTCGTTGGATGAACGCGGGCGGCGACAGTCCATGGTTTCCCGGGTTCTCGCTCTACCGCGAGTCGCCCGCGCGGGATTGGCGGCCCGCGATGAGCTCGCTCGGGAGCGACATAAGTTCTTGATTCATACCTAATACGGCAGCCATGGCAAGCGGGCTCTCCCCACAAGTAGTAGCGCTGATGCAGACCGTGGCCGGCGCCTTGCAGGCAGGCGACGAGGGCACGGCCGAGAACGCGCTTCGGCAAATCGTGGCCGAGAATCCGCGCCACGCGGATGCGTGGCACATGCTCGCGGGGCTCATCATTCGCGCGGGGCGCGGAGGCGAGGCGATCGAGAGTGCCCTGCGCGCCCACGAGCTGGATCGGCGCAACTCTGCGTACCTCAATACGCTGGGCATCGCCTATGCCGAGGCGCAGCAGCTGAACGACGCCGTGCGCGTCTTCAAGCGCTCGCTCAAGGAACGGCCGGGCCGCGCCGACAGCCACTACAACCTCGGCAAGGCCCACGCCAAGCTCGGAGAACTTGCGGAAGCCGAGCGCTGCTACCTCCGCGCGGGCCAGCTCGATCCGGAGCGTGCCGAAGTCATCAATACGCTCGTCGCGCTCTATTCGCAGCAGGGTCGCTACCACGACGCGCTGCCGCTCCTGGCGCAGGCGCGCGCGCGCAGGCCGGAAGATGAAATCGCCGCCATCTACAGCGCGCTCGCCGCTCTGGCGACATCGGGGACGGATGCCATGCTTGAAACGCTCTCCGAGTTTGTCCGGCGCCGACCCGATTCGGTCGCAGCGCGCGAGGAGCTGGCGTTGCGTCTCCTGGCCGAGGGCCGATTCGCCGAGGGCTGGGGTGAGTACGCCTGCCGACGCATTCGTCCCGCGGCAGCGCGGGCGCCCGGCTTGCGGGCTCGCCGCGTGCTATTGCTGCAGGAGCAAGGTCTGGGCGACCACCTTTTTTTCCTGCGCTTCGCCCCTGCGCTTCGCGAGCGCGCTGCCTCCGTCGCATTCGAATGCCCGGCGAAGCTTCGTCCGCTGCTGGAGGGAAACGGAGTGGTCGATGTGCTGCCCGCCGATGCCGGTGCGCGCAGCGAGTTCGACGTCGCCCTGCCGCTGGGCGATCTACCCCTGGCGCTGCTGGATTGGACTACGCCGGCCGCGTTTCCCGTCGTATCGCGGCGCGCTTCCGAATGGCGCGAGCGCCTCGCGGCAATAGGCCCGCCGCCTTATATGGGCGTCACCTGGCGCGCCGGGACGAAGCAGGAGGACAAGGCCGAATTCGCCGGGCGTGACTTGGGCGCGCTGTACAAGGAGATTGCAATCGAGCCGCTCGGCGCTGCGTTGCGCGAATGGCACGGGACGGTTCTGGTGCTGCAGCGCCTGCCGATGCCGGGCGAGATCGAAATTTTTTCGAAAGCCCTCGGTCGGCGCGCGCACGACCTTTCAGCGCTCAACGAGAACCTCGAGGACATCGCGGCGGTGCTCTCGCTCATCGAGGAGTACGTCGGCGTGAGCAATACGAATATGCACATCCGCGCCGGGCTGCAAAAGACAGCGCGCGTTCTGGTGCCGTTTCCGCCCGAATTTCGCTGGATGAACGAGGGCGAGCGCAGTCCGTGGTTCCCGGGCTTCCAGCTCTACCGCCAGCCGCCCTACCGGGATTGGCGCGACGTGCTGCATTCCCTTCGAGTCAACATAAGTCGTTGATTATTTAAGGTCTTAGCTTCAAAACGCGCGGATTTTGTCCTGTTGCATGGATGCAACGGGCGGCGGCGTTTGTTAGGGAATTTCAAGGAAACCTTTGCTACGGAAAACAGGGGGTTGGCAAACTGTGCGCAGCTTCCGCCGTTCGGGGGTCATCGCCGGTGACGGCGGTTTGTGGGTTAAACAAACAACGGGAGATGGATTCATGCAGAAGAAACTGATAGCGATTGCCGTGGCAGGCGCGCTCGCCCCGGCCGCCTCGATGGCCCAGTCGACGGTCGAGATCTACGGCCGCGCGAACATGGGCCTCGACCAGTATCAGGCGACAGGCTCCACCACTGGCACCGGCGATTTCAAAAGCCGCCTGAGGGTATTCGACTTCGGCTCGCGCCTAGGCTTCCGCGTCAACGAAAGCCTTGGCGGCGGCATGCGCGCCTTCGTGGTCATGGAAACCGGCGTCAACATCGATTCCGGCAGCAACCTTGGCCAGAGCGGATCGGCGAATGCCTCGACCGGCTTCTGGGCGTCGCGCGACTCCTACGCCGGTATCGGCGGGGACTGGGGCGACGTGCGTTTCGGCCGCCAGTCGCCGTACTACGGCAACGGCATCATCATGCAGGGCAGCTCTAACTACATCAACCAAGCGATGGACAGCGCGTTCAGCTTTGGCGGTGCGCTGGGTACACCCGTCGGCCGTGAGTCGAACGTCGCGTCGTACAACACCCCGACCTTCGGCGGCTTCAACGCCTCGCTGAGCTGGGGTCCCGGCGGCTCGACCGGCAGCGAAGGCGGCGCGTACACCGGCACCGCTCAGGGCAAGGAGCAGGCCTACGCGGCCACCGCCCGCTATAGCGGCGGTCCGTTCCGCGCGCAGGCCGACTACGGCAAGCGCAAGGATCTGAGCAACGTCAGCGGCCAGAACCGCGTGGCCTGGAAAGTCGGCGCTGGCTGGTCGTATGCGCCGGGCTCCCAGATCTCGGCGATCTTCGGCAACGAGAAGAACGAGGGAATCGCAGCGCCGATCACCTTCGGCGGCATCGTATTCGCGAACAACACCGTCAAGCCCAACGCCAACATCTGGATCCTCAACTGGGAACACATGATGGGGCAGTGGCAGTTCCTCGCGCAGTACGCGAAGTTCGACAAGATCAAGAACCTGGTCACCGATCCGGGCAATACCGACGCTCAGGGCTTTACGCTTGCGGCGAAGTACTTCCTGTCCAAGCGCACCGGCGTGTACGCGTCCTTCAACCAGATCAAGAACAAGGACAACGCCTGGTGGGATATCTCCAACGGCGGCTCGAGCTCCAACCCGACCACGACCGTGGCAAACCGGGGTTACGATCCGCGAATCGTCGCCCTTGGCGTGATGCACAACTTCTAAGACGTAGAAAACTACGCACCAAGACGGGCGCCGCGAGGCGCCCGTTTTTTTTCTGGTGTTACCCTAGCGGGGTGATCAATGTTGACGGACTGATCGCCCAAGTCGATCGGGCGTTGCGCACGGTCAGCAGCATTGCAGATGCGAGCCGCGCTTCCCCCGCTGAAGCGTTCCCGGAGGCCGAGCTCACCGAGCTCGACCGCAGGCACGCCGCGGCGCTCATGCGCGTGAATCACGTGGGCGAGGTGTGCGCCCAGGCGCTTTATCAGGGGCAGGCGCTGACGGCGCGCGACCCGCACGCCCGCCAGGCGCTCGAGCGTGCGGCGCGCGAGGAAGAGGACCATCTCGCGTGGAGCGCGGATAGGGTGCATGAGCTCGGCGGCCGCACCAGCCTGCTCAATCCGCTCTGGTACGCGGGCGCGTTCGCGATCGGAACCGTGGCGGGAGCGCTCGGGGACCGGTGGAATCTGGGGTTTCTGGCCGAGACCGAGCGCCAGGTCGAAGAGCATCTTTCGGGGCATCTCGAGCGCCTTCCTGCCGAGGATGCACGCACCCGCACGCTCGTCGAGGCAATGCGGGCCGACGAGGCGCGGCATCGCGACACGGCGCTGAGGCTGGGAGCAGCAGAGCTGCCGGCACCGGTGAGGCTTGCGATGCGATTTGCCTCCAGGCTCATGACGCGCGTCGCCTACCGCGTCTAAACGCGCCGGAGCAGCTTCTCCTTCAGCTCGTCGGCCTTGATGTAGGCGAGCCGGATCTCGTAGCGCAGTTGCGGCTGTGCGCGTGCCGGACCTTCGATCTGCTCTTCCCACCACCTCACCGGCTTGATGGTGCAATGGGCGTTGCCGCCGCTCGGCAGGCGCTTTCGCGCCGGAAAGCAGGCCACGTTGGCGTAGACGAAGCTATTGGCGTAACCGAAGAGCTCTCCCAGGATCCACGGCACGTCTTCCTCCGGACAGTGCTCCAGCACGTCGGTGCAAATGACGCCGTCGAATTTGCCGCTCGGCAACGCGGTGAACGGCCGGTACCCCGGGTCATAGCAGCGGATCTCGTCGACGCCCCAGTACGAGCGGATATCGGGATACTCGGTGCGCTCGTCTTCATCGGCGATGCGAAACGGCAGGTACTGCTGGCCTTTGCCCGCCCCGTAGTCGAGGATCGTCCTCGCGCCGGTCAGCTTGATCAGCCTTTTGATTCGAGCCGCTTCCTTCGGCAGGCTCTCGCCCGGAAAGGTCTGCTCCGGCGGGATGCCGAGGTGGGTCTCGCCTTGCAGGTGCATGAGCTGATACTGCTCCACGAGACGCCGGTAGCGCGAGCTGGGCGCCGCGCGGCTGAATTTCGTCGCCATCGCTAGCCCTCTACGATCTCGAAGTCCTTGGTAATCTGCGCAGTCTTCACGAGCATTGCCGTGGCGGAGCAGTATTTATCATGCGAAAGGCGGATCGCGTGCTCCACCAGGTTCCGCTTCAGGGCGCGTCCCCGTACGCTGAAGTGCATGTGAATGCGGGTAAATACCTTCGGATCGGTTTCAGCGCGTTCAGAGGTAAGCTTGACGTCGCAGCCAGTGACGTCCTGGCCGCTCTTTTTCAGGATCACCACCACGTCGTACGCGGAGCAGCCTCCGGTTCCGACGAGCACCATCTCCATGGGGCGAGGGGCCAGGTTGCGTCCGCCGCCGTCGGGTGCCCCGTCCATGGTTACAAGGTGATTGCTGCCTGTTTCGGCGACGAAGCTCATGCCAACGCCGGTCCAACGAACGCTGCATTCCATTTGCGGGTCCCCTATGCCGTCCCGTATGGTAAATAAAATCCAAGTCCGGTGAACCGCAGCCTCGTATGGATAACCTCCATGCCGCTCGAGCGCACGCCGCGCGGCGTGAGCTCCTCCATGGCGTCGGCGAGATACCGGATCATCGTTCCGTCCGCTGCGATGGAGTCGCTGGGATGGCGCAGCCGCGTAACACACGTGTCGCCGACCGCAAGCCGCGCTGTGCTTCTGAAGCGCTGTGAAGGTGCCTCCGCCGCGATAATCGGTAAGCTCGCGTATAGCGACAGCGACTTCCCGAAGGTTGCGCCAACGCTGCTCGAGGCGCTAAGCCAGTTGCGATCCGCTGGCGTCAAGCTGATCGCGGATTTCAGCGACGACCGAACCGGCAACCCTTTGAGGGGCCGGTTCGACTGGCAGATCGCCAATCTCGCCGACCTGCTGGTCGCCAGCACACCGGAGCTCGCCGAAGTGTTGCGGTCCTTTTCTCCGGTTCCCGCCAGGGTTATCACGGATCCTGTCGAGGGCAAGCGCGGTGAACCGCGAGAGTCCGGGGTATCGGCTGCCGCCGAGGGGCCGGTGCGTTTGCTCTGGTTTGGCCATTGGAACAAGGTACCCGGCCTGGCGCCCGGATTGGCACAGCTCGATCGCTCAACCTCGTCGAAGCGCCTATCGCTGGTGATCGTGACGTCGCCGGGCTTCGGTGCGGAGCAGGTCGCACAGGAGGTCGATGGCCGTTGGCGCACGACCGGCAGCGCATGCACATTTCGTCCTTGGTCGGTTGCAGCCGTATTCGATGAGCTTGCGCGGTGCGATGCCGTAGTCATTCCCGCGGAGCCGAACAATCGCCGCGACGCCGTGCGAAGCCCCAATCGCTTCACAGAATCGGCGTGGGCCGGACGCTTCGTCATCGCGCACCCTCTTCCTTCCAGGGTCTCGCCGATTTCGGTTGGGTGGGCAAGGACCTGGGAACGGGGCTTTCCGAATTCCTCGCCGATGGGATCGAGGCAAGACGCCGGGTCCTGGCGGGCCAGGACTACATTGCGAGGCACTTCACTCCGAGCGTGATCGCCAACGCCTGGAACGAGGCGCTCGTTTCCACCGGAATCGGGGTCCGAAATGAATGAGGCGGCGGAGGCCTACTTTCGCTGGTTCTACGATCAGGGAATCTGGAAGCGGATGCACTATCGCGGGGTGCGCATCCTGAAGGTGCCAAGCGACCTGTGGAACTATCAGGAGATTTTCGTCGAGCACCGGGTCGAATGGGTGCTCGAAACGGGAACGCGCCACGGCGGATCCGCGCTGTTCTTCTCTGACTTGCTGCAGCTCAACGGCTCGAAGGGCCGGGTGATCAGCATCGACGTCGACGCCGCCGCGAACATCGTCGCAGGCCATCCCAACATCGATTTCCTGCTGGGCGACAGCGCCTCGCCCGGCATGGTCGATCGCGTCCGATCACTCCTGCCGAGCGTGCGCGGGACCTTGTTCGCCATTCTCGATTCCGACCACACCAAGGCGCACGTTCTGCAAGAGCTCGAGGCGATCTCCGTCCTCCTGAAGAAGGGCGATTACCTCGTCGTCGAGGATACCTGCGTGAACGGACATCCGGTCCGTCCGCAGTTCGGGCCGGGGCCCTACGAAGCGGTGGAGGAGTTCATGAGAAGGCGGCCCGGCGAGTTCCTGCACGACCAGGCGAGGGAGTCGAAATTCGGCTTTACCGCCTCGCCGCGGGGCTACTTCGTGCGCGCGTGATCAGCGCTTTGTGCTTCGCGCCAATCCCCTTCGAGACGCGTGCCTCCATACTGAAGGATTATCTATTTAATTCAGTTTGTTATAACGATTTCGCAGAAACGCCAGCGCGGCGTGTTGCCCCGCAGCATTCAGGCGCGCATAATCGCGCCGGGATGCAGTAAGTCTCCTCCACCCTCCTCCTTTGGTGGATTCGGCGCAACTCTCGAGAGTTGCGCCATTTTTTTGGGTACAATCCGCCACTTTTCTCGAAGCGGCAGCAATGAAAACCTACACGGCGAAGGCAGGCGAAGTCGAGCACGGCTGGTTCGTGGTCGATGCGCAGGACAAGGTGCTCGGCAAGCTCGCCACACAGATCGCGATGCGCCTGCGCGGCAAGCACAAGCCCGAATACACGCCGCACGTCGACACTGGCGATTACGTCGTCGTCGTGAACGCGGCCAAAGTGCGCGTCACGGGTAGAAAGACCGAGGGCAAGATCTACTATCGGCACTCGGGATATCCCGGCGGCCTGAAGGTGACCAATTTCGCCAAGCTCCGCGCGACCCGGCCCGAGCGCGTGCTGCAGCACGCGGTGAAAGGCATGCTTCCCAAGGGCCCGTTGGGTTACGCGATGCTGAAGAAGCTGAAGGTGTACGCGGGCGGCACCCACCCGCATTCGGCGCAGCAACCCAAGGCACTGGAGATCGGATAAATGGTCGGCGACTACTACTACGGCACGGGCAGGCGCAAGAGCGCAGTCGCGAGGGTGTTCATCAAGCCGGGCAAGGGCGATTTCGTGGTGAACGGCAAGCCGGTGGACCAGTTCTTCGGGCGCGAGACCGGACGCATGGTCGTGCGCCAGCCGCTCGAGCTCACGAAGAGCGCCGCGAGCTTCGACATCCTGGTGAACGTTTACGGCGGAGGCGAGAGCGGCCAGGCGGGCGCCGTGCGCCACGGCATCACGCGGGCCCTGATCGAGTATGATGCTTCGCTGAAGTCGCAGCTGAGCGCGGCCGGGCTGGTGACGCGCGACGCGCGAGAAGTGGAGCGAAAGAAGGTCGGCCTGCACAAGGCGAGGCGGCGCAAGCAGTACTCGAAACGTTGATCGGAGCATCCTGCTTCATCGGATCGAAAGCCGCCTCAGGGCGGCTTTCGCGTTTCTGGAGTCACGCGACATGATCAAGGCGGGCATCGTCGGCGGCACGGGGTACACGGGAGTCGAGCTCCTGCGGCTGCTCGCGCAGCATCCGCAGGCCGAGCTGAAGGCGATCACCTCGCGCAAGGAAGCCGGCACGCCGGTCGCGGCGATGTTCCCCAGCCTGCGCAAGCGCGTCGAGCTGGCGTTTACGGAGCCAGACGCCAAGTCGCTGCGCGGTTGCGACGTGGTGTTCTTCGCCACGCCGCACGGCGTGGCGATGAAGGATGCGCGCGGGGTGCTCGACGGTGGCGCGAAGGTGATCGACCTTTCGGCCGACTTCCGCCTCCAGGATCTCGCCGAGTGGGAACGCTGGTACAGGATGAAGCACAGCGAGCCCGAGCTGGTGCGCGAGGCGGTGTACGGCTTGTGCGAGCTCAACCGCGAGCGCATCAAGAAGGCGCGCCTGATCGCCAATCCCGGGTGCTATCCGACCGCGATCGAGCTCGGCTTCCTGCCGCTCGTCGAGGCGGGCGCGGTGGATCGTGCGCACCTCATCGCCGATGCGAAGTCGGGCGTGAGCGGCGCCGGCCGCAAGGCCGAGCTGAGCCTGAGCTTCTCCGAGGCATCGGACAATTTCATGGCGTACAACGTGCCCGGACACCGGCATGGTCCCGAAATCCGCGAGAGCCTGACGCAGGCGGCAAAGGGCGAGCAGGTCGGACTGACCTTCACGGCGCACCTGACGCCGATCATTCGCGGTATCCACGCCACGCTCTATGCCCGGCTGACGAAGGAGATGGATTTCCAGCAGCTGTTCGAGAAGCGCTACGCGAAGGAGGCGTTCGTCGACGTCATGCCCGCGGGTAGCCATCCCGAAACGCGTTCGGTGCGCGCCGCGAACCTGTGCCGCATCGCCGTCCATCGGCCTGCCTCGGGGAAAAATGCGGGCGATACGCTGGTGATCCTCTCGGTGATCGAC
>DATMJC010000007.1:0-17135 GCA_035554435.1 Burkholderiales bacterium | reverse complement strand
GAGCTCGCCGGCGAGGTGGCGCACGATGCAGTTGTCCACGAACACGCGGCCGATCTGGGCCTTGGCGCGGCATTCGGCGAGCTTGAAGCGCGTGTTCTGCAGGTCGAAGAGAGGCTTGCCGAAAGCTCTGCGCTCCTTCGTATAGCGCGTGGTGATGGCGAGCGCCTGCTCCGCCGAGGCCGCCGCGCCCAGCGCGATCTGCAGCCGCTCGTACGGAAGCTGCTCCATCATCTGGGCAAAACCGCGCCCCTCGGCGGCGCCGAGCAGGTTGGCCGCGGGAACTCGGGTGCCGTCGAAGTAGAGCTCGCAGGTGTCCTGGCCGTGCATCCCGATCTTCTCGAGCGGCCGGCCGACGCGGTAGCCGGCGAGGCCTTCCGTCTCGACGACGAGGAGCGAAATCGCGCGCATGCCCGAGACCTTCGGGTCGGTCTTCGCCGCGAGGCATACGAGGCTCGCGTGCGCGCCATTGGTGATGAAGGTCTTCGAGCCGTTCACGACGTAGTGTTCGCCGTCGCGCCGCGCCGCGGTCTTGATCGCCTGCAGGTCGGAGCCCGCGCCGGGCTCGGTCATGGCGATGGCGGCGACACGCTCGCCGCGCGCGAGGCGCGGCAGCCACTTGCGCTTCTGCTCATCGTTGCCGTAGGCGAGGACGTAGTGCGCCACCGTGCTCTGGATGGCCGAGCCGAAGTGCACCCCGGCGCGCGCCAGCTCCTCCAGCACCACCGCCTCGTGCGCGAAGCTGCCGCCGCCGCCGCCGTATTCCTCGGGAACGTCGGCGAGCAGGATGCCCGCGCGCCCGGCCGCGGTCCAGGCCGCGGCGTCGGGTCCGTGCTGCGCGCGCCAGCGCGCCTGCTGCGGCACGAACTCCTTCTCGACGAACTGCCGCACCGTCTTGCGGAAGATCCGCACGTCTTCGTCAACCCAGGGCGATTCGTACGCCGATGCAGTCATGTTGTTTGTTCAGCGGCAAGCGCCGCGATGAAGCCGGGTTCGGGTGCAAAACTTTCGATGCTCCAGCCGCGCGGCGGACACGAAGCGTCGAGCTCGCCGGGCGCAGCGCCAAGGCCGCTGCCCAGGCCCTTCGCGAGCGCCTCCTTGCGCGTCCAGATCCGCAGGAAACCCAGCGTGCGCTCATCCGAGGAAAGGACACTGTAGTCACGGCGCTCACCCGGCGCGAAAAAGCGCTCGGCGATGGCGTCCGCCTCGACGACCGGTCGGATCGCCTCCAGGTCGATGCCGAGCTCGCGCCCGCGCGAAAAGGCGTACAGCGCGAGCTCGTCGCAATGCGACATGTTGAAGCGCCAGCCGCTCGCCGCCAGCTCCGGCGCGAGCCCCGGCTTGCCGCCCGGGCCCGGCACCAGCTCGAGCGCCTGCGGCCGTGCGCCAAGGCGCTCGGCGAGCAGCTCGCGCAGCCGCGCGCGCGCCACGACGAAGCGCCTGCGGTCGCGCTCGAAGCGCAGCCGCAGCGCCCGGCGGCGCTCGGCCTCAGTCAGCAGTTCCCACATCGCTCGCAGCGCCTCCGATCCCTGGTTCAGCCGGGCGGCAACCACCTCGATCATGTGCCTGTCAAGGTCAATTTGAGACCAGCAAATGTAAGCGTCGCGAAGGGCTGCGGTAACCTTCGCGCCGCGCGGGGCCATGGGCCATTGGACTCAGTCCATGCGGACCTGCAATAGGCAGGTCAGCGCAAGCCGGTCGATGGATTCATTCGCGTGGAAGCCGCAATCTCGCGGCTCGCCATGTCGACCCAGAACCGGAGCCCGCGCGCCTCGATCATGGGGCTGCCGATCAGCCTCGAAGAGCGCCCCCAGATCCTCGCCACGCTCGCCCGGGTGATCGAGCAGGGGGAGCCTGGACACTACATCT
Source organism: Burkholderiales bacterium (assembly GCA_035554435.1). Classification (GTDB taxonomy): domain Bacteria; phylum Pseudomonadota; class Gammaproteobacteria; order Burkholderiales; family SG8-39; genus SCGC-AG-212-J23. The sequence continues at coordinate 15,269 of DATMJC010000007.1, read as the reverse complement.
CGATCACCAACACCGAGTCGATGTACCACGGGCTGCGCGACGGCGAGCACGGCCGCTACATCCGCGGCGCGGATCTGTCGCTCTGCGACGGCGTGGGGGTCATCGTCGCCGGCTGGGCGTGGGGCCAGCGCATCCAGCGCTACAACGGGCCCGTGCTGCAGCTCGATGCCTCGCAGTACGGCCTGAAGCGCAGCTGGCGGCACTTCTTCTACGGCGGCAAGGAAGGCGTGGCCGAGGAGATGGCACGCCGGCTGAAGCGGCGCTTTCCGGGCCTCGTGGTCTGCGGCTGCTACTGCCCGCCGTTCGGCGAGCTCTCGCGCGAGGAAGACCAGCGCGTGGTGAGTCTCATCAACGCAGCGCAGCCCGACATCGTGTGGGTGGGCCTGGGGCTCCTCAAGCAGGAGCGCTGGATCGCCGCGCACCTCGGGCGCGTCCGCGCGCCCTGGATGATCGGCGTGGGCGCGGCGTTCGACTACCACGCCGGAACCGTGCCCTGGGCGCCGAGCGCCCTGCGCGCGCTCGGCCTCGAGTGGCTGTTTCGCCTCGTGGTGCAGCCGAGGCTGCGGGCGAAGCGCTACTGGTGGTCGCTCGTGTTCGTCGTTCAATCGGTGCTGAAAGGCATGTTCAGACCCATGGAGCCGCAGTGATCCGGATCGGACTCGCAGGACTGGGCAAGATGGGGCTGTCCCATCTCGCCATCTTCAAGACGCATCCCGAGGTCGAGGTGGTGGCCGCGTGCGACCCCTCGGCGTACCTCACCGATGCGCTCGCCAGGCTTACCGGGCTCAAGTGCCACTCCGACTTCGGGCGCATGCTCGCGGAGGAGGCGCTCGACGCGGTGGTGATCTCGACGCCCTCGCGCCTGCACGCCGCGATGGTGGAGCAGGCGCTCGCGCGCGGGCTGCATGTCTTCTGCGAGAAGCCCTTCGTGCTCGACGTGGGCGATGGCGAGCGCCTCGTCGCGCTCGCCGACGCCGGGCAGCGCGTCACGCAGGTCGGTTACCACCTGCGCTTCGTCGGCGCCTTCCAGGAGGCGGCGCGCGTGCTCGAGAGCGGCGCGCTCGGCAAGCTGCACCACGTGCGCGCCGAGGCTTACGGGCCGGTCGTGCTGCGCCCGAAGGGCGCCACCTGGCGCGCGGCGAAAAGCGAGGGCGGCGGCGCGCTCTACGACTATGCCTGCCACGCCATCGACCTCATGAACTTCCTCGCCGGGGCGCCGGATGCAGTGGGCGGCGCGGCGCTCGACAGCCTGTTCTCGCGCGACGTGGAGGACGCGGTCTACTGCACGCTCTACTACCCGGGCGGCGCCACCGGCCAGCTCGCGGTGAACTGGAGCGACGAGAGCTTCCGCAAGATGTCGACCAAGATCTCGGCCTGGGGCGCGAACGGCCGCCTGGTGGCCGACCGCCAGGAATGCCAGCTCTACCTGCGCGAGGCAGGCATGACGCAGGCCGGGATGCGCGCGGGCTGGTCGGTGCGCTACACCACCGAGCTCACCGACGAGGTCTGGTACTACCTGCGCGGCGAGGAGTACTCGGCGCAGGTGGACTACTTCGTACGCAGCATCCAGCAGGGCCGCACCAACGGCACCAACAGCTTCCGCTCCGCGCTCGAGGCCGACCGCGTGGCGGCGCAGATCGGCGCGCAGCGCGACGCCGGCCCCGGGGGCGATCCCCGCCCGCGCCAGGCGAAGAGCCGCTGGGCACGAATTTTCAGCTAAGCGAGACCGACACGATGGATCGAGTGCTTTTCGGCGACAACCAGTTCTTCGGCGTCAACCACATGTCGGAGGAAAAGGCGCGCGCGCAGGCGATGCGCTTCCAGGACCTGCCGGCGGTCATCGACGTCCTGGACGCCGCCTACCAGGAGGGAATCCGCACGTTCATGTGCACCACGCACGAGCGCGTGGGCGAGATCTGCGAGCACTTCCGGGCCCACCGCGAGCGCTATCCCGACTACGTCTTCTATCCGTGCATGCCGTACGCCCACAAGTACGCGAACGCGGTGACCGAAGTCGGGATGCTCGAGGCGCTGCGCAGGTTCCTGCCGAACGAGGGCGCGCTCGGCGCGATGCTCAAGGCCGGCATGGCGGTGGCGGGGAAGGACGTGCGCGCGATCCTCGAGCTGCTGGTCGACGCCGAGATGAAGATGTTCCACGGCCTCGCCACGCCGGTGATCTTCGTCCAGAACGTGGTCACCGACCTCCTCCTAGGGCTCGGGATGAAGGAAGCGCTCGGCTACTTCGCCGAGCACGTGCGCGCGCGCTACGGCGCCGAGCCGGGCTTCATCACCATGAACCTGCCGCGCCTGCTCGACGTGCTCGACGAGCTCGGCATCGCCAACCCGATCGTGTGCGCCAACATCAACAAGATCGGCTTTCGCATGTGCGGCGGGATCGAGGCCTACGAGAAGGCGATCGCCGCGCGGCGCTTCCGGCCGGTCGCGATGTCGGTGCTCGCCTCGGGCGCAATCGCGCCGCGCGAGGCGCTCGAGTACGTCTGCGGCCAGCCGCAGATCCAGTCGATCGTGTTCGGCGCCTCGAGCCGCGCCAACATCCGTCAGACCAAGGCGCTGATCGACGAGCTCGACGCGCTGCGCAGCCGCCCGCGGCGGCCGCAGCTCGCCGCGGCATAGGGCGAGGCATGGTGCGCGTACGGACCTTCTACCAGACCGACCCGGCGGCGATCATCCCGGGCGGCATCGACACCTTCATCCGCGGCATGCTCAAGGCCGTGCCGGCCGACATCGAGCTCTCCGTGGTGGGGCTCACCACCGACCCGGTGGCGCGGCCGGTCGGGCGCTGGACCGAATGCACGGTCGACGGCCGCGGCGTCTGGTTCTTCCCGGTGGGCCGCCTGCGCAATCCCCGCGGCCGCAGCCGCATCCCGCTGTCGCTGCAGCTCACCTGGGGCATCGCGCGCCATTTCTACGCCTGCGCGAGCGGCTGCGACGTGCTCGAGTTCCACCGCGTCGAGCCCTCGCTCGCGTTCCTGCGCGACACGCGGCCGAAGAACGCGTTCATCCACTCCAACACCGCAATCGCGACGCGTGACCCGCATTCCGACATCCGCTGGAAAGCGGCGCCGTGGCTGTTCTTCATGATCGAGCGCCTGACCCTCGGGGCAATGGCGAGCGTGTTCGGCGTGCGCGCCGACGCGGTCGAGGCCTACCAGCTGCAGTATCCGCGCCTCGCGGAGCGCTTCCGCTTCATTCCGACCTGGATGGACCCGGAGGTGTTCTCTCCCGCGGCGCCGAGCGAGAAGCGCGAGCTGCGCGCGAGCGTCGGCGGCGCGCTCGGCATCCGCGAGAACGACCGCGTGCTGGTCTCGGTAGGACGGCTCGATTCCGGCAAGCGGCCGCTCCTCATGGTGGACGCATTCGCCCGGCTCGCCCGCGCGCGGCCGGAGCTGAAGCTGGTCCTCGTCGGCGACGGCGCCGTGCGCCGGGACATCGAGGCGCGGGCCGCCGAGCACGGCCTCTCGGGGCGCGTGCTCCTCGCCGGCCTGCGCACTCCGCTCCAGGTGGCCGACCTCTTGCGGCTCTCCGACTGCTTCGTGCTCACCTCCGCCTACGAGGGCATGCCGATGTGCGTGCTCGAGGCCCTCGGCTGCGGCATTCCCGTGGTGAGCACGCGCGTGGGCGAGGTCGCGCGCGTGGTCAAGACCGGAATCACCGGCGAGCTCGTCGACGCCGCCACGCCCGAAGGCGTAGCGCAGGCGATTTCACAAGTACTTTCAACATCGGATCGATACACGGCTGCCGCATGCCTCGCCGCCGTGGCCGACTACGTGCCGAACAAGGTCCTCGCGCCGGTGTTCGAGCAGTACCGCCGGCTCGTGCGAGCGCCCGCGGTGCGCCCCCTGATTGCACAAGGACTTCCATGAAAACGGCAGGACTTCCATGAAAAAAACCGCATTGGTGACCGGCGTCACCGGCCAGGACGGCTCCTACCTCGCCGAATTCCTGCTCGGGAAGGGCTACGAGGTGCACGGCATCAAGCGCCGCTCCTCGAGCTTCAACACCGAGCGCATCGACGGCATCTACCAGGATCCGCACGCCGAGGAGCCGCGCCTCATCCTGCACTACGGCGACATGACCGACTCGACCAACCTCATCCGCATCCTCCAGCAGGTGAGGCCGGACGAGATCTACAACCTCGCGGCGCAGTCGCACGTCGCGGTGTCGTTCGAGAAGCCCGAGTACACCGCGAACGCCGACGCGCTGGGCGCGCTGCGCCTGCTGGAGGCGATCCGCATCCTCGGCCTGGAGAAGAAGACGCGCTACTACCAGGCGTCCACGTCGGAGCTCTACGGCCTGGTGCGCGAGACGCCGCAGACCGAGGCGACTGCGTTCTACCCGCGCAGCCCGTACGCGGTGGCGAAGCTCTACGCCTACTGGATCACGGTGAATTACCGCGAGGCCTACGGCCTCTACGGCTGCAACGGCATCCTTTTCAACCACGAGTCGCCGCGACGCGGCGAGACCTTCGTCACGCGCAAGATCACGCGCGCGCTCGCGCGCATCAAGCTCGGCCTGCAGGAGTGCGTGTACCTCGGCAACCTGAACGCGCTGCGCGACTGGGGCCACGCCAAGGACTACGTGGAGATGCAGTGGATGATGCTGCAGCAGCCCGAGCCCGAGGATTACGTGATCGCGACCGGCCGCCAGTTCAGCGTGCGCGAGTTCGTCGAGCGCGCCGCGGGGCTCCTCGGCATGCGCCTCTCCTGGCGCGGCGCCGGCGTGAGCGAGCAGGGCTTCGACCAGCACGGCCGCTGCATCGTGCAGGTCGATCCGCGCTATTTCCGCCCCGCCGAGGTGGAGACGCTGCTCGGCGACGCGTCCAAGGCGAGGGCGAAGCTCGGCTGGACGCCGCGCATCACGTTCGAGGAGCTCGTCGCCGAGATGGTGCGCGAGGACTTTCGCCTCGCGAAGCGCGACGCGCTGCTCGCGCGCCACGGCTATCCCCAGATCGCGCGCTACGCGTGAAGATCTACGTCGCCGGCCACCGCGGCATGGCGGGCTCGGCCATCGTGCGGCGGCTGCGCGCGGCCGGCTACGACGACATCGTCACCCGCAGCCGCGACGAGCTCGATCTGACGAACCAGCGGGCGGCGTTCGAGTTCCTCGTGCGCGAGCGCCCCGACTACATCTTCCTCGCCGCGGCGAAGGTCGGCGGCATCCATGCCAACGCGAGCCGGCCCGCCGAGTTCCTCTACCAGAACCTCGCGATCGAAGCCAACCTGATCCACGGCGCCTGGCGTGCCGGCGTGCAGCGCATGCTTTTCCTGGGCTCGTCGTGCATCTATCCGCGCGACTGTCCGCAGCCCATCAAGGAAAGCGATCTCCTCGGCGGGGCGCTCGAGGCCACCAATGAGCCCTATGCGATCGCGAAGATCGCGGGCCTGAAGCTGTGCGAGGCCTACAACCGCCAGTTCGGCACGCGCTACGGCGTGGTGATGCCGACGAACCTCTACGGCCCGAACGATAACTACGATCTCGAGACGAGCCACGTCGCCGCCGCGCTGCTGCGCAAGGCCCACGAGGCGAAGCTGGCGCAAGCGCAGGAGCTCGTGGTGTGGGGCACGGGCGCGCCGCGGCGCGAGTTCCTGCACGTCGACGACCTCGCGGACGCATGCGTCTTCCTGATGGAGCGCGCCTACGAGGGGCCGCTCGTCAACGTCGGCACCGGCGAGGACCTGCCGATCCGCGAGCTGGCCGAGCTGATCATGCGCGTCGTCGGGCTCGAGGCGCGCCTGCGCTTCGACACGACCAAGCCCGACGGCACGCCGCGCAAGCTCCTCGATGTCGGGCGCCTGCGCGCTCTTGGCTGGCGCGCCAGGATCCCGCTCGCCGAGGGATTGCGGCAAACCTACGAAGACTTCATCGTTTCAGCTACGGTAACTACTTGATCCGACGATAGAGAACGTCGGTGCCGGGCAAGGCTGTCGCCGTCTGGCGACAGCTTTATCTTTTCCAAAACAGCTAGTTGTAAAAGCTTCCATCGACTTTCGTCGTTTACCCCCTACATATGATGTAACGTCTAACGCTACGCGCATGTAGTTAAAGGCTTGATTAATCTTGTAGTTGTATTAGTGGCACGGGTCGTGCTCTCCCCTACCTGCTTTTTCAGAATTAGGGGAACACATGCAAGTCGAAAGAACTTCGGTCGCCTTTGCGGCGATCGTGCTGTGCACCGCCCTGCCCGCCGCAGCCCAGACCGTGACGATCGAGGCCGAGAGCATGGCGCTCTCTTCGTATGTGGCCGAGACCGGCGGCCGCATCCGGGTGACGGCCACGACCGCGGTCGGAACCGCAACCAAGAGCTTCCCGGGCACGAGCGGCACGTACAACGTGCTGGTTTCCGTCGTCGCCGAGCCCGATGGACAGTCGACCCTGGAGGTCTACAAGGGCGCGACGCTGCTTCGCAAGTACACCTATCCGAAGAGCGACAGCCTCGCCTCGTTCACCATCGGCAACGTGGCGATCAACCAGGGCGACAGCATCAAGCTGATCGGCCGCCCGAATGCCGGCTCCCTCGCGCGCGTGGACAAGCTCACCTTTACGAAGGTCGCGTCCACCACGCCGACGCCGACACCGACGCCCACCCCGACAGCGACGCCAACCCCGACGCCCACGCCCACCACGACGCCCACATCCACGCCGACGCCGACCCCGACCCCGACCACCACGGCCTCCGCCGTGACGATCCAGGCCGAAAGCATGGCGCTCTCGACCTACACGGTCGAAGGCGGCAACCGGATCAAGCTGCCCACGGCGGCCTCGACCGGTACCGCCACTGCGGCGTTCCCCGGTGCGACCGGCACATACAACATCACCGGCTACGTCGCCGCCGAGCCGGACGGTCAGCCGACGCTCCAGGTCTACAAGGGCGCGACGCTGCTGCGCACGTATACCTATCCTCTCACCGACGCCGTCGCGACGTTCAGCATCACCGGCGTCAACATCATGAACAAGGACGTGATCAAGCTGATCGGCAAAGGCGCCGGCGGCGCGCTCGCGCGCGTCGACAAGCTGGCGTTTACACCGGTCGCGGGCACCACGACCGGCGGGACGACCACCGGCGGGACGACCACTGGCGGCACGACGACCGGCGGCACGGCGGGCGGGCTGACGCTTCCCTCGACGAACACCAAGTCGATTGCCACGTTCGAATCGCTCGGCCTGTACTGGACGCCGCCGTCCAGCCCGGGCGCAGCGGGCTGCACCTTGCAGTACCGCAAAGCCGGCGACGCGGCGTGGAAGAACGCGCTGCCGATGTGGTACGACTCGCGCAACAACGAGTGCCGCGGCAGCATCGTCTATCTCGCGCCCGATACCGATTACCAGGTGCAGTTCGGCCTGCCGGGCAAGCAGCCGGTCGCGCAGCTCGCCGCGCGCACCTGGAGCGAGACCTTCCCCATCGCGAAGACGGTGACCGTGCCGGGCGGCTCGGGCACGCTCGCCATCACCGAAGGCGGAACCGCGAGCGGCTACGTGCTCTACACCGCCGCTGCCGGCAGCACGCTCGATGTGGCGAACGGCAAGGTGAACAACGTCACCATCTCGGCGCCTTACGTGATCCTTCGCGGCTTCACGCTCAAGGGCGCGCAGAAGGACGCGATCCTGCTGCAGCAGGGCGCGCACGACGTCGTCATCGAGGACAACGACATCAGCGGCTGGGGCACCTACAGCGGCACCACCACCGCCGACGGCCAGAAGGTCGGGACCAACTACGAGTCGGGGATTCGAGCGCAGGAGCTGACCGGCCTCGTCCGCATCGTCATCCAGCGCAACAAGATCCATGATCCGCGCTACGGCGCGAACAGCTGGACCTACGGCCACCCGCTCGGCCCGCAGGCCCTCGGCTTCTATGAATCGCCGGGCGGCAACCACGTGTTCCGGTTCAACGAGATCTACAGCACGGCTGGGCACTACTTCAACGACGGCATCGGCGGCGGCTGGAACTTCAGCACCGTGGGGTTCCCGCATGCCGACACCGACATCTACGGCAACATCATCAAGAACACCTGGGATGACGCCATCGAGTCGGAAGGCGGCAACCGCAACGTGCGCATCTGGGGCAACTACTTCGACAACACCATGACCGGCGTGGCGACGACCGTCACCGCGACCGGGCCGGTGTACATCTTCCGGAACGTGCACAACCGCAGCCGCAGGCTCTCGACGGTGTCGACCGACCAGGACAGCGGCTCGACCTTCAGCAAGTCGGGCGACAGCGGCGGCTTCGGCGGCGGCCGGCGCTACGTGTTCCACAACACCCTGCTGCAGGCCACGGCCTCGGGCATGACCTGGCCGCTCGGCCCCCACACCGGCATCACCGGCCCGGGCGTGCCGATGACCAACACCATGTCGAGGAACAACATCCTGCAGATCAAGAAGACCAACTGGGCCGCGATCGACCCGTCCGGGGGCGGCGCGGACGACATGGACTACGACCTCTACAACGGCAACGTCAGCGTCTCCGGCGCCGAGGTCAACGGCCACGTCGGCACGCCGATCTATGCCGCGGGACACGGGTGGACGAGCGAGTCGGGCGGCCTGTACCAGCAGGCGACGAACAGCCCGGGCTATGACCGCGGCGTGAGGCTGCCGAACTTCAACGACAACTTCACCGGCAGCGGGCCCGACGTCGGCGCCGCGGAAACCGGCCGCCCGGCGATGCGCTTCGGCATCAAGGGCGCGACGCCCGCGACGAGCAGCTCCGACGGCGCCGCCGACCGATAGGAGCCGCCATGCACCGCAAGCCATCCGGTTTCACGCTGCTCGAGCTCCTCGTGGTGATCGTGATCATCGGCCTGCTCGCCGGGTACGTGGCCCCGCGCTACTTCTCCCAGGTGGGCAGGTCCGAGGTCCAGGTCGCGCGGGCGCAGATCGAGTCTCTCGAGAAAGCGCTCGACCAGTACCGCCTCGACATGAGGCGCTATCCGAGCGCGGAGGAAGGCCTCGAGGCGCTGGTGGCTAAGCCGCAGGCCGCCGAGGCCTGGCAGGGCCCGTATCTCAAGAAAGCCGTACCCGCGGATCCCTGGGGCCGGGCCTACGTCTACCGCGTGCCGGGCGAGAAAGGCGAGTTCCAGCTCCTCTCCTACGGGCGCGACGGCAAGCCCGGCGGCAGCGGCGAGGACGCCGACATCGGCGTGAACTGAAGTTCTTCTGCAGTGAGTAGCTGACGGGCGCTTCGGCGCCCGTTTTTTTTGAATTTGGTCGCCCTCGAACGACGCGAGCACTGCGTTCAAAAACAGGGACTTGAACGAGAAACCTAGCTCTCGACGTCGTCGGATCACTACGGCTTTGTCGCACGGCCTACTACCCACATTTCGATAACGCATTGAATTTCAACCTATTCGCGTCATGGCACGGCTCGTGCAACAAGGCCGTTGCATTAGTCGAAAGCATTACCAGGGAGAACTCCGTGAACTACAGGAAATACATCGTGCGCAGCCCCCTGTTCGCGCTGCGCGATCCACGGCTGAGCGAGCAAGTGCTGGCAGCCTTCAGCGGCGCAACCGGCAAGCGCCTGGCGCCTCCGCCGCCGCCGCGGCAGCGCGCCGCCGAAGAGAGCAATCGCTGACGATGCGCTTCGACGTCCTCGCCATCGACGCGCGCCAGCAGATCGTGGCGCTCGAGCTCGAGGCGGCGAACGCCGGGCTCGCCGCCGAGGAGGTGCGCAAGCAGGGCCTCGCCGTGATCTCGCTCGACTCGCGCGGCCTGCGCCTGCCGCTCGCTTGGGCGATCAAGAAGCGCAGCCGGCGCTTCCCGACGATGCTGTTCTCGATGGAGTTGATGTCGTTGCTCGAAGCCGGGCTCAACCTGGTCGAGGCGCTGCAGACGCTCGCCGAGAAGGACGGCCACGGCGAGCGCCACGACGTGCTCGCGGGCCTCATCGCTTCGATCCATCGCGGCGAGCCGTTCTCGCAGGCGCTCGCGAGCTTCCCGCAGCATTTCTCGCCGCTCTACGTGGCGACGGTCAAGGCGAGCGAGCGCACCGGCGGCATGCGCGAGGCGCTCTCCCGCTACATCGCCTACCAGGAGGAGCTGGAGCGCGTTCGCAAGAAGATCGTCTCGGCGAGCATCTACCCGGCGATCCTGATCGTGGTCGGCACCCTGGTGGTCGGCTTTCTCATGCTCTACGTGGTGCCGCGCTTCGCCCGGGTGTACGAGGACATGGCGACCACGCTGCCGTTCTTCTCTCAGCTCCTGCTCGGCTTCGGCAACCTCGTCGGCCACAACGCCGCCGCGCTCGGCGCCGCGCTCCTCGCGACGATTGCGGGCACGGCGTGGGCCCTGTCGCGGCCCGGGGTGCGCGCCTGGCTCAACGTGCAGCTCTGGCGCATCCCTGCGGTGGGGAGCCGCATGAAGACCTACCAGCTCGCCCGCCTGTACCGCACCGCGGGCATGCTGCTGCGCGCCGGGATTCCCGCGGTGCGCTCCCTCGAGATGGTGCACGAGCTGCTCTCGGCGCACCTGCGCCCGGCGCTCCGGCGCGCCCGCACGCTGGTCGAGCAGGGCCAGCCCATGTCGGCGGCGATGGCGAGCGCCGGCCTCGCCACGCCGGTCGCCGCGCGCATGATGGCCGTGGGCGAAAGAAGCGGCGACATGGGCGAGATGTTCACCCAGATCGCGCGCTTCCACGACGACGAGGTGGCGCGCTTCATCGACTGGTTCACCCGCGCCTTCGAGCCGCTGCTGATGGCGGTGCTCGGCGTGTCGGTGGGCGCGGTGCTGGTGCTGATGTACATGCCGATCTTCGAGCTCGCGGGGAACATCCGATGAACGACAGGCAGGACATGGAGGCGCTCGCCGAGGCGCTGCGCATCGCGGCGATCACGCTGCAGCAGATGCGCGCCGAGAAGCCCGACTTCGACGCGGTCTCCTTCGGCGAGGCGAAGCGCCGCAACTGCGTCGCGCTGCGCGCCGACGACGGCATGCTGCTCGTGGTGCTGGGCAACCCCTACGACCTCGACACCCAGGATTGGATCGAGGAGCGCCTGCGCGAGCCCTTCGGCTACCGCGTCGCGCACGCCGACGAGGTCGCGGCCTACCTCGCCGGCCAGGAAACCGAGCTGCACGCCATGGATGGGGTTTCAAAAGAGTTCATCGGAACCTCAACGAAAAGCGATTCTGCGCAGGAAATCTCGTTCGAGTCGGCGGCCGAGGCCGACAGCACGGTGGTGCGCCTGGTCACCTCCACGCTCTACGACGCGCTCAAGGCCGGTGCGAGCGACGTGCACCTCGAGTCGACCGGCGCCGGGCTCACCATCAAGTACCGCATCGACGGCGTGCTCACCAGGATGCAGAGCGTCGCCGGCATCGAGCTCGCCGAGCAGGTGATCTCGCGCATCAAGGTGATGTCGGAGCTCGACATCGCGGAGCGGCGCGTGCCGCAGGACGGCCGCTTCAAGGCGCGCCGCGAAAACCGCGAGATCGACTTCCTCGTCTCGGTGATGCCGAGCGTGTACGGCGAGGACGCGGTGCTGCGGATCCTCGACCGCAAGACGCTCTCCGACCAGCTCGACGGACTGACGCTCGATTCGCTGGGCTTCAGTCAGGACATGAAGGAGAGGCTGCGGCTGCTCTCGACCGAGCCCTACGGCATGCTGCTCGTGACCGGGCCCACCGGCAGCGGCAAGACCACCACGCTCTACGCCGTGATCTCGGAGGTGAACCGGGGCGAGGACAAGATCATCACCATCGAGGACCCGGTCGAATACCACCTGCCGGGCGTGCTGCAGATCCCGGTCAACGAGCAGAAGGGCCTCAGCTTCGCGCGCGGCCTGCGCTCGATCCTGCGCCACGACCCCGACCGCATCATGGTGGGCGAGATCCGCGACCCGGAAACCGCCGAAATCGCGGTGCAGTCCGCCCTCACCGGCCACCTCGTGTACACCACGGTGCACGCGAACAACGCGATCGACGTTCTCGGGCGCTTCCGCCACATGGGCGTCGACGCCTACAACCTCGTGTCGGCGCTGAACGGGGTGCTCGCGCAGCGGCTGGTGCGCGTGTTCTGCAAGGAATGCAGGTCGAAAGGCTGCGGCGCGTGCCGCGGCACCGGCTTCAGGGGCCGCCGCGCGATCGGCGAGCTCGTGGTGCTGAACGACGAGCTGCGCGAGCTCATCGTGTCGCGCGCCCCGGCGCGCCGGCTCAAGGATGCCGCGCGCGCTTCGGGCAGCGTGGCGCTGCGCGAAGCGGCCATGCAGCTGGTGCAAGCCGGCGAAACCACACTCGAGGAGATCAACCGTGTCACTTTTGTGGCGTAACCACCTCCGCGTCGGCGTGTGCGCGGACTGCCTGGTGCTGCGCGCGAACAAGGGCCGGACCAGCGTCGTGCCGATCCAGGTGATGCCGGACGACCCGGAATGGCGCGCCGCGCTCGACGCGCTGCCGGGCATTCTGGCGGACCACAGGAATTACGAGGCGAGCATCGTGCTCGCCGACCGGTTCGTGCGCTACGCCCTGCTCCCCTGGAACGCGGCGTTGAAGAGCGAGGAGCAGTGGATGGCGCTGGCGCGCCATCGCCTCGGCGCGGTGCACGGCACCGCCGCTGCCGAATGGGACTTGAAGCTCACCGAAACCGCACCGCAGGGCCCGCGCCTTGCGTGCGCCGTGGACCGTGCGTTGGTCGGCGCCCTCAGCGCAGCCGCGCAGCCCGCCAACGTGCGCCTGGTGTCGGTACAGCCCTTTCTCGTCGCCGCTTTCAACCGCCTGCAAGGCGGCCTGCTCGGCAAGCTCGGCGCCGCCTCCTGCTGGCTGGTGATCGAGGAGCCGGGCCGGCTCACGCTGTGCTTCATCCAGCGCGGCACCTGGGTGGCGATCCGCAGCCGGCGCACCGGCAGCGGCTGGCGCGAGATGCTGCCCGACATCATCGAGCGCGAGAGCGCGTTCCTCGCGCTGTCGGAGCGCTGCACGCGCGTGATCGTCTGCGCGCAGGGCGAGTTCGACATCGCCCGGCACGAGGCCTTCGACACCGACGCCGTGAGCTACAGCGAGCTCGCCCTCGCCAGGAGCGACGCATGAAGAGGCAGGAGCGAGGCATGAAGAGGCTCGAGATCGACTTCGTGCGCCGCGCGCGCGCGCCGTGGGCCGCGCTGGCGCTGCTCGCCCTGGCGCTCGCGGTGACGGCCGACACGGGCTTGTCCTTTTTCCGCGCGCGCGCCTCGCTCGCCCGCAACGAGGCGCGGCTCACGCAGGCCGAGCCGCGCGGCGCGGTGCCGCGCAAGCTCGCCCCCGAGGAGCTCGCGGCGGTGCGCCAGACGCTCGAGCGCCTCGCCACGCCGTGGGATCGGCTTTTCGGCGCGCTCGAAACGGCGTCGAGCGACCAGGTCGCGCTGCTCGGCATCGAGCCCGACGCGAAGGCCGGCACCGTCCTCATCACCGGGGACAGCTTGAGCTATTTGGCGGCGCTCAGCTACGTGCTCAACCTGAGCCAGGTCGACGGCCTCACCGGCGTGCAGCTCGTGCGCCACGAGGCCAAGGCGAACGACCCGCGGGGCGCGGTCGGCTTCACCGTTTCGGCCGCATGGAACGGAGCGCGCAAATGACCCCCGAGATCCTGAGGCAAGGGCTGCTGCGCGCACTTCAGGACCTCGGCGTGCCCGGCATCGCCTCGGCGGCGCTGCTCGCGGCGGCGGCCGCATTCCATCTCGCGGTGGTCAAGCCGCTCGAGGCGCGCGACGCCGAGGCCGCGCAGCGCGCCTCGCGCCAGACCCCGCGCCCGCAGGCCGCCGAGCCGGCAGGCTCGGCCGACCAGCTCGCCGCGGTGTACCAGCACCTCTCGAAGGAGGAGAGCCCGACCGACTGGCTCGCCAAGCTGCATGCGATCGGCAACGCCACGGGGCTGGAGCTGAAATCCGCGTCCTACAAGCAGCAGGCCGACGGCCGCATCGTGCACTACGAGGTCGTGCTGCCGATCTCGGGCAGCTATGCACAGATCCGGGACTTCCTCGGCCGGGCGCTGGCCGAGGTGCCCGCGATGTCGGTCGACCAGCTCACGCTGAAGCGCGAGAAGCGCACCGACGCCACGCTTCGCGCGGAGCTGCGCCTCACCCTCCACATGGTGAAATCATGAAGCGCATCATCTTCAAGCACATCACCTTCAACCGCCGAACGGCTTGCCTGGCGGGCGCGGCCGCCCTGGTCCTCGCTGCCGCAGCGAGCATGGTGGCGGGCCGCGAAAGGCATTCGCCCGAGGTAGTCCAGGCGGCGCCGCGTCCCGCTTTCGAGGGCGCGCCGCGGACGGCACGGGCGGTCGCGGCACCGACAACCGGAATCGACCTCGCGAAGCTCGAGCGGAGCACGCTGGCCACGCCGGGCAACGACCCGTTTGCGCCGAAGAGCTTCGCGCCGCCGCCTGCAGCGACGGTGGCGCATGCGAGCGCCGCGGCGGCGGCGGCGCAGCCACCGAGCGCGCCGCCGCTGCCGTTCGTCTACGCCGGAAGAGTGACGCAGGACGGCAAGACCGAGGTGTACGTCACCCGCAACGACGAGCTCATCGCCGTTGCCGCCGGCGAGAAGATCGACGGCGAGTACCGCGTCGACGCGATCACGGCGGCGAGCATCCGCTTCACCTACCTGCCGCTCAAGACCGTGCAGTCGCTCGAGCTCGAGGCCGGCGGATGAGGGCGCGGCGGATGAAGGGCTTCACGCTGATCGAGCTCCTCATCACCGTGGCGATCCTCGCGATCCTCGCCTCGGTGGCGCTGCCGCTCGCCGAGGTGACGGTGCAGCGCGGCAAGGAGCAGGAGCTGCGGCGCGCGCTGCGCGAGATCCGCGAGGCGATCGACGCGTACAAGCGCGCCTCCGAGGACGGCGCGATCGACAAGCCGGCGGACAAGACCGGCTATCCGCCGAACCTCGCCGCGCTGGTCGAGGGCGCGGTCGACAAGCGCGACCCGAAGGGCGCGCGTATCTACTTCCTGCGCCGGGTCCCGGGCGATCCGTTCACCCAGGAGCCGTGGGCGCTGCGCAGCTACGCGAGCCCGCCCGACGCGCCGGCGAGCGGCGAGGACGTGTTCGACGTGCATTCGAAAAGTGACGCGGCTGGGCTGAACGGCGTTCCGTACAAGGCATGGTGATATGAAGAAACCTGCGGGTTTCACGATGGTCGAGCTGATGGTGGTGCTGACGGTCATCGCGCTCCTTCTTTCGGTGGTCGTCCCCGACTACCTCGGACGCATGAAGCACGCCGAGGAGGCGGTGCTCAAGGAAAACCTGGTGGTGATGCGCGACGCGCTCGACAAGCACTACGCCGA
>DATMJC010000006.1:0-12730 GCA_035554435.1 Burkholderiales bacterium | reverse complement strand
TCATCGTTTTGAAAAAACAGGCTAAAAATCATTGACACCTTAGATGAGAATAATTATCGTTCATTGGTGGACTTAAAGCAAGCCCCAGCGCAAAAGGCCGGCGAGGACACCGAGTGCGCTCCAATACGCACCACCAGCGAGGCACTGCTAGGCCCGCGCCAAGAGTTGCTGATTGTCCACAGGGGACGGGAATACCGACTGCGGCTGACGCAGAACGGAAAGCTGATCCTCACCGCATGAACACCATGAAGACGCACCCGGAGACGCCATCCTTCACTGAGGATTCGACGAGGTAAACCATGGGACAGATGATGCTGGTGACGCTACGCGAAGGGATCGAGATGTTCCTGATCGTGGCGATCGCGGCGACCTACCTGCGCAAGACCGGCCGCGCCGCTCTGCTGCCGGCGGTGCGCTGGGGCACCGCGACCGCTATCGCGGCGTCGGTGGCGCTCGGAACGGTGCTGGCGCAAAAAGCCGTGACGCCGCTCTCGGAAGGCGTTCTGTCGCTGGTCGCGGCCGTGCTGGTGATCTCGATGGTGATCTACATGCTCAAGGCGGCCAAGCACATGCGCCGCGATATCGGTGCGAAGCTCGAGGCGGCGGTCGAGCGCCACGGTCGCGGCGCGTGGATCGCGGTCTTCCTGTTCGTCGTGCTGATGATCACCCGCGAGGGAATGGAAACGGCGTTTGTCACGGCGTCGCTCTTCCGCGAGACCGAGACCGCGCACTTCGTGCTTGGCGCGCTTGCCGGGCTCGGGCTTGCCGCGCTCCTCGCCTGGGGCTGGTCGCGCTACGGCCAGCGCGTGAACCTGGCGCTGTTCTTCAAGGTCACCTCGGTGTTCCTCGTCCTGTTCGCGCTGCAGTTGCTCCTCAACGCGTTCCACGAGTCGACCGAAGCCAACCTGCTTCCGATCGACAACGCGTACTGGCACCTCGCCACCGAGCCGTACGGCCCCGAGGGCCAATACGGAGCATTGTTCACCTACGCCCTGGTGCTCGTGCCCGCGGTCTGGCTGATGGTCGCCGCGCTGCAGTCCCGCCAGGACGCACGCCAGGCGCGCCAGGTCGCGCGCGAATCCGGTTGATGTCCTAAAGGCTCGATCGGCCCGATCCAAATCTTTTTCGAAGGGGAGCCAGCCAGCCGGCATCGTTGCCAGCCCAGCCAGCCACCGAACGGTAATACAAACCTGACTGGGAGCAACAATGAAGAAAACGGCGTTGGTGTTGGCCTTGTCCTGTGCCTGGGGTGTCGCAACGAATACACGTGCGCAGAGCACGGACGAGAAGCTGCGCATCCTGCAGCAGGAGATCGACGAGCTGAAAGCCCAGGTGAAGAGCGCGCCGCAAGGATCCGCCGGGCAGCAGGCAGGCGGCGGCGCCGGACTGCAGGGAAGCGCCACGACCATCAGCGGCTACGGCGAGTTCAACTACAACAACTACAAGAGTGATACACGGCCAACTCAGGCGGACCTCAGGCGCTTCGTGTTCGGCATCCACCACCGCTTCGACGACCGGCTCACCTTCCATTCCGAGGTCGAGTTCGAGCACGCCGTGGTCAGCAAGGACGACGAGGGCGAAGCCGAGCTCGAGCAGGCCTGGGTCAACTACAAGTTCAGCGATGCGGTGAACGTCAAGGGCGGGCTGTTCCTCATTCCGCTCGGCATTCTCAACGAGACCCATGAACCGCCGACCTACTACGGCGTCGAGCGGAACGAAGTGGAGACGCGCATCATCCCGACGACCTGGCGCGAGCTCGGGGTCGGCGTCCACGGGCTACTCGGCAGCAGCGGCCTGAGATACGACGTCGGCATCACGACCGGGTTCGACACCGGCAAGCTGGACGATCCGTCCACTGGCGTGCGCAGCGCGCACCAGGAGGGGCAGCTCGCCAACGCGCATGACCTGAGCGTCTACGGGGCGCTGAACTACCGCAGCCGCGGCCTGCTCGTCGGCGGCGGCGTCTTCACCGGCAACACGGGGCAGAACGGAGCATCCAATTCCGCGCTCAAGGGCGTCTCGGCGCGACTCGCGCTATGGGATGTGCACGCCCAGTACAAGGTCGGCGGACTTGAACTGCAGGCGGTCTACGCGGCGGGCACGCTCGGCGATGCCGAGCAGCTCAATGCCGCGCTCGGCGCCCCGGGCGCGCCTGTGCCAAAGTCGATGAAGGGCGCATACGTGCAGGCTGCCTACCACCTCTACAAGCGCGACAAGCTGGACTTCGCGCCGTTCATTCGCCTGGAGGGCATCGACATCAAGCAACAGGAGGATCCGGCGAACGGGCTGTTCCAGGACCCGAACAACCACGAGCGCATCACCACCGCCGGGTTCAACTTCTGGGTCCATCCCCAGGTCGTCCTGAAAGCCGACGTGCAGCGCTACCGCACCGATTCGACGAAGGACCGCTTCGACCTCGGGGTCGGCTACATGTTCTGATCGTGAAGCGCGCGCGCCTTCTCGCTCTCGTCCTCGGCCTGTGCGCGGCGGCACAGGCCTTGGGCGAGGTCTACCAAACGCCGGAGGCGTTCGTCGCAGAAGTGTTCGGCAAAGTACCCGCTCCGCGGGTGCTGTGGCTTTCGCGGGAAGTGCAGGCCGGAGCCGCCGCCATCCTCGATCATCCGCCCGCCAATCTGCGCCAGCGCTACTGGAGCGATGACACGAAAAGCGTCTGGATCCTTGAGGAGATCGGCAAGGAAGAGCTGATCACCGCGGGCTTCGTGATCTCGCAGGGTCGCATCGACCATGTACGCGTACTCGCCTACCGTGAAAGCCGTGGCCAGGAAGTCCGCGACCCGTCGTTCCTGAAGCAGTTCGCGGGCGCCAGCCTCGCCAACCGCGATCGTCTGGATCGCGGCATCGACGGCATCTCGGGCGCGACCCTGTCGGTCCACGCGATGGAGCGCATGGCGCGCCTCGCCCTCTATTTCGAGCGCAGGAGCCGCGAGTAGATGCCATTCCGGCTGCGCCTTGCCCGTACCCTGCGACGCTGGCATGCGCGCATCGGCTTCGCCGCGCTCATCTTCTTCGTGCTCATCGCCGTGACGGGCGTCGCGCTGAATCACGGTGCCGCTCTCGGCCTCGACTCGCGCCAGGTTCACTCCGAATGGCTTGCGCGCTGGTACGGCATGGGGCAAGAGCAGCCCGACCAGGCCTATCGCACGGCTAGTCACTTGCTCGTCGCCGCGAACGGCCGCTGGCTGCTCGATGGTTCCGCGGTGGGAGAAAAGATGCCGCATCCGCTCGGCCTGGTGGAGGTCGGGGACCTGATCGTCGTCGGCGGTGAAAGCTCGCTCCATGTCTACCGCGCCGACGGTGCCCTAGTCGACCGGCTCGATGGCTACGCATTGCCGCGCATTCCGCTCAAGGCGATCGGGGCAGGCGAAGGCGAGCTCGTCGTGCAGACTGCCGGCGGCCCGTTCACCAGCGCGGACGTGCTGAGCTGGCGTCCAGGCGCGCCAAAAGTCGTGGCCTGGTCGACGCCGACACCGCTCGCCGCTTCCGATCGCGAGGCCTACTCGCGGCGCCTCGCGCCTGGAATCTCGCTTCAGCGGATCCTGCTCGATCTGCACAGCGGCCGATTCTTCGGAAGATTCGGCCCTGTCTTTTTCGACCTGGTGGCGATCTTCCTCACGATTCTTGCACTGAGTGGAGCCTGGATGTTCCTTGCGCCACGCCTGCGCCGTTAGACGGGCATGCGCTCGCTCGTCAACCTGCTCGTGGTGGCACTTGCCTACGTGCAGTCCAATATCACGGACGCGGGCGAATACAGGGCTAGTTCGTACGTTTTTGGTACGCTGGCGCGGATCACAGTGGTCGACGACGACCCTGCCCGCGCGCAGCGCGCCGCGGCAAGCATGTTTCGCGAATTCGATCGCATGCATCGCGACCTGCATGCATGGCAGCCAGGCGAGCTGGTCGCGCTGAACGAAGCGATCGCGCGCGGCGAGACGCACGTGGCGACGACCGCTGAGATCGCCGCCCTCATCCAGGAGGCGCGGCGGTTCTCCGAACGCTCAGGCGAGCTCTTCAATCCGGCGATCGGCAAGCTGGTCGCGCTATGGAGCTTCCACCGTGACGAGCCCGGTGGACCATTGCCCGACCCGTCGGAAATCGCCCGAATCGTGCATGCACATCCGCGAATGGCCGACCTGACCGTACGCGGTACTACTGTGAGCAGTTCCAACCCCGCGGTCCGGCTCGATTTCGGCGGCTACGCGAAGGGGTACGCGCTCGATCGGGCCGCAGTGATCCTTCGAGAAGGCGGCGTCGCGAACGCGCTCGTGAACATCGGGGGCAACATTCTCGCGCTTGGACGGCACGCCGAGGCGCGCTGGCGCGTCGGCCTGGAGGATCCTCGCAACGCGCCTGGTGAGGCGGGGCTGCTGGGTACGATCGAGCTGGCCGACGGCGAGGCGATCGGAACCTCCGGCGACTACCGCAGGTACTACACCGTGGGCGGCAAGCGCTACTCTCACATCATCGATCCGCGCAGCGGCTATCCGTCGACGGGAGTTCGTTCGGTGACGGTGGTTGTCCCGCCGCGCTCCGGAGCCGGCGCGCTATCCGACGCCGCAAGCAAGCCGCTGTTCATCGCGGGACCGCTCGGCTGGAGGGAAGCGGCCGACAAGCTGGGCATCACCCAGGCGCTGCTCGTCGACGACGAGGGTCAATTGCAGGTGACACCCGAGCTGGCGCAGCGCCTGCGGGGGCGCGAGGTCGAGGCGCGAAAAGAAAAAGGGCAGCTCCGCTAGAGCTGCCCTCCCGGGCCTTTTGATTCGGTCGGCGCTTTTTGATTCGGTCGGCGCTGTTAGACTCCCCCGCGAGGAGGCGTCCATGAGAGTTCTTGTTTCGATCCTGCTGTCGCTCGCAGCGCTTGGCGTGCAGGCGCAGCCCTACCCGTCCAAGCCGATCCGCTACATCGTTCCGTTCGCGCCGGGCGGCACGACCGATATCCTCGGTCGAATGGTGGCGGCGGGGCTTTCGAGCTCGCTCGGCCAGCCGGTCGTGGTGGAAAACAAGCCCGGCCAGGCGGGCTCCATCGGCTCGACCGAGCTCGCCCGCGCCGCACCCGACGGCTATACGGTCGGTGGCGGCACCATCAGCTCGCACGCCATCAACGTCACGCTGTATCCAAGCCTGCCCTACGACCCGGTGAAGGACTTCGCGCCGATCACGATGCTCGCCACGCTGCCGAACATGCTGATCGTGCACCCCAGCCTCAACGTCAGCAGCGTAAGGGAGCTGATCGCGCTGCTGAAGAGCAACCCCAACAAGTACAGCTTCGGCTCGGCGGGCAACGGCACCTCCCAGCACATCTCCGGCGAGCTGTTCAAGATCATGACCGGCACGCAGATGCAGCACATTCCCTATAAGGGGAGCGGCCCGATGATTCCGGACCTGCTCGCCGGAACCATCCAGCTCTCGTTCGAGAACATCACCACCGCCTACCCGCAGGTGAAAGGGGGAAGGCTGAAGGCGCTTGCGGTGACCTCATCCAAGCGCTCGTTCGTCGCGCCCGATGTGCCGACGATGGCGGAAGCAGGCCTTGCCGGCTACGACATCAGCTCGTGGCAGGCGATGTACGCGCCCGCGGCCACGCCCAGGGAAATCGTGGCGCGGCTGCATGCCGAGACCGCGAAGATCCTGCGCACGCCTGAAAACCAGAAGAAGCTTTCCGAGCTCGGGCTCGACGCCGGCGGCATGTCGCCCGAGGAGCTGCTCGCGCTGATGCGCTCGGACATTCCGCGCCTGGGAAAAGTGGTGCGCGAGTCCGGCGCGAAGGTGGACTGAGCTGAAGAGAAAGAGGGCACGTCCGCTAGACGTGCCCTCCTGTGGAGCTTTATGCGGCGATCAAACTGCGGCTACACCTTGTTTGGCCCTGCCGTGGACCGAACTCTGGTTCAGTCGGTCTCTCGGAGCTGAGGCTGCTAACAGCGTGCTGGCCACTTGTTTGTCGTGGGATGTAGCTTGCGCTCTACGCGTGTAGACATCCACCTGACCCCCGTAGTCCGTCAGGACTATCCCCTCGTCTTGAGGGCACAATCCCTACGAGGCCTTGGCTGCCACCTGCGCCTGCCGCGTCTTGTCCAGCACGGTCATCGCGGTCGCCACCATGCTGGCAACGTCGCCGGCTTGTGCGGGCAGAATCAACGTGTTGCTCGTCTTGGCGAGGTTGGCGAACGCATCCACGTATTGCTGCGCCACCTTCAAGTTCGCGGCCTCGAGACCGCCCTTGTCGCCGATGGCATCGGCGACCGCGCGCACGCCGGCGGCGGTGGCCTCGGCGATGACCCGGATCGCGGTCGCTTCACCCTGGGCCTTGTTGATGGCGGCCTGCTTTTCACCCTCTGAGCGCAGCACCGCGGCCTGCTTCTCGCCGTCGGCGACGTTGATCTCCTGCTGCCGCTCGCCCTCGGATTTCGCGATCAGCGCGCGTTTCTCGCGCTCCGCGGTGATCTGCTGCTGCATGGAGCGCAGGATCGCCTCCGGCGGCGTCAGGCTCTTGATCTCGTAGCGCAGCACCTTGATGCCCCAATTGCGCCCCGCCTCGTCGAGCGCCGCCACGATCTGCCGGTTGATCTCGTCGCGCGATTCGAAGGTCTTGTCGAGCTCCATCTTGCCGATCTCGCTGCGCAGCGTGGTCTGGGCGAGCTGCGAGATGGCGGCGATATAGTTGGACGAGCCGTACGACGCAAGCCGCGGATCGGTAACCTGGTAGTACAGGATGCCGTCGACCCCGAGCTGCGTGTTGTCCTTCGTGATGCACACCTGTTCGGGAACGTCGAGCGGCACTTCCTTCAGCGAATGCACATAGCCGACGCGGTCGAGGAAGGGAATGATGAGGTTCAGCCCCGGTTCCAGCACGCCGTGGAACCGGCCCAGGCGCTCCACCACCCAGGCGCTCTGCTGCGGCACGATCCTCACACCCTCGACCACGAACGCCACGATCACGCCGATGACCAGGACCCAGGGCCAGAACCGCGACAGCTCCGGGACCATGGCCACGACTACCGCGAGGCCGATCGCAATCGCGAGCTTCCAGATCATGGTGGAGCCTCCTCCCCTCGTGTGAAGAATCTCGTGCCCCTCAGGCGGGGCGGTTCTTGACGACTTTGAGCGTGTTGCCATCGGCGGCCAGCACGTAGACCGTGGCTCCCGGTTCCAGCGCCTCGACCCCTTCGACGCGCGCGTCCCAGCTCGCCCCGCGATAGCGTACGCGCGCGAGGCGCGCTCGCGCATCGATCCAGGTCTCGAAGCTCGCCGGCATGCCGGCGTCGAGCGACGGCATCTGCCGGTTCCGGTTCTTCTCGCGATAGGCGTGCACGCCATAGCAGCCGCCCGCGGCGATGAGGCACGCCACGACAACCTGCAGCGGGAAATCGTAGCCGAGCCACGCGGCGCCCGCGGCCCCGAACGCGGCAACCCCGAGCATCAGCAGGTAGAACGTCCCCGTCAGCAGCTCGACGATGACCAGCGCGAGCCCGACGATCGCCCAGATGAGCGCCGGATCCATGCGCTCAATTATAGAATCCGCGCATGCCTCCGGAGCAAAGCTACGCTGTCGCGCGGGCGCTGCATGAAGCGCGCGTGCGCGAAGGGTGGCGCCCGATCGGGCGCAAGATCGGCTTCACCAACCTCAGCATCTGGCCGCGCTACGGGGTCTACGAGCCGATCTGGGGAACGGTGTACGACCGTACCTTGATTGAATCCACGAACAATCGGGCCGCAGTGGCTCTGGAGGGTTTGTGTCAACCCCGCATCGAGCCCGAGATCTGCTTCAAGCTGCGCGGCACGCCCCGCTCCGCGAGCGACGCCGACCTGCTCGCGGCGATCGAATGGGTCGCTCATTCGGTGGAGATCGTCCAGTGCGACCGGCCGGGCTGGAAAACGAGCCTCGAGCACTCCATTTCGTTCAATGGCCTGCATGGCCGCCTGATCCTCGGCAGCCCGATGCCGATCGACCGGTTGCCCGATCTGGAGGCGCGGCTGCCCCGGATGGAAATGATCCTGAGAAAGGGTGACGCGATCGTCGACCGCGGCCTCGGCGAGATCGTGCTGGGAAGCCCGCTCACCGCGCTCGGCCATCTTGCGCGCCTGCTCTCGACGCAGCCGGAAGCACCGCCGCTCGCGGCGGGCGAAATCATCAGTACCGGCACGCTCACGGACGCGCACCCGATCGCCCCGGGAGAAGCCTGGAGCACCGAGATCCGGGGCCTGCCGCTCTCCGGGATGCGACTCGCCTTCACATGAGGCCGCTCGACGGAATCACCGTCGTCGCGCTCGAGCAGGTCATCGCCGGCCCCTTCGCCACGCGGCAACTCGCCGAGCTCGGCGCGCGCGTCATCAAGGTCGAGCGACCCGGAGGCGGGGATGCCGCCCGCACCTACGACCGCACCGTGAAGGGGCTGTCGTCGCATTTCGTATGGACCAACCGGTCCAAGGAAAGCCTCACGCTCGACCTGAAGCACGCGAGGGCGCAGGAAGTGCTTACGCGGCTGGTGGAGCGCGCCGACGTCTTCCTTCAGAACCTCGCGCCTGGCGCGGTCGAGCGGCTCGGCTTGGGCGCCGAGGTTCTGAGAAAGAAGCATCCGCGCCTCATCTGGTGCGGGATTTCCGGCTACGGGCCGGCCGGTCCGTACGCCCGGAAGAAGGCCTACGACCTGCTCGTGCAATGCGAGGCCGGATTGCTTTCGGTCACCGGCAGCGCCGAAGCGCCGGCAAAGGCCGGCATCCCGGCGGCCGACATCGCGGCGGGCATGTATGCCTTTTCCGCCGTGCTGGCCGCGCTGATCCGCAGAGGCCGTACCGGCGAGGGGGCCACGCTAGAGATCACGATGCTCGAGGCCTTGGGCGAATGGATGGGATTCCCTGCCTACTTCACGGCCTACGGCGGGCAGGCGCCGCCGCGCTCCGGGGCCCATCACGCCACGATCGTGCCCTACGGGCCGTTCAAGGCGGGCGATGGCGGCAGCGTGTTCCTGAGCGTCCAGAACGAGCGCGAGTTCGCGCGATTTTGCGCCGAAGTTCTTCGGGATCCCGCGCTGGCGAGCGACCCCAGGTTTTCGTCGGGGCCTGCGAGGCAGCAGAACCGCCGGGCGCTGTATGCCGAGATCGATCGCGTGTTCGGGGCCTTGAGCTCCCAGGAGCTGGTGCGCAGCCTCGAGCAGGCGGACATCGCCAACGCCCGATTGAACACCATGGAGGAATTCTGGCGCCATCCGCAGCTCGAGGCGCGGGGGCGCTGGCGAGAGGTCGGTTCCCCGGCGGGCGACATTGCGATGCTGAAGCCGCCGTTCAATCTCGACGGCATGGAGCCGCGCATGGATCCGATCCCCGCGTTGGGGGAGCACACCGGGCGCGTGCTGCACGAATTGGGCTATTCGGAGCCCGAGGTGGAGGCCCTGCGCCGCGAGGGGGCGATCTAGCTATTTCTTGGCGGCGTCGATGCCGGCGGCTTTGGCGAGGTCGCGGTGCACCCTCGCAACGCGCTCGACCTCGCCCTTGGCGGGAAAGCGCTCGTAGAAGCCTTCCTCGCGGAACTGCTTCGCCATTTCGGCCCAGGGGGCGAGTCGCTGCTCCCAGCGGGCGAGCCGCCCGGTTTCGGGATCGGCGTCTTCGCGCGCGAGGTCGGCGCAGACCCGGACCATCGCCTTGATGGAGACGGGCTTGGTGACCATGTAGCCTTCCTTGCCCCAGACCGCATCGCCGAACACGCTGCGCGCTGCCTTGAAGAAATCCCGGATGACGGCGTAGTAGCGCGGCACTTCCTTCGAGCTGCCGCCGGCGAGCTGGATCGAGCGCCAGCGCCCGCGCACCCACCGGTGCAGCTCGTTGAAGAGCTCCGCCTGCAGCACCCACTTGTCGCGCTGGCTGCGCCCGCCGAGGCGGTTGATGCGGTATCGGAGCGGGCTGTCGCCTTCGCTGTAGAGCTTCTCCACCAGCCGGGCCGCAAACTTGCGGTCAGGAGCGGCAAACGACACGTGCTCGTACAGGTCGACGAGGTGGCTCTTGTTGATGCGCGTCGGCGTCGAGTTGATGATCACGAACATCTCCGTGGCGAAGTCCTCGCTGCGCCCGTCGAAGATGATGCACGGCACGTTGATAGTGGCAGCGTCGTCGGGCCGCTCGTGCAGATAGAAATTCAGCGCCGCGAGCCGGTGCTGGCCGTCGATGATCAGGAACTTCGAGCCGGGCTCGTTGATCGTGCCCACGCCGCCGTCGCCGTTCGGGCGGAAGGTCAGCCGCTCCGAGGTGAACAGCAGCACCGTTCCCGGAATCGGCGGCTGCGTCACCGCGGTCTCGTAGAAGTTCTTGAGCTGGCGCACCTTTCCGCGCGAGATGGAGCGCTGGAACGCGGAGTCGGTGCGCTCGATGCGGGCGATGAACTGGGCGATGTCGTCGTCCTCCGAGACTCGCCCGGGCTCGATCTGCTCGCCCTCGCCGTAGAAGCGGCTGATGAAGCGCACCTTCGCCAAGAGGTCCTTGGCGCGGTAGCTGACGAAATAAAAGACGCCGTCCTTTTGTCGGATCTGCGTCGCCTGCATGGAACTCCCTCCGTACCCCTGCCGGGGCGGAATGCTTGTTTCCGCGCGAATATACCCGAAACCTACGCGCAGAACGGGAGCATAAGGACCTGCAGAACCTCGGCGGTGCGCCGGTTTTGAACGAAAGCCACCACCCCCGAATTGGCGCGCTGCGCCCCGGGCAGCAGCGGCAGGGCGCGCTCCCGGGCGATCTTCGACCCTGAAAACGCCAGAGGCCCCTGCCATTCGAGCACCACATGGTCGTGCGCGAGCGTACGGCCGCGGTTCTCTCCGGCGCTCACGTGGCTTTCGAGCCGGTTTTCATAGGCGGCCAGGTAAAGGCCCGCCTCGTCGGCCTGCGCGGTGTCGAGGACTGCGGCGCTCACACGCACCGCGAGCGTGCCCGGCCCGCCAGGAAGGAGCTCCAGCGCGATCTCCGCGCGGGCCGGCCGCGCGTTGATCTTCGCGAGCGCCTGCTCGAACTCCGGGGTTCCCCAGCCGTGAAAGTCCTGTCCCTGCAGCATCACCTGCGGGGTATAGACGAGCGCGAGGCGCTGTAGCAGGGTGAGCTTTCGCTGCCGCAGGGAGAACTCGCGCTTCGCATAGGGATCCTTCCAGCCGATGTAGTCCCAGTAGTCGACATGGAGCGCGAGGGGCACTACGCGCCCCGGGACGTAGCCCTGCGCCGACAAACCAGAGAGCCATCGGTCGGCGGGGGGGCAGCTGCTGCAGCCCTCGGAGGTATAGAGCTCGACGAGCGCGGCCGTGTTGGGCCCTGACTTCGCCACGCACTGTCCGCCCTGGACCGAGGCGGCGAAGGCTGCCGCAAGAACGCCAAGCGCGATCCGCATCGCCCTTAGTCGAAACCGCCGCGACGGCCTTACCGCATCGGGTTCCATAATCGCGCGTGTCCCGCCTGTCCTTCTTCCTCGCCTCGCTGGTATGGAACCTCGGGCTGGGGATGACATGGCTCGTGGTGCCGCTTTATGCGGCGTCGCAAGGCCTTTCCAACGCCCAGATCGGCGTGCTCTTCTCGCTGCCGGTGCTGGTGCAGGCCGCCCTGAACCTGCTCGGCGGAGCCTACACCGACCGAGTGGGCGGCCGGAACATCATGCTCGCCTCCTGCTGGGTCATGGCGCTCGCGGCCCTCTGGTTCATGGTGGCGACGGGGTTCTGGATGCTCCTTGCCGGACAGGTCGGCCTGATTCTCGCCCGGGCCGCATTCTGGCCGGCGACCTGGGCCATGGCGAGCGAGTTGCCGGGAAACCGCGGCATCGAGCTCGGGAGGCTGAACGCCGTCACCAACGTGGGGCAGATCGCGGGTGCGGCACTGTGCGGGTTGCTCCTGGCCGCTACGACCTTCCATGTCACTTTTGGGACGCTCGCCGCGACCGGAGTCGTGGCATTCGCAGTCGGGCTTGCGACGCGCGGCTCCCGGCCCAGGCCCCACGCCGCGGGGCGCAACGTCCTCGCTGCGTACAGACCCCTCCTGCGTCAGCGGATCATCCGTTACTCGATCTTCTGCGCCTACATCTCGGCCCTGCCGTTCTCGCTCTCCATGTCTTTCTATCCGCTGCTGCTGGCGCGCTACGGCTATGGCGCGGACACCTCCGGCGCGCTCCTGGCGTTGCGCGCCCTCGGCGCCATCGGGGCTGGACTGATTGCGGGGCGGTTCGTGCGCACGGGGCCAGAGACGCTATGGCCAGTCGTGTGCGCGGTCGGCGTGGCGGCGGGCGTCGGTCTTCTCCCCGCGGTCAACCACTTGGCGCCGATCGGGCTGTGGATGCTGGTGGTCGGCTTCGGCTCGGGCGCCATGACGCTCTACTTCCAGATCACTATCGCAGAGGCGAGCCGGCCCGAGGAACGCGGCGCCGCGCTTGCGCTGGGCGGCATGGGCTGGAGCCTGTCGCATCTTTCCACCCCGCTCCTCATGGGGTTCC
Organism: Burkholderiales bacterium; assembly: GCA_035554435.1. GTDB lineage: Bacteria > Pseudomonadota > Gammaproteobacteria > Burkholderiales > SG8-39 > SCGC-AG-212-J23. The sequence goes on along the minus strand of DATMJC010000006.1, from coordinate 264 downwards.
TTGCCGACCGCTACGGCATCGTGGAGGCGTTCTACGTGCTCGGTGGCCTTGCACTCGCCTGCGCGGTCCTCATCGCGTGGATGCGGCAGTGGGCGTTTCAGGGCCGACCCTCCGTCAGGCCAGCTTGAACATTCCCGGTTCAAGCGAATGGCGTTCCAGGAGGCGGTAGAACTCGGTGCGGTTGCGCCCCGCGAGGCGCGCGGCCTTGGTGACGTTGCCCCCGGTGATCTTGAGGATCCTCACCAGGTAGTCGCGCTCGAAGGC
>DATMJC010000005.1:0-80954 GCA_035554435.1 Burkholderiales bacterium | reverse complement strand
CGCAGCAACCCAAGGCACTGGAGATCGGATAAATGGTCGGCGACTACTACTACGGCACGGGCAGGCGCAAGAGCGCAGTCGCGAGGGTGTTCATCAAGCCCGGCAAGGGCGATTTCGTGGTGAACGGCAAGCCGGTGGACCAGTTCTTCGGGCGCGAGACCGGACGCATGGTCGTGCGCCAGCCGCTCGAGCTCACGAAGAGCGCCGCGAGCTTCGACATCCTGGTGAACGTTTACGGCGGCGGCGAGAGCGGCCAGGCGGGCGCGGTGCGCCACGGCATCGCCCGCGCGTTGATCGAGTATGATGCCGGGCTGAAGAGTCAGCTGAGCGCGGCCGGCCTGGTGACGCGCGATGCGCGCGAAGTGGAGCGGAAAAAGGTCGGCCTGCACAAAGCGCGGCGGCGCAAGCAGTATTCGAAACGGTAGAGAAGTGCATCTCGATCGAAAAGCCGCCCGCGGGCGGCTTTTTTGTTCCTGGGATCGGACGGCATGGTAAGAGCGGGAATCGTTGGCGGCACCGGCTACACCGGCGTGGAGCTGCTCAGGCTTCTCGCGCAGCACCCGCAAGTGGAGCTGCGTGCGATCACCTCGCGCAAGGAGGCGGGCACTGCGGTCTCGGCCATGTTCCCGAGCCTGCGCCGGCACGTGGACCTCGCCTTCAGCGAGCCGAAAGCCGACGCGCTGCGCGGCTGCGACGTGGTGTTCTTCGCCACGCCGAGCGGAGTGGCGATGGCCGAAGCGCGCGCCCTGCTCGAGAGCGGAGCGCGTGTAATCGATCTCTCCGCGGATTTCCGCATCAAGGATGTCGCGGAGTGGGAGCGCTGGTACAAGCTGAAGCACGCCGCCCCGGAGCTCGTGGCCGAGGCGGTGTACGGGCTGCCGGAGCTCAACCGCGAGCGCCTGGCGGGCGCGCGCCTCGTGGCCAACCCGGGGTGCTATCCGACCGCTACGCAGCTCGCGTTGCTGCCGCTTGTGGAGGCGGGGATAGTCGATCTCGATCACCTCATCGCCGATGCGAAGTCGGGTGTGAGCGGAGCCGGCCGCAAAGTGGAGTTGCATCTCGGATTTTCCGAGGCGTCGGATAACTTCGCTGCCTACAGCGTTCCGGGCCACCGGCACTGGCCGGAGATCCGCCAGGGGCTTGCCCAGGCCGCGAGACGGGAAGTGGGCCTCGTATTCACGACTCACCTCCTGCCGCTGATTCGCGGCATCGAAGTAACTGCCTACGCGCGCATTACCCGCGAGGCCGACTTCCAGCAGCTGTTCGAAAAGCGCTATGCACGCGAGCCGTTCGTCGACGTGATGCCCGCGGGGAGCCACCCGGACACGCGCTCGGTGCGCGCCGCAAACCTGTGCCGCCTCGCCGTGCATCGCCCCCCGCAGAGCGCGAGGGGCTCCGACACGCTGGTGGTGCTGTCGGTGATCGACAACCTGGTGAAGGGCGCCTCCGGCCAGGCGGTGCAGAACATGAACCTGATGTTCGGTCTTCCGGAGACGGCGGGCCTCACTCAGGTTCCGGTGGTGCCGTGAAGAGCTGGACCAAGGCGCTACGCCGCCGCTTCGGCATCGCCACGTCGCGTGTCGAAATTCACAACGCGCTGCCGTGGTATTGGCGCTGGCTCGGCATCGCGGCGCTGCTTGGTATTTCTGCCGCTTCGGCGGCCTGGATCTACGACGCCGGCAGGCGCTTCGCCGGCTTCGACCGCAGCGAGGTCCAGGAGGAGCTCAGCCGCGTCAGCCGCGAGCTGGACACCGCACGCTCGGAGCTCGAGCGGCTGCGCGCCGTGGCGAATGCCGCCGACAGCCGGCTCTCCATCGAGCGCACCGCGCAGCAGAAGCTCGCCCAGCAAATCCGCACTCTCGAGCAGGACAATGCACGCCTGCGTGAGGAATTGGGCACATTCGAGACGATGGTGACCTCGGAGGCGCGCACCGGCAGCGCGCCGGCGATTTACCGCTTCCAGGTGGTAGCGGACGTGTTGCCTGGCGAATATCGCTACCGGCTGCTTCTAGTCACCCCGAGCTCGCGGCGCGAGCGCGAGTTCAATGGACGGCTCGAGCTCGTCGTCAGCCTGACGGAAGAGGGGCGCAATGCTATGATGAGCTTCCCGGAGCAGGCGGACGCGGCTGCCTTCCGCTTGGCTTTCAAATACTACCGTCGGGTCGAAGGGACGTTCCGGGTGAACCCGAAGGCGAAGGTGGAAAGCGTGCAGGTGCGCATCTACGAGACTGGCTCCAGCCAGCCGCGCGCAACTCACTCGGTGGCCGTAGGGCCGAAGGGAGCATGAAATGTTCAGCAAATCGAGCAAGCCGCAGAACCGGATCGACAGCCTCATCGGAACGACTACCCGGATCGAGGGCAACGTGATCTTCAGCGGCGGATTGAGAGTCGACGGCATGATCCGCGGCAACGTCAGCGCGGTGGCCGACCAGCCCGGCACCCTGGCGGTGTCGGCCGACGCGCGCATCGACGGCGAAGTGCAGGCGTCGCATATCGTGGTCAATGGCACCATCCACGGACCGGTGCACGCGACCGAGACTCTCGAACTACAGGCGGGGTCGAAGGTCAAAGGGGATGTGCACTACAAGACCATCGAAATCCATCCTGGCGCCGTGGTTGAAGGACGGCTGGTGCACCATCCCGCGGAGGTGAAGGGTGTGGAGCTCAAGCTCGCGGCGGCAAACCAGGAATAGTCACGGAATAGTCCACGGGGTAACCCACGGAGTGAATGTATGAACGCAGTAGCCGAGATGCCATCCCCGCTGTCCTTCAGCGACAGCGCGGCCAACAAGGTCAAGCAGCTCATCGACGAGGAAGGCAACCCCGAGCTCAAGCTCCGGGTATTCGTCACTGGTGGCGGCTGCTCGGGCTTCCAGTACGGCTTCACGTTCGACGAGGTGCAGAACGACGACGACGCGGTGATGCAGAAGAACGGCGTCACCCTGCTTATCGACCCGATGAGCTACCAGTACCTCACCGGCGCCGAGATCGACTACCAGGAAGGCCTCGAAGGCGCGCAATTCGTGATCAAGAACCCCAACGCGCAGAGCACCTGCGGTTGCGGGTCGTCTTTCTCCGTCTAGATTTACAACTCCAGATCGGCCGTCAGGCGCGCCAGGGCGCTGTCCCAGGCGCCGCCGCATGCCTGCCGGTAAACGCGCGCGTGCGTGAGCCAGCGCGACGTTTCGCCCTCGACGCCCCAGCGCCATTCGGCTGGATGCGTGACGAGCACGCGTGCCGGCTTTCCGAGCGCATCGCGCAGATGGACGTTGGTGTTGCTGACGGCAACGTAATCGTCGAGCAGCGAGAGCACCCCGAGCGCCGCGGCCAGATCGTCATTCACGGAGGAAAAGTCGTGCACCTGCCTGCCCGCAGCCGACGCAAGGCTTGCGAGATCCTGCGCCAGCGAGCCGCGCTGCACCGAAATCAGCGTCCCGCGGCTGCGCCCGAGCGCCTTGCCGAGCGCCTCGGGTGCGAGGCGCTTGAAGAACGTGGCGCCCGGCTCGGCCATGTCTTCCCAGCGCTGGCCGCCCTGCCAAGTCACGCCGATGTACGGCGGCGGGCCGCAACGCGCCAGCCGCTCGCGCGCCTCCTCGATCCGGCTCGCGGCCGGCTCCAGATGCAGCGATGGGGCAGCCTCGCCGCCGACGATCGCGGCAAGGTCCCCGGCCAGCACCCGGACGCCGTGCGCCGGCGGGAGTAGAGCCCAGCGCGCGGGAAGGATCGCCTGAAGGCGCGGCTCGATCTCGAGGTGCAGGCTCGCCGCGACGCGCTCGACCGGCGGAGCAAAACGCAGGAAGAAAAGGACATCTCCCAGGCCCTGCTCGCCGCAGATGATCACTGGCTTGCCGTGAAGCTCTTCGAGCGTCGGAGTCGTCGTCGTAAAGGATTTCCCCGATGCGGCGAACCAGCGAGCCCTTGGAGGTCGCCATAGGTATTCGCGCCAGCCTTTGGCATACCGCCCCGTCGACAGCAGCAGGCTCGCCTTTCCGAAATGCGCCTCCACGGCGTTTGGATCATCGCGAATGACGCCGTCGAGCTCGGCAAGCGCCTGGTCCTGCTCGCCCAGATCGAGCCGCGCCAATGCGCGGGTGACGCGATAACCGGGATGCGCGGGCGCGAGCGCCACGCATCGGTCAAGCGTTGCCACTGCCTCCCGCGACCGTTGGGTTGCGCGCTGGATCTGAGCGAGGTTCACCAGCAGATCGGCCTCGTCGGGAAAAATCTCGAGCGCGGACCGCACGGACACTTCCGCCTCGTCGAATCGTCCGGATTGCACCAGGACATAGGCGAGGTTCACGCGCGCGGCGGCGTTGCCGGGCTGCAGTTGCGCGGCGCGGGCAAATGCCCTCACGGCATCTTGGAATTGCCGCTCGGCCCGATAGAAATTCCCGAGGTTGAACCACGCGTCGGCATTGCCGGGGGACCTCTCGATCAGGCGTCGCAGCACGAGGATCGCCTCGTCGCGCTGCTCGGACTGCCAGAGCGCGTAGGCGAGCATTAGCCGGGGGCGCGGCGAATCGGGGTCCAGACGAACCGCCTTGCTGAGCGCCTCGGCCGCCTCGGGGAAGCGACCGGCGGCGAGTGCCGCCTCGGCGATGCGAAGCTGCTCTGCTGCCACGGCGCCGCGCGCCAAGCTACTCCAGCTGCGCTAGGTTGCTGTTGGCGAGGAGTTCGAGGCGCGCGATGAGCGGCGCGGCGTAGGCGTGGAAAGCGGCGAGCTCGGCGGTGGGGACCGGGGACGCAGCCGGCATCGCGATCGACAACGGATTGCGCGACTGCCCGTTGACGCGGAACTCGTAGTGCAAATGGGGTCCGGTCGCCCAGCCGGTCTGGCCGACGAAGCCGATGGTGTCGTTCTGCTCGACGCGAGCGCCACGCTTTACCGCGATGCGGCTGAGGTGCGCGTACACGGTGGTGTACTGGCCCGGATGGCGCAGGATGACGGTGTTGCCGTAGCCGCCGCGCGGTCCCGCGTACTCGACGACCGCGCCGCCCACCGCGCGCACACGCGTGCCGGTCGGCGCTGCGTAGTCGATTCCCTGGTGCGCCCGCCAGGCCTTGGCGATCGGATGCACGCGCAGGCCGAAGCCCGAGCTCACGCGGGAGAACTCGAGCGGCGCGCGCAGGAAGGCCTTGCGCAGGTTGTTGCCATCGGGCGCGTAGTAGCCGTTGCCGTAGTGCACCGCGCGAAACGTCTTGCCCCGGCTCGAGAATTCCGCGGCGAGGACGCGGCCCGCCCGCACCGGCCGCCCGGCGAGGTGATGGAGCTCGTACACCACAGTGAACTGGTCGCCCTTGCGCAGGTCGCGGTGAAAATCGATGTCGCCGCCGAAGATGTCGGCGAGCTGCATGGCGACGCCGTCGGGGATGCCCGCGGCGTCGCTTGCGGCGAAGAGCGAGCTTTGCACCACGCTCGACTTCATCGCCACCTGGGTGTAGAGCGCGGCGCGCTCCTCGCTCGAGCGCAGCTCCTCGCCCTCGCGCGAGACCTGTACCAGCGTGTCGCGGGCGGTGAGGAAGCTGAGCGCCACCAGCCTGCCTTCGGCGCTCACCTCGGCCGCAACGTTGTAGCCGGGGCGCAGCGCCTGGAGGGCGCGCTGGTGCGCGAGCAGTTCCGCCTCAGCACCGGCAAGCCCGAGCCGCGAGAGAAAAGCGCTCAGGGTATCGCCGCGCTGATAGCGTTCTTCGCGGATGTAGGAGGCGGGAGAGGGCAGCAGGGCTTCAGCCGGAATCGGCAGCGCCTCGACCGATGAGGTCGGGGAGAGCAGCGCCTCGGCATCGGTCGAGGGCGCGATGGTCGCGAAAGCGGCTACCGCGCCGAAAACGGCGAGGACGGCGATGGCGGCGCTGCGTGCAAACGGCCCGAGAACGCCCATAACCAGCTAGAATCCCTTGTTATTCAGATGCCTGCGGGAAGTGTAGCAAAGTTCTCAGGGCGCGCAAATACACGAATGTCAACGCTGGTACAGGCTGTTGAGACTATCCGCAGGGGCTGCGAGGAGCTGATAGTCGAGGACGAGCTCGTCAAAAAGCTTCAGAGCGGCCGCAAGCTCCGGGTCAAGCTCGGCCTGGATCCGACCGCGCCCGATCTGCACCTGGGCCACACCGTGGTCATCAACAAGCTGCGGCACTTCCAGGAGCTCGGCCACCAGGTCCAGTTCCTGATCGGCGACTTCACCGGCATGATCGGCGACCCCACCGGCAAGAACCAGACGCGTCCGCCGCTTTCCCGCGAGCAGATCCTCGCCAACGCGCAGAGCTACCGCGAACAGGCGTTCAAGATCCTCGACCCGCGCGCGACGCAGATCCTGTTCAACTCCGAGTGGTCGGACAAGCTCGGCGCCGAGGGCATCATCCGCCTGGCGGCGAAGTACACCGTATCCCAGCTCCTGGAGCGGGACGATTTCTCCCGGAGGTTCAGGGAAGAAAAACCCATTGCGGTCCACGAGCTGCTCTACCCGCTGGTGCAGGGCTACGACTCGGTCGCGATGAAGGCCGACGTCGAGCTCGGAGGCACCGACCAGAAGTTCAACCTCCTGGTCGGACGCGAGCTCCAGAGGGCATGGGGCCAGGAGCCGCAGGTCATCCTGACGATGCCGCTCCTCGAGGGCCTGGACGGCAAGGAGAAGATGTCGAAGTCGCTCGGCAACTATGTCGGCATCGCCGAGCCTCCCCAGGAGATCTTCGGCAAGCTGATGTCGATCTCGGACGAGCTCATGTGGCGCTACATCGAGCTCCTGTCCTTCGAGCCGCTCGCAACGGTGCGGCAGTGGAAGGACCAAGTAGCGCAAGGGGGAAATCCGCGGGACGTGAAAGTGCGGTTCGCGAAGGAGATCGTCGCGCGCTTCCACGGGGTCGAGGCGGCGCGCCGGGCGCAGGAGGACTTCGAGAGCCGCTTCCGCGAGGGCGCGCTGCCCGAGGACATGCCGGAGGTCACCGTAAAGGCGCCCGAAGGGGGAATCCTGATCGTGCACTTGCTCAAGCAGGCGGGTCTAACGCCGAGTACCTCTGAGGCGCAGCGCATGATCGAGCAGGGCGGGGTCAAGCTCGACGGCGAGCGCGTGTCGGACAAGGGCTTGAAGCTGCGCGCCGGCACCACGGTCGTGGCGCAGGTCGGAAAGCGAAAATTCGCTCGAATCAGGATCGAGTGATGTACGAGGTCTACGCGATCAAGTACGCGCACCACGCGCGGCGCAGATCGGAGAACTTCATCGGCGGTGATCCGCACGACGGGCCGATGCCGCTCGATTACTTCGTCTGGCTGATCCGCGGCGGCGGCCGCGAGGTGGTCGTCGACACCGGCTTTTCGGCGGCGGTGGCGGCGAAGCGCGGCCGGGATCACATTCGCTGTCCCACCGCGGGCCTCCGGCTTCTCGGGACGGAATCGAAAACCGTCAGGGATGTGGTCATCACCCATCTCCACTACGACCACGTCGGCAACTTCGATCTCTTTCCCGCTGCGACCCTCCACTTGCAGGACCTCGAGATGCGCTACGCCACCGGGCGCTACATGGGGCACGAGTGCTTCCGCGGGGCGTACGACGTCGAGGACGTGGTCGGCATGGTGCGCCGGGTGTACGAGGACCGCGTGCGCTTCCACGAGGGCGACGCCGAGCTCGCGCCCGGGATTTCGCTGCACCTGATCGGCGGCCACACCATGGGACTGCAGGTGGTGCGCGTGCAGACGCGCCGCGGGTGGGTGGTGCTCGCGTCCGACGCGAGCCATTTCTACGCCAACATGGAAGAGACTCGCCCGTTCCCGATCGTCTGGTCGGTGGCCGACATGGTTGACGGCTACCGGAAGCTCGGCGCGCTGGCGCAGTCGCCCGCGCACATCATCCCCGGGCACGACCCGCTGGTGCTCGAGCGCTATCCGGCCCCGTCCAGGGACTTGCAGGGAATCGCCGTCAGGCTGGACTGAGGTCCGGTCAGAGCAACTCGTTGATCGAGTAGGCTGCCTGGTCCTTGAGCTTGTGCCAGAGGCCGCGCCGGTTCCATTTCTCCAGGTCGATCTCCGCGGCGCGCGCCACGTACCGCTCGAAGATCGCGTCGAGACGCTGCGCGATGCGCCCGTCCAGGATCCCGAGCGTGACCTCGTCGTTCGTCTCGAACGAGCGGTCGTCGAAATTGGCGGAGCCGACCGCGCTGTAGATGCCGTCGACGGTCATCACCTTCTGGTGCAGGAGCGTGTGCGGGTACTCGAACAGGCGCACGCCGTTACGCATCAGCTTCTCAAAGTTGCGATGGCCGGCGTGCTGCACCATCGGGTTGTCCGAGCCGCTGGTGGAAGGCATCAGCACGCGCACGTCCACCCCGCGTTTCACCGCCTCGCCGAACGCGTCGATCGCATCGGGCTCGGGGATGAAGTACGGGTTCTGGATCCAGATGCGCTTGCGGGCGAGGCAGATCGCGGTGTGGTGGAGGATCTTGACGGCCGGTGCGGAGTTCTCGGGCTTCGCGTACACGAGGTGCATCGGGATGTCGCCGGCGGGCCCGAGCGGCGGAAAACAGCCGGGCCCGGCGAACAGCTCGCCGGTCTCGCCCGCCCAGTTCTCGCTGAAGGCGCCCTGCACGCTGTGGACTATCGGGCCGCGCAGGTGCACGCTCACGTCGCCGAAACGCTTGCCGTCCTCCGCGTCGCCCAGCCACTGGTCCACGACGCAGTGCCCGCCGACGAACGCCTCGCGCCCGTCGACGATCAGCATCTTGCGGTGGGTGCGGTCGTTCATCACGCCGATGTTCTGCAGCTTCATCTCGTGGAACATGACCACCCGGGCGCCGGCTTTCTCCATCGCCTTGTGCTCACCCTTGCCGATCCCCCGCGAGCCGTTGCCGTCCAGCATGATGCGCACCGCGACGCCGGCGCGGGCGCGCTCCGCGAAAGCCGCGGCCATGCGCCCGCCGAGCTCGCCCTCTTTCCACAGGAACGTCTCGTAGTGCACCGAAGTTTGTGCGCTGCCGATGCGCTCGATCATCGCGTCCCAGCACTTGCCGTTTTCCAGGACTTCGACCGCGTTGCCGTCCACCACGGTGCCGAGGGTGAGCCCGGCGAGCGTCGGCATCAGGCTGTCGATGCCGACGTCGCACTCGATCTTGAGATTCGGGTCGCGATGGCGGCGGATCGACCAGATCACCAGCGCCAGCACGACGATGATCGTAAGCAGAACACCGGCGAGCGCGCCGGCAAGCATCAGGCTTGACTGACGCGCACCACGGCGTCCTTGCGCTTCCAGACCTCCGGCAGCAGCTCGGCGCCGATTCCCGGGCCGGGAGGTTTTCCGAAATAGCCCTGCACGGGCCGCGGCACGTGCGTCACGAGCTCGTTGTACCAGCCAGTGTAGAAGGCGCGCACCGATTCCTGGATCAGCGCGTTCGGCGCCCAGATCGAGAAGTGCACCGACGCGGCGTACACCAGCGGTCCGGTGCAGTCGTGCGGCGCGACCGGCAGCTGCCAGGCGTCTGCAAGTGCGGCGATGCGCCGCGCTTCGCTGATCCCGCCGCACCACGCGAGGTCGAACATCACGATGCCGGCGACGCCGGTCTCGAGCAGGTCCTTGAAGCTCCAGCGTCCGGCGAGGATCTCGCTCGCGCAGATCGACGCTTTCGAATGCGGCGCGTACTGCTTGAGCAGCGCGAGGCTGTCCATGCGGATCGGGTCCTCGTGCCAGAAGGTGTCGAACTCCGCGAGCGCCCGCGCGATCTTCTGCGCCGGCGGCAGGCGCCACAGTGAATGGAACTCCACCATGATGTCCATGCGATTGCCGACCGCCGCGCGAATCTTCCGGAAAGGTTCGAGTCCTTTCTGCAGATCGGGGCCCGAGATGTAGTGCCCATCGCTGGCTTCAGCGAACGGATCGAATGGCCAGATCTTCATCCCGGTGATGCCTTGCTCGAGCAGTGACTGCGCGAGTTCGTCGGCGCGATGCAGGAATGCGTCGAGGTCTTCGTACGGGCCCTGCGACTTCCCGTCCAGGCCCCAGTTTTTCGTGCTCTGCCCGCCGGCGCCGCGGATGTAACGATAGCCCGCGCAGGTGTTGTAGGTGCGCACCCGCTCGCGGCTCGCGCCGCCGAGCAGCTGATAAAGCGGCTGTTTGATGACCTTGCCGTAGAGATCCCACAACGCGAGGTCGAGCGCCGACGCCGCGCGCGTCTCGACACTTGACGCACGCCAGCCCACATAGGGAGCGACGCCGCGGGCGAGGGACTCGATGGCGAGCGGGTCCCGCCCCAGTACGCGCGGCGCGATGTACTCGTGCAGGAAGGTCTCGACGCTCTGCGCGGCGTAGCTGGTCTCGCCCAAGCCGCTAGAGCCTTCGTCGGTGAGCACACGCAGCCAGACGAGGTTCGGGAATTCGGCGAGCCGCAGGGTCTCCAGCTTGGCAATCTTCATGGGCCAGGATTATGATCGTCGGCGAAGGACCCGTTCTTCATTCTTCAAGAAGGTCTCGAGTCGCAGCGCGTGTACGCGTCCAAGGTGGTGCCCGCGAAGCGCTGCATGTACCCGCCGTAAGGCAAGGCCAAGGGCGAGTAGTCGCATCTCCGTTGACCGCGTTCCGGCGAACCGTGGTAGGCTGCATTTCGCCTTGCGAAACCAAACCTGAGGAGGAGGGGTAAGCATGAGGCCGTTCGTCCGTTCCGCATTTGCGCTCGCCTGCGCCGCGAGCTTCGCGACCGCAGCACAGGCGCAGCAGTCCACCACGCTGAAGATGCAGGCCACCTGGCCTGCGAGCCTGACGCTGTACGAGAACTTCACCTACTTCGCCGATCGCATCAACAAGGTTTCGGGTGGCTCGCTCAAGATCGACGCGATGCCCGCGGGCCAGGTCGTGCCCGCGTTCGAGGTGCTCGACGCCACGCACAAGAAAGTGCTCGACGGCGCGCACTCTTGGTCGGGCTACTGGGTCGGCAAGAGCAAGACTGCGATCCTCTTCACCGGCGGCCCGGGCGGCACCTTCGGCATGGACATGATCGACGCGCTCGGCTGGATGCACCACGGCGGCGGCATCGAGCTCGCGCAGGAGTTCTTCAACAAAGAGTTGAAGCTCAACCTGCACTGGATCCCGATCCTGCCGTCGGGTCCGCAGGCTTTCGGCTGGTTCAAGCGCCCGATCAAGAACCTCGCCGACTTCAAGGGCATGAAGTGCCGCCAGACGGGCATGGCCGCGGAGATCTGGCAGCGCATGGGGATGACCACGGTCAACATGCCCGGCGGCGAGATCATCCCGTCGGCGCAGCGCGGCGTGATCGACTGCGCCGAATGGGTCGGCGGGGTGGAGGACCTCAGGCTCGGGTTCCAGAACGTGTGGAAATACCATTACACGCCGGGAATGCACGAGAACGTGACCATCGGCGAGGTGGTGATCAACGGCGACGTCTGGAAGTCCCTCAAGCCCGAGCACCAGGAGCTGGTGAAGTCGGTCGCGGCGGAGACCTTCGTCATCTGGTGGGCGAAGTGGCAGAAGCAGAACGCCGACGCGATCAAGGAGCTGCAGGAGAAGCACGGCGTGCGCATCCTCCGTACCCCGCCCGAAATCCTGGTCGAGTTTCTGAAGACCTGGGACATCATCGCGAAAGAAGAGGCTGCGAAGAACCCGTTCTTCAAGAGAGTGCTCGAATCGCAGCGCCAGTACGCTGCGGTGGTGGTGCCGGCGAAGCGTTTCTATTTCCCGCCGTATTCCTTCGCCGCCAACTACTACTGGCCCGAGAAGGCTGCGGGCGACGCCAAGGCGCCGGCCGACAAGGCGGAGGCGAAGAAGAAATAGCAGCGCGATTCGCGAACGGGGGCGGAAGATCCGCCCCCGTTTAGTTTTGAGGGGAGAGCGCATGGCTGCACAATCGCCGGGCCTCATCAAGACGGTCCGCATGATCGACAAGTTCACCGACACCACCGGCACCTGGGTCGCCTGGCTCAACATGCCGCTCGTGGCCGTGGTCGCCTACGAGGTGTTCGCGCGCTACGTGTTCCACGCGCCGACCATCTGGTCGTTCGACCTCACCTACATGTTCTACGGCACGATCTTCATGCTCGGCGCGGCCTTCGCGCTGCACAAGGGAGCGCACATCCGCACCGATTTCTTCTACGAGAAGTGGTCGGCGAAGACCAAGGGCATCATCGATGCCACTTCGTACATCGTGTTCTTCTTTCCGTCGATCTTCATGCTGCTCTGGATCAGCGGCGGGGAAGCGTGGTACGCCTTCGACATCAAGGAGACCTCCGAGCAGACGCCGTGGCGCCCGATCCTGTGGCCCTACAAGTCGGTGGTGCCGCTCACCTGCGTGTTCCTGCTGATCCAGGGCGTGTCCGAGCTGATCAAGAGCTTCTACGCCGCGCGCACCGGAGTCGTGCTCGAGCACAAGGAGAAGATCGAGATATGAGCCCCGACATCGCAATCGGGCTCGTGATGCTGATCGTCATGATCGGCGCCATCTTCATCGGCGTGCCGATCTCGTTCACGCTGCTGTTTCTCGCCCTCACCTTCGGCTACCTGTCGCTCGGCAACGTGGTGTTCAGCCTGGCGTACTTCCAGACCATCGGCATGATGAAGGAGGAGCTGCTCGCGGCGGTGCCGCTCTTCATCTTCATGGGCTTCATCACCGAGCAGGCGGGGCTCATGGAGCGATTGTTCTCCGCCTTCCGCATGGTGCTCGCGCCGATCCGGGGCTCGCTCTACATCGTGGTCATCGTGACCTCGGCGGTGTTCGCCATGGCCACGGGCATCGTCGGCGCGGCGGTCACCGTGCTCGGCATCATGGCCGCGCCGATCATGATCAAGACTGGCTACGACGCCAAGCTCTCGGCCGGCGCGATCACCGCCGGCGGCACGCTCGGCATCCTGATCCCGCCGTCGGTGATGCTGATCGTCATGGGCCCGGTGCTCGGCGTGTCGGTGGCCGATCTCTATTCCGCGGCGTTCGGACCCGGCTTCCTGCTGGCCGGCATCTATCTCGTCTACCTCATCACCCGCAGCTTTCTCAATCCGAAGCTCGGGCCGCCGGTGCCGAAGGAAGAGCGCGTCACCGACATCGTGGTGATCGCCAAGGAAGTCGTGATCGGCGTGCTCCCGCTGCTGCTTTTGATCACCGCCACGCTGGGTTCGATCCTCGCCGGCCTCGCCACCCCGACCGAGGCCTCGGGCATCGGTGCGCTCGGTGCCTTGATCCTCGCCGTCGTCTACCGGCGGCTCACCTACGCCGGTCTCAAGCAGGCGGTCGTGAGCGCGACCCTCACCTCGAGCATGGTGCTGCTGCTCGCGGTGACCTCCAACATCTTCGGCGCGGTGTTCGCGCGCATGGGGACGGCGAACTGGGTCACCGACGCGATGGTGTCGCTGCCGGTGCCGGGGATCGTGATGCTCGCGTTCGTGATCGTGCTCATCTTCCTGCTCGGCTGGCCGTTCGAGTGGCCGGCGATCATCCTGGTGTTCCTGCCGATCTTCTACCCCGTGGTCGATGCGCTGCGTCCGGAGCTGTCCAAGTCCTTCGGCATCCCGGACGATCTCTTCATGGTGTGGTTCGGGTCGCTGGTCGCAGTGACCATGCAGACCGCCTATCTCTCGCCGCCGGTCGCGATGTCGGCCTATTACCTCAAACAGGTGGTGAAGGAATGGTCGCTCCTCACCATTTACAAAGGCATGTTCGAGTTCATGGCGCTGCAATGCGTCGCCATTGCGGTCGTGATGTTCGTGCCGAGCATCGCCACCTACCTGCCCGAGGCGCTGAGGGCCGAGCAGCAGAGCATGCAGACCGAGGACGTCGACGACAGCGCCAACCGCCTCGAGGAGGACCCGCTCAAGGCCGGACAGGAACAGCAGGAGGAGGAGCCGCAGCAGGGCGACAGCCTGGAAAAGGACCCGCTCGTCAATCCGAAGAAGTAGCTCGCTTTTTGCTATAAGAGCCGGTGGCTTTCGATTTCGATGCGCCGGTCGAGCGGACCGGCACCTGGAGCACGCGCTGGGAGCGCTATGCGGGGCGCGACGTCATCCCGCTGTGGGTCGCCGACAGCGATTTCCGGGCTCCACCGGTGGTGCTCGAGGCGCTCGCTGCCCGCGTCGCCCATGGCGTCTTCGGCTACACCACCCCGCCGCCGGCGCTGACCGAGGCGATCTGCGAGCGTCTCGCGCGACGTTACGCCTGGCGTGTCCAGCCCTCGTGGGTGGTTTATCTCTCCGGAGTCGTCCCCGGGCTGCACCTCGCGGCGCGCAAGCTCGTGCCGCCCGAGGGCCACGTGCTCGTGCCTCGGCCGGTCTATCAGCACCTCAAGCGCGCCGCCGAGCTCGCGCCGCGCCGCTTCACCGAGATTCCTCTCGTCCTCGACCGAGGCCGCTGGGTCTTCGACCCGAAGGACCTGAGGCAGGACGCCGACCTCTTCTTTCTGTGCAATCCGCAGAACCCCGGCGGCACGGTGTTCCGCCGCGCGGAGCTCGAGCGGCTCGCCGAGGCGAGCGGCCGGGCGATCATCGTGTCCGACGAGATCCATTGCGACCTGGTCCTCGACCCGGAGCTGCGCCACGTGCCGATCGCGAGCCTTTCACCCGAGGTTTCGCGCCGCACGGTCACGCTGATGTCGGCGAGCAAGACCTTCAATTTCCCGGCCGCCGGCTGCGCCTGGGCGGTCATCGAGGACGAGCGGCTGCGGCGCGCGTTCGCCGCCGACATCGCGGCGCACGTGCTGCATTCGCCCTCGGTGTTCGGCTACGACGCGACGCTGGCCGCATTTCGCGGCGGCGATGCCTGGCTCGAAGCGCAGCTCGAGTACCTTCGCGGCAACCGCGACCTGGTCGAGCGCACGCCTGGCTTACCGATGGCACATATCGAGGCCACCTATCTCGCGTGGATCGACGCGTCGTCCCTTCAAGTCGAGGACGTGTATCAGCTTTTCCTGCAGGCGGGCGTGGCGCTGTCGCCGGGAGCCCAGTTCGGCGGGCCGGCGACCTTTGTACGCCTCAATTTCGCGACGCAGCGCGCGCGCCTCGCCGAGGCGCTCGCCCGGATGACGCGCGCCGCGGCAGCACGTCCCGCGCCGCGGTAGTCTCGGGCTGGCGCCGCGGCGCCGGCACCACCGCTCTGGAGGCCGCTCCGGAACCATTGGCTCTCAAAACGAGCGCGGTGTGGAGGATGCGCTCGAGATGCGGATCGCTTACGCCCAGCTCGCGCATGTGCGCGAGCGTATGTCGGATATAGTCGACCGCGGTACCGCGCTGGCCGATACCCTGCGCGACGAGGCGCGCGCGCCCGTGCAGGTCGAGCTCGCGCACATAAGCGGGATGCGTGGGATCTGCGAGAAACGCGAGCGCGCGAACCTGGCGTCGCCCCGCGATCTCCACCTTGAGGAGCCGGGGCGCGTACACGCGACGCGGCATCTCGCGCTGCCAGAGGCGTGCTAGCGCGCGGCGCACGCTGTCGGCGTGGACGCGGTAGGCCATGCCCCAGCACGAGCCGCCGCGGCACAGTCCCATTACCAGGCCGGGCTTGCGCTTGGTGCCGCGGTAGCGGGTGGACAGGATGCACAGCGCCCGGTGGTAGCCGTGAATTCGACCGCGCGCCTTCCGGATGTAGGAAAACCCGGGCGACCACATGAGCGAGCCGTAGCCGAACACCCAGAGATCGCCTTTCGGCAGCGCGGCCAGGAACTCGTCCAGCGTCATCGTCTCACTTTAGCCATCTTGCGCAGCATATAAAATCGGCGCGATGTCCGCACGCCGCCCGCCGCTCGTCGGCCGCTACACCGTCGAGGAGCTCGCGCTCGCCGGCCGCAACCGCGGCATGCCGCTCGAGGCGCTGCGCCACGACGTGACCCCATCGGGGCTGCACTACCTGCTCATTCACTTCGATATTCCGCCCGAGCCCGCCGGCTGGAAGCTTCACGTTTCGGGTTTTGTCGACCATCCCTTCGACATCGATCTCGACGGTTTGAAGGCACTTCCATCCAAGACCTCGCGAGTGACGCTGGAATGCGCCGGCAACGGGCGCGGGCAGCTCTCGCCGCGCTATGCGTCGGTCCCGTGGCTCGAGGAGGGCGTTTCCACCGCGGAGTGGACCGGCGTGCCGCTCGCGCTGCTGCTTGCCCGCGCAGGCTTGAAGAGCGAGGCGAAAGACATCGTTTTCCGCGGGGCCGACCGCGGATTCGATCGCGGCGTGGAGCACGAATTTGCGCGCAGCCTCGAACCCGAGCTCGCTCGGCGCGAGGAAGTGTTGCTCGCCTATGCCATGAACGGCGAGCCGCTGCCGCCGCAGCACGGCGCTCCGCTGCGCCTCGTCGTGCCGGGCTGGTACGGCATGGCGAGCGTGAAATGGCTCTACGCCATCGAGGCGATCGACCAGAAGTTCGACGGCCTGCAGCAGGCGTCGGGCTATCACTTCCGTAGCGCGGCGGGAGAGAAGGGCGCGCCGTGCACGCGCATGCGCGTGAATTCCCTCATGGTCCCGCCGGGCATTCCGGACTTCTATACGCGTAAACGGGTTGTCGCCGCCGGCGGCATTCCCATTGGTGGTAGAGCATGGAGCGGCGCCGGTCACATCGATCGCGTCGAGCTGGCCGTGAACGGTGTCTGGCGCGATGCTGTAGTCGAGCGGCGACAGTTCGAGCACGCATGGCAGGCGTGGCGCATCACATGGGACGCGCGTCCCGGCGAGCACGAGCTCGCGTGCCGCGCCACCGATTCCACCGGCGAGCGCCAGCCGCTCGAGCCGCCCTGGGACGCTTCGGGATTCGGAAACAACGGCGTGCAACGAATCCAGGTCGCGGTGAGGCCCTAGCGCGGCGGTCAACGCACTGTCGAGCCGTGCGTTGTTCGGTTCAGATCCGAACGGATCGCCTTTACCAACCGAGGAGAATTCATGCTCAACAAACTGCTGGTTGCATTGTTCGCGTCCGCCTTCGCGCTGGGCGCCTACGCGCAGGCTCCCAAGGCCGAGCCCAAGACCGAAACCAAGGCCGAAGCGAAGAAAGACACGAAGAAGGCCAAATCCACCAAGGCGAAGTCGAGCAAGAAGTCCGGCGGCACCAAGGCCGGCGAAGCCAAGAAGGACACCAAGTAACCCGCACGAGACGAGAGCCCGGCGCAACCGCCGGGCTTTTTTTTTGCGGTAAAGTAGCTCGATGAGGCTTGCGTTAGTGCTGCTCGTCGCGCTCGCTTTGCCGGCGGCGGCGCAGCCGCTGAAGGCGTGGAAGGGCGGCGCGACCCCTGCGCTCGAGCTCGAGGACGTGCAAGGCAAGATGCATCGCCTGTCCGAGTATCGGGGCAAAGTGGTGCTGCTCAACTTCTGGGCCACATGGTGCACGCCCTGCCGGGAGGAGATGCCCAGCATGGCGTCGCTCGAAGACAGCCTTCAGGGCCGTCCGTTCGCGGTGCTCGCCGTCAATGTCGGCGAAGGCGCAAGCGCGGCGCGCGGCTTTGGAGAGAAGATGGCGCTGCGCTTTCCGCTGCTGCTCGACCGCGACATGAAGGCGACGCGCGCGTGGGGTGCTCGCGTGCTTCCGGCGAGCTACGTCATCGGACCCGACGGAAGCGTTGCCTACAGCTACCTCGGCGCGATCGACTGGAACGCGCCCGAGGTCAGAAAGGCGATCGAGCGCCTGATGCCGTGAGCGGCCGCCTGGCGCTTCTTACGCTCGCCTTTTCCTCGGCGCTGTGCGCCGCGGAGGAATCGCTTACCGTGCCGTTCATCACCACCCCGGACGAGGTGGTGCATCGCATGCTCGCGCTCGCGCAGACGCGTCCAAGCGACCTCGTCGCCGACCTGGGGTCGGGCGACGGCCGCATCGTCATCGCGGCGGCGCAGAAGTTCGGCGCCCGCGGCCTGGGCATCGAGCTCGACCCGGGCCTGGTGCAACGCTCGCGCGAGAACGCGGCACGCGCCGGCGTGACGGACCGCGTCTCGTTCGTGCAGGGCGACGTGCTCGCGGCCGACATCTCTGCCGCGAGCGTGGTCACCGTCTATCTCCTGCCCGACCTCATGAATCGCCTCCAGCCGAGGTTTCTCCAGCGCCTGCAGCCGGGCACGCGGATCGTGTCGCACTCGTTCACGATGACCGGGTGGCGGCCAGACGGCCGCGAGACCATGCACGTCGCGGGGCCCCACCCCGGACAGGGCGACGAGAGCAGCCTGTATCTCTGGATCGTGCCGGCCGAGGTGCGCGGAGTGTGGCAGGCGGACGCGAGCCGCATCCGGATTCACCAGAACTTCCAGGACATCGAGCTCGAGGGCCGACTAAACGGACGCGAGATTACCGCCTCGCGCGCCACGCTGCGCGGGCGCGAGATCGCCTGGGAGGCGAACGGCGAGCGCTTCGAAGGACGCCTGCAGGAGGGGCGCATCACGGGCGAGCTGTTCGGCGCCAATGCCCGTCAGCGTCTCGTGCTGACGCGCGCCCGTTAGAGCAGCTTGCCGGGATTCATCAGTCCCCCCGGGTCGAGCGTGCGCTTGAGGCTGCGCATGAGCTCGAGCTCGAGCGGGTGCTTGTGCCGACGGATCTCCTCGCGCTTGAGCTGCCCCAGACCATGCTCCGCGGAGATCGAGCCGCCGAACGCGTCGAGCGCGTCGTACACCACGCGGCTGACCTCCTCGCGGCGCGCCATCAGCGCCTCGGAGCCGACGTTGTAGTGGAGGTTGCCGTCGCCCACGTGGCCAAAGCAGTAGATGGCAATCTCGCCGAACCGCTCGCGCAGGCTGCGGCCGGCACGGTCGATGAACTCCGGGATCCGCGCCACCGGCACCGAGACGTCGTGCTTGACGTTGGTGAACTGCGCCTCCGGGATGGTCTCGCGGATGCGCCACAGCTCGCGCGACTGCTCGCCGCTCTGCGCGAGCGCGGCGTCGCGCAACGCGCCCTGCTCGGCGCAGTCGGCGAGCGCGCTCTCCACGCGCTCGCGCAGCGCTGCGGGATCGCCGCTGTCGCCGAGCTCGGCGAGCACATACCAGGGATGCGTCGCCGCGAGCGGATCCTGCAACCCGGGCGAATGCGCGAGCACGGCCTCGACGCAGGCGCGGGACGCGAGCTCGAACGCCGACAGGCGCTCGCCGAGCCGCTCGCGCAGGCCGCCGAGCAGCTCCACGGCGGCGCGCGGGCTGTCGAGCGCGATCCAGGCGGTCGCCGTGGCGCTCGGACGGGGGAAGAGCCGCAGCACGGCGGCGGTGATGATGCCGAGCGTTCCCTCGGCGCCGAGGAAAAGCTGCTTGAGGTCGTAGCCGGTGTTGTCCTTGCGCAGGGCCCGCAATCCGTCCCACACGCGGCCGTCGGCCAGCACCACTTCCAGGCCGAGGACCTGCTCGCGCGCCGTGCCGTAGCGAAGCACGTTCACGCCGCCGGCGTTCGTGGACAGGTTGCCGCCGATCTGACAACTTCCCTCCGCGGCGAGGGACAGCGGAAAGAGGCGCCCCGCGTCCTCGGCCGCCTGCTGCACCGCTGCCAGCACGCAGCCCGCCTCGACGGTGATCGTGTCGTTCAGCGGGTCGAGCGAACGGATCCGGTTCATGCGCCCGAGCGACAGTACGATCTCCCGGCGCGTCCCGGTGGGCACCGAGCCGCCGACCAGGCCGGTGTTGCCGCCCTGCGCCACCACCGCGACCTCCTCGCGAGCGCACAGCGCCACCACCGCCGCCACCTCGGCGGTGGCTGCAGGCCGGACCACGCACTCGGCCGGCGCGGAATACTGCCGGCGCCAGTCGGTGAAGTAGGGTTTCGTCTGGGCGGGGTCGGTGAGGACGTTGCGAGCGCCTACAATCTCGGCGAGGAGATGGGGTAGTGTCATTCCTGATAAGCATTCTACTGGCGTTGATCGCGCTCCCCGCCTGGGGTCAGCCGCCGCCGATCATCGTCGGCGCCGCCGTGTCGCAGACCGGGGCGCTCTCTGACCTCGCAGCCGATTACGGCAAAGCGCTGCTCCTGTGGCAGGACGAAGTCAATGCCCTGGGCGGCCTGCTCGGCCGGCGCGTCGAGCTGCGCCTGCTCGACGACGAGTCCGATGCGAGGCGCAGCGGCGACCTCTACGCCGAGCTGATCCAGGACAAGGCCGACCTCCTGATCGGCCCCTACGGCTCGGCCGCGACGATCATGGCGAGCGCCCAGGCCGAGCGCGCCCGCCGCGTGCTCATCAATGGCGCCGGGCCCTCCCTCGCCGTCCACAAGCGCTCGCCGCGCTACCTCTTTCAGAGCACGATGTCCAACTCCGCCTACGGCGTCGGGGTGGTGGAGGTGGCGAAGGCGGCAGGGATTACGAGCGCGTTCATCCTCGCCCGCGCCGACCACGCGGTTCAGGAGATGGCCGAGTCCACGCACGAACGCGCGATGAAGCTGGGAATCGACGTGGGCGACGTCCAGGCCTACGGCGCCGGCGACTCCAATTTCGCGTCCTATGTCTACAAGGGGAGCGCGGACGCGTGGATCGTCTTCGGCGAGCCGCGCGACGCCGCCGACATTGTGCGCAGCCTGAAGAAGCTCGCCTACGCGCCGCGGCTTTTCTTCGCGCGCAGCGCGGCCGACGCGCGCTTCATCCGGATGGTGGGACAGGACGCCGAGTTCACGCTCGCGACGAAGGAATACGATCCGAAGTTCAGGACCTTCGGTAATCAGCAGTTCGCCGCGGCGTTCGAGGCGCGATGGTCCGCCGCGCCTACGTTCGCCGCCGCCCAGGGGCACGCCGCAGGCACGGTGCTCGCCGAGGCGGTACGCCGGGCGAAATCGCTCGAGCAGGAGAAATTGCGCGCAACGCTCGCCGAGATGGAGACCGACACCGTGCTTGGCGGCTACAAGGTGGATCCGCAGACCGGCGAGCAAAGGGCGGCTCGGCCTGCGGTGGTGCAGATCCAGCACGGCAAGCCGCAAGTCGTGTGGCCGGAATGGCTGCAGTCGTCGACGCTGCAGCCTTATCCGCCCTGGAGCGAGCGAAAGCTCCTCGAATAGGGAGAAAGCGCCGATGCCCCTGCTGCGTTCGCTTCTTTTCGCCCCCGGCAACGTTGCACGGCGGGTCGAGAAGGCCTTGAGCCTCGCGGCCGACGCCGTGATCGTCGACCTCGAGGATTCGGTTGCGATTTCCGACAAGGAAGCGACGCGCAAGCCCGTCGCCGACGCACTCGCCAAGCCGCGCAAATCCCGCGGCTACGTGCGCGTCAACGCACCATCGAGCGCCTTCTGCTACGCCGATCTCGCGGCCACGATCCACGGGCGAGTGGACGGCGTGCTGTTGCCCAAGGTCGAGAGCGCTGCCGACCTGCATGCGGTCGACTGGCTGCTCGCGGCGCTCGAGCGCGAGCGCGGCATCGCCGAGGGCACGATCGACCTCATTCCCCAGATCGAGACCGCGGCCGGTGTGCAGCGCATCGACCGGGTCATCCAGGCGCGAAGCCTTCGGCCCTATAAGGGGCCGTGGCGGGTGAAGCGGGTGGCGTTCGGCGCAGCCGACTACGCCCACGAGCTGGGACTCACCGTGAGCCTCGACGAGTCCGAGCTCGCCGAGGCGCGCGCGAGGATCGTCCTTTCGTCGCGCGCGGCGGGGCTGGAGGGGCCGATCGACAGCCCGTGGTTCCACTTCAAAGAGGCCGGGGCGTTCGAGCGCGCGCTCGAGCGCAGCCGTCGCGGCGGGTTCCAGGGACGGCTGTGCGTGCATCCGGACCAGATCGGCCCGGTCAACCGCGCCTATACACCGAGCGGGGAGGAGATCGCGCGCGCCGAGCGCATCGTCGCCGCCTTCAAGGAAGCCGAGGCGCGCGGCGCGGCGGCGATCCAGGTCGATGGCCAGATGATCGACTATCCGGTCGCGTACCGGGCGCAGGCCCTGCTCGACTCCGTGCGCTCATCCCAGGCCGAGGCGCGCGAAAGCTGAACGTCGCGCTGCCGCTCGCCGCGACGCTCGCGATCCAGACGCTGGTGTCGACGACGATGTACTGCGCTCCGGTCATGGCGCCGGTCGCCGCGCCGCTGCTCGGTGCGGCGCCGGCGGAGGTGGGCTACTTCGTTACCGCGGCCTATCTCGGCTCGATGATCGGCACCGCGACCGCTGGCGGCTGGGTCGAGCGCTTCGGTCCGATCCGTGTGTCGCAGGTCGGGATGCTGCTGTGCGGCTGCGGCCTCGCCATCGCCGCGAGCGGCGCGCTTTTCGCGGTGCTCGTGGGCGCGCTGCTCATCGGCCTCGGCTACGGTCCTGCCACGCCGGCGAGCTCGGTGATCCTCGCGCGCGCGGCGCCGCCGGGAATGCTGGCGCTCACCTTTTCCATCAAGCAGACCGGAGTGCCGCTCGGCACTGCGATCGCCGGCGCGGCGGTCCCGATCCTCGTGCTCGGCCTCGGATGGCAGGGCGCGGCGCTCGTGATCGGCGCGGTCTGCGCGTCGTTCGGGCTGGTGATCGCGCCGCTGCGCAAGCAATATGACGCCGGGCGCGACCGCGCCGCTCCGGCGTCGCTGCGCTCGGCGCTCGCCCCCGTGCTGCTCGTGCTGCGTGAGCCGAAGATCATGCAACTCGCGGCCACGTCGTTTGTCTACGGCGGAGTACAGATTACGCTGGTCGCCTATCTCGTCGCTTTCCTCACCGAGTCGTTCGCACTTTCGCTGGTGCTCGCCGGCATGGTGATGGCGGTCTCGCAGCTCTCCAGCGTCGCCGGGCGCGTGCTGTGGGGCATCGTCGCCGATCACCTGCTCACCCGCCGCAGCACGCTCGGCCTGCTCGGCGTTGGAATGGGCATGACAGCGCTCTGCGCGCTTGGCGCAAGCGCGAGCTGGCCGCTCTGGGGTTTGTTCGCGTTCGCGGTCGCGCTCGGCGTCACGGCGGTGGGCTGGAACGGCGTGTTTCTTGCGGAGCTGACGCGGCTCGCGCCGCAAGGGCGAATCGGCGACGTCACCGGCGGTTCGTCGTTCTTCACCTTTCTCGGCGTGGTGGTGACGCCGCCGCTGTTTCACTTCGCGCTCGGCGTCACGTCCTCCTACGGCGCCACCTATGCGCTGTTCGGAATCCCACCCCTGTGCGTCGGGGTGGCCCTGTTGCTGACCGCTAGAATCGAGCCCGATGAACGCCGTTCCTGAAGGCTGGCGCCCGATCCCGCGGCTCAGCCCCTTCAACGCGCTGGTCGGGCCGCTCTACCAGCGAAGCGCCGGCGAGTCGCTCTCGATAGGGCTGCGCATCGAGGAGAAGCACGCCAATTCGCGCGGCATCTGCCACGGCGGGGTGCTCGCGACGCTTGCCGATCTCGCGCTCGGCTACGCCATGCAAGCGCGCCTCGAGGGCAAGGCGGGCGGGTTCGTGACCGTGCAGCTGTCGGTCGACTACGCCGGCTCGGCGAAGATCGGCGACTGGATCGAGTCCGAGGTCCGTATCCAGCGCATCGGCGCGCGGCTCGCCTTTGCCGATTGCTACCTCGTCGCAGGCGGCGTGCGCATCGCGCGCGCCAGCGCCATCTTCGCGCGCTCGGAGAAGGAGTAGTGGCGCGCGACGTTGTGCTCGCACCGGGGTTGTGGATGCCGGGCGCCGCAATGGCCCTCCTTGCTGCGCGGCTGGCGCGCGCGGGCTATGCCACGCACGTATTCACCTACCGCGGCCGCAGCCTACTGGAGGGCAACGTCGCACGCCTTGCCCGCTTTGCGCGCCAGGCGGTCCAAGGACGCGCGGCGCACTTCGTCGGGCATAGCTTGGGCGGCGTGCTCGCTCTGGAGATGTTGAACGCACATCCCGAACAGCCGGTGGCTTCGCTCATCCTGCTCGGCGCGCCGGTGCGCGGGTGCCTCGCGGGACGCAGGCTGGGAAGCGCGCGCGTGGGGCGCTGGATGATGGGGGGGTGCGGCGAGCTCTGGCACGAGCGCGAGGCGGTGTGGAAGCGCGATGCGCCGCTCGGCGTCGTGGCCGGAACCGTGCCACTCGGCCTCGGGCGCGCGTTCGGCCGCCTGCCGGGTCCGAACGACGGCGTGGTACGGGTCGACGAGACTGTGGTCGACGGCATGGCGGCGCGGGTGCTGGTCCCGCTCGGCCACAGCCTGCTCATCGTGTCCGGGTCGGTCGGTCGCCAGGTCGAGCGTTTCATGCAGGAAGGACGATTCGAGTGATCCGGGCCGCGCTTCTCGCGACGGCGCTCCTGCTTTCGGGCTGCGAGTCGATGCAGTACTACGCCCAGGCGATCGGCGGCCAGCTCAGTATCATGCGCGCCGCGCGGCCGGTCGAAACCTGGCTCGCCGACCCGGGCACGCCGCAGGATCTCCGCGGCCGGCTGGAGCTCGCGCGCGGGATCCGCGAATTCGCCTCGCGCGAGCTCGCGCTGCCCCGCAACGGCAGCTACGAATCCTATGCCGAGCTCGGGCGGCCGTACGTGGCGTGGAACGTCTACGCGGCCCCGGCCTTCTCGACCGAGGCAAGACAGGAGTGCTTTCCTTTCGTCGGCTGCGTGAGCTATCGCGGTTTTTTCGCCGAGGCCGACGCGCGGCGCCACGCGGAAAAGCTCCGCCTCTCGGGCAACGACGTCTACGTCGGCGGTGTGCCGGCCTATTCGACCCTCGGCTGGTTCGACGATCCGATGCTCTCGACTTTCATCCGCTTCCCGGACGCGCAGCTCGCGCGGCTCCTGTTTCACGAGCTCGCGCACCAGGTGGCCTATGCGCGCGACGACACCGCCTTCAACGAGTCGTTCGCCGTCTCGGTGGAGGAGGAGGGCGTGCGCCGCTGGCTGCGCGCGCAGGGCCGCGAGAAGGAGTTCGCCGCGTTCAGCGCGGCGCAGAGCCGCCGCCGCGAGCTCGCCGCCCGCGTCGAGGCAGCGCGCAAGCGCCTCGAGGCAGTCTACAAGAGCGACATCCCGGAGGACGAGAAGCGACGCCTGAAGGCGCGCGAGTTCGAGGCCCTGCGCGCGCAGTTCGGCAACATCGTGCCCGCCGAGCCGACCAATGCCTTCCTCGTCTCGATCGCCGTATACACCGAGCTGGTGCCGGCGTTCGAGCGGCTGCTGGCCGAGAACGGTGGCGACCTTGCCGCCTTCTACAAGCGGGTGAAGGAGCTTGCGCGCGAGGACAAGAAGGCGCGCACGGCGGCGCTGCGCTAGCGCCGAGCCCTCAGGAAAGGGGTATGTCGACGATCTTTCGAAAAGCAGGGCGCTCGCACAGCCGCTCGAACCAGGCGCGCAGGTGCCGCTGCTCCGGGCGCTCGAGCGGCAGCCGCATCCAGAGCTGCACGTGGCAGCCGAGCGGGATGTCGGCGATCGTCAGCTCGTTTCCGGCGAGGTAGCGCCGGCCGGCGAGGGACTGCTCGGGGATCTTCAGCAGCTCGGCGCAGATCTTGCGCGCGGCCTCGATTGCGCCGGAATCGCGTTTCTCGGGCGGCGTGCGCACCAGCGGCCAGAAGATCGGACGCTGGAACTCCTTCTGGAACGTGTAGGTCCAGTCCATCCAGCGCTCGGCGTCGGCGCGCTGCCTGAGGTCGGCGGGCGAGAGCCGGCCGGTGGCGTGCTTCGCGGCGAGATAGCGCACGATCGAGTGCGACTCCCACAGCACGAAGCCGTCGTCGTCGATCGTCGGCACCAGGCCGGTGGGATTCATCTTCAGATACTCGGGCGTCTTGTTGACGCCGTACTGCAGGCCGGCGTCGATGCGCTGGTACTCGAGCCCGAGCTCCTCGGCCGCCCACAGCACCTTCTTCACATTGACCGAGTTCGTCCTGCCCCAGATCTTCAGCATCAAAAACCCACAGCCTGGCCGTCGCGGCGCGGATCGCTCGCGACGAAGTAGCCGCCGTCGAGCTTCCAGATGAGCTGCGCGCTGCCGAACTGGTTGTAATCGTCGATGGTGACGATGCGATGGCCGCGGCGCTGCAGCTCCTCGACTACCGTCGCCTCGAATCCGCCGTCCTCGATGCTGACGTCCATGCCCTGCACGAAGCGGAAGCGCGGGCCGTCGCACGCGGCCTGCGGGCTTTGCCCGTACTCCGCGATGCGCACCATGACCTGCGCGTGCCCCTGCGGCTGCATGGTCCCGCCCATGACGCCGAAGCTCATGACGGGAGCTCCGCCCTTGGTGACGAAGCCGGGGATGATGGTCTGGTAAGGCCGCTTCCTCGGCCCCACGCAGTTGGGATGCCCGCTCTGCAGCACGAAGGTGGCGGCGCGGTTCTGCAGCGACACGCCGTCGACCACCACGCCGGAGCCGAAGCCCATGTAGTTCGACTGGATGTAGGAAACCATCATGCCCGAGGCATCGGCCGCGGTGAGATACACCGTGCCGCCCTTGGGCGGGGCGCCCGGGCCGTAGCTCTGCGCGCGCTTCGGATCGATGAGCTTCGAGCGCGCTTTCAAGTACTCCTTGTCGAGCAGCGCGCCGGGACGCACGTCCATGTGGTCGATGTCGGCGACGTAGCGCCACGCGTCGGCGAAAGCCAGCTTGGTCGCCTCGATCTGCAGGTGGATGCTGTCGGCGCCGTCCACGGGGTGCGAGCGAAGATCGAAATGCTCGAGGATGCCGAGCGCGATCAGCGCCACGATTCCCTGGCCGTTTGGCGGGATCTCGTGCAGCGTATAGCCGCGGTAGTCCATCTCGAGCGGAGTCACCCAGTCGCTCTTGTGGGCGGCGAAATCCGATGCGCGCATCGCCGCGTCGTGCTTGCGGGCGTGGGCCTCGATTCTTTCCGCGATCGGGCCGCGATAGAACGCCTCGCCGCGCGTCCGGGCGATCTGCTCGAGAACATCGGCGTGGCTCTTCCAGGTGAAGCGCTCCCCGGGCCGCGGCGCGCGCCCGTTCGGCATGAACGCTTCGGCGAACCCCGGCTGGTTCTTCAGCTCGGGTACCTGCTTGTCCCATTGCCCGGCGATCGTCGGGGAGACGAGGAAGCCCTCTCGCCCATACCCGATGGCGCGCTCGAACAGCTTCTCGAACGGCAGCTTGCCGAACCTGGCGTGGAGCTCGGTCCATGCCGATACGCAGCCCGGCACGCTCACGCTGTTCCAGCCGCGCACCGGCATCGACTTGAGGCCGGCGAAGAAATCGCTGCTCCATGCCGCGGGTGAGCGGCCCGAGGCGTTCAGCCCGTGAAGCCGGCGGCCGTCCCACACGATGGCGTAGGCATCGGAGCCGATGCCGTTGGACACCGGCTCGACGAGCGACAGCGTGATCGCGGTGGCGAGGATCGCGTCGACCGCGCTGCCTCCGGCAGCGAGCATCTGCAGGCCCGCCTGCGCAGCGAGCGGCTGCGAGGTCGAGACCGCGTTCGCCGCGAGCAGCGGCTTGCGCGGCCAGGCGTAGGGGTTGTTCCAGGAGAAGGGGGTCGTCATATCAAGCGCCGTATTTTACGGCGCTTGAGCCGCTACTGATTCGAAGTCGAGCACGATCCGGCCGAGCACTTTGCCGGCTTTGAGCTCTTCGAGCGCCGTGTTGGCCTGTTCCGCCGATCGCGTTTCGATCGGAGTAGGACGGATCTTGCGCTTTTTGGCGAGCGCAACGACTTCCTTCAGCTCCTGCAGGCTGCCGACGTAGGAGCCGACGATGCCGATCGCACGCTGTGCTATCGGCGGCAGCGGATGAGTGAGCTCGCCGCCGTAGAGGCCGCACAGCACGTAGCGTCCGCCCTTGCGCAGCGCCGCGATGCCGAGCGACGCAGTGGCGGGGCTGCCGACGAAGTCGATCGCGGCCGCGATGCCCTGCATTTGCTGCAGAGCGTCCGCGGCGCGTGTGTCGACGGTCTTCTTGGCGCCGAGCTTCTTCGCCGCGGCGAGCTTCGCGTCGTCGATGTCGCAGCCGACGATGGCCGCCTTGCTGCGCGCCTTCAGCACCGAGATGGCGATCAGGCCGAGGCCGCCGCAGCCCAGCACCGCGACCGTATCACCCTTGTCGAGCTTGGGCAGCTTGTTGGCAGCGCTGTACGCGGTCACGGCCGAACAGGCGAGGGTCGCGGCGAACGAATCGTCGATGCCGGCCGTGTCGAGGAGGTACTTGGGGTCGGGGACCAGTACGTGCGTGGAATAGGCGCCGGGACGGTTGACGCCGAGAAAGCGGCTTCCCGAAACGCAGTAGTTGTCCTGGCCGGCCTTGCACACCGCGCACTTGCCGCAGCCGATCCACGGGTAGATGAGCTTTTTCTGACCGACCTTCACCCCGCGCGCCCGCGGCCCGAGCGCTTCCACCACGCCGAAGGGCTCATGCCCGGGCGTGAACGGCGGCACGCAGCCGCGCTCCTTCACGTAAAAGCGCTTGCCGCCGCCCAGATCGAAGTAGCCGTCCCAGATATGGATGTCCGAGTGGCAGACGCCCGAGCGCGTGATGCGCATTAGCACTTCGGTTCCTTGCGGCTTAGGCGTCTCCTTCACCGCCTTCTGCAACGGCTTGCCGTGCTCCACGATCTCCCAACTCAGCATTTCGCAGATTCCATCAACGCCTGATCGATATCCCAGAGGATGTCGTCGAGCGTCTCGAGGCCGACCGACATGCGCACCATGTCGGGGGTGACGCCGGCCTTGATCTGGTCGGCTTCGTCCATCTGGCGGTGGGTGGTGGAGGCGGGGTGGATGATGAGCGTCTTCGCGTCGCCGATGTTGGCGAGGTGGCTCATGAACTGCGCCGCCTCGATGAAGCGCTCGCCGGCCTCTCTGCCGCCCCGCTTCCCTGCCTTAATGCCGAAGTTGAGCAATCCGGAGGCGCCCTTCGGCAGGTACTTCTTCGCGAGCGAAAAGTACTTGTTGTCGGGCAATCCGGGATAGTTCACCCACGCGACTCGCGGATGCTCCTTCAGGAACTTCGCCACTGCGAGCGTGTTCTCGCAGTGGCGCTCCATGCGCACGTGAAGCGACTCGAGCCCCTGCAGGAGCAGCCACGCGTTGATCGGCGCGAGCGCCGGGCCGAACGTGCGCATGATCTCCATGCGCGCCTTCATCGTGTAGCCGAAGTCGCCGAAGGTCTCGTGGAAGATGACCCCGTGATAGCCCGGGGAGGGCGAGGTGAACTCGGGGAACTTGCCGTTGCCCCAGTTGAACTTGCCCGATTCGACGATCACGCCGCCCATGGTGGTGCCGTGGCCGCCGATGTACTTGGTGGCCGAGTGCACCACGACATCGGCGCCCCACTCGATCGGCCGGCACAGGTACGGCGAGGGCACGGTGTTGTCCACGACCAGCGGAACCTCGGCCTCGTGCGCGATCCTCGCCACCGCCTCGATGTCGACGATGTTGATGAGCGGGTTGCCGAGCGTTTCGGCGTAAAGAAGTTTTGTATTGGGTTTTATTGATTTTCTAAAATTCTCTGGTTCCGAGGGGTCGACGAAAGTGGTCTCGATGCCGAGCTTCTTCAGGTTGACGTGCAGCAGCGTGTGCGTCCCGCCGTAGAGCGTGGAAGCGGAAACGATGTGGTCGCCGGAGCTGCACAGCGTGAGGATCGCCGTCACCTCGGCGGCCTGGCCGGTGGCGCAGGCGAGCGCGGAACGCCCGGCTTCGACCGCGGCCATGCGCTCCTCGAACACCGCCACCGTCGGGTTGGAGATGCGCGAATAGACGTTGCCGAAGGTCTGCAGGTTGAACAGGCTCGCCGCGTGATCGGCGGAGTCGAACACGAACGAGGTGGTCTGGTAGATCGGCGCGGCGCGCGCCCCGGTGGCCGCATCCGGGATCTGGCCGGCATGCAGGCACAGCGTTTCGATTCCGAACTTTCGATCCGGCATACGGGAATTCTAGCCCGTCGCCGGGAGCGCGCCCGCCCCGCGCATTTACCTCGCTACTCTTTCGGCTCGGGCTCGGGGTCGGGCTCGGAGCGCGAGGCCGCGCGGCGGTACTCGGAGGGGGCGACGCCCACCTGGTTGTGGAAGAACCGGGTGAAATTGCTCTGCGCCGAGAAGCCGAGCTCGGCGGAGAGCTCCGCGATCTTGCCGCGCCCGGAGGTCAGGCGCGCGATCGCGGCCTCGATGCACAGCAGATCGAGATAGGCGCGGGGCGAGAAGCCGGTGCAGATCTGGAACAGATCGTAGAACCGCGAGCGCGACAGGCCCACCTGGTTGGCGAGCTGATCGATGTTCAGGTCCTTGTTCGGATGCGCCCGCAGCAGCGCGATCGCGCGGCGGATGCGCGTGTCCTCGAAGCGCGAGCCGCGCCACAGCGGCGAGGAGGCGCGCCGGCCGGCGAGATAGGTCTCGACGATCGAGAGCAGCAGCTCCTGCAGCATGAACTCGAGGCGCTCCGAGGAGAGAAAGCGGTCGTTCAGCACCTCGACCGCGAGCGTCTCGGCGAGCTGGCGGATACGCGCGGTAATGGGCTCGCGCTGCTGCGCGAAGGGCTTGCGCTCCACGCCGTCGAACGCAGCCGGGAACGACTCGTGCAGCCACTCGCCCGCGATATGGAACACGAGAGCGCGTTTGGCGCTCGAGCTTCGATAGCTCTTGCCGGGGTTGAGGAACACGAGCTCGGGATCGCCCTGACGCAGCACGATGACCGGATCTTCCTGCGCGCGCACCTCGTCGTGCGCCTCGAGATCGCTCAGAAGGAGCCGTCCGAATCGGCCCTCGAATATTCTTATCATCCTCCCCACGCGGGAAGGATACCTCAGTAAGCAAGCCAGCGGGGGCGCTTTGCCGACACCACCTTGGTATTCACGCCGACCCAGTTCAGCCCGCCGAAGAGCCGCCCGTGCTCGATCTTCACGCAACGGTCTAGAACTGCCTCCAGACCGGCCGAGCGCGCGCTTGCCGCCGCGGCTTCATTGCGCACGCCAAGCTGCTGCCAGAGAACTTTCGCGCCGATGGCGATGGCATCTTCGGCGATCGGTGGGACGTCCTGAGTCTTGCGGAACACGTCGACCATGTCGACCCGCTCCGGGATGTCGCGCAACGACTTGTAGCACTTCTCTCCCAGGATGCTTTCGTACTTGGGATTCACCGGGATGACGCGGTAGCCGTGCTCCTGCATGTACTTCGCGGCGAAGTAGCTCGGCCGATACCAGTCGGCGGACAGGCCGACGACCGCGATCACCCGCGTCTCCCTCAGGATGCGCCGCAGCGTGTTGATGTCGTCCATGACCCGAATACTATAATCGAGCGCTTCCTCTCCCCGGCTGCGGAATAAATATATGACGTTGCATGTGCAGGTTGCGGCGCTGCTCGAGCGCGTGGCGCGCTCTTCTCTGCCGCCCTACCACGCGGTTCCCGCCTTCGTCGCGCGCCGGATCTACCGCGATACCCGGGCTGCGCTCGCCCCGCAAGCGCCGGCGATCGCGGAGGCCCGGCTCGTCGTCTTGGGCGGCAAGGTGGCGGTGCGAGCCTATCGCCCGGTGCTCGGAGAGGCCTTGCCCGCGCTCGTCTTCTTCCACGGCGGGGGGTGGACGATCGGCGACCTGGACACGCACGACGTCGTGTGCCGGCAGCTCGCCGCCGGTGCGCGCTGCGCCGTGTTCTCGGTGGACTATCGGCTGGCGCCGGAGCATCCGTTTCCCGCCGCGGTAGAGGACTGCTTCTACGCTACTGAATTCGTGCACAAGAACGCCGACACCCTGAAAATTGATCCCAATAGAATCGTCGTGGGCGGCGACAGCGCCGGCGGGAATCTCGCTGCGGTCGTCGCCCTGATGGTGCGCGACGAGTCGGGTCCGCCGCTTTGCGGCCAGCTGCTCATCTACCCCGCCACCGACCAGCGCTGCGCCTTTCCTTCGCACGAGCGCAACGCCGAGGGCTATCTCCTGACCCGGGACGCGATCCGGTTCTTCCGTGCGGGATACCTGCCGAATTCCGCGGACCGCACCGACTGGCGGGCCTCGCCGCTGCTCGCCGCAAGCCACGCCGGCCTGCCGCCGGCATTCGTCCTTACTGCGGGCTACGATCCCTTGATCGACGAGGGCCGTGCCTATGCCGAGCGGCTGGCGGCGGATGGGGTAGAGGTCGCTTACAAGGAATATTCGGACATGGTGCACGGCTTCATGCTCTTCGGCGGCGTGCTGGACGCGGCAAATGCGGCGGTGGCCGAGTGCTGCGAGCATCTGAGGAGCAGGTTTTTCGCCGGGCATTCGGAGAGAATGAGCGCATGAAATCCGACCTCAAGACCCGCCACGGCGGCAGGATCCTCGCCGACGCGCTCGCCGCCCAGGGCGTGAAGCTCGCCTTCGGCGTGCCGGGCGAGAGCTACCTGCCGGTGCTCGACGGACTGCACGACCTGCGCGACCGGATCTCCTTCATCGTATGCCGGCAGGAAGGCGGCGCCTCGTACATGGCGGAAGCCTACGGCAAGCTCACCGGCGAGCCCGGCGTGCTCTTCGTCACTCGCGGCCCGGGCGCCACCAACGGCGCGATCGGGGTCCATACCGGCTTCCAGGATTCGACTCCGATGATCGTCTTCATCGGTCAGGTGGGCAACGAGTTCGCCGAGCGCGAAGCCTTCCAGGAGATCGATTACCGCCGCATGTACGGCCAGATGGCGAAGTGGGTGGCGCAGATCGACCGCGTGGAGCGCATCCCGGAATACGTGAGCCGTGCCTTTCACACCGCGATGGCCGGTCGCCCCGGTCCCGTGGTGCTCGCGCTGCCGGAGGACACGCTGTTCGCCGAGGCGGCGGTCGCAGACGTGCCGCGCCACCACACCGTGCGTCCTGCGGCATCGGCTCTCGAGGTGGCGAAGGCCTCCGAGCTTCTCTCCCGTGCAAAAAGACCCTTCGTCATCCTTGGCGGGAGCGGCTGGACCGGCGAGGCCTGCCGCAAGCTGCAGCGCTGGATCGAGAGGAGCGGTCTGCCGCTCGGCACCTCGTTCCGCTGCCAGGACCTCTTCGACAACCGCAGTCCCAGCTACGCGGGCGACGTCGGCATCGGCATCAACCCGAAGCTTGCGCAGAGAGTGAAGGAGGCCGATGTCCTGCTCGTCGTCGGCGCCCGGCTGGGCGAGATGACAACGAGCGCCTATACGCTCGTCGAGTCGCCGGTACCCAAGCAGGCGCTGATCCATGTCCACGCCGGTGCAGAGGAGCTCGGGCGCGTGTATCGCGCGGCGCTGCCGATCAACTCCGGATATCCGCAATTCGTCGATGCCTTGCAAGAGCTCACTTTCTCCAACGAGGAGTGGAAAACCCAGACCGCGGCCGCGCGCAAGGAATACCTCGAGTGGACCGAGCCGCGGCCGATGCCGGGCAAGCTCCAATACGGTGAGCTGGTGCGCTGGCTCTCCGATCGGCTGCCCGAGGACGCGGTCATTGCGGGCGGCGCGGGCAACTTCGCGGGCTGGCTGCATCGGCATTTCAGATACAAGGGTTTCCGCACACAGCTCGGCCCGACCAACGGCTCGATGGGCTATGGCTACCCCGCGGCTATCGCAGCAAAGCTCGCTTCACCCGCGCGCACCGTCATTGCCTTCTGCGGCGACGGCGACTTTCTGATGAACGGTCAGGAGCTCGCCACGGCGGTGCAATACGGCGCCGCGTTTGTCGCTCTCGTGGTGAACAACGGGCTCTACGGCACGATCCGGATGCACCAGGAGCGCGAATATCCCGGGCGAGTCTTCGGCACCGACCTGCGGAACCCGGATTTCGCCGCCTATGCGCGCGCTTTCGGCGGGCACGGCGAAACGGTCGAGCGTACCGAAGACTTCGCCCCGGCCTACGAGCGTGCGGCGGCTTCCGGGAAGCCCGCGATCATCGAGCTCAAGATCGACCCCGACGCCATTACGCCGGCGACCACCCTCTCGGCGATTCGGGAGAAGGCACGCAGATCCAGGCTCACGTGAGCGCGACGAAGTCGGGGTCGTCCTGGTGCGCGCGCTCGAACTTGAGGAACTCGTAGTAGCCGCAGCGCGGGTTGTCGGGATATTCGCGGCACACCGCCGGCCGGGATTCGTAGACCGTGCAGCGGCGCTTCTCCTGGTCGAAGAGCATGCACGTCGATTCGAACACGCGGTCCTTGCGGTGGCGTAGCAGGCGTACTTTCTCCGCCGGGTCGTATTTGGTGAAGCGCTCTTCGGCCTCCCTGTACTCGAGGCCGAAATGCCGCCCGAGGCGCTCGATGTCGCGCGGCGTGACCTCGATCTCGGGGTAGCTGCAGCAGTATCCGGGGCATTTCAGGCAGGAATATTTGGCGCGTACGGGAATCGGGAACGGCTTTGCGTTTGGCATCGAGGCGACCGCGTGCGGGTAAGCGGCGAATTCTACGCGCGCAAGGTTTATTTTGGTCGCACGGTTGACCCTTTGCCTCGCGGCGCGCGTTCCAATTCCTTGATGGCACTTCACGCTACGAGAGAGCCGGATCGAATGTTGCTTGGCCTAATCCCTTCTGCCGGTGCGGGCTCGGTTAAACTCGCCGCGAATGACCGAGGCGCCGGATGAGGAGCTCATGCTTGCCTATCGCGGCGGGGATGCCAGAGCATTCGAGACGCTCTATGGCCGGCATCGGGCGCGCCTTTTCCGTTTCGTCCTGCGCAGCATCAAGGTGCGCGCGCTGGCCGAGGAGCTCTACCAGGAGGTCTGGATGCGCGTGATCGAGGCGCGCGCGAGCTACAAGCCCAGCGCGCGGTTCACGACCTGGCTCTATACCATCGCGCACAACCGCCTGGTCGATCATTGGCGCCGCGGCGGCCTGTCGCTCGTCTCCCTCGACGACCACGACGCCCCCTCGAGCATGCCCGACCCGGCGCACCATGCCGAAGCACGCGAAGCGCTGGCGCGCTTCGCCGGGGCGCTCGAGCGCCTGCCGCCGGCGCAGCGCGAGGTGTTCCTGCTGCATGAGGAGGCGGGCCTGACGGTGCCCGAGATCGCGGCGGCGACCGGCTCGAACGAGGAGGCGGCGAAGAGCCGGCTGCGCTATGCGATGGCCAAGCTGAAGGCGGCGATCGGCGATGGCTGAACAGCCCGATCCCAAGGTCTCGCGGCGCTATCGCGAGCTCGGCGACGAGGAGCCGCCGCGCGAGCTCGATCAGGCCATCCTGGCTGCCGCGCACCGCGCTGCCGACCGGCCGCACGCGCCGCTCATCGCGCCGGCCGGCCGGCACCGCTGGTACTTCGCCTTCGGCGCGGCGGCGATCATGGTGCTCGCGGTGGCGATCACGGTGCAGCTCGACCGCCAGCAGCTCGATCCGGAGGCGCTGCCCGCGGCGTCCGCCCCGGCGGTATCGGAGCGCAAGGAGACCTTCGCCGATAGCAAGGGGGAGGTGTCGAGCAAGGCGGAAGCTTCCTCCGCCACTCCACAGGCACAGGAGAAGGCGCGTACTAACGTGCAGAAGCAGACCGTGCCGTCCAAGCCCCGGTCCGGTCCCGCGCGCGACGCTGCGCCCCTGCAGGAGAAGCCGCAGGCGGCCGAGGTGGCGCGCGCAGACCGACTAGAGGCGCAACGGCAGCAACCGCCCGCCGAGATGCAGAACGTACCGCCGGCAGCGCCGGCAACGCCTGCACGGACCCTGCGTACAGCTCCTGCGGCTGGCCAGGCGGCATCGTCTCCGGAGGCGAGGGCAAGGCCGCAGCCCAAGGCAGGGGTGGTCGCCTCCATAGCACCGCCGCTCGGTCCCGAGCAGCTCCTTGAGCGCATTGCCGAGCTGCGTCAGCAGGGAAAGCACGAAGAGGCCGACAAGGCGCTCGCGGAGTTCCGCCAGCGCTATCCCGAATACCGCATCTCGGACGAGATGCTGAAGAAGGTGGAGCGACCGAAATAAAAATCGGGGTCTGACCCCGATTTCGGTTCAGTGCTGCAGGATCTTCGAGAGGAAGAGCTGCGCGCGCTCCGAGCGCGGCTTGCCGAAGAAGTCCTTCTTGGCGGCGTCCTCGACGATGCGCCCGCCGTCCATGAAGATGACGCGATGAGCGACCTTGCGCGCGAACCCCATCTCGTGCGTTACCACCATCATCGTCATGCCTTCGCGCGCGAGCTCGACCATGACGTCGAGCACCTCGTTGATCATCTCGGGGTCGAGGGCGGAGGTGGGCTCGTCGAACAGCATCGCGATCGGGTCCATCGACAGGGCGCGCGCGATCGCGACGCGCTGCTGCTGGCCGCCCGAGAGCTGCCCGGGATACTTGTCCTTGTGCGCGGAGAGCCCGACGCGCTCGAGGAGCTTGAGCCCTTTCTGCCGCGCTTCTTCGTCGCTGCGGCCGAGCGCCTTGACCTGCCCCAGCGTCAGGTTCTGCGTCACCGTCATGTGAGGGAAGAGCTCGAAGTGCTGGAACACCATGCCGACCCGCGAGCGCAGCTTCGGCAGGTTGGTCTTCGGGTCACCCACCGAGACGCCGTCCACGGTGATGGTGCCCTTCTGGAACGGTTCCAGCGCGTTCACCGTCTTGATTAGGGTCGACTTGCCGCTCCCCGACGGACCGCAAACCACCACGACCTCGCCCTTGCCGACCTCGGTGCTGCAGTCGGCGAGCACCTGGAAGCTGCCGTACCACTTGCTTACGTTCTTGATGGAGATCATCGGATGACCGCAATCCTATCCTGAAGCCTTTTCACCAGCAGCGAGAGCGAGTATGAGACGACGAAGTACACCACGGCCACGAAGGTGTACATCTCCACCAGGCGGTAGTCCCGGTTGGCGACCTTGGAGGCGGCGCCGAGGAAGTCGGTGGCCGAGATGACGTACACGAGCGAGGTATCCTGGAACAGGATGATCGTCTGGGTCAGCAGCACCGGCACCATGTTGCGAAACGCCTGCGGCAGCACGATGTGGCCCATGGTCTGCCAGTAGCTGAGCCCCAGGGCATACCCTGACCACACCTGTCCGCGGGCGATCGACTGGATGCCGGCCCGCATGATCTCGCAGTAGTAGGCGGCCTCGAACATGGTGAAGGTGATCGCAGCCGAGAGGAACGCGCCGACCCGGATCGGCTCCTTGGCGCCGATGATCCAGCCGCCGAGGTAGGGCACGAGGAAAAAGAACCAGAAGATCACCAGCACCAGCGGCACCGAGCGCATCAGGTTGACGTAGCCGCCGGCGAGCATCGAGACCGCCTTCAGCGCCGAGAGCCGCATCATCGCGAGCAGAGTGCCGAACACGATGCCGCCGCTTGCCGCGATCGCGGTCAGCGTCAGCGTGAAGACCATGCCCTCCCTGAAGAGGTACGGCAGCGAGCGCTGGATGACCTCGAAGTCGTAGCCTGCGAACATCCCTTAGTGGCCTGCCTGAGGAGCACCGCCGGCCGCGATCAGCCCCGGCACGCGCACGCTTTTCTCGAGCGCGCGCATCGCCAGCACGACGACGAGGTTGGTCAGGAGGTAGATCACCGTCGCGGCGGTGAACGCCTCGAACACGCGGAAACTGAACTCCTGCATCGCCCGCGCGCGGCCGGTCAGCTCGAGCAGGCCGATGGTCAGGGCGACCGAGGAGTTCTTGATGATGTTCATGAACTCCGAGGTGAGCGGCGGCAGGATGATGCGGAACGCCTGCGGCAGGATGACGTGGCGGTACGTCTGCGCCTGCGTCAGGCCCATGGCCGTGCCGGCCATGCGCTGGCCGCGCGGCAGCGAGTTGATGCCGGCGCGCACCTGCTCGGCGACGCGCACCGAGGTAAAGATCGCGAGGCACAGCACCGCTGGCACGTAGGATCCCCACGGCGGCGGCATCTGCTTGATCCAGTCGCCGAGCGCCTGCGGCAGCAGCTCGGGCACGACGAAGAACCACAGGAACATCTGCACGATCAGCGGGACGTTGCGGAAGATCTCGACGTACAGGTTGCCCAGGCGCACCGCCCAGCGCGCCGTGGTGGTGCGCACCGTGCCGACCAGCGCGCCAAGCACGAGCGCGATCACCCAGGCGGCGAGCGCGGTCGCCAGCGTCCACGCGAGGCCTACCAGCAGGTAGTGCAGGTACGTGCCGGTACCGCCGGGCTCGGTCTCGAGCAGCACCTGCCAGTGCCAGTTGTACTTCAAGCTCCTCCTACATGAAAACGGGGACCGGAGGTCCCCGCTCGGCCCGCGCGCGGATTACTGATAGTCCTTGGGATCGCCCGAATCGGTCGGATTCTTGATCACCTTCTTGAACTGCTCGCTCATCGGCACGTTGAGGTTGATGCCGCGCGGCGGCACCGGCTTCTGGAACCACTTGTCGTAGATGCCGCTGATCGCGCCCGACTTGTAGGTCTGGACCATGGCGTTGTCGACCACCTTCTTGAATGCCGGGTCGTCCCTGCGCATCATGATGCCGTAGGGCTCGACCGAGAGCGCCTCGGCCGAGATCGCGTAGTCCTTCGGGTTGCGCGACTGCGCGGCCAGGCTGTAGAGCAGGATGTCGTCCATCACGAACGCGACCGCGCGCCCGGTTTCGACCATCTGGAAGGCCTCGGGATGGCCGTTCGCCGAGATGATGTTCATGGCCAGGTTCTTCTGGCCGTTCAGCTCGGTGATCTGCTTGATGTTGGTGGTGCCGGCGGTCGAGACGATGGTCTTGCCTTTCAGGTCCTCGAGCTTGTTCAGCTTGGCCGAGCGCTTCGCCACCCAGCGGTTCGCGGTGACGAAGTGGGTGATGGTGAACGCGACCTGTTTCTGGCGCTCGAGGTTGTTGGTGGTCGAGCCGCACTCGAGGTCGATGGTGCCGTTCGCCATCAGCGGGATGCGGTTGGCGGAGGTGACGAGCTGGTACTTCACGTCGAGCTTGGGAGCCTTGAGCTCGGACTTGACCGCTTCGACGATGCGCGCGCAGAGGTCCATCGCGTAGCCCACGGGCTGCTGCTTGTCGTCGTAGTACGAGAACGGCACCGAGCCGTCGCGGTGCCCGATGGTGATGCTGCCCGCGTCCTTGATCTTCTTGAGGGTGCCTTCCTGCGCGGCCGCGGGCGTCGCAACCGCCATCGCGGCTGCCAGAGCGGCGAGCAGGGTAAATGCACGCTTCATGTCTTGCTCCTCCGAGGGATTGTGGATCCTTCTCTACCGCGAAAAATTCTACCGCACTTGACTTCAGCGCGAGGCGAGGTTGCGCAGCTCCCGCATCGCCACCGAGAGCATGGCGAGGTCGGGCGACTCCACCGCGCGCAGCTCGGCGAGGATCTGCCTCAGGCGCTCGTGCACCACCGCGTTGCGCGCCTTCCAGGTCGCCACGTCTCCGGCGCCCAGGGCGTCGGCGGTGAGGGCGCGCAGCATGCCGGAGAGGTCGTCGCGCAGCGCGGCCTTGGCGAGGGTCTGCCAGTGGTTCTCGGCCGGCAGGATGCCGATGCGCTCGCGCAGCCAGGGGAAGTCGAGCTCGCCCGCGAGGCCGAAGTGCACCCGCGCCACGTCGGCGACGTCGCGCTTCAGCCGGTCGGCGACCTCGACGATGTCGAGGGCGTTGAACATCGCGTCCAGGCCCGCCACCCGCGCGGCGAGCTCGCGCGGCACGCGGTCCTTTTCCAGCCGTCCCGCCGCCGAGGTGTAGGCGAACTGGTCCATCGGCGGGAGCACCTGCGGGAAGAGGGCCGCGACGTGCTCGGAGCCGATCCTGAAATGCTCAATCGAGCCGGCCAGGTCGCCGAGGCGCTCGCGGTGCCGCAGGAACCAGAGCGTGGCGCGCACGATGAGGCGCAGCCCGTCGATGATCATCGCGGTCTGGGTGCGGTCGGGCACCTGGTAGTCAAGCGCTTCGCTCGCGCGCCAAAGCTCGACGAAGCCGAACACCTCGCGCACGATGAGGTAAGCGCGCACCACGTCGGGCGCGGCGGCGCCGGTTTCCTCCTGCATGCGGTGCACGAATGTGCTGCCGACGCGGTTCACCATGCTGTTGGTGACGTGCGTGGCAATGATCTCGCGTCGCAGCGGGTGGGCGTGGATCTGCGCCTTATAGCGGCTGCCGAGCGGCGTCGGGAAGTACCGCTCGAGCGCCGTCGCGACCCACGGGTCGTCGGGAACGTTCGAGGCGACCAGCTCGTCGTAGAGCGCGATCTTCGCGTAGGCGAGGAGCACCGCGCGCTCGGGCGAGGTGAGGCCGAGCTTGGCGGCGCGGCGCTCGGCTAGCTCCTCGTCGCTCGGCAGGTACTCGAGCGCGCGGTTGAGCCGTCCCGCCTTCTCCAGACTCCGGATGAAGCGCTCCTGCGCGTCGAGCAGCGCCGGCGCGAGCGTCCCCGAGACCGACAGGCTCTGGGTCTGAAAGTAGTTGTCGCGCAGCACCAGCGCCGCGACCTCGTCGGTCATCCCCGCGAGCAGCTTGTCGCGCTCCGGGAGCGCGAGCGCGCCCGCGCGCGCCACCACGTTGAGCAGGACCTTGATGTTGACCTCGTGATCGGAGCAGTCGACGCCGGCCGAGTTGTCGATGGCGTCGGTGTTGATGCGGCCGCCCTTTAGCGCGTACTCGACGCGCCCGAGCTGGGTGAAGCCGAGGTTGCCGCCTTCGCCGACGACCCGGCACCTGAGATCGGCGCCGTTCACGCGGATCGCGTCGTTGGCGCGGTCGCCGACGTCGGCGCTCGACTGCCGGCTCGACTTGACGTAGGTGCCGATGCCGCCGTTGTAGAGCAGATCGATCGGTGCCTTGAGGATGGCGCTGATCAATTCGGCGGGCGTGAGCGAGTCGGCCTTGACGTCGAGCGCCTTGCAGACTTCAGGCGACAGGGCGATCGATTTCGCGCTGCGCGGGAATACGCCGCCGCCCGGCGAGATCAGCTTTGAATCGTAGTCCGCCCAGGAAGAGCGCGGCAGCTCGAACAGCCTTTTTCTTTCCTGCCAGCTTTTTCCCAGATCGGGTGCCGGATCGAGAAAGACATGGCGGTGGTCGAAGGCGGCGACGAGCCTGATCCGGCGCGAGAGCAGCATGCCGTTGCCGAACACGTCGCCCGACATGTCGCCGATGCCGACGACGCTGAACTCGCCCGCCTGGGTATCGATGCCGAGCTCGCGGAAGTGGCGCTTCACCGATTCCCAGGCGCCGCGCGCCGTGATGCCCATCTTCTTGTGGTCGTAGCCGGCCGATCCGCCGGAGGCGAACGCGTCGTCCAGCCAGAAGCCGTACTCCTGCGAGATCGCGTTGGCGTAGTCGGAGAAGGTCGCGGTGCCTTTGTCCGCCGCCACCACCAGGTAAGGATCGTCGCCGTCGTAGCGCACCACGCCGCGCGGCGGCACCACCTTTCCGTCGACCAGGTTGTCGGTGATGTCGAGCAGGCCGCGCAGGAAGGTCTGGTAGCAGGCCACGCCTTCCTTCATCAGGGCCTCGCGGCCGCCGGCCGGGGCGCGCTTCACCACGAAGCCGCCCTTCGCGCCGACCGGCACGATCACCACGTTTTTCACCATCTGGGCCTTCATGAGGCCGAGCACCTCGGTGCGGAAATCCTCCCTGCGGTCCGACCAGCGGATTCCTCCGCGCGCGACCGGACCGCCGCGCAGGTGGACCGCCTCGACGCGCGGCGAGTACACCCAGATCTCGTGCATCGGCCGCGGCTCGGGCAGGCCGGGGACGCGCTTCGGGTCGAGCTTGAACGAGAGATACGGCCGCCCGAGGAAGTAGTTGGTGCGCGTCGTCGCCTGCACCACGGCCAGGAAGCTGCGCAGGATCCGGTCCTCGTCCAGGTTCTCGACCCCATCGAGCGCGGCTTCGATCTGCGCAGTCCATCCACCTTCGTCTCGCTCGCCTGTTGGATTGAACCTGGAAAAGAACAGGCGCACGAGCAGCGAGGCCACCCCCGGGTTCGCGGCGAGCGCCTGCTCGACGTAGGAAAGGCTGAGCGCCGAGCCG
Organism: Burkholderiales bacterium; assembly: GCA_035554435.1. Classification (GTDB taxonomy): domain Bacteria; phylum Pseudomonadota; class Gammaproteobacteria; order Burkholderiales; family SG8-39; genus SCGC-AG-212-J23. The sequence goes on along the minus strand of DATMJC010000005.1, from coordinate 39,434 downwards.
GTCTGGTTGAGGTAGCGCGCGTAGGCGCGCAGCACGACGATCTCGCCCGGCTTGAGCCCGGCGCTCAGCACCAGGCGGTTGAGCGGATCGGCCTCGACGGCGCCCGACCACATGCCGAAGAAGGCCTCGTGGAAGCTTTCGCGCACCTCGCCGAGCGGCCGCGCGCTCGCGGGCGGGGTGAGGCCGAAGTCGACCACCCAGACCGGCGCCGCTCCCGCGGGCTCGACCTTGTGCGGATGCTCGAATTGCACCCGCACGCCCAGGCGCTCGAGCATCGGCAGGCTGTCCGAGAGCGCGAGGCGGCTGCCGCGGCGGTAGATCTTGAAGCGCAGGCTGCCGGGTTCGGCGCGCGCGCTCTCGTGCAGGTTCATGCCGAGATCGGTCTTCGGATCGAGCTTCTCGATCATGTCGATGTCGCCGAGCGCGTCCTGCACCGCGTATTCCTCGCGGTAGCTCGCCGGGAACGCGCTGGCGTAGAGCGCGAAGAGCTGGTTTGCGCGCTCCTCGCCGTGGCGCTCGACCAGCGCCGCATGGAGATCGTCTTCCCAGCGCCGCATCGCGTCGACCAGGCGCTTCTCGAGCGCCTGCACGTCGGGCGCGCGCAGCATCGCGCCCGGCCTCGTGGCGATGCGCATGAGGATGCGGCCGAGAGCGGAGGCCGAAAGATCGACGTCGAACTCGGAGGAGGCGCCGTCGAACGCCTCGGTGAGGATCTGCTGGAAGCGGACGCGAAGCTCGGTGTTGTAGCGCTCGCGCGGCACGAAGATGAGGCAGGACACGAAGCGCGAGTAAGCGTCCTGGCGCACCAGCAGGCGCAGGCGCTGGCGCTCGCCGAGCTGCAGGATCGCCATCGCGTGGCCGTAGAGGTCCTGCGCGCTGATCTGCAGCAGCTCGTCGCGCGGGTAGCTCTCGAGGATCGAGGCGAGCGCCTTGCCGCTGTGCCCGGCGGGCAACAGCCCGGCGCGCTCGATCACCGCGGCGAGCTTGCGCCGCAGGATCGGCACCTGGGTCGCGTTTTCGGCGTACACGGTGTGCGTGTAGAGGCCGAGGAAGCGCGTTTCGCCGCTGACTTCGCCGGCGGCGTTGAAGTGCTTCACGCCGACGTAATCCAGATGCCCGGACCGGTGCACCGTGGAGCGCGAGCTCGCCTTGATCAGCACCAGGAGCTCCTTCACCCTGGCCCGCTTGCGCGCCTCCGGCGGCAGGCCGGCGAAGCTTACCGACAGCGTCTCGCCGCGCTCGCGCAGGATTCCGAGGCCGCTTCCCGGCACGATGCGCAGCACGTCCTCGCCGCCGACGCGCTCGAGGACGTAGTCGCGGCAGCCGAGGAAGGTGAAATGGTCGTTCATCAGCCAGTCGAGGTACGCCCGGCCTTCTTCGAGCTCGGCCCGCGTGACGGCGGCGCGCGCCTCGTCGACGTGTGACAGCACTTCCGCCATGCGCCCCTTCATCGCGCGCCAATCCTGGACCGCGGCGCGCACGTCGCCGAGCACCCTGGCGAGGCCGGTCTCGAGCTCGGCGAGCTTCGCCGGGTCGGTCCGGCGGTCGACCTCGACGTGCATGAAGGACTCGAGCCGGCCTTCGGAGGACTCGCCCGGCGCGGATACCGACTCGAGCTCGCCCGCTGCGCTGCGCACCGTCCTCAGTACCGGGTGGATCACGAGGTGCAGGGTCAGGCCCTGGCGGTTCACTTCCATCGTCACCGAGTCGACCAGGAACGGCATGTCGTCGTTGACGATCTCCACCACGGTGTGCGTGGTTTGCCAGCCGTGCTGGGCCGACGTCGGGTTGTAAGCGCGGATTTTCGGCTTGCCGTCCGAGAACCTGCGGCCGAATTCGAGGTGGCTTGCGGCCGCGCCGGCAAGGTCCCTCGCGCTGCGGGCGGCGAGCTCCTCGGGATCGACCTCCGCGTAGTACCGCCGCTCGAATCGCTCGGCGAGGTCGGACTTTGCTGGCTGGGTCTTGGCTTCCATCCTTACCGCTGTTCTACACTAGGCGCCCGAGGCAGGAGATGACCATTCTAGGTCGGCTGGCCGCGCTTGGCTTCGCGCTTTGCGTTTCCTGGGCAGCATCCGCCCAGTCGTATCCCGTTAAGCCGATCCGGATCATCTGTGCCTTCCCGGTCGGCGGGATCGCCGACATCTATGCCCGCATCATCGGCCAGCGCGTCGCCGAAAGCTGGGGCCAGCCGGTGCTGGTCGAGAACCGCGCCGGCGCCGGCGGCACGATCGCGGCGGAGACGGTGGCCAAGTCGCCGCCCGACGGCTACACCCTGGTGATGGGGGCGGTCGGCACGCACGCGGTCAACGTGAGCCTGTTCGCCAAGCTGCCCTACGACCCCGTGAAGGACTTCGCCGCCATAGCGCTCGTGCTCGAGGCCGAGGGACTGCTGGTCGTGCATCCCTCCGTGCCTGCGAGCAGCGTGAGCGAGCTGATCGCCCTGGCCCGCGCGCGGCCGGGCGAGCTCACGTTCGCCTCCGCCGGCATGGGCACGGCGAGCCACCTCGCGGGAGAGCTCTTCAAGACGATGGCGAAGATCGACATGACCCACGTCCCCTACAAGGGAAACGTGCCCGCTATCACCGAGCTGCTCGCCGGGCAGACCTCGCTCCTCTTCGCGACCATGCCTACCGTCCTGCCGCATGCGAAGGCCGGGAAGCTGCGCGCCCTCGCCACGATCGGCCGCTCGCGCGCCGCCGCGACCCCCGAATTACCGACCGTCGGCGAGGCGCTCCCCGGATTCGAGGTCAACAACTGGATCGGCCTGTTCGCGCCCGCCGGTACGCCGGCGGAGATCGTCCAGCGCTGGAATTCCGAAACCATGCGCATCATGGCCGCGCCCGAAATACAGGCGCGGCTGCCGGGCGAGGGGGCGCGCTTCTCGCCGAACACGCCCGTGCAGTTCGCCGAGTTCGTGAAGTCCGAGATCGCCAAGTGGGCGCCGGTGGTCAAGGCTTCCGGCGCGCGAATCGACTAAACCGAAATCAGGGACAGACCACGTTTGCGAAATACCCTGTGTTCGCTGATCGAGACCAAGGGAGACAACAGTGCCGAATTCAGATGTGAAGGCTGAAAGCCGCCGCCGTTTCCTCGAGTTCCTTGCGGGCAGCCCGCTGCTCGCCTGGCCCGGCGTCAGGGCGTTCGCGGATAACGGACTGCTGGCGCCCTCGAAGCTGCCCGATCCGATCCTGTGGGCGCCGCAGGGTGCTGGAGATCTCATCGCGTCGCCCAAGGACGCGATCAACGTGTTCGACTTCGAGCCGGTGGCGCGCAAGAACGTGCCGCCGGCGCACTTCGGCTACATGGCCTCGGGCATCGACGACGAGGTGACCCTGCGCGCCAACCGCGAAGGCTTCCTCAAGTTTCAGCTCAGGCCGCGGCGCCTGGTCGACGTGAGCAAGGTCGACACCAGCACGGAGATCCTCGGCGTGCGCTATGCCAATCCCATCATCATCGCGCCGGTCGGAGGGCAGAAGTCGTTCCACGCGGAAGGCGAGATCGCCGTGGCGCGCGGCGCGCGGCCGGGCAACCATCTCATGATCCTCTCGACCGCGACCACATCGTCGGTCGAGGAGGTGACCAAGGCGCGCGGCGCGCCGGTCTGGTACCAGCTCTACGCCACCAACAAATGGGACGTGGCGAAAGCGTTCGTCACGCGCGCCGAGAAAGCCGGTTGCCCGGTGGTCGCGGTCACCGTCGACCGCAGCGGCGGGCGCAACCAGGAGACGCTCTTCAGGCTCCAGCGCACCGACAGCCGCAACTGCGACAGCTGCCACGACCGCAGCAGCCTGCAGGCAAACCTGAAGCGTCGTTCGATGTACGAGGGCGTCGATGTTTCAGGCTTGACACACACCCAGTCCTCGAACATGACCTGGGACTTCCTCAAGCGCCTGCGCGACACGACCAAGATGAAGATCGTGCTCAAGGGAATCCTCGCGCACGAGGACGCCGCGCTCGCCGCCGAGCGCGGCATGGACGGAATCATCGTGTCGAACCACGGCGCGCGCAGCGAGGACAGCGGGCGCTCCACCATCGACGCGCTGCCGGAGATCGTCGAAGCGGTGCGCGGCCGCATCCCGATCCTGGTCGACAGCGGCTTTCGCCGCGGCACCGACATCGTCAAGGCGCTCGCGATGGGCGCGCAGGGCGTATGCGTCGGACGTCCTTACATCTGGGGACTCGGTGCGTTCGGCCAGCCCGGCGTGGAGCGCGTGCTCGAGCTCCTTCGCATCGAGCTCGCCGCGGCCATGCAGCAGGTCGGCGCGCCGTCGATCAAGGCGCTCACGCCGGCGATGGTGCGCAGGGCGTAGCCGCAACGCCGCGGCGTGATGCAAGTCACGCCCCCACCCTCACCCTGACATAGTTGCTTGCCGCGCCCGGAGCGCTTGGATAGCTTGGGCGATCCAAGGAGGGCGCTATGGACGCCATCGTCAGTTTCGTCAGTTCCTGGCCGACGCTCGTCCAGCGGGCGTTCAGCGAGCACATGCTCGTCGTGGCGTTCATCACCGTCGCGGCCGTCGGCGTCTTCGTCCTCCTGCAGCAGGAATGGCGTCCCTACAGCCTGCCCAGCAACATCGCGTTCGTCGCCGGCGGATGGCTGATCGCGGTGTCGTGCGTGGTGTACGTGATGGCCGCGGTCCGCAAGGGCTGGTCGGTGGTCGAGCAGGCGATGCCGTTCGCCGCCAAGCTCTCGGCGTACCTGTACGGAATCTGCGAGCGCCATCCGTTGCTCGCGCTCGGCATCGTGGGCGTGGGAACCCTGGGGTTCTTCCTCAGACGCGCCTGGCCGATGGTGCTCAAGTTTGCGCCGATCCGAGCGGTGTGCGCCGTCGTCGGCGTCGCGCTCGCGATACACGTGGCCGGACCGATCGCGGATCTCGCAGACGGCGAACCGCTTGGCGCGCCGTTCGCCGCCAAGGGCGCGCCGGACAAGCTCACGCTGGTCCCGGTGGACCAGGCCGTGGCGCAGGCGATCAAGTCCGGCGACCGCCGCTACATGTCGATGCGCCAGTGCGTCGACGAGGTGTCGGGCTATCCGGCCGCCGAGGCCGGCAAAGAGGTCGCGTCGCCCTGGACGATCGGGGTGAGACCGCTGGGCGCATCGTGCTACGAGAGCCTTGGCCACGACGCCAGCGTGCGCATGAACAAGCAGCACGCGTACGTAGTCGAATACAACCGGCGCATGTACGAGCACAACAAGTCGGCGGCGCGCGAGCTGATGAGCTCGCGTTAGCGCTCATATCAAAGGTCGGGTCAGGAGCTCGGTGACGCCGCCGACCGCGGCAGTGTTGACGGTCAGAGTCCGCTCGGTGGCGAACCTGAAAAGATAGTGCGGCCCGCCGGCCTTGGGGCCCGTGCCTGAAAGGCCTTCGCCACCGAAGGGCTGCACCCCGACGACCGCGCCGATCATGCTGCGGTTGACGTAGACGTTGCCCACGCGCGCTTCCGCGACCACCGCGTCGACGAAACTCTGGATGCGGCTGTGCACGCCGAGGGTGAGGCCGTAGCCCGTCTCGCGGATCCACTGCAGTACTCGCCCCAGATTGTCTCTGCGGTAAGTGCAGACATGGAGAACGGGGCCGAACACTTCGATCCTCGGCAGCGCTTCGATCGGCATCTCGAAGGCGACTGGCGCAAGGTAGTTGCCCGAGGCCGGGGCCCGTGCTTCGCCGATCAGCCTCGCCCCCGCTCTCAGCTTCTCGACATGCCTGAGGAGCGCCGCGCGCGCGGGGGCATCGATGATGGGGCCGACATCCGTATCGGGCTCCGCGGGGTCGCCCACCTTGAGCTCGGCGAGCGCCCCGGAGAGCAGGCGCATCACGCGCTCGGCGCAGCCCTCGTCCACGAACAGGATCCGCTGCGCCGAGCAGCGCTGGCCGGCGCTCTGGAACGCCGAGACCACCACGTCGTCCACGACCTGCTCTGGCAGGGCGGAGGCGTCGACCACCATGGCGTTGACCCCGCCGGTCTCCGCGATCAACGCCGCAATCGGTCCGGGGCGGGCGGCGAGCGCGGCGTTGATGCGGCGCGCGGTCTCGTCCGAGCCGGTGAAGGCGACACCCGCGATCCGCGGGTCCGCGACGAGCGGCGCTCCGATGGTCTCGCCGTCGCCTACCGCGCAGCACAGCACGTCGGGAGGGATGCCGGCCTGGTGCAGGATCTCGACCGCCCGCAACCCGATGCGTGGCGTCTGCTCGGCGGGCTTCGCGATCACGGTGTTCCCCGCGGCGAGCGCCGCGGCCACCTGACCGGTGAAAATAGCGAGCGGGAAATTCCACGGCGCGATGCACGCGAACACTCCGCGGCCGTGAAGTGATAGTTGGTTTCGCTCTCCGGCCGGCCCTGGAAGGAGGACGGATTCCTCAAAATTCGCTCTTCCCTGCGCGCCATAGTAGCGACAGAAATCCGCTGCCTCGCGCACTTCCGAGACCGCGTCGCCATAGGTGCGGCTGCCCTCGCGCACGATGAGCGACACGAGCTCCTGCATCCGCCGCTCCATCGCGTCGGCGGTGCGTTCGAGCGCGGCGGCGCGCTCGGACGCGGGCACGCGCGTCCACGAATCGAACGCCGCGGCTGCGCGCGCGATGCTGAAGTCGAGCTCCTGCGGGGTGGTGCTTTCCACCGCGCCCAGGTTCGCGCGGCCGCGGTCGGAACGGATCTTCTCCTCGAGACGATCCAGGACATCCCTGCGCGCGAGGTCGACGCCGAGCGAGTTCATCCGGTCGGGATAAAGGTTGCGCGGCAGAGGAATTCGCGGATCGGGGCTGTACGGCTCGGGCAGGGCCTCGAGGGGATCGGCGACCAGCGCCTCGAGCGGCACCGCGGGATCGGCGATCTGATGGACGAAGGAGGTGTTCGCGCCGTTCTCGAGCAAGCGCCGCACGAGGTAAGGCAGGAGATCGGTGAAGCTTCCCACGGGCGCATAGATGCGGCAGGCGAACGCGCGCGTGCGCGAGAGCACTTCGTACAGCGTGTCGCCCATGCCGAAGAGCTTCTGGAACTCGAACGGCCGGTCGCCCGCGAGCTCGAAGATCGTCGCGACGGTGCGGCAATTGTGAGTTGCGAACGCCGGGTAGAGCGTGGCGGGCGCCGACAGCAGCCGCCCGGCGCAGGCCACGTAGGACAGATCGGTCGCGGGCTTGCGCGTGAATACCGGGTAGTCGGGCATGCCGAACTGCTGCGCCCGCTTGATCTCGCCGTCCCAGTACGCGCCTTTCACGAGGCGAACCGAGAGTCGGCGCCGCAGCCCGACCAGCCAGTCGCACACGGCGAGCGCGCGCTTCTGGTAGGCCTGGACGGCGAGGCCGAGCGCGTGGCCGCGGCTCAGCTCCTCGAAGAGATCCAGCGTCAACTCGAGGCGCTCGGACTCTTCGGCATCGATGGTAATGCCGACCGCGCACTGCTCGGCGAGGCGCACGAGCTGCGCGACGCGCGGCGCGAGCTCGTCGAACACGCGCGAGCGCTTCGCCTCCTCGAAGCGCGGGTGCAGCGCCGAGAGCTTCACCGAGACGCCGTCGCCCGCCGGCGTGCCGCGGATCGCGCGGCTATAGGCATCGAAATAGCGCGCCGCGTCCTCGGCCGTACGTGCCGCCTCGCCCAGCATGTCATACGAGAAGCGGTAGGCTTCGAAGGCCCGGCTGCGGGTCACCGCTTCCTCGATGGTCTCGCCGATGACGAACTGGCTCGCGAGGATGCGCATCGCCTGGCGCACCGCGGTCCGCACCACGGGCTCGCCCAGGCGCGCGGCGAGGCGTTTCAACTGCGCGATCGGCTCGGCGTCCGCTTCGCGCCAGCGCGCGAGCGTTCCGGTCAGCATGAGCGCCCAGTCGGCCGCGCTCGCGGCCCACGAGTCCTCGGCATCCTGGCTGCTGCCTTTTCCCCACTCCCCCGCGGAGAGCTTTTCGCGCAGCAGGGCGTCGGCGGTCTCGGGGTCCGGGATGCGCAGGAGCGCTTCGGCAACGCACATCAGGGCAACGCCCTCGGGCGTCGACAGGCCGTAGTGGCGCAGGAACGACTCCGCGCTGAGCGCCGCCGGCCGCGTCGATCGCACCTCGCGTGCCAGGCTCAGCGCGTGCTCGGCGATCCGCTGCGAAACCTCGCCCCCGGGCTGCAGGGCGCGCAGGCGCTCGAGCGCGTCGGCTTCCGCGAGGCGGTGGTCCTGCCGGATCGGTTCATCCATGGGCCATATAATGCTGCGCGAAATCGGAGAGAAACAACAGCACGCGGGAGACACCACCATGACGGCGACCGTGCCGCGGATACTTTGGCAGCCGAGCGAGCGCGCCGTCGAGGAGGCGCAGCTCACGCAGTTCGCCCGCCAGGTGGTGCGCAAGCGCCGGCTCGAGCTGAACAGCTATCCCGATTTCTACCACTGGTCGGTCGAGCGCCCGGAAGAGTTCTGGTCGGACACCTGGGATTTCTGCGGCGTGCTTGCGTCGCGCAAGGGCGCCACGGTGTTGGTCGACGGCGACAAGATGCCCGGCGCGCGCTGGTTCCCGGAAGCGCGGCTCAACCTCGCCGAGAACCTGATGCGCCGCGGCGACCGTGGCGACGCCTTCGTGTTCTGGGACGAGACCGGTCCCCGCCGGCGGCTGTCGTACGCCGACCTCTACAGCGACGTCTCGCGCGCGGCGCAGGCGCTCGCCGCGCTCGGATTGCGCGCCGGCGACCGTGCCGCGGCCTTCATTCCCAACCTTCCCGAGACCGGCATGCTCGCGCTCGCGGCGCTGTCGCAGGGCATCGTGTGGTCTTCATGCTCGCCGGATTTCGGCGTCGAAGGGGTGCTCGAGCGCTTCGGCCAGATCGAGCCCAAGGTGCTCTTCTGCGCGGACGGCTACAGCTACAACGGCGAGACGCACGATTCGCTCGAGCGCGTCGCCGGGCTGGTGGAAAAGCTGCCCAGCGTTCGCAAGGTGGTGGTCGTGCCGCATCTCGACCCGAAGGTCGACGTGTCGGAAGTTCCCAAGGCGGTGACGCTGGGAGAATGGCTGCGCCGCTACACGCCCGCCGACATCTCATTCGCGCAGCTGCCGTTCGACCACCCGGTGTTCATCCTGTTCACCTCGGGCACGACGGGCAAGCCCAAGTGCATCGTCCACGGCGCCGGCGGCACGCTGCTGCAGGCGTTGAAGATGTTCAAGCTGCATTTCGACGTGCGCCCCGGCGAGCGCTACTTCTACTACTGCACCACGAACTGGGTGGTGTGGAACTTGCTCTTCATGGCGCTGGCGGCGGAGGCGAGCGTGATGCTGTACGACGGCTCACCCTTCGCGCGGAACGGCCGCATCCTCTTCGACTACGCCGAGAAGGAGCGCATTACCCATTTCGGCACTTCGGCCAAGTTCATCGATGCCGCGGCGAAGCGCGGGCTGCGACCGCGCGACACGCACGATCTCGGCTCGGTGCGCATGATCCTGTCGACCGGATCGCCGCTCGCGCCCGAGGGCTTCGACTACGTCTACGACGCGGTCAAGAGCGACGCGTGCCTCGCCTCGATCTCGGGCGGTACCGACATCATGGGCGCGTTCGCCGATGCCAGCGCAGTCCTGCCGGTCTACCGCGGCGAGCTGCAGTGCCGCTCGCTCGGCATGGCGGTCGAGGTCTTCGACGAGGAGGGCAACTCCGTGGTCGGGAAGAAGGGCGAGCTCGTCTGCACCCGGCCGTTCCCTTCGATGCCGCTCGGATTCTGGAACGACCGCGGTGGCGAGCGCTACCACTCGGCGTATTTCGCCAAGTATCCCGGCGTCTGGACGCACGGCGACTGGTCCGAGCTTACGGAGCGCGGCACGATGCTGGTGTACGGGCGCTCCGACGCTACCCTCAACCCGGGCGGCGTGCGCATCGGCACCGCGGAGATCTACCGGGTTGTCGAGCGCATCGACGAGGTCGAGGAGGCTGTCGCCATAGGGCAGCTCTGGCCGCCCGAGCAGCCCACCGATACGCGGGTCGTTCTTTTCGTGAAGCTCAGGGACGGACAGCGCCTCGAGGATCACCTCGAGGAGCGCATCCGCTTCGAGATCCGGCGCCACGCCTCGCCGCGCCACGTGCCCGCGCGCATCGTCCAGGTGAGCGACATCCCGCGAACCAAGAACGGCAAGGTGGTCGAGCTCGCGGTGAAGGCGGTGGTGCACGGCATGGCGGTGACGAACACCGACGCGCTGGCGAACCCCGAGGCGCTCGAGCTCTTCAGGGACCTGCCCGAGCTTTCCAGCTAGCCGGCTACCCCAGGATCTCTCCGATGTGGGTGCGCTGGTCGAGGTCGGAGATGAACTGGCGCAGATCCGGCCCCAGCGCATCGCGCGCGGAAACGATGCCGACCGGGCGGCCGTTCTCCACTACCGGAACGTGCCGGAACTCGCCCTCGTGCATGAGATGCAGCGCGTGACCGAACGGGCGGTCGGGCGCGATGGTGCGCGGGTTCTCGGTCATCACCTGGCCGAGCTTCGTGGTCTTGGGGTCGCGCCCTTCTGCGATGACGCGGAACAGTGCGTCGCGCTCGGTAAAGATGCCCGCGAGGCGGCCGCTCTTGACGACGAGAATCGCGCCGATGCGCTTCGCTTTCATCAGACGCGAGGCCGCCGTGACGGTCATGTCGGCGGTTGCGGTGATGGGAGCCTGATTCTCGATGATGCTGCGCACGGGACGGTCCATGGCTTCCTCCTCTCGCCCTTACTTTACTCCCGCCAGATCAAATGTTTTTTTTGCGCCGCAACAGCTTTCGCTAAGATCAGCCCGTGCGCAACGCTGTCAAGCCGTATGCCGTGGTTTGCGTACTCGTTTGCGTCCAGGCGTGGGCTGCCCCGCCGCTGCCGCCTCTCGGCGCGGACGGGACGGCAACGGTGTCGGGACTTTCCTCCGGCGCCTACATGGCGGTGCAGCTGCATGTCGCCCACTCCAGCCGGATCAAGGGCGCGGGTGCGCTGGCCGGCGGACCCTACTACTGCGCCCAGGGCAGCCTGTGGACCGCCTACTACAACTGCATGAAGCCCGGTGCGTTCACGCCGCTGCCGTCGCTCGCGACGCTGAAGAACGCGACCGACCGCCTCGCCGCGGCCGGGCGCATCGATCCGACCGCGAATCTCGCTTCCGCGCGCGCCTGGCTCTTCACCGGCACGCACGACGACACGGTGGCGCGCGCAGTGGTGGAAGAGCTGCAGGCGTTCTACGCCGCCTACAAGACCGCGACCGTCCTCGTGCGCGACAAGCCCGCGGGACACGCGATGATCACGCTGGACGCCGGGAACAAGGACTGCGGTGCGACGCGCTCTCCTTTCATCAACGATTGCGACTACGATGCGGCCGGCGTCCTGCTCCAGTATCTCGCCGGGCCGCTCGCGCCGCCGGCAGCGAGCCCGTCGGGCCGCCTGCAGAGCTTCGACCAGACGCCCTTCGGCGGATACGAGAGCAGCATGGACGACGAAGGCTACGTCTACATCCCGAAAGACTGCGAGACCCAGCGCTGCCGTGTGCACGTGGCATTTCACGGCTGCCGGCAGGGCAGAGGCGCGGTCAACGACACGTTCGCGCGCGAGGCAGGCTACAACCGGTGGGCCGACACGAACCGCATCGTCGTGCTGTATCCGCAGGCCATCGCCAGGTGGTGGTGGGTGTACAACCCGGACGGCTGCTGGGACTGGTGGGGCTATACCGGCGCCCAATACCACACCAAGGACGGCGCGCAGATCCGCGCCGTCATGGCCATGCTCAGCCGCCTTGGCGAGCCCCGGAAATAATGGAAGCGATCGCCTCGATCACCTGGGGTTGCTCGCCGATTGCCTCGTCGAGCCTGAGGGCAACCCCGGGACGCGTGCTTTGAGCGACGAGCCGCGGCAGATCGTCCTTCACGTGGCTGCCTTGGCCAAGGAACACCGGCACGACACGGATCGACGCCACGCCCCTAGCGACCAGAGCGGCCACGATTTCATCGAGCGAGGGGCCGTGCTCGAGATACGCCAGCCCCACGCTCGCCGCCGGCAGCTTCTGCGCCACGCTCGCCGCGATGCGCTCGAATGGCCGCGACCACTCCGGATCGCGCGACCCGTGAGCGACGAGAACGATGCCCTCCTTCAATGCAGGGTGGCGCGACGGCCTTCGTAGATCCCCTGCAGCAGCCGCAGGGAGCCCAGGCTGATCGCCCGGTGCGAGAGCGCGTGGCCGAGGTCTTCGACGATGTCGAGCGTGACCGGAACGTGCAGTCCGGCGAGCACGCGCGCCGCGCGCTCTGCGTAAACGCGCGAGACCACCGAATCGTACTCGCCGTGCACGAGGTGGATGCGCGAGGAGATGCGGGCCCCGTTCGCGGGGAGGCGCGCGTAGCGCGACGAGAACGCGACCACCGCGCCGGCGAGCCCCGGCGTCTTCACCAGCTCGAGCGCCACGGTCCCGCCCTGCGAGAAGCCGATCAGCACGGTGCGGCTCGCGCTCACGCCGAAGTTCGTCTGCTCGCGGCGCACGAGGTCCTCGACGTCGGGAAGCACCGACGCCACGCGCTCGCGATGGTTGTCGACGTTGAGGCCGCGCGTGGGGTACCAGTCCTGCGCCGCGCCGCCGCGGGCGTCGGGATCGAAGCCGCTCGGCACCACCAGCGCCGCGCTCGGAAAGCGCGCCTGGAACCTGAACGCGATCGGAATCATCGACTGCGCGGTCGCGCCGCAGCCGTGCAGAAACACGAACAAATGGCGCGCGGGACGGTCTGGAGTTGGCGCGAAGCGAAAGACCCGGCCCGAAGACATGCCCCTTGATTGTTAACCCTTGATGACGGTTCTGTAAACTGCTTTGAGTCCCCTCTTAGGTGTGCCATGCGAACTAATGGATTTCTAAAGGCTTTCTGGGCGCTTACCAAGCCCTACTGGGTCTCCGAGAAGCGCGGCAAGGCGCTCGGCCTGCTCGTCCTCGTGGTCGCTCTGGCGCTCGCCATGGTCTATATGGAGGTCCAGTTCAACTACTGGAACCGCGACTTCTACAACACCTTCGAGAAGAAGGACCAGGCGGAGTTCTTCTACCAGCTCGGCAAGTTCGGCGTGCTCGCCTTCGCCTGGATCGTCATGGCGGTGTATCGCCTCTGGTTCCTCCAGATGCTGCAGATCGAATGGCGCACCTGGCTCACCGACCATTTCCTCGACGAGTGGATGCAGGACCAGGCGCACTACCGCATCCAGCTCCTCGACCGCGGCACCGACAACCCGGACCAGCGCATCGCCGACGACCTGCACATGTTCGTCGACTACACGAGCGACCTTGCGCTGGGCCTGCTCTCGGCGGTGGTCACGCTGATCTCGTTCGTGGTCATCCTGTGGGGCCTGTCCGGGTCGCTAGAGTTGTGGGGATTCAATATTCCCGGGTACCTGGTCTGGACGGCGCTCGTCTATGCGATCGTCGGCTCGGTGCTCACGCACTACGTCGGCCGCAAGCTGATTCCGCTGAATTTCCAGCAGCAGCGCGTCGAAGCCGACTTCCGCTTCTCGTTGGTGCGCCTGCGGGAGAACAGCGAGGGCGTGGCGCTCTACCGGGGCGAGCGCGAGGAGCTCGGCGGCCTGCGGCAGCGCTTCGCCGCGGTGATTGGCAACTGGTGGCAGCTTATGCGCAAACGCAAGCAGCTGAACTGGTTCCAGTCGTTCTATGCGCAGCTCGCCATCATCTTCCCCTACATCGTGGTCTCCCCGCGCTTCTTCTCCGGCAGCATTCCTCTGGGCGCCATCTTCCAGACGGCCTCCGCGTTCGGCCAGGTGCAGGGCTCGCTCTCCTGGTTCATCAACGCGTACACCTCTTACGCCACCTGGAAGGCGACCGTCGACCGGCTGATCGGCTTTCGCGCCTCGATCGAGCGCGTACGCGCCGAAGCGGCGCAGATCCACGGTGAGCGTACCGAGTCGGCGGACCAAAGGATCGCCCTGGATCACGTGAAGATCGAGCTGCCGCAGGGCAGCCCGCTGCTAAACGACACCGCCATCGAGCTCAAGCCGCACGAGGACGTCCTGATCAACGGCCCCTCGGGCGCGGGGAAGTCGACGTTCTTCCGCTCGCTCGCCGGGATCTGGCCCTACTGGAAAGGCCGGATCAAACTGCCGAAAGGCGCACGCCTGCTCTTCCTGCCGCAGAAGCCGTATCTGCCGCTCGGGTCGCTGAAACACGCCGTGAGCTATCCCGACGAGCCAACCAAGCACTCCGACGAGACCGTCAAGGATGCGCTGAGGGCCGTAGGATTGGCGCAGCTCGCGGGCGATCTCGAGCGCAGCGAGAACTGGGCGCAGGTGCTCTCCGGCGGCGAGCAGCAACGCCTTGCGTTCGCGCGCGCGCTGCTCAACAAGCCGGACTGGCTGTTTCTCGACGAGGCCACCGCGGCGCTGCCCGAGGAAGATCAGGCCGCGCTCTATCGCCTGCTGAAGGAGCGGCTGGCCAATACCACGCTCGTCTCGATCGGCCACCGCGAGAGCCTCGCCCAGTATCACGACAAGCGGCTGGTCTGGCAGGAGAAGCGGCTAGCCCTCGCGTAGCACGATGCACGTGGTGGTGGCGTGAGCGTAGAGCTTGCCTTCGCCGTCGACCAGGCGCCCCTCGGCGGTCGCCACGCGGCTGCCAAGGTGAACGACTTTTCCGATCGCGCGCAGCTTGCCGGTCGACGCGGTGATCGCGCGCGTGAGGTTGGTCTTCGCTTCGAGCGTTGCATAGGCAGCGCCGGCAGGGACCTGGGTCTGCACCGCGCAGCCCATCGCCGAGTCGAGCAGGGTCATCGCGAGTCCGCCGTGCACCACGCCGATCGGGTTGTAGTGGCGCTCGTCGGGCAACACCTCGAACACCGCGTGTCCGGGCTCCGCCTCGACCAGCCTGAATCCGAGCAGCTCGGCGATCGGCGGCAACGGCAGGCGGCCATCGCGGATGGCGCGCAGGAATTCAAGGCCCGGCAAAGAGCGTCCGGCCTGCGCGAGCGCATGCGGGTCGCTCCAGCTGATCGTGAGGCTGCGCACGCTAGCGCGCGCTGATGAAGGCGACCGCGGCCGAAATGACCGCCTCGTCCCTCAGGATGCGGCCGTGGCCGAGGCCTTGCGTCGTCATGAGGCGCGCGCCGCGCCAGTGCTGCGCGACCGCAGCGCCCTGCTTCCACGGCACCATGCGGTCATCGCGGTCGTGGATGACGAGCGCTTGCGCCGTCAGGCGCGGCGCGACGCGCGCGAGCTCGAGCTCCTCCCAGCGCACGCCGTAGCGCTCCTCGATCGCGCCCTGCATCGCCCTGCGCAGCGGCTCGGGCATCCAGTGCCAGCGCGCGAAGCGCCGCGAATGGCCGACGAGGTCGGAGGGCGGGCTGATCAGCACGATCTTGTCGAGGTCGAGCTTGCTCCACGCATGGCCCATGGCAGCCGCCGTCGCGCCTAGCGAATGGCCGATGATCGCGCGCACTTCGCCGTGGTGCCACGCCAGCTCCGCGAGCACGTCGGCGAAATCCGGCAGCCCCGTGAGCCGCCCTTCGGAGAGGCCGTGCGCCGGCTGGTCGTAGGCGATTACCCGGTAGCCCGCGGCAAGCAGCGGAAACACGAAGGCACGCATCTGCGCCGCATG
Source organism: Burkholderiales bacterium (assembly GCA_035554435.1). Taxonomy (GTDB): domain Bacteria; phylum Pseudomonadota; class Gammaproteobacteria; order Burkholderiales; family SG8-39; genus SCGC-AG-212-J23. Next base: position 23,882 of record DATMJC010000005.1, on the reverse strand, counting down.
GCCGCCCCAGCCGTGCGCGAGCAGGACCGCCGGCGCGTCCGGCGCGCCCCAGCGCCAGGTCATGATGTGGCGTCCCTTGTGCACGATCCAGCCCGCGCGCGCGTCGATCAGGTCGAGCGCGCTCGCCGCGGCATCGTCCGCCCTGGGCGGAGTGAGGAAAAGGCGCTCGGCCCAGGCGCCCGCGAGGTCGGGAAACAGCAGCCGCGAGGCGACTAAGCGAACGTTCGTGCTAATTTGGGGCAAGCGCAGCGTGGTGGGCATGGCGACTCTCTTCAGGAAACGGCGTTGCGGTGGAACAGCGAGTCGAGCGCGGCGAGGGCGCGCTCGCGGGCCTTGCGGTAGCCGAGCAGCCGCCGGTGGTGGTGCACCACGAGCGCGATGCCGAACATCTCGAAGGCGATCTGCTCGGGATCGGTGTCCGCGGCGAGCTGGCGCTCCTCGATCGCCTGGCGCACGGCGCGCTTCAGCGTCTCGATCCAGGTGCGCTGGCCGCCTGCGAGCATGTCGCGCACCGGGCCCGGCCGGTCGTCGAACTCGGCCGCGCCGCCGATCATCGGACAGCCTCCCGGCAGCTCGGCCGATTCGGTCCAGTCGAGCCAGTTCACGAACATCGCGCGCAGCCGCGGCAGCCCGCGCGGCTTGGCCATCGCCGGCTGGAACACCACCTCGGTGAACTCCGCCTGGCCGTGCGCGAGCACCGCGAGCAGCAGCTCGTCACGCGAGCCGAAATGGGCGAACAGGCCCGACTTGGACATGTCGGTCGCGTCGGCGAGCGTGCCGATGGTGAGGCCGTCCAGCCCCGCCTTGCTCACCAGGCGCAGGGCTTCGTCGAGGATGGCGGCGCGGGTGCGCTCACCTTTGGTCTGCACCGAGGTCTGTACGGAGCTCGCCTTCGCTGGACTGGCTGGGGTCGACGCGGCCATGGCGGTCAATAATAGTACGAACGTTCGTATTTGTCAAAACGTGGCGCAGCTCGGCCGCGCGCTCCTGCGCCATCAGCGCATAGCAGCCGCTACCGACCAGCTCGCAGTTGGCGGCGCGGTAGTCGTTCCAGCCGCGCTGCGCGCGCTCGAGAAGGCGCCGCTGCCGGTCGTCGGCCTCGTTCCACGCAAGTACGTACGCCTCGTGCAGTTCTGCATCGTAGTCGGCGTCCGATTCGTCGAGCGCCCACGCGGTGGACGCGATCCAGACGAGAAAGACCAGGGCAAGGCGGAGCATCGGAGGACGGAGCGCGGGAACGGCGCCGAGGGCCAGGAGCTGGCGGATCCATGCGCCCCGCCGCCGGCGGCGGACGCGGCGCTCTGGCATCGTGGCCGTGGGGAGGCGGCGGCACGCGAGCCGCCAACCACCGGCCCTCGGCGTCGTCCTAGACCTTGAGGATGTGCATCAGCCAGACGAGCGAGAAGGCGGTGCCGCCGACCGCGATGCCGATCACGGCGGCGACGAAGGCGGCGTATGAGAAATCGATCACGGCTTTCATGGGCACGCTCCGGTTCGTGTGAGACATGCCTCATTTCAGCAGCGCAAGCTGCGTCGGCCGCAGCGCAAAGCGGGCGCCGCGCGGGTGAATTGTGGCGAACCGGTGGCAGGCGGTTTTCCGCGGCCCGGCCTCCGGTATATTGGCCGCATGGCAAAAATAGTGGCCGTCGTCGAGGACGATCCGGCAATCCGCGCCAACTACGCCGATCTCCTCAAGAAGCACGGCTATCAGGTGAGCGCGTTCGCCGACCGGGGCTCGGCGCTCGCCGCGTTCCGCAGCCGGCTGCCCGATCTCGCGCTGCTCGACATCGGTCTCGCGGGCGAGCCGGACGGCGGCTTCGCGCTGTGCCGCGAGCTGCGCGCGCTGTCCGCGGCGCTGCCGATCATCTTCCTCACCGCCCGCGACAGCGATTTCGACGTGATCTCGGGCCTGCGCATGGGCGCCGACGACTACCTCACCAAGGACGCCGGAATCCCGCACCTGCTCGCCCGCATCAGCGCGCTGTTCCGCCGCGCCGACCTGCTGCGCGAGCCGCCCCTCGAGGAGGAGATCCTCGAGCGCGGCGAGCTGAGCCTCGACATGAAGCGCTTCGTGGCGAGCTGGAAGTCGAAGCCCGTCGACCTCACCCTGACCGAGTTCTGGCTGGTGCACTGCGTGGCGCGCTTCCCCGGCCACGTCAAGAATCGCGAGCAGCTCATGAAGGAAGCGCACATCGTGGTCGACGACTCGACGATCACTTCGCACGTCAAGCGCATCCGGCGCAAGTTCCAGGCGGTCGATCCTGCGTTCGCGGCCATCGACACGGTGTACGGCCTCGGCTACCGCTGGAATACCTAGGGTGCGCTTTGGCCTGAGAGCCAAGGTGGCGCTGGTCGCGCTCGTGCTGGCGCCGATCCCGTGGCTCGGCTACCGCTACGTGAAGGACATGGAGGCGGTGCTGCGCGAGGGCCAGGAGCAGGCGCTCGTCGCCACCGCGCGCGCGGTGGCGACCGCGCTGCACGACCGGCCCGAGCTCGCCGACCTGCGTCCCGGCGTCGCCGCGGGCGGCGAAATGGAGCGCATCCTCAAGAGCCTCGGCCGGGCCGATCTGCGGATCTGGATCGTCGACCGGCAGGAGCGCCTGCTCGCCATCACCGGCGACCTGAGGAAGAAGGCGCCGGAGGAACGGCCGCCCGCTGACGCGCTCGAGGTCTTTGCGCGCTGGCTGCGCCCGGTCACCGAGCTCCTGCTCGAGCGGCCCACCGAGGACTTCGACGACGCGCTGCCCGAGTCGCAGATCAGCGGCGCCGGCGAGGTGCGCGCCGCGCTGCAGGGCATGGCCGGCAGGCGTTGGCGCAGCTCCACCGACTCGCGCGCCGTCATCCTCTCGGCGGCGCACCCGATCTGGTCGGGCGACGAGGTGCTCGGCGCCGTGGTGGTCGAGGAGACGACCAACGCGATCCGCTCGCTCTCGGACCGCACGCTCGAGAAGGTCGTCGCGGTGACGCTGCTCGTGTTCGCGATCGGCGCGCTGGTGCTGCTCGCGTTCGCCTCACGCCTTTCGCTGCGCCTGACGCGGCTGCGCGACGAGGCCGAGCAGGCGATCGATTCGCAGGGGCGGGTGAAGAAGCTGCTCGCCGCCTCGAGCTCGGGCGACGAGCTCGGCGACCTGTCGCGCAGCTTCTCCACGGCGCTCGAGCGGCTCGCGCAATACAACGCCTACCTCGAGAAGCTCGGCGGCCGGCTCTCGCACGAGCTGCGCACGCCGGTCACCGTGGTCCGCTCCTCGCTCGAGAACCTGAAGATGACGCCGCTGCCGGACGAGGCGCGCGTCTACACCGAGCGCGCCGCCGAAGGCCTCGCCCGCCTCGACGCCATCCTCACACGCATGTCGGAGGCGACCCGGCTCGAGGCCGTGGTGCGCGAGGCCGAGCGCGAGCGCTTCGACGCGCGCGAGGTGCTGCGCGGCTGCGTGGCGGGGTATGCATCCATCTTCCCCTTGGTCAGGTTTTCCCTGTCGCTGCCCGAATCGCCGGTCATGCTGCGCGGCGCGCCCGACCTCTACGCCCAGATGCTCGACAAGCTGGCGGCGAACGCGGCCGACTTCTCGCAGCGCGACGAGCCGGTGCGCATCCGCCTGGACGAGAAGGGCACGCTCACCGTCAGCAACAGCGGCGCGCTCCTGCCCGCCGAGATGACCGGGCGTCTATTCGAATCCATGGTGTCGGTGCGCCCGGAAGGGGCGAACGAGCCGCACCTGGGCCTAGGGCTGTACATGGTGCGCCTCATCGCGCAGTTCCACGGCGGGGAAGCGCGCGCCGCGAACCGGGAGGACGCCTCGGGCGTGGTCATGCGCGTCGACTGCCCGGTCAGTAGCTGAGAAGCCGCAGCTCCAGGCTGCGTTCGCGCGCCATGAACGCGTTGCACTGCGCCGCCGCCTCCTCGGACGTGCCGGCGTCGCGCGCGCTCATCAGCTCGCAATTAGCCCGGCGGTACTCCTCCCACGTCTGCTGCGAGCGCTCGAGCAATTCCGTCGACGCGGCGTTCTCGCGGGCGAGTTGGTAGGCGTCGATGACCTCGCGATCGGCCTGCGGCGTCGTGAGCTCCTCCAATAGCGGCTCGTTGCCGCAGGCTTGCGCTGTCGAATCGACGGCGAACCACAACACAATGAAGATTACCGTGCGCGCCATGGCGAACTCCTTTGGGGGTGGGCGATACCGCCCATTGCAACCCCCGGGGATGGCTACGCCGCGCGCGTGCGGGGGAGTTTTTCGGGACCGATTGTGGCGGCGCGCTGGCCTGCGTCGAGCGAGCGCTTCAGGTAGCGCCCGGTATGGCTCGCCGGGCTCGCGGCGATCTGCTCCGGCGTGCCCTCGGCGACGATGCGGCCGCCGCCCTCGCCGCCCTCGGGGCCCAGGTCGATGATCCAGTCCGCGGTCTTGACGACGTCGAGGTTGTGCTCGATCACCACTACCGTGTTGCCGGCATCGCGCAGGCGATGCAGCACGTCGAGGAGCAGCTGGATGTCGTGGAAGTGCAGCCCCGTGGTGGGCTCGTCGAGGATGTACAGGGTGCGCCCGGTATCGCGCTTGGAGAGCTCGAGCGAGAGCTTGACGCGCTGGGCTTCGCCGCCGGAGAGGGTGGTCGCCGACTGGCCGAGCCGCACGTAGCCCAGGCCGACGTCGATCAGCGTCTGGAGCTTGCGCGCGATCGCCGGCACGGGGGCGAAGAACGCGGCCGCCTCGGCCACGGGCATCTCGAGCACCTCGTGGATGTTCCTGCCCTTGTAGCGGATTTCCAGCGTTTCGCGGTTGTAGCGCTTGCCGCGGCACACGTCGCAGGAAACGTAGATGTCGGCGAGGAAGTGCATCTCGACCTTCGTCACGCCGTCGCCCTGGCACGCCTCGCAGCGCCCGCCCTTGACGTTGAACGAGAAGCGCCCCGCGTCGTAGCCGCGGGTGCGCGCCTCTGGAACGCCGGCGAAGAGCTCGCGGATCGGCGTGAAAAGGCCGGTGTAGGTCGCCGGGTTCGAGCGCGGCGTGCGGCCGATCGGGCTCTGGTCGACGCTCACGATCTTGTCGAGGTGCTCCAGGCCCGCGAGCGACTCGTGGCGCGCAGGCTCAGCGGTGCTGCCGTAGAGCTGGCGCGCCACCGCCGCGTAGAGGGTGTCGTTGATGAGGGTGGACTTTCCCGAGCCCGACACGCCGGTCACGCACACGAGGAGCCCCAGCGGGAGCGAAAGCGCGACGTCCTTCAGGTTGTTGCCTTGCGCGCCGCGCACGGTGATGCGGTGCTTCCCGGGCCGGTGCCGTAGCCGCGGCACCTGGATCGAAAGGCTCCCCGCGAGGTAGCGGCCGGTGAGCGAGTCGGGATTGGCCAGGATGTCGGCGGGCGAGCCCTGCGCGATGACGCGTCCCCCGGCCTCTCCCGCGCCGGGCCCCATGTCGACCACGTAGTCGGCCGCGCGGATCGCTTCCTCGTCGTGCTCTACCACGATCACCGAGTTTCCGAGGTCGCGCAGGTGCTTGAGGGTCGCGATGAGGCGCTCGTTGTCGCGCTGGTGCAGCCCGATGGAAGGCTCGTCGAGCACGTACATGACCCCGGTGAGGCCCGAGCCGATGTGGCTCGCCAGGCGGATGCGCTGCGCCTCGCCGCCGGAGAGGCTTTCCGCGGAGCGCTCGAGCGCCAGGTAGTCGAGCCCCACGTTGACGAGGAAGCCGAGGCGGTTCGCGATCTCGCGCACGATGCGCTCGGCGATCTGCTGTTTTGCTCCCTCGAGCCGCAGGGAGGAAAAAAAATCCTGCGTAGCTCGCAGAGGCCAGCTGGAGATCTCGTAGATCGTCTGGCCGGCGATCTTCACGTGGCGCGCCTCGCGGCGCAGCCGCGCGCCGCCGCATTCCGGACACGCGCGCACGTTGCGCAGCTTGGCGAGCTCTTCGCGCACCACCAGCGAGTCGGTCTCGCGGTAGCGCCGCTCGTGGTTCGGGATCACGCCCTCGAAGGGATGCTCCTTCACGGCCGCGCGGCCCGCCGCGCCGGGGTAGCGGAAGGCGATCTTCTCGCCACCCGAGCCGTGCAGGATGAGCTCCTGGATGCGCTCGTCGAGCATCTCCCAGGGTTGCTCGACGTCGAAGCCGTAGTGCTTCGCCAGCGCCTGCAGCATCGAGAAGTAGAAGTGGTTGCGCCGGTCCCAGCCTCGGATCGCACCGCTCGCGAGCGAGAGGTTGGGATGGGCGACGATGCGCTTCGGATCGAAGAACTCGACCGTGCCGAGACCGTCGCAGCGCGGGCAGGCGCCCATGGGATTGTTGAACGAGAAGAGCCGCGGCTCGAGCTCGGGCAGCGAATAGTCGCACGCCGGGCAGGAGAACTTGGCCGAGAAAAGGTGCTCCTTGCCGGAGTCGGCCTCGACCACGAGCGCGCGGCCATCGGCGTGCCGCAGCGCGGTCTCGAAGGACTCGGCGAGGCGCTGCTTGGCGTCGGCGCGCGCGCGCAGGCGGTCGATCACCACCTCGATGGTGTGCTTGGAATTCTTCGCCAGGCGCGGCGCGGCGTCGAGCTCGTGCACGGCTCCGTCGATGCGCACCCGCGTGAACCCCTGGGCGCGCAGCTCCTCCAGCAGCTCGGCCTGCTCGCCTTTCCTGCCGGTGACCACCGGGGCGAGGACCATGAGGCGCGCGTCCTGCGGCAACGCAGCCACGTGGTCGACCATCTGTGCCACGGTCTGCGCCTTGAGCTCGAGGTGATGCTCCGGGCAGTACGGCGTGCCGGCGCGCGCGAAGAGAACCCTCAGGTAGTCGTGAATCTCGGTCACCGTGCCGACGGTCGAGCGCGGGTTGTGGCTCGCCGCCTTCTGCTCGACCGCGATCGCCGGAGACAGGCCCTCGATCAGATCCACGTCGGGCTTCTCCATGAGCTGCAGGAACTGCCTGGCGTAAGCCGAGAGCGACTCGACGTAGCGCCGCTGGCCTTCGGCGTACAGCGTGTCGAAGGCGAGCGAGCTCTTGCCGGAGCCCGAAAGCCCGGTGACGACGACGAGCGAGTCGCGCGGCAGATCGAGCTGCAGGTTCTTGAGGTTGTGGGTGCGCGCGCCGCGAATGCGGATGCTGTCGCTCAAACCAAATTTCCCGGGTGAAAAAAGTGAAACTTGCTACTATAGCTCGTTTCGCATTCCCGCCGACGCCTTCACGCCGATTCGCGACTTTTCTCTGCTCTCCTGTATCCCATGCCTGCAGAACGCATGAGCCCGCTCGAAGTGCGCGCGGGCGTGAGCCTCGCGGGCGTGTACGGCCTGCGCATGCTCGGCCTCTTCGTGATCCTGCCGGTGTTCGTCGTGCACGCCGCGGGATTGCGCGGCGGCGACGACCTGTCGCTCGTCGGCGTCGCGCTCGGCGCCTACGGGCTCGCCCAGGGCATCCTGCAGATTCCCTTCGGCATGGCTTCCGATCGCTGGGGTCGCAAGCCCGCGCTCTACGTCGGCCTGGCGGTGTTCGCCGCCGGCAGCTTCCTGGGCATCGCCGCACACGACATCTGGACCGCGATCGCCGCGCGCACGCTCCAGGGCGCGGGCGCGATCTCGTCGGTCGCGATGGCGCTCGCGGCCGACCTCACGCGCGAGGAGCATCGCACCAAGATCATGGCGATGATCGGCTCGACCATCGGCCTCATGTTCGCGCTTTCGCTGGTGGGCGCGCCGGTGCTCTATCGCTGGATCGGCATGGAGGGCCTGTTCGCCCTCACCGGCGCGCTTTCGCTCGTCGCGATGTGGGTGGTGCGCACGCAGGTGCCCGAGCCGCCCGCGCGCGCGAGCGCGGCGCCAAGAGCTCCGGGCGTGGCCGCCCGCCTGCTCGAGCCCGACCTGCTGCGCCTCAACGCTGGCATTTTCATCCTGCATATCCTGCTCTACGCCATGTTCGTGGTCGTGCCGACCGTCCTGGTGCAGGACGGGCTCGCGCTCGCTCAGCACTGGAAGCTCTATCTGCCCGTGGTGCTCGCATCGTTCGTGGCGATGGTTCCCGCGATCCTCTACGCCGATCGCCGAAACGGCGCGAAGCCGGTGCTGCTCGCTTCGGTCGGGTTGCTGCTCGCGGTCGAGGTTGCGCTGATGTCCGTGCAGCGCTCGGTGACCGCAATCGCGCTTCTCATGTTCGGTTTCTTCGTTGCATTCAACGTGCTGGAAGCGATGCTGCCGTCGCTCGTGTCGCGCGTCGCGCCGGCGCAGGGGCGCGGCGCCGCGATCGGGGTATACAACACGACACAGACCCTCGGGGTGTTCTTCGGCGGCGTCGTGGGCGGCTGGGTCGCCGCCCATCATGGCGCGAGCGGCGTGTTCGCGACCTGCGCCGTGCTGGCGGTCGTCTGGCTCGCGCTCGCCGCCGGAATGCGCCCGGTGCGCCGCGAGGTCAACGAGGTTTCGAGTCTGACGTTGTCGATAGCGTCCGGGGTCAATCCCGATGGGCTGAGAGAAGCGCTCGCGAGCGTGCGCGGGGTGCGGCAAGTCGAGGTGCTAGTGCACGAGCGCATTGCGCGCATCCAGGTAGTCCCCGGACAATGGGATGAGCGTAGCGTACGCAAACTGGTGACAGGGGAGATCTGACATGGCTTCGGTGAACAAGGTGATCGTGGTCGGCAATCTCGGGCGCGACCCGGAAACGCGTTACATGCCGGACGGCGGGGCGATTACCAACGTATCGGTCGCAACGTCCTTTCAATGGACCGACAAGGCAAGCGGCGAGAAGAAGGAAGAGACCGAGTGGCACCGCGTGGTGTTCCGCGGCAAGCTCGCCGAGATCGCGGGCGAATACCTCAAGAAGGGCTCGCAGGTGTACGTCGAGGGACGCCTGCGCACGCGCAAGTGGCAGGACAAGGACGGCCAGGACCGCTATACCACCGAGATCATGGCGACCGAGATGAAGATGCTCGGCTCGCGAGCCGGTGCGGGCGAGCCGCGCGAGGCGCCACCCGAGCCGCGCGCCGCTGAGCCGCGCGCGGCCGAGGCGCGCCCCGCGCCGGCGAAGAAGCCGGCGGGTAAGTTCGATGATCTGGAAGACGATATTCCTTTCTGAAATCAGCGCGATATAATCACCGCATGCCGATCTACGAATATCGCTGCCAGGCCTGCGGCCACCAGGAGGAGTTTCTACAGCGGGTTACCGAGCCGCCGCTCACCGAGTGCCCGGTATGCCGCAAGCCGACCTTCCAGAAGCTTCTGAGCGCTGCGGGCTTCCAGTTGAAGGGCAGCGGCTGGTACGCGACCGACTTCAAGAACAAGAGCTCCAAGCCGGCGGAGAAAAAGTCCGAGGAGAAAAAGTCCGACGACAAGCCGGAGTCGAAAAGCGACGCCAAGCCGGAGAAGAAGACCGAATCCAAGTCCGAGGCCTCCGCCTGAGCCGCAGCGCGTGAACTCCATGGCCCGGCCCAGCCGGGCCTTTTTATTCCGCCCCCTTGAAGAAGTACCTCATTACCGGGCTTCTGATCTGGATCCCGCTGGTCATCACCATCTGGGTCCTGAAGCTGGTCGTCGACGTGCTCGACCAGTCGCTGCGCCTGTTGCCCGACGCCTGGCAGACGGAGAACTGGCTCGGCGTCCACATCCCGGGCCTCGGCGCGATTCTCACGATCGTGATCGTGCTGCTGACGGGACTGTTCGCGACCAATTTTTTCGGCGCCCAGCTGGTCGAGATCTGGCACGACATCCTGCACCGCATTCCGGTGGTGAACTCGATCTATTCGAGCGTGAAGCAGATCTCCGACACGCTGTTCTCGTCGAGCGGCCAGGCGTTTCGCAAGGCGCTCCTCGTGCAGTGGCCGCGCGAGAACATGTGGACCATCGCCTTCCTCACCGGCACGCCTGGCGCGGGCGTTGCGCGCCACCTGCCGCCCGACTGCGTCGCGGTGTACGTGCCCACCACGCCCAACCCGACCGGCGGCTATTTCGTCATCGTGCCGCGCAAGGACGTGATCGAGCTCGACATGAGCGTCGACCAGGCGCTGAAGTACATCATTTCGATGGGCGTGGCGCCGCCGCTGGAAAAGGGCGTGGCGCCGCTGGAAAAAGAAACCAATGAGAACTCACTACTGCGGTGAGCTGAGCGCCGCGCTGGTCGAGCGCACGGTCACGCTGTGCGGCTGGGCGCACCGCCGACGCGACCACGGCGGCGTGATCTTCGTCGACCTGCGCGACCGCGAGGGTCTGGCGCAGGTCGTGTTCGATCCCGACCGGCCGGAGGCGTTCGCGATCGCCGAGCGCGTGCGTGGCGAGTTCGTGCTGCGCGTCGCCGGCAGGGTGCGCAGGCGCCCGCAGGGCACGGTCAACCCGGATCTTGCCTCCGGCGAGGTGGAAGTGCTCGCGCACGAGGTCGAGATCCTCAACCCGTCGGTGCCGCCGCCTTTCCAGATCGACGAGGAAAACCTGAACGAGACCACGCGCCTCGCGCACCGCGTGCTCGATCTGCGGCGCGAGCCGATGCAGAAGAACTTGAAGCTCCGCTACCGCACGGCGATGGCGGTGCGCAGCTACCTCGACGCGCACGGCTTCATCGACATCGAGACGCCGATGCTCACGCGCTCCACGCCCGAGGGGGCGCGCGACTATCTCGTCCCGAGCCGGGTTCATCCGGGCGAGTTCTACGCCCTGCCGCAGTCGCCGCAGCTCTTCAAGCAGCTGCTGATGGTCGCCGGCTACGACCGCTATTACCAGATCGTGAAGTGCTTCCGCGACGAGGACCTGCGCGCCGACCGGCAGCCCGAGTTCACCCAGATCGACATCGAGACCTCGTTCCTGGAAGAGGCCGCGATCCAGGCGCTGATGGAAGGCCTGGTACGCGAGGTGTTCAGGAACGTGCTCGGCGTCGACCTGCCCGATCCCTTCCCGCGCATCACGCACGCGGAGGCGCTCGCGCGCTACGGCGTGGACAAGCCCGACCTGCGCGTGCCGCTCGAGCTGACCGAGCTCACCGACCTCATGAAGGACACCGAGTTCAAGGTGTTCCGCCAGGCGGCCGAGATGCCGGGCGGCCGGGTCGCGGCCCTCAAGGTGAGCGCGGAGCTCACGCGCAAGGAGATCGACGATCTCACGCCGTTCGTCGCCGCCTATGGCGCGAAGGGACTCGCGTACATCAAGGTCAATCCGGACGGCCTGCAGTCCCCGATCGTGAAGTTCCTGGCCAAGGACCTGCTGGACCGAATCGTTTCACGGACCGGGGCAAAACCGGGCGACCTGATCTTCTTCGGCGCCGACAAGGCGAAGATCGTCAACGACGCCCTCGGCGCGCTGCGCCTGAAGCTCGGCCACGACAAGGGATTGGCCGAAAAGGGCTGGCGGCCGCTGTGGGTGGTCGACTTCCCGATGTTCGAATGGGACGGGGAGGAAAAGCGCTGGAGCGCGATGCACCATCCTTTCACCGCGCCCAAGGACGGCCACGAGGATCTGCTCGCCTCCGATCCGGCGCGCGCGCTCTCCAAGGGCTACGACATGGTGCTGAACGGCTGGGAGATCGGTGGCGGCTCGGTGCGCATTCACCGCGCCGAGGTCCAGGCGAAGGTCTTCAGGGCGCTCGGCATCTCCGAGGACGAAGCGCGCGACAAGTTCGGCTTCCTGCTCGACAACCTCCAATACGGGGCGCCGCCGCACGGCGGCATCGCGTTCGGCCTCGACCGCATGGTTGCGCTCATGGCAGGCGCCGAATCCATCCGCGACGTGATCGCCTTTCCAAAGACCCAGCGCGCGCAGGACCTGCTGGTGCGCGCGCCGAGCCCGGTCGACGAGAAGCAGCTGCGCGAGCTCGGCCTCAGGTTACGGGACCCGTTGCGCGAGGCACCCAAGACTTGAGGCTGGCACTCGCCGCTCTCGCGCTCGTCTGGTTGACGGGAGCGTGCGGCGCCGAGGTCAGGCTCGACGAGCTCCCGCCCGAGGCGCGCGCGACGCTCGCCCTCGTCAAGTCGGGCGGACCCTTTCCTTATCCGCAGGACGGGCGGGTGTTCTCGAACCGCGAGAAGCTGCTGCCGATTCAAAGCAGCGGGTACTACCGCGAATACACGGTCCGAACACCCGGGCGCGACCGTGGCGCACGGCGTATCGTTGCCGGTAGCGGCGGCGAGTACTACTACAGCGCAGATCATTACCGCTCCTTCAGGCGGATAAGGGACTGATGGCGAAGCTCCTCCAGCGGCTGCAGGACGCCGCCAAATCCGGTGTCTACCGCGCGAGCCGGGTCGATGCGATCGAAGACGCGCTGCGCGGCAGCCGGCTCAGCCTCGAGCGCATCGCCTTACACGACGTGACCGACAAGACCGCGCTGCTGCGACGGATCGGCGCGCGGCTCGGGTTTCCGGCCTGGTTCGGGGAGAACTGGGACGCCCTCGAGGACTGCCTCACCGATCTTTCGTGGCGCGAAGGCGACGGCAACGTCCTGGCCGTGGAGGGCTTCCAACTTCTTTCCGCCGAGGATCTTGGCGTGCTTATCGACGTCATGATTTCCGCCGCGGAATTCTGGGCCGGTCGCGGCAAGCCGTTCTTCGCTGTATTCATTGATCCCGAACGCACGCTCGCGCTCGCGGGCCTTTACCAGGAACCATGAGCTACAAGCTGCCGGTATCCGTTCTGGTCGTGATCCACACGGCGGATCTGGAGGTGCTCCTGCTCGAGCGCGCCCGGCGCCCGGGCTACTGGCAGTCGGTCACCGGATCGCTCGACTGGCGCGAGGAGCCGCTCGAAGCCGCGGCGGCACGCGAGGTTCGGGAGGAGACCGGGATCGACGCCGCCGCGGGCCGGCTCACGCGCTGGAACCTTACGAACACCTTCGAGATCTATCTGCAATGGCGCAATCGCTTCGCTCCGGGAGTGACCCACAACACCGAGCACGTGTTCGGGCTGGAGCTCACCGTTCCGCCGCCGGTGGCGATCTCGCCGGAAGAGCACACCGCGTACTGCTGGCTACCCTGGCGGGAGGCTGCGGCGAAGTGCTTCAGCTGGTCCAACCGCGACGCGATCCGCATGCTGGGTGAGAGCGCTTCCTAACCTTCTGGCGGCGCTCTTCACCTTGCAGGCTGCTGTCGCATCCGCGGCAGACGATCTCTGGGTCGACGTCGATCGCAACGGCGAGAGCTTCGAGGTGCGCGCCGTGGCCACCGTGGTCGCGCCGATCGCCACGGTGTGGCAGGTCCTGACGGACTACGACAACCTCGCCCGCTTCATTCCCGGCCTGTCGCGCAGCGCGGTGCAGGAGCGCAGCGCCAACCGGGTGGTGGTCGAGCAGAAGGGCGAGGCGCGGTTCCTGGTGTTCTCGTATCCGATCGACGTCCGGCTGGAGGTGCTCGAATCGCCGACCGATTCGATCACCTCGCGCGCGATCGAGGGCAACCTGAAGCGCATGCGCGGGCGCTACGAGCTACGCAGCGCCGCCGGCGGCATCGAGCTGCGCTACACCGGCGAGCTCGAGCCCGCGTTCGGGCTGCCGCCGATCATCGGCTCGCTGGCGGTGCGCACGATGGTCGAGGAGCAGTTCGGGGCGATGGTGGCGGAGATCGAGCGGCGCGCCGCGGCGGCGAGATGATTTCTATATGATCCGATGATGCTGCGGGTCGTCACGCTCAACATCCACAAGGGCCTGTCGCACTTCAACCGGCGCATGGTGATCCACGATCTGCGCGACGGGCTCGCGGCGCTCGACCCGGACGTGGTCTTCCTGCAGGAGGTCCAGGGCCTCAACCAGCGCTTCGCGCTGCGCTTCAACACCTATCCCGTCGAGCCGCAGCACGAGTTCCTCGCCGGGAAGAAGTGGCAGCCGGTCTACGGCTGCAACGCGGTCTACGACCACGGCCACCACGGCAACGCGATCCTTTCGCGCTTTCCCTTCGTGTCCTTCGAGAACCAGGACGTGTCCGATCACCGCTTCGAGCGGCGCGGCCTGCTGCATTGCGTGGTGTCGGTGCCGGGATGGCGCCGCAACCTGCACCTGGTATGCGTGCACCTCTCGCTGCACGAGCGCGGCCGCAGCCGCCAGCTCGAGACCATATCGGGCCGGCTGGAAGAGCTCGCCTCGCGCGACGTGCCGATCATCGTCGCGGGCGACTTCAACGACTGGCGCCACCGCGCCACCGCCATCCTCGAGCGGCGCCTCGGCATGACCGAGGTGTCGATCGCCCACCACGGCCGGCCGCTCGCGACCTACCCGAGCATGATGCCGCTGCTGCGCCTCGACCGGATCTACGTGCGCGGTTTCCGCGTCAACGCCTCCAAGGTGCACAGAGGAAAGCCCTGGTCGATGCTTTCGGACCACCTCGCGGTCAGCGCGGAGCTGGACCGCTCCTAGGTGACAGGCGCCCGCGCCTAGGTGGACAGGCGCACGCGTCCCTCGTCCAAGGTGGGGACCACGGGCAGGGCGTCGACCCGGCAGGCGAACTCCACTTCGCGTGCGAGCCCTTTCGCCGCCATCATGCGGCCCACCCGGCAGTCGAGCAGCGCTTCGGGGGCGCGCGCGCCGCGGTACACCGTGCGCGCTGCCTTCGCGGCGTCCGACAGGTCGGCCGCGGCGCCCAGGCGCTCGGCGAAGCGCTCGACGAAGCAGCCCGCGCCGTAGAAGTCCTCGAAATTGAAGTTGTTTCCCGAGCCCGAGCACACGATGAGGACGGTCTCGCGGGGATGCGCGGCGAGCACGCGCTCGACGATCGCGCCCGCATTGAGCAGCGCGCCGCAGTACACCCGCGCCGCGCCGGCACACTGGGTCATTGCGACGGTGCCGTTGGTGGTGGAGTAGACCACCGTCTTACCCTTCACGCCGTGCTCGAGGAGCGAGAGCGGCGCCGGATGCGCGAATCCCGGCAGGGTCTCGGCGTAGAGCTCGCCGGAAAGGACGAAAGTGCCCGCCGCGAGATCCTTGCCGCAGGCGCGCGCCGCCGCCTCGTCGAGCACCGGCACGATCTCGCTGGCGCCGTGCGCCAGCGCGGTCACCATGGTCGTGGTGGCAAACAGGATGTCGAGCACCACGACCACCTTGCCCGGGACGCGCACCGAGTCGAGCTCCTCCTTCTTGGTGAGGACGTGGATTTTGTGGTTGAGGTCGATTCTGGCGCTCATAGATGGGCCGAAAATTCGGATAGAGTGTAATTTAAGGGGAAGGAGGAGGCTCACCATGGCTCGTTGCTACCTCGCCGCGGCCGCGGCGGCATTGATCAGTTTCGGTGCGCAGGCGCAGACCATCAAGATCGCGATCCTCGGCCCGATGGCCTTCGTCCAGGGCGAGCATCACTGGTACGGCGCGGAAATGGCGCGCGACGAGATCAACAAGGCGGGCGGGATCGACGTCGGCGGCAAGCGCATGCGCATCGAGCTGGTGCGCGCCGACACCAACGAGATCCAGTCGGTGCCCGACGCCACCAACGCGGTGGAGCGGGTCGTCACGCGCGACAAGGTCGATTTCCTGGTCGGCGGCTTCCGCTCGGAAGCCGTGCTCGCGATGCAGGAAGTGGCGATGGACTACAAGAAGATCTTCCTCGGCGTCGGCGCGGCGCACTCCAAGCTGGGCGCGAACGTCGAGCAGAACTACGAGCGCTACAAGTACTGGTTCCGCGTCGCCCCCACGAAAGACGTCGACCTGGCGCGCACCCTGTTCTCGGTGCTGGGCTCGATCGGCGAGCAGATCCGCGCCGACCTGAAGACCGACACGCCCAAGGTTGCCATCCTCGCCGAGAAGGCGGTGTGGACCGAGGCGATCGTCGCCGCCGCGCAGAAGAACCTCCCCGCGATGAAGATGGAGGTCGTCGGCACCTGGCAGCCCTCGGCGACCGCGACCGACGTCACCGCCGAGCTCTCGGCGATCGACCGCAGCGGCGCCCAGATCGTGTTCACCGCGCTCTCGGGTCCGGTCGGCATCTCGGTCGGCCGCCAGATGGGCGAGCGCGGCATGAAGGCGGTGGCCTGGGGCATCAACGTCGAGGGCCAGAAGGAGGAGTTCTGGCAGGCGGCGGCCGGCAAGGCGCAGTTCGTCTCGACGCTCGACACCTACGCCGAGGTGGAGATGACGCCGAAGACGGTGGCTTTCGTGCGCGCCTACAAGCAGCGCTACAAGAAGCCGCCCACCTACACCGCGGCGACCTACGACGCGATCTACCTCCTGAAGAGCGCGATCGAGCAGCAGAAGACCATCAGCGCCGACAAGCTCGTGCCGGCGCTCGAGAAGATGGAGCACGTGGGCAGCGGGGCGATCCTCACGTTCGACAAGCGCCACGACCCGGTATGGGGCGTGGGCACGACCGCGGGCATCGCGGTGCAGTGGCAGGACGGGAAGAAGGTGCCCTTCTGGCCGCCGCAGGTGAAGGGGATGCAACCCTTCAAGATGCCCGCGCGCTGATCGCGCTTTGCTTCAGGACATCCTCGTCACGGGGCTGGTGAAAGGCGGCGTGTACGCGCTGCTCGCGGTAGGTTTTTCGCTCGTCTTCGGCGTCGCGCGCATCGTCAACATCGCGCACACCGCGTTCTACATGCTCGCGGCGTACTGCTTCTACACGCTGCTGACGAAGCTGGGCCTCGGCTTCGCGCTGGCCGCCCCGGTGTCCGTCCTTGCGGTCACGCTGCTCGCGCTCGCCTGCTACCGGCTGGTGATCGAGCCGGTGCGCAGCCACGAGGCGGCGGTGCTGATTGCCACCATCGCGCTCGCCCTGGTGTTCCAGGAGCTGATGCTGTTCTCGTTCGGCGGCCACTATCTCGGCGTACCTTCGACCCTCGAGGGCGCGGTGCGCGTTCTCGGCGTGAGCATTCCCTACCAGCGCCTGCTCATTCTGGCGGTCGCGGCCGCTACCCTCGCCGCGAGCTGGTTCCTGCTCTACCGCACGCGCCTGGGGCTCGCGATCCGCGCGACGGCGAACGACCTCGAGGTGGCGAACCTCATGGGGATGAACGTGCACCGCATCGCGATGGCCACCATCGCCGTGTCCGTCGCGCTCGCCGGGATCGCCGGCGTGGTGGTCGCCCCGGTGTTCGTGGTCGACCCGTTCATGTGGCTCGCGCCGCTCGTCACCATGCTCGCGATCGTGGTGCTGGGCGGCCTGGGCAGCCTCAAGGGCAGCGTGATCGGCGCCCTCGTCATCGGCTACGTCGAGGCCATCACGGTCTTCGCGCTGCCCGCGGGCGCCTATCTCCAGGGGGCCGTGGCGCTCGCCATCATGGTGGCGGTCCTGCTCGTGCGTCCCGAGGGCCTCTTCGGAATCGCGTTCGAGGAAGAGCGTTGATGTACTGGCTTCGGCGGGCCTGCGCCGAGCTGCGCAACGAAGTTTTCGTGCTTCCCTCCAGAAGTTTGGTTGGTGCGTGGGCGCTCGCCCTGGTCGCGCTGCCGGCCGTGTACGACGACCCCTACGTCCTGCGCATCCTGACGATGACCTGCATCTTCGCGACGTTTGCGGCGAGCTGGGATCTCCTGGCCGGCTACACCGGCCAGGTGAACTTCGGCCACGCGCTGTTCTTCGGCGCCGGCGCCTACACCTCGTCGCTGAGCTCGCTCAAGCTCGGCATCAGCCCCTGGGCGACGATCTGGGCGGGCACGGCCGTGGCGGCGCTCTTCGGGGGGCTCACCGGCTATCTGTGCCTGCGGCTGCGCGGCTCGTACCTCTCGCTCGCGACGCTGGCGTTTCCGCTGATCGTGCTCGGGATCCTGTTCGCGTTTCCGGACTTCTCGGGCGGCGAGCTCGGCGTCTCCGGGCTGCGCCGCCTGATGCCAAGCGCCACCGGGAACTACTACGTTGCGGTCGTCTCGATGCTCGCCGTGGTATTCGCGCTCTGGGCGTTTGCCGACTCGAGGTTCGGCATCGTGCTGCATGCCATCCGCGACGACGAGGTGGCCGCGCGCGCCTCGGGCATCAATACACCGCGCTACAAGCTCGGCGTATTCGCCGTGTCGGCTGCCGCCGCGGGACTCGCGGGCGCGCTGTTCGCCCATTATCTGCGCGTCGCGGGCCCCTCGACGCTCGAGGTCGCGCTCTCCTTCCAGGTGGTGATCTGGGGCATCTTCGGCGGCGTCGCCACGATCTACGGTCCGGTCGCCGCGGTGTTCATCCTCTATCCGCTCACCGAGTGGCTCGGCAGCTTCGCGGCGTTCGGCGAGCTGCGCCTCCTCATTTTCGCGCTCGTCGTGCTGCTCGTGCTGCTTTTCATGCCGCGCGGCCTCGCGCCGTGGGTGCGCGACAGGATCGAGACCCAGTGCCCGCGCTGCAAGCAGAGGAACCCAAGCTGGAAGCGCGTCTGCAGGCTCTGCGGCGCGCGGCTAGAGTCCGAGGTACCCGGCGCGCAGCGTTTCGTCGGCCATCAGTGACGGCGCGCTGCCTTGGGCGATGATGCGGCCCTGCGACAGCACGTAATTGCGGTCGGCGAGCCTGAAGACCTGGGCGACTTCCTGCTCCACCAGCAGCACCGGCACGCCGGCGGCGTGGATCGCGCGCACCGCAGCGAACAGCTCTTCGCGGATGCGCGGCGCGAGGCCGAGCGAGGGCTCGTCGATCGCGAGCAGCCGCGCCTCGAACATCAGCGCCCGCGCGGTGGCGAGCATCTGCTGCTCGCCTCCCGACAGCGTGCCCGCGATCTGCTCCTTTCTCTCGCCCAGGCGCGGGAACAGGGCGAAGGTTCGCTCCAACCGTCTCTGGGTCTCATTCTTGTTTGAAGACAGGAATGCGCCGGCGAGGAGGTTCTCAAGCACCGTGAGCTCGCGGAAAGGGCGCCGCCGCTCAGGGCACAGCGCGAGACCGCGCATGCGCACCTCGTGCGCGGCAAGCGCGTCGATCCGCTCGCCGGCGAAGCGCACCTCGCCGTCGAGGACGATCTCGCCCGCGGTGCCGCGCTTGGCGCGCGCCTCGAAGCGCACCAGGCCGCAGATCGCCCGCAGCAGCGTCGACTTGCCGGCACCGTTCGGCCCCACCAGCCCGACGAGCTCGCCCTCGCCCACGTCGAGGGAAACCCCGCTCAGGATCTGCGCCTTGTCGTAGCGCACGCTCAGGTTCCTGACTTCAAGCAGGGGCATGCGCGATTCCCAGATAGGCTTCAATGACTTTGGGATTCTTGACCACTTCGGCTGGCCGCCCGTCGGCGATCACCTCGCCGTAGTCGAGCACGATCACCCGGTCGACGATCGACATCAGCTCCTTCAGCTTGTGCTCGATCATGAGCACCGCCGGGCCCTCGGAATGCAGGCGGCCGAAGCGCCCGCCCTTGTGCAGGCGGCGGATCGATCTCGCGAGAAGCTCCGACTCGGCCGCGTTCAGGCCGCCGAGCGGCTCGTCGAGCAGCAGGAGCTCGGGCTCGGTGGCGATCGCGCGCGCCACTTCCAGGCGCTTCAAGTCGCCCTGCGACAGCGCCGAAGCGGGCTCGAGCGCCAGGTCGGAGATGCCGACGAATTCGAGCGCGTCCATCGCTTTTGCCTCGATGCGCTTCACCCATTCCCCCCTTCGCCGCGCGCGCGGCGCAACCAGCGGCACCATCACGTTTGCGACGATGGGAAGGTTGCGGAACGCGCGCGTGTTCTGGAACGTGCCGCAGATGCCGCGCTCGACGACCTCCCAGGGGGCGAGCCGGGTCAGATCTTCGCCCTTGAACAGGATCCGTCCTGCGTCGGGCCTCAGGATCTTCGTAACCAGACGCAGTAGCGTGGTCTTGCCGGCGCCGTTCGGGCCGATGAGGCCGACGATCTCGTCGCGCGCGAGGCGGAAGCTGACCTTGTTCACCGCCGTCAGGCCGCCGAAACGCCTGGTGAGACTTTCGACCTCAAGAAACGAGGGCGTCATGGCCTAGCATACCGCGTGGACGACAACTCTCTCGAGCGCGCGGAGTCGGAGCTTGCCGGCTGGAGCGATCCGGTCACGCGCCTGCGCGAGGCGCTGCAGAAAAACGAGTTCGAGCTCTACTGCCAGCCGATCGTCGCGTTGACCCCCCGCGAGCAGCTGCCCATGGCGGAAGTCCTGGTCCGGCTGCGCGAGGAGGAGCGCGCGCTGCTGCCGCCAGGGGAGTTCCTGCCCGCCTTCGAGCACTTCGGCATGATGGCCCAACTCGACCGCTGGGTCGTGTTTCACGCGGTGCAGCGCCTCGGCCGCGCCACGCGCATCAAGCGCTTTACGTTCAACGTCTCCGAGCAAACGCTGCAGGACGCGGAATTCCTGCCGTACGTGGAAGCCGTGGCGCGCAAGTACGGCGTTGCACCGGCGTCGCTCGCCTTCGAGATCGACGAGAGCCACGTGCTCACGCGCCTGGATCCGGCGGTGCGCTTCGCGGCTGCCGCCAGGGCGCTCGGCTGCGGCGTGCTGATCGACGGCTTCGGCCGCCACGCGGCGTCGTTCACGCCGCTCAAGGTGCTTCGCGCCGACTTCATCAAGGTCGACGGCAGCGTGGTGCGCAAGCTGCTTACGAGCGACGTCGCGCGCACGAAGATGAATGCGATCCTGCGCTTCGCGCAGGCATTGCGCCTCAACATCGTGGCGGAGTGTGTGGAGGAGAGCGCCATCCTCGAGCACCTCAAGACGCTCAAGGTGAGCCACGCGCAGGGATTCGGCGTGCATCCGCCGCGTCCGATCGACGAGGTCGCCTAGGAAATCGACTCGTCGCGCAGCTCGCGACGCGACACCTTGCCGACGTCGGTCTTCGGCAGCTCGCCGCGGAACTCGACGACGTGCGGCACCTTGTATTCGGCGAGGCTCTTCCTGCAGTAGGCCTTGATCTCGTCTTCGCTCACCTTGCCGCGCGCGTCGCCCTCCAGCACCACCAGCGCCTTGATGCGCTGGCCGACCGCCGGGTCGGGTACGCCGATCACCCCCGCCGCCTTCACCTGGGGGTGGGCATAGAGGACGTCCTCGATGTCCTTCGCGAAGATCGACAGGCCCTTGAACTTGATCAGGTCCTTGGCACGGTCGTAGAAGTGGAAGTAACCCTCGGCGTCCATGCGCACGATGTCGCCGGTGCGGAGCCACCGCACGCCGTTGCGCTCCACGAAGGCGCGCGCGTTCTCCTGCGGCTGGCCCCAATAACCCTGCATCACATTGGGACCGGCGAGCACGAGCTCGCCGGTCTCCCCCGGAACCACGAACTCGAGCCGCTCGGGATCCATCACCGCGGCAAGCATGTTGGGGATCGGGCAGCCGAAGGACCCCGGCTTCGGCCGGTCCATCGGATTGAGATGGCTCGCGCCCGCCGTCTCCGACATGCCGAAGCCCTCGGTAATGGTGGAGCCGGTGCGCGTCGTCCACTGCTGCATGGTCGAGACGTGGAGCGTGTCGGCGCCCGACAGCACGAGCTTGAGCCGGCGCCAGTTCGCCTTGCCGGTGTCCTTGTGGTCCTTCAGGTATTCGTAGAGCGTCGGCACGCCGTAGAACACCGTGGCCCGATAGCGCTCCATGGCTTCCAGGATCTGACCGGTATCGGCGCTGGTGAAAAGAACCAGCAGGTTGCCCTGGCACAGGTGGTTCAGCATGAGGACCACCTGTCCATAGATGTGGAAGAAGGGCAGGAACGCGAGCACCACCTCGCGGCCGGGCTGCAGCGAGGCGAACCCGGCGGCGCCGATGGTCTGCGCGGCGACGAGGTTGTAGTGGGTGAGCATCACGCCCTTCGGATTGCCGCTCGTGCCCCCGGTGTACGGCAGCGCGGCGAGGTCGCTGCGGGGGTCGATGCCGACCGGGGGCGGCCGCGGCGGGTATTTCCGCAGCAGCTCCTGGAGCCCGTGCACGCCGTCCGGAACCTCGGCTTTCCTCGAGAACAGGCGCCTGAGCGCGGGAAGGTATTCGCTCACGCCGGTGACGATCGCCAGCGCGGGCGCCGCGCCCGATTTCGCGACGTTGTCGTAGAGGATGTCCTGGCACACGATGGCGCTCGCGCCGCTGTCGGCGAGCTGGTGGCGTACCTCGTGGCTGGTGTAGACCGGGCTGATCGGGGTCACGATCGCGCCGCACTTCAGCGCCGCGAAGTAGGCGATGATGTATTGCGGGCTGTTGAGGAGGTAGAGCGCGACCCGGTCGCCCTTTTTTACGCCGAGCTCGGCGAGCGCACAGGCGAGGCGATCGGAGGACTCGCGCAGCTCGCCGTAGGTGATCGAGCGGCCATAGAACACTACCGCCGCCTTGCCGGGGGCGCGGGAAGCCGCCTCGTCGAAGGCCTGGTGCACCGATTTCAGGGGCACCTCCACCTCAGCGGGCGCACCCTTCTGGTAATGCGCGAGCCACGGCTTCCCCAGGTACGCGTCGATTGCGGACATCGTTTCCTCCGGCGAAGATTCTACGGTGGACGAGATCGTTGCCCGCAGCATGGCGAAGTGGCCGAACGTTCCCGCGGTCTACGGCTGGCTAGCGCTCGACCGCCGGGGTAATTGGCGCATCAAGGGGGAACGGATTGGTAACGCGGCGCTGCGCGAGTTCATCGGGCGCAACTACCAGGCCGATGGGAAGGGACTCTGGTACTTCCAGAACGGGCCGCAGCGCGTGTACGTCTCGCTCGCGTACACGCCGCTCGTCGTGCGCTACGAAGGCGAGGGACTGGTCGACCACTGCGGCCGGCCGTTCGTGGCAGCCGAAGCGTTCGAGGACGACGAGGGCTCTGTACTCCTTGCGGGCAGCGGAACCGTGGCGCTGCTGGACGACCGGGACCTGGCCCGGTTTGCCGATCAGGGCATTTCGCCGGGCTCGATTGCGAAAGCACAGGTCGCGACCCGGTTCGGCTTCGTCGCGGACCCCCGGCCGGCCTGACGCTGCGCTGCACACAGCTATGAAAGTCAAGCGTTTTCGGCCTGCGGTTTTGTTGCGCTAGGCAATTTTCCTCTTTATAATCCGGCCTCTTTTTTGGGTGCCGGGGCGGCCTCGTAAGCTTCGACGTGGCCGCCCGTTCGTTTCTGGAAACGCAAAAACATGCCGACCGTCAATCAGTTAGTGCGTGATGGGCGCGCCGCCAAGCGGCCCAAGTCGAAGGTCCCGGCGCTCGCCGGCTCGCCGCAGAAGCGGGGGGTCTGCACCCGGGTCTACACGACCACGCCCAAAAAGCCGAACTCGGCGCTGCGCAAGGTCGCCAAGGTGCGCCTCACCAACGGCTTCGAGGTCATCGGCTACATCGGCGGCGAGGGCCACAACCTGCAGGAGCACTCGGTGGTGCTGATCCGCGGCGGCCGTGTGAAGGACCTGCCGGGCGTGCGCTACCACATTGTGCGCGGCTCGCTCGACACCCAGGGCGTCAAGGACAGGAAGCAGGGCCGGTCCAAGTATGGCGCAAAGGCGCCGAAGTCTGCTTAACAGGAAGAGCTAGATGCCGCGTCGCAGAGAAGTCCCCAAGCGCGAGATCCTGCCGGATCCGAAGTTCGGCAACGTCGACGTCGCCAAGTTCGTGAACGTGCTGATGACGCGCGGTAAGAAGTCGGTCGCCGAGCGCATCATCTACGGCGCCCTCGACACGATCAAGTCGAAGTCGGGCAAGGACCCGCTCGAGGTGTTCACGCAGGCGGTACAGAACGTGAAGCCGATCGTGGAAGTGAAGAGCCGCCGCGTCGGCGGCGCGAACTACCAGGTGCCGGTCGAGGTGCGGCCGGTCCGCCGCGTGGCGCTCGCGATGCGCTGGATCCGCGAGGCGGCGCAGAAACGCGGCGAGAAGTCGATGACGGTGCGCCTCGCGGGCGAGCTGCAGGAAGCGGCCGAGGGCCGCGGCGGGGCGATGAAGAAGCGCGAGGAGGTTCATCGTATGGCCGAGGCCAACAAGGCCTTCTCTCACTATAGGTTCTAGTTGATCTGACGGTTTAAGGAATATGGCTGTGGCACGCAAAACCCCTATCGAGCGTTATCGGAACATCGGCATCTCGGCGCACATCGACGCCGGGAAGACGACCACGACCGAGCGCATCCTTTTCTACACCGGCGTGAACCACAAGATCGGCGAGGTCCACGACGGCGCCGCGACCATGGACTGGATGGAGCAGGA
>DATMJC010000004.1:0-48756 GCA_035554435.1 Burkholderiales bacterium | reverse complement strand
AGATAGCCGAGGAAAGCCTCCGGGCTTTCGCTCATCGGAAAGTGCCCGAGTCCCTTCATGACGGTGAGCTTCGCGCCCTTGACCCGGTCGACGACCGCCTGCGTATCGCGTGGTGACGCGGAGTAGTCGTATTCGCCGGTGAGGAGGTAGAGCGGGCATACCGAGGTGTCGATCCCGCCGATACGATCGCGCACGTCGCCCTCGACCTGGTAGAAGTGCAGGTCCCCGGTGAAGACGCCCGGGCCGCCCTGCATGTAGTGCCACACGGTCTCCCAGACCTCGGCCCGCGGGCTGAGCGGCGACATCAGACCGTACGCCACGGCGCCGCAGGCGCGGCCGCCGTGCACCTCGGGATGATCGAGCCATGCCGGATCGTAGTAGCGCTCGACGAACGCACCCGACTGCAGCCCGATCAGCGCGCGCAGCTCGCGCGCCTGCCGGAGCGCCAGGTCGAGGACGATGCGGCCTCCGATCGAGCAGCCCATGACGACCGGCCGCTCGAGCCCGAGCGCGCGCGCCACGCTCATGATCATGCCGGTGTAGCGCGCCGTCGTAAGGCGATAGTCCTCGTTCTCCCAGCCGGTAGGAGGCGAAGATTTGCCGTGCCAGGGCATGTCGAACGCGATCACCCGGTAGCCGCGCGTGATCTCGGCGTCGTTCAGCACCGCGCGGTACTGCCGGCCGTCGGAGCCCGCGGTGTGCAGGCACAGGAGCGGAATGCCTTGTCCTGCCTCTTCGAAGTACAAGCGATGCGCGCGGCCCTCGAGCTCGAGGTGCAAGTAACGGCCTACGATCGCTTCGATCTTCATTGCTCTTTCCGGGGAGAAGCGAGAACCAGCTTCAGGTAAAGCAAGTGCGCCATGAGCACCCGCAGGTCGCCCTCGAAGGCCACCTCGCCGCGGCGCAGCAGCCCGAAGAGATCGTGCCAGCCGGGCGGCGGCGGCTGCCGCCAGAACTTTTCCCAGGCTTCCTCTCTTGCGCGGATGGCGAAGCGCCAGGAACGCATCGCGAACGGGCCGCGCTCCAGCTTTTCGATGCGGCCCGCCGCAACGCTCACGAGGTACTGTGTCTCTCCCACCTCGAGCATGAACGTCTCGTGCATGTGCCGCCCCCAGCGCACGATCGCCGGGTCTGCATTCACGCGTTCGGCAATGCTTTCGATCATGTCTCTACGGCCACGCCGCGGCGTGGGTCCCGAGCGGCACCGGCGGCCGGGTCCAGTATGGCGGCGTATGCGAAAGCTGCACGACCGGCCGCAGATAGCGGATCGTGCCGGTCGGCGTCTCCATCTCGCCCATCAGCGCCTGCAGCTCCTGGTCTGGCAGCTCGGGCGGCACTTCGTCGAGAGTACTTTGGGGAAGGATGCCTCGGTCGGCGATCCATTGACCTACGCGCGCGAGCGCCACGCGCACGAGCCAGCTTCCGCCTTCGCGCGCGCGCCGCTCGAGCGCCGCCGTGGCGCCGAACGCCATCAGGTAGCCGCTCACGTAGTCGATCGCCGATACGGGAAGGTATTGCGGCTTCCCATCGCTCGCCGAGAGCGCGGCCATGCCGCTCACCGACTGCACGATGCTGTCGAAGCCGCGCCGCGCGCGCCAGGGCCCGGTCGTGTCCCAGGCCGAAAGCGATACGCATACGATGCCGGGACGCAGCGCGGCGAGGGCCTGCGGCGAGAAGCCGCGCGCCGCCAGCGTCTCGGGCCTGTACGACTGGGAGAAGACGTCGCTCTTCGCTGCGAGGCGTTCGAGCGTCGAGCGGTCTTCCTCGGTCCTGAGGTCGAGGCGTGCCGAGAGCTTGCCGATGCCGGTATCGATGTCCATCGGGCCCGAATCAGGGAGATGGGCCACGCTGATCTTCAGCACGTCGGCGCCGTGCTCGGCGAGACTGCGCGCGCACGTGGGCCCCGCGAGCACGCGCGTAAGATCGAGCACGCGTATTCCTTCGAGGGGCCTTGCGCCTTTCGAGACTTTTTCGGGCGGCGCGTCTGCGATCCGCACGATCTCGACGAGCGGCCGTGCCGCCACCGCCTGCGCCTGCGCATGCCGCGCCCAGTCGGCGGCGTTGCGCACGAATCCGGCGCAGCCCGCGGCCGCGTGGATCGCATCTTCCAGGGACTCGCCTGTCCAGCTCGAGCTCTTTTGCTCGGCCTGCGCCCGGTCGGGCCCGCTCTGCAGCACCTTCAGGGCGGCGTCGCGATGGTTCGGGAAATTGCAATGGATGCTGATCCAGCCGTCGCGTACCGGGTAGAAGCCGCTCAGCGGATCCCACTGCGGCGGCGGCGGCCGCCCGGCGACGCGCAGGTAGCGCGCGCTGCGCAGCGATGCCGCCGCGGCGCGCACGTCGACTGCGATGCGCTGGCGCGGCAGCCCCCGCAGCTCGCCGAATCGGGCGGCGGCAAGCCCGAGCGCCGCCAACGCGGCCGCGCCTGCCGTACCCACTCGGTAGCGGGTGCGCACGACCGGGTCCGCGCCGGCGATCTCCGGCAGCTCGGATGCTTCGACGCCGGCGGCGGCGAGGATTTCGCGCAGCGCGGCGAGCGGCATCGCTAGCCTTTCAGCGCCAGGCGCGCGTCGACCGCGACCACAGCGTCGGCCTTGACGATGAGCGGATTGATCTCGGCTTCCGCCACCGGCCGTCCCGGGACGAGGGCGAGCCGCGAAAAATCGCAGACCGCCCTCGCGAGGGCCTTCACGTCCCCGCGCGGCAGGTTGCGGTAGCCGCGGATCGTCGCCAGCCCTTTCACCCGCTCGATCATGCGCTCGGCTTCCTCCGCGGTCACGGGCGCGAGCGCGAGGGAGAAATCCCGGTAGAGCTCGGCCAGCGTCCCGCCGGCGCCGACGAGGATCAGCGGTCCGACCACCGGGTCGTCGCAGTAGCCGACGATCGCCTCGGCGAGGCCCTGCTCCATTTTCTGCACCAGGACGGCCTCTTTGCCCCAGGCCTTCACCACCTTCAAGAATTCACTTTGGGTGGAAACATCGAGAGCAACGCCGCCGACCTCGGTCTTGTGCTCGGCATCGAGCACCTTGACCGCGACCGGATAGGAAATCGGATGCGGATACCCCGGAGCATGAGCGATCGCGCGCGGTGCCACCGGGATGCCCAGCGCCCCCACGAGCTCGAACGCGTCGTGCAGTAAAGGTGGGACCGGTAGTTGAGGCGGATTGCGCGGCGAGGCCCAGGCGAAGTAGGCCGCGAATGCGTCAGCGCAGGCTTCGGGCGTACGAAACGCGGCGATGCCGCGCTCCGCGAGCAGAGAGAGCGAACGCTCGGCGTGGGGCGTGAGAAATACCGCGAGCGGCTTCGCGCCCTGCTTCGTCGATGCCGCGAGGGTCGGCTCGATCGCGAGCGCGGGATGGAACTGCGCCGAGGAGCCCACCGTGGCAAGCACGGCGTCGCATTGCGAGGACTCGTGCAGCTTCTCCAGCGTTTCCTGGTAGAGGCGCGGCGTCGCCGTCATCGTGAGGTCGTAAATTGGGGCGTCCGGCCGCGGCCCGATTGCCTCGATCCCGGCAAGACCCAGCCGGTCGACCACCGTGGCGGCGCCGCCGCCGGTGGTCGTCACCACCGCGACGCGCCCGGGCCGCGCGAGGTCCGGCGGCCGGCGTCCCTGCAGCAGCGGCGCGATCTCGACCAGCGTCTCGAGCAGATCGACCCGCACGATGCCGCAGTCGCGGAAGTACGCGTCGACCGCGGCGTCGGCTCCGGCGAGCGCGCCGGTGTGCGAGCGCGCGAGCGCCTGTCCCAGTGCCGAGCGCCCGAGCTTATAGGCGATCACGGGCTTGCCGGCGGCGTGCGCCGTCCGCGCGGCGCGCGCAAGCCGTCCCGGATCGCGGATCGTCTCGAGAAAGAGAAGGACCACGTGCGTATCGGGATCTTCGACCAGGAGCTCGACCAGCTCGCCGACGCCGAGATCGCACTCGTTGCCCACCGACACCAGCTTGGCGAAGCCGAGGCCTCGGGCCGCGCCGCGCGAGAGCACCGTGCCGAGCATGGTGCCGCTTTGCGACACGATGCTCGTGCCGCCCTTCGGCAGCGAATCCATCTCGAGGATGGCGTTCACGGTGAGCGACAGGCCGCCTGGGATGTCCACCACGCCCATGCTGTTCGGGCCGAGCAGGCGCACGCCCAGCGCTCTTGCCGTTTCAACGAGTTTCTTCTCTCTAGCAGCACCGCTGGGCCCCGCATCGGCAAACCCGTTGCTGTAGATGCTCGCCACCGACACGCCCTTGCGGCCGCAATCCTCGAGCGCACGCTCGACGTCCTCGACCATGATGAAGGCGTGGTCGACGTCGACCGGCGCGTCGGCGAGCGTCGGGTAGGCGGCTTCGCCGAGCACCTCCTTGCGGCCGGGGTTGATCGGAACGATGCGCCCGGAATAGCCGTGCTTGCGCAGATAGCGCTGCGGCCGCGCCGTGTTCTTGGCCGGATCGCCGGAGGCGCCGATCAGGGCCACCGCCCGCGGCCGGAACAGCGCTTCGCCGAGCGTCATCGAGCGTCGAGCGCCCACAGGCGGGCGAGCTCCTCCTTCGCCCGGTCGGCCCCGATCACCGGCACCGCGAGCTCGCGGTACTTGTCTTCGAGCTGCGCGTCGGAAAGCGGCGCGTCCGGGTCGCCGATGCGCGTCGGCTGCAGGTGTTCCTCGCGCCGGCCGCGGGCGCGGATCGCGACCCGCGCTGCGCGCTGCGCCGGGAACGCGGCGTCGAGCTGCGGATCGAGCGACACCTGGATGCGCTGCATGAGCGCCCGCGTAGCCGGATCCTCGATCCTCACTTTTTCGAACGCCGCAAGGCGCACGCTGCCGTGGGTCAGCCCCGTGGCGACTACGTACTTCAGCGAGAAGCGCGCCTCGGCAGGCGTCATGGGATTTTCGTAATGCGCGACCTCGAGGCCGGCGCGATACGTGGCCACTTCCACGCTTTCGATCTCGGCCGCCCTGATGTTCAACTTCCTTTGCAAGGCCATTGCACCGTCGATGGCGGCGAAGGTATGTCCGCAGCACGCGTGGTTCTTGAACGTCATGCGCGTGATGTGGAAGTCCTCGCCGAGGGTCGCAAGCGCCCTGCTCCAGTCGGGATCGCCGCCCATGGCGCGGCCGTAGCCCGTCTCGCCTTCCATGACGTCGAGCGACCCGGTGACGCCCTCGCGCGCCGCGAGCGCGGCGAGGACGCCGGCTTCGGCGGCGTGGCCCGCGTGCAGGGGCTTGGACATCGAGTCCATGCGAAACGCCTGCTGCAGCCCGGCCGAGAACGTGGCCACCGTCGCAAGGGCGTGCGCGAACCGGCTCGCGTCGAGGCCGAGCGCCTCCGCGGCGGCCGCGGCAGCGCCGAAGCAGCCGATGGTCCCGGTGTTGTGCCAGTACTTGTAATGCGCGCGCCCCATCGCCGCGCCGATACGGGTGGAAATTTCGTAGCCCACCACGATGGAGCGCAAGAGGCGCTCTCGGCTTGCCAAGGCCATGGCGGCGGCGATGGTCGGCGCCCCCGGGTGATAGATGCCGTCGCGGAAGATGTCGTCGAGCTCCGCGGTGTGCGCCGCGGTCGCGTTGATGAGCGCGGCGGCGCGCACGGTGGCTTGCCTGCCGAGCGCGAGACGCGCCTCGCCGCGGTCGAGCTCCCAGGCGAGCGCTTTCTCGAGGAGCGTCGCGGGCGGCAGGACCGCGCCGGGATAGAGCGCGGCGTGCCAGTCGATCAACGCGCGCCGGGCGTGATGCACGACCTCGGAGGCCATCGCCTGCTTGCGGAACCGGGCCGCCCACGCGGCGCAACGCTCGACGACGTGCATTGCGGCAAATCTAACATGGGCGTCGTTCGCCCAGGGCGCACAATCGACCGACCGGAGGTGCGCCATGCATCCAAGCAAGAAGGAGAAACCGAGTGGCGTCTGCACCGTGTGCCATGCCGCGTTCAACCGGCGCGAGGCCCTCAACCATCGTTGCGACCAGGTGCTAGTGGGCCGGCGCTGCGCCGGCGTGGTGAAGAGCGCAGTCAACACGCTCTGGGACGAGTGCGAGTCCTGCCACGCCACCGGCAAGGTCGGCCCGCTGCCGTGCCGCGAGTGCGCCGGCTTCGGCTGGAAGCTCTACGCGTAGGGCACGACGAAGGCGTCGGAACGCTCGAGGAAGCTCTCGACCAGCGCCCCCATGCGCTCGGGCTGGTCTACCTCGATGTTGTGCGCGGCATCCCACACGTACACCAGGAACGCGCGCGCGAGCCGGCTCTTGAGGAGCCGCATGGTTTCGGCGGCGATGATGCGGTCCTCGGTACCGTGCACGATCAGCGTGGTCGCCCTCAGCCTCGAGACATTTTCCAGCAGTTGCGAATCCTTGCCGTCCGCGGCGCCATAGTGCGCCAGCATCGCCCGGTTCCGCGCTTCGATTTCCTCCGGCTTGCTCTCGTAGGAGATCTTCTCGGGGTGAGCGAATAACGCCTTGTAGAACGCGTGCGGGTTGTTGCGCAGCGCCGGGTCGATGCTCTGCAACCCCGCCGGACATTCCAGCACCAAATGGTCGACGCATTGCGGCCGATCGATGGCGAGCCAGAGCGCCACGGCACCGCCGAAGGAGCAGCCCATGACGTCGCACTCGGCTCCGATTTCATTCTCGATGTAGTCGCCGACCAGGCGGGCTAGGCCCTGCCGCGTTTTCACGCCGGCGTCGGCCTCGGTGCCGTCGAAGCCGGGAAAGGTGGGGATATGGAGCGAGCGCTTGAGCGCAAGGCGCTCGAGAACTTTCGTCCAGCGCACCCCGCCCGCGGGATGCAGATAGACGAGCGCGCGCCCGCTGCCCCGCGTCTCGACCTTCACAGGTGCCTCACGTGCGGAAGCACGCGGTCGCGGAACAGCTCCATTCCGCGCCGCACCGCCGCGTCGGGCAGGTCGCCGACCTTCATCGTGAAATTGAAGATGCCGTTGCCGAGCTCGGCGTGGATGCGCCGGATCTGCTGCACCACGCTTTCCGGGCTGCCGCACAGCACCATTCCACCCGCGATCTGCTCCTCCAGCGTGGCCGCCTCGCGCTTCGCGAGCCGGTTCTGCATGCGCCCGCGGTTGGCCTCGTCCTGGTAGTAGCGGGTCTTTTGCAGCACCAGGCGCCCTGCGGTGCGCATGCCTCCCATCAGCACGCCGTCGAAGTACTTGCGCGCTTCCCTGAGCGCGGCCTTGGCCTCGTCGTCGGAATCGGCGATGACAGTGTGCATGCCGATCAGGATGTGCTCGGGCGTCGGCTCCCAGCCGCTCGCGCGCGCAGCCTCGCGGTAGACCTGGATGCATTCCTTGGCGAGCCCCAGGTCGGAGATGAGCACCATGCCCATGGTGGCGCGCATCTCGCCGGCGAAGCGCGCCGACTCCAGGCTGCTCGCCGAAATCACGAGCGGCGGGTGCGGCTTCTGCAGCGGCCGCGGCCAGATCGAGACCTGGCGGAACTGGAAATGCTCGCCCTCCCAGCCGAACGGCTCGGGCTCGGTCCACGCCTTGAGGATGAGCGCGATCGCCTCGCGCTGGCGCGACCACGACGCGTCGGGCGGGATGTTGTAGGCGATGTACTCGTGCGGGATGCCGCGCATCAGCCCGGCGACAAGTCGGCCCCCGCTCATGCAGTCGAGCATCGCGTACTCCTCGGCCACGCGCACCGGGTTGTTGAGCGGCACGAGGTTGCCCATCATCGCGATGCGGATGTTCTTCGTCGGGTACACCAGCGCGCCGCCGATCAGGTTGCAGTTCGCCATCAGCCCATACGGGCTGAAGTGGTGCTCGTTGCAGCCGACCCAGTCGAAGCCGCAGCGCTCGGCGTACACCATCGTCTCGACGTAGTCCCGGTAGAGCTCGTGCGCGCGTGCGGAATCGAACATCCGGTTCGGCGTCGGCCATTCCGGCGTGATTTCCTTCACGCCGGTGAACGGCATTAAATGGAAAAAGCAGAATTTCAAGGCAGGCTCGCCGCGAGGGGCGCGCGTATTATAGGGAGCGCTGAAGCCTCATAACACCGATAAAAGGGGGAACAAATGGCACAGCAAAACGTCATGCAAAACCCGTACGGCGCGCCGCGCGCCAAGGTCGGCGACCGGGAGGAGTTCCAGCCCGTCAAGCTGTTCGCCGTTTCCGGACGCATCGGCCGCGCGCGCTACATCGTCTATAGCATCCTGGTCTCGTTGGTGTTGGTGGTCCCGGCCATGGCCCTGATGTCGCTATCCCCGGGGCTTGGGATGGCGCTGCTGGCGGTCGCCTACATCGCCTCCTTCGTCATGTCGATCATGCTGACGATCCAGCGCAGCCATGACTTCAACATGTCGGGCTGGTTCTCGCTGCTCCTGTTCGTCCCGTTGGCGGCCCTGCTCTTCTGGTTCGTTCCCGGGACCGACGGCCCCAACAGGTTCGGCGCCAAGACACCGCCCAATTCCACGGGCGTCACCGTCGCCCTGTGGATCGTGCCGGCGGTCTTCGTGCTCGGAATCGTCGCGGCGGTCGCTTTGCCGGCCTACCAGCAGTACCAGCAGCGCGCCGGAACGGTTCAGACGCGCTAGCTACACGTTCCGTTTCCGCCAGTCCTCGAGCGTGCGCCGGGCGCGGTTCAACTCCGGGTCCATCGCACGCTCGTGGTCCTCGCGCTTCGCGGTGAGTTCGATCACGTAGCCGTTGGGGTCGCGGAAGTAGATCGAGTCGATGAAGCCGTGGTCCGAGATGCCGCGCGTCTCGATGCCCGCGCGCTTGCCCTTCTCGAACATCGCCATGAGATCGGCGTGCTGCACCTCGAGCGCGATGTGCAGGTCGTAGTCGTGCTGCGCCTTGAACTCGAACGGCATGTCGGGCGCCTCGAAGAACGCGAGGCAAGAACCGTCGTCCATGCGGTAGAAGGTGTGCAGCGTATCGGTGCGCCGGCCGCTCTTCGACTCCTTGATCCAGAGCGTGTGCGAGAGCGGCAGGCCGAGGAAGTCCTCGTAGAACCTGCGCGTCTCCTCGGAGTCGCGGCAGCGGTAGGCGTTGTGGTGCAGGCCCTTGATCACAGCACGGCGAACTGCTGGTCTTTGACCATGTCGCGGAAGCCGTAGAACACCCGTTCACCTTGCCCCAGCTTCTCAGCCGCTTCATGTTGTCGAGCCAGCGCTTCACGTTCGGATAGGCGGCGAAGTCCATGCGGATGATCTCGCCCAGGGAGACGAAGCCCACGCCCAGGTAGTCGGCGATGGTGATCTTGTCGCCGCAGAGGTAGTTGGCGCGCGGCCCGAGCCAGTGCTGGTCGAGGAGCTTGAGCCAGTTCTGCGCCTTCTCCTTGGACCACTCCAGGCAGGCCTGCTGCGCCGCGTCGGTCGGGCGCTTGTTGTTGGGGAAGATCTGCGGGTAGATGAAGCCGTAGCCGTACTCGCGGTAGAACTGGGTGTTCAGCCAGTCCATCATCTCGTTGACTTTGGCGCGCTGCTTGAGGTCCTTCGGATAGGCGGGCGAGCTCACTTTGTCTGCGAGGTACTTCAGGATCGCCGAGGATTCGGTCAGGCGGAAGCCCTCGTCTTCCAGCACCGGCACCTGTCGGTTGGGATTGATGGTGGTGAAGGGCGGCTTGTAGTGGTCACCCTTCATCAGGTCGACGGTTACTTCCTCGACCGGGATGTTGTGCTCGGAGATGAACAGCCGAACCGGACGGCTGGTCATCGAGACCGGATGCATGTAGAGCTTCATGGATTGCCTCCTTGTCGGCCGGACTATACCCGCTCCGAGCGGCCCATGGCCCGGGCCTTGCCTGCGCTTGACTCCGAATGAGCGAGATCCGCAGCGACATCCCCGCGCGCCTCGACCGCCTCCCCTGGTCCGGCTGGCACTGGCGCGTGGTCATCGCGCTCGGCGTGAGCTGGCTGCTCGACGGCCTGGAGGTCACGGTGGTCGGCTCGCTCGGCCCCGCGTTGCAACGTCCCGACACTCTCGGGCTCACGGCGGGCGAGATCGGCTGGGCCGCCTCCGCCTACATCGCCGGAGCGGTGCTCGGAGCGCTGGTCTTCGGCCGGCTCGCCGACCGCCTCGGGCGCAAGCAGATGTTTCTCGCCACGCTGATCGTCTACCTCATCGCCACGGTGGCGACCGCATTCTCGTGGGACATCCTTACCTTCGCGGTCTGCCGGTTCTTCACCGGCTTCGGCATCGGCGGGGAATACGCGGCGATCAACTCGGCGATCGACGAGCTCATCCCGGCGCGGCTGCGCGGCACCGTCGACCTCGCGATCAACGGCACGTTCTGGATCGGCGCGGCGCTGGGCGCGGGGTTGAGCATCATCCTGCTCCATCCCGGCTTCATCGGCCCCTCATGGGGCTGGCGGATCGCCTTCGGCCTCGGTGCAATCCTGAGCTTCGCGATCCTGCTGGTGCGGCGCCACGTCCCCGAGAGTCCACGCTGGCTGCTGACGCACGGGCGCGTCGAGGAGGCCGAGGAGGTCATTCGGAGCATAGAGCGGCAGGTGGGCGTTTCCGACACCACCGGGCACAAGAGCCTGTCGATGCGTGCGCTGCGCACCGTCTCCTGGCGCGAAGTAATCCACGTGCTGTTGGTGCGCCACCGGCGCCGCGCGGTCCTCGGCCTCACCCTCATGGCCTCGCAGGCGTTCTTCTACAACGCCATCTTCTTCACCTACGCGTTGATGCTGACGCGCTTCTACGGCATCTCCGAGGAGCGCGTGGGCTATTACATCTTCCCCTTTGCCGTCGGCAACTTCCTCGGGCCGCTGATTCTCGGGCGCCTGTTCGACGCCGTCGGGCGCCGCGCGATGATCGCGATCACCTATTCCGTTTCCGGGATCCTGTTGATCGCAACGGCGTACGCGTTCTACCGCGGCTCGCTGTCCGCGACCGGGCAGACGCTCTGCTGGTCGGTGATCTTCTTCGTCGCCTCGGCCGCGGCGAGCTCGGCCTACCTTACCGTGAGCGAGGTGTTTCCGCTCGAGATGCGGGCGATCTCGATCTCGCTCTTCTATGCGCTCGGCACCGCCCTCGGCGGCTTCGTCGGACCGCCGCTCTACGGCGCGATGATCGAGGACGGCAGCCGCGGCGGCCTCTTCGCCGCCTACGCGCTTGCCGGGGCCCTCATGTGCGTGGCGGCGTGGGTTGCGTGGAAGCTCGGCGTCGACGCCGAGCGCCGGCCGCTCGAGGAGGTCTGCCCGCCGCTCGGAATGCAGCCCTAGCGGGTTTCCTTCCATAGAGCTTTCTCAGCTCTAGAAGTTCAGCATCGACATCGCCGAGCGGAAGGGAGCGCTCTTGCGGGCGCGGCTGCGCTCGGCCGAGCGCTTGAGCGAGGCGGCGACCGAGCGCGCGCTGCGGCCCGAGAACACCTTCGGCTCGAGGCTCAGCGCGCGGCTTTCGCGAGTCACGCGGCCGGACCAACGGCGTGTGGACTTAATGTGTTCCCGTCCTCGCGGGTTGTCGATCCTTAAGCGCGGTACGGATCGCCGCGATCAGCTTGTCCGCGTCGACCGGCTTGTCGACCCGGTCGGTGAAGCCGGCGGCGCGCAGCCGTTCGCGCTCCACCTGCGTGAACGCGGTCAGCGCGATGGCCGGAATCGGCTGGTCGATCCCGGCCGCGAGCTCGAGCGAGCGCGCGCGGCGCAGGGTCTCGAAGCCGTCCTGCTCCGGCATGGCGAGGTCGAGCAGCAGCACGTCGGGCGGTGCCTTTGCGAGCGCGTTCTCGAACGCGTCGACGAGCTGGACGCCCGAGCCGAAGCTCTGCACCTCCGCGCCCGTTTGCTTGAGCGTCAGCGCGACCACCTCGTGCGCGTCGGGATCGTCGTCGGCGATCCACACACGTACCTCGGGCAGCGCGTTCTCCATCGCGCGGCGGCGTTGATCGGGGCTCGGGGCGCCGATTGCAGCGAGCGCCGCCGCAAGCGGCGCCGCGGGCAGGTCCACCGTGAAGGTCGCGCCCTTGCCGAGGCCCGGGCTGTCGGCGCGCACCTGGCCGCCGTGGAGCAGCGATATGTGGCGCACGAGCGCCAGGCCGATTCCCAGGCCGCCCGCGCGCCGGGCCGAGGTGGTGTCGGCCTGGGTGAACCGGTCGAAGACGTGCGGCAGGAACTCCGGTGCGATGCCCAGGCCGTTGTCTCTCACCACCAGCTGCACGCGCTCGCCGTTCTTCAGGAGCGACACCTGGACGAGCCCGCGCTCGGGAGTGAACTTGACCGCGTTCGAGATCAGGTTGGACGCGAGCTGCTGCAGCCGCCCCGCGTCGCCCACGACCATGACCGCGTCGCCGGCGACGAAGCG
This sequence comes from Burkholderiales bacterium, assembly GCA_035554435.1. Lineage (GTDB taxonomy): Bacteria > Pseudomonadota > Gammaproteobacteria > Burkholderiales > SG8-39 > SCGC-AG-212-J23. The sequence goes on along the minus strand of DATMJC010000004.1, from coordinate 36,522 downwards.
CAGCGTGATTTCCTTCGCCGCGGCGCCGGGACGCGTCGCCTCGAGCGCCGCGTTCACGATCTCGGCCAGGTTGACCACCCGCCGCTCGATGTTGAGCTTGCCGCTGACGATGCGCGACGTGTCGAGCAGGTCGTCGATTAGGCGCGTCTGGTGGTCGACGTTGCGCTTGATGGCTTTCGCAGCCCTCTCCACGAGGGATGCTTCAAGAGGGCGGGTCGTAGCGAGGAGGTGGCTCCAGCCGCGCAGCGCGTTGAGCGGCGAGCGCAGCTCGTGGGACACGATGGCTAGGAACTCGTCCTTGGCGCGGTTCGCGCGCTCGGCCTCGGCGCGCAGCCGCTGCTCGGCCACGACCAGCTTTTCCAGCTCCTGCTGGCCGCGCTTCCTCTCGGTGATGTCGGTGGCGACGCCGATCAGGCCGATGATCCGGCTCTGCTCGTCGCGCAGCGGCGCCTTGGTGGTGAGGTAGGTCCTCTGGTTGACCGATTCCTCGATGATCATCGCCTCGCCGGAATCGAGCACCAGGCGCTCCTTCTCGTCGAGGGCGACCACGTCGTGCTCGACCTTCCCGATCGCCCTCACCCACGCCGGGTTGGCCATCAGGGTTCGTCCCTGACGGTCCTTGGCGAAGATCAGGTCGGGGGTGCTCGTCGTGATGGCGTTCAGCAGCGCGTTCCGCTCCCTCAGAGCGGCGCTCGCGCGCTCGAGCGCGGCGGTCCTTCTGATGACTCTTTGATCCAGTTCCGTATAAGCCTCCCGCATCGCCCGTTCCGCCTGGCGCTGCACCGCCGCCTCCCGCAGCACTATCACTGCGCCGGCCAGGCCCGAGGCCGAGTCGATGATCGGCGCTGCATTCACGTCCACGGGATGCACCGAGCCATCGCGCGCGCGCAGCGCCGGCTCGCCGCCGGCCGCCGCAGCGGTGCGCCGGCGCAGCGCCGTCTGCAGGGGGCTCTCGACCGTCCTGCCGTCGCGCTCGTCGAAGAGCGACAGGAGCTCGTCCACCGGCCGGCCGGCGGCCTCGTCGGCGCGCCAGCCGGTGAGCCGCTGGGCGGCCGCGTTGAGGAAGCGCACCCTCCCGCCGCCGTCGGTCGCGATCACCCCGTCGCCGATGCTCGCGAGGGTCACCTGCAGCCACTCGCGCTGCTCGTCGGCGTGCACCTCGGCCTGCGCACGCTGCGCGGCGATGCGGTCGAGCGTGTGTGCCACCCACAGCACCAGCGCGCTGAACGTGCCGATGATGATGAAGGTGAAGAGCGACATGCCGAAGGCCTCGCCGAACAGGCCCTCGCGCTCGGCGAGCAGGCGGATCCAACCGATCGTCATCGGCACGAAGAACGCGGCCGGCAGCAGCCAGCGCGTGACCACCGCGCCAGTGCGCTTGCTCGAGAGGGTGTCGATCAGCCACGGCGTGGGGCGGCCCATGGCGAGCGCGAACGCCGCGAGCAGGGCGGCGACCGCGCCGGGCGCGGACAGCGCGAGCAGCGGCGCGCCGATGTCGAAGCGCAGCACGCGCAGGCTCGCGCCGAGCAGCGCGAAAAACGCGACTGCGCCGATGGCGCCAGCGGCGATGCCGTTCGCCGAGGCACCGAATATCTTGAAATCGCGCGCGAGCGGCGTGACCAGCGCCAGCGCGAGCACCATGATGCAGGTCGCCGACGACATCGCAGCCACGCCGAAGCTCATGCCGAGCGGCTCTCCGCTCAGCGCCTCGACCAGACCGAACAGGCCGATCGCTCCCGCTACCGCGGCCGCGCTATAGGCGGCGCGGCGGCTGCGATAGTCGTCGCGGTGCGAGGCGTAGAAGCTCGAGGCAAGCAGGAGGAAGGCGAGCGCCTCGCCCGGGGTCATCGGCGCGAAGTCGGCGCCGAGGTCGCGCAGCCGCGGCACCTCGAGCGCCCAGCCCCAGATCGCAGCGGTCGCAATGAGCGCGGCGAGGCCGTAGGCGAGCTGCGCAGCGCGACTGAGTTTGCCTAGCAGGGGGGATAGCGTTGCGAGGGGACGCATTGCCTCGGCATGAAGATAGCTCCCCCTTGGGAGCGATTCTACCGGGGAACGTGGGCCGGGCGGCTGTCGCCGCCGACCGACGCAGTCAAGCTCCTGGCCTTACCTTGAAGAGCTGACCGCGGTCTTGATGTTTGCGAACCTTCGAGATCAGGAACTGCGCGAGGCCGGCCGGACCGCCGAACTGGTTTCTGATGACCCAGGTCGCCGCGGTCATCGCGAGCCCGCCGAGCGCCAGGCCCTTCGTCTGCTCCTTCGGCTGCCTTCTTCTGTCCCGGTACTTCAAGGGCTCCCGCGCCCGGCGCCGGGCGGCAGCCCCCGCGACCACGAAGCCGAGCGCGAGCGCGCCCACGATGGTGACGGGAGACATGAGCGCGCGCGCGCCGCGCTGCCTGAGCTCGCGGCTTTCGCTGCGAATCGCGGCCTCGCGCACGTGCAGCCGGCGCTCGACCTCGAGAATCTCGGCGTCGATGCTTTTCATTCGCCGGGATTCCCGGGCGGGTCGCCGCGAAGCTGGCGCAGCAGCGCGGTGAAGGGCATTTCGGACACCAGGTGTCGCGCCCACCATGCGAGGGCCGCGGCGGCGGCGATATTGATGACGGCGGCGATCGCGATCGCCGCCGGCCAGGAGACGCCCTGGTCGAACAACCAGACGATTCCCGCGGCGACGAACCCCATCCACGCCGTGATCACGAGAATCGCGATGAGCAGCCCCGCCGAAAGCAGCATCGCGAGTCGGACCCCCGCACGCCGCGCGTCGAGCACGGCGAGCTGCGCAAAGTCGGAGGCGAGCTGCCGGACATCGCCGATCAGGCGCCCGGCGAGCTCCCCCAGCCCCGGCTCGCGCAGCCGCTGCGGGCCCGCGCCGTGCGGTGGAAATACGACTGCCACGCCTTCAGCGCCAGATCTTGCCGAAGAGATAGCCCGCGGCAAGCGCGAGGCCGAGCGCCATCAGCGGATTCTGCTTCACGTAGTCGCGCGCGCTCTCGACGTAGTCGTCCTTCATGCCCCATAGCTCGTCGGTCTTGTCGCCGACACGTTCGGCCATCTCGCTCGCGCGGTCGATCGCGCCGTGCGCGCTGTCGGCGAGGCGGTCGATCTGCTTCTGGGCTCCGCTGGTGCTGGTCGTGCTCGTGGCCATGTGTGGTCTCCGGTGTGGGCTCGGCCAGAAGCAAGCAACCTCTATGCCGCGCGCCGGTGGCCCTCGCTGGACGCAGGTTTCGGCGGGGTGTCGTCGTCCTCGCCCGCGGGCTCGTTCGCCTTGTACGCAGCCAGCCTGTTGTAGAGCGTCTTCAGGCTGATGCCGAGCATGTCGGCGGCCTTGCGCTTGGAGCCGCACTCGGCCAGCGTCGCCTCGATCAGCCGCCGGCTCACCTCCTCCAGCGTGCTGCCCACGCGCACCGTGAGGAGCGACGCGGAATCCGGCGCGGTCACGGTCGCGGGCGCCAGGTTCGCCTCGATCACCTCGTCGGCGAGGATGTAGGCGCGCTGCACGTAGTTCTTCAGCTCGCGCACGTTGCCCGGCCAGCCGTGCGCGTACAGCGCCGCGAGCGTCGCCGGGGCGAACGACTTGCCGCTGCTTTCCTGCTTGTTCAGCAGATCGAGGAAATGCTGCGCGAGGAGCTCGATGTCGTTGCCGCGCTCGCGCAACGGCGGCAGCGCGATGGGGAAGACGTTCAGCCGATGGTAAAGGTCCTCGCGGAGCTTCCCTTCCGTCACCGCGTGCTCGGGATTGCGGTTGGTGGCGGCAATGAGGCGTACGTCGGCGCTGATCGGCGTGGTGGTGCCCACGCGCATGAACTGCCCGGTTTCCAGCACGCGCAGCAGCTTGACCTGCAGCTCCTGCGGCATCTCGGTGATCTCGTCCAGGAACAGGCTGCCGCCGTGCGCGCGCTCGAAGTAGCCCTTGTGCTGGCGGTCGGCGCCGGTGAAGCTGCCCTTCTCGTGGCCGAACAGCTCGCTCTCGATGAGCTGCGGCGATACGGCGCCGCAATTCAACGGCAGGAACGGGGCGCGCTTGCGCCGCGAGAGATCGTGGATCGTCTGCGCGGCGAGCTCCTTGCCGGTGCCGCTCTCGCCCATCAGCAACACCGTCGCCGAGGTCGGGGCCACGCGCCCGAGCTGGTCGTAGAGCTTCTGCATCGGCTGCGAGCTGCCGAGGATGGTCCCGAAGCGCCCCAGCCTGCGCAACTCGTCGCGCAGCTCGCCGATCTCGGCGCGCAGCTCGCCGGTCTTCGGCACGCGCCGCAGGATCGCCTTCAGCCGCTCCACGTCGACCGGTTTCACCAGATAGTCGGTCGCGCCCAGGCGCAGCGCCTCCACGGCGCTCTCGACGCTCGCATGGCCGGTGATCATCACCACCTCGGTCGAGGCGCGTGTCTCGAGATCCGCGACCAGGTCGATGCCCTTGCCGTCGGGAAGCTGCAGGTCGGTGAGCATGATGTCGGGCTGCAGGCGCGACATGTGGATGCGCGCCGCGCGCAGGCTGTCGGCGGTCGCCACGCTGAAGCCTTCGGCCTTCGCCAGCTCGGAAAGCCACTCGATGGCTTCGGGGTCGTCGTCTACAAGAAGAAGATGGGGCATCGCGCTCGTAAGAGTTACCGAAGAGGTGTGCTTGCTGCCGGGGCCGCGCGCCGCGGCGCGACGCTAAAACCGGACGCAACATGCGTACCAGCGTGAGTAAAAATTTCCACGTTCGTCACACGGCTAACGTAAGTGCATGAGGGTCCAGCGTAAAGATTCCGTTCGGCTCTAACTGTGTGAAGCGCGGGCGCCGCCGTACGCCCTTCGGAATGTCACTTCAGGCCGACAGCGCCTTCCTCATCCTTACCGTGATGGCTTGGCGCGTTCTCCCGTATGCGACCCAGGGGTCCTTCAACCGTGCGAGCCGCTTCGGGACGTTGAGCACGTTGAACCGGGCGCGGAGGTCGTCCTTCGGATCGAGCTCGTCCCAGGCGAGCGGCACCGAAACGCCGGCTCCCGGCCGCGCACGCGGCGCGTACGCCGCTACCGCGCTCGCGGTTTCCGAATTGCGCAGGTAGTCGGCGAAGATCTTGTCCGGCCGGCGCGCCTTGGCGATCTTGGCGGTGAAGAGATCTGGGCGCGCCTTCACCAGCATCTGCGCGATGCCCGCGGTGAAGGCCTTCACCGCGTCCCACCCGAGCTCCGGCTTGATCGGGGCCACGACATGCAGGCCCTTTCCGCCTGTGGTCTTCAGGAAGCTCTTCAGCCCCAGGCCGTCGAGCAAGGTCTTCGTGAGCAGCGTTCCCTCGACCAGCAGCTTCCACGGCAGAGCCTCGTCCGGATCGAGATCCATGGTGATGCGGTCGGGGTGCTTGATGTCGGGTACCGTCGCGCCCCAGGTATGGAGCTCGACCGCGCCGTTCTGGACCGCGCTCACGACGGCGTCGAGCGAGGCGGCGTAGATGTACGCGCCCTTGCCCGTGCGCTCGCGCTTCACGCTTTGCAGGCTGCCGGGCCTCGCCGCCATCGTGAGATGGCGCTGGTAGAAGCATTCCCCGGCGACGCCGTCGGGACAGCGCACGAGCGACAGCGGCCGGTTCTTCACGTGCGGCAGCAGCCACTCGCCGACTTCCTCGACGTAGCGCGCCAGGTCGATCTTCTTGATGCCGAGCTCGGGCCAGATCACGCGGTCGGGATGCGAGATTTTCACTCCTAGAACGTCTTTGGACCCAGCCTCTTTTTTCCTGATTTCCTTTGCCTTCGTGGCAGGAGAGACGGCGCGCTCCTCGTGAACGTTCTTCGCCGGCAGGTCTTCGCGCAAGCCCATGAACGAGGCCTGGCGCAGGATGCCGTCCTTCGTGCGCTCCGCGTAGGCGACCTCGGCCACGAGCGACGGCCGCACCCACTGCACACCCTTTTCCTTCGGTGGATCGACGAACGCAGACTCCGGCCGCTTGAGCGCGGCGAGACGGCGCGTCAGCGTGCGCAGCAGGTTCTCGTCGAAGCCGGTTCCGACTTTGCCGGTGAAATGGAGCTTGCCCTGCTGATCGTACAGGCCGACGAGCAGCGCACCGAAGCCGTTGCGCGAGCCGCGCGGGGCGCTGTACCCGCCGATCACGAAATCCTGCCGCTGCCGGCACTTGAGCTTGATCCAGCTCTTCGAGCGTCCGGAGACGTAGACCGATCCGGCCTCCTTGCCGATGAGGCCCTCGAGGCCGAGCTTGCAGGCGTGCTCGAGCACCTCGCGCGCGCTCCCTTTCAGGTCGGCGCTGAAGCGGACCGATTCGGTGTCCTTGAACGACCTGCGCAGGCGCTTCTTGCGCTCGCTCAACGCCAGGCGACGCAGGTCCTGCCCGGCAAGGAAGGGCGCATCGAAGGCGAAATATGCGATCTCGGTGTCGCGACCGGCGTCGAACGCGTTCTGCAAGGCCTGGAAGTCCGAGCGTCCATCGGGGCCGGGCACGACGATCTCGCCGTCGAGCCAGCTGTTTCTCAGGCGCAGCGCGGCGAGCGCCGCGGCGATGTGCGGCAGCTTCGCGGTCCAGTCGTTGCCCGAACGGGTGAATAGACTCAGCGCGCCGCCGGGATCGAAGCGCGCGAGCAGGCGGTAGCCGTCGTGCTTGACCTCGTACACCCATTCGCCGGCGCGCTTCGTCGATGGCAGCGGCTCGGCGACGAGCGTGGCGAGCATCGGCGCGACGAATTGCGGCAGCTCCGCCCGCGAAGCGCGCGCCGCCCTTTTCGGCGCGCGCTTCACGCTCTCGGGCCGCTCGCGCGTGATGTCCGCGCCGGGCGCCGCGTCCTCGTCGTTGCGCTTGATGAGCAGCCATTGCGGCTTGTCCTCGGCGCCCCGCGTCCGGGTCAGGATCCAGCGGCCATGCAGCTTCTCGCCGTCGAGCCTGAAATGCAGCCGCCCTTTGCGCAGCGCCTGCGCGGGGTCGTCGTCCTCGGGCGTCCACGCACCGCGGTCCCAGAGCAGCACCTCGCCCGCGCCGTACTGCTTCTCCGGGATGACGCCTTCGAACTCGCCGTACTCGAGCGGATGGTCCTCGGTCTGCACCGCGAGGCGCTTGTCGTGCGGATCGAGGCTCGGGCCCTTCGGCACGGCCCAGCTCTTCAGCACGCCGTCGAGCTCCAGGCGGAAGTCGTAATGCAGCCGCGTCGCGGCATGGCGCTGGATGTAATAGCGCAGCCTTTTCCGCGCTGAACTACTGGCTGCTCCGCGCGGCTCCGGCGTGGCCGAAAAATCGCGCATCTCGCGATACCGCTGGAGTCTCTCCGCCATGGCGCGTGAGCCGCAGCAAAGCCTGCGCCCGAGCGGCGCGCGCCCGGTAATTGCTACAGAAACTGAAACATTTACAGGCGTTTGGGCTGGACCTGTCGGCGCGCGGCCGTTGGCATGGGCCTTGCAGACTGCAGGGCTGAAAGGACACTCATGGGCCCAGCGATCGCCCTTCGGTTGCGACAACACCTGACCCTTACGCCGCAGGTCCAGCAGGCGCTGCGCCTGCTCCAGATGTCGGCGCTCGAGTTCGCCCAGGAGATGGATCAGGCGCTCTCGTCCAACCCGTTTCTCGAGGAGACCGCAGACGCGCAGCCGACGACGCCGCGCGAGAGCTCGCCGAGCACCATCGAAGACGTGGTGGTGCCACAGGAAGCGTCGACCGCCGGCAGCAGCGCCGAGCGCGACCACGAAGAATGGTCGGGCGCTTCCGAGGTGCAGCCGACGCTGCGCGAGCACCTGCGCGAGCAGCTCATGATCTCGCCCATGGGAAGCCGCGATCGGGCGCTTGCTCACATGGTGGTCGACAGCCTCGACGACGACGGCTATTTCAAGCTCTCGTTCGACGAGCTCGCGGCGCTCGTGCCGGCCGAGCACGACGTACGTGCGGAGGATTTTCTCGCCGCGCTGCGCCTGGTGCAGAGCCTCGACCCTGCCGGCGTGGCGGCGCGGAATCTCGAGGAATGCCTCGAGTTGCAGCTCCTGACCCTGGACGAGGCCACGCCGGGACGCGCCTGCGCGCTCGACATCGTGCGCGGCCGCCACCTGCAGCTCCTCGGCAACCGGGAGTGGGCGCGGCTTCAGCATGCGGTGGCGTGCGACGAGAACACGCTGCACACCGCGCGCGGGCTCATCCGCACGCTCGATCCGAAGCCGGGCCATCGCTTCGGCTCGCCCGAGGCGCGCTACGTCGTCCCCGACGTGGTGGTGAGGAAGGTGCGCGAGCGCTGGGTCGCCAGCATCAACCCCGCGTCGCTGCCCAGGGTGCGGCTGAACCGCGCCTACGCCGAGGCGCTGCAGGGCCGCGGCTCGAGCCAGTCGCTGTCGCGGCAGCTGCAGGAGGCGCGCTGGCTGCTGCGCTCCATCGAGCAGCGCTTCGCCACCATCCAGCGCGTAGCCGACGCGATCGTCGCCCGCCAGCGCGGCTTCTTCGAGTACGGCGAAGTGGCGATGAAGCCGCTCACGCTCAAGCTGATCGCGGGCGAGCTCGGGCTGCACGAGTCGACCGTTTGCCGCGTGACCAACAGCAAGTACATGGCGACGCCGCGCGGCCTGTTCGAGTTCAAGCACTTCTTCTCGCGGCGCCTCGCCACGGAGAGCGGCGGCGCCGCCTCGGCGACCGCGGTGCGCGCGGTCATGAGGGAGCTCATCGCCGCGGAGGATCCGCGCGCGCCGCTCTCGGATGCCGAGCTCGCGCGGCTGCTCGCCCAGCAGGGATTGCGGGTTGCGCGCCGCACGATCACCAAGTACCGCGCCTTGATGCGGCTGCCCAGCGTCGACGTGCGCCGCGCGGACATGAGGCGATAGCGCCGATGTCCCGGATCATCGCGGGAAGGTTCGACGCCACGGTCGACGCGGACGGCGCGATCGAGGCACTGCGCCGCGAAGGCTTCGCGGGCGACGAGATCGATTCGTTCTACGTCGCACCCGCGGGGCAGAACGCTATGACGCCGCTCGGCGGCGACGCGCCGCACGCGAGCGCCGGGTCGCGCTTCGCGGGCTTCGGCGCGGTCGTCGGGGCGCTCGTCGGCGCCGTGCTGGGGGCGCTCGCCGGACTCGCGGTCGACAGCCGCTACGGCGCGGTGGCAGTGCTTTTCGCCGCCGGGGTCGGCGCGTATCTCGGTTCCTTCGTCGGTACGATGCGCAAGGTGCGCGGCGCCCGTCCGGGCGAGGCCTCGGTGGAGCATCCGGACGAGCCCAAGGGCGGACGCCTCGTGGCGGTCAGGGCAGACCGCCCGGGAACCGATGCTGCCGCGCTCAGGATCCTGCGCGAGTTCCGCGCGCGCGACGTCGGCCGCGCAGACGGCACCTGGCGCAACGGCTGGAAGGACTTCGACCCCCGCGCGCCTCTAATGACGCCTTAGGTTTTCAAAGACCCAGGTTGCGCTCGGCGAACTCCCAGTTGAGCCGCTCGCCGATCACGCCCGAGAGGTAGCGCTCGCGCTGGTTTTGGTAATCCACGTAGTAGGCGTGCTCCCAGACGTCGATCGCGAGCAGGCAGCGCTTGCCGTGCGCCATCGGCGTATCCGCATTGGACGTCGTCAGGATGGCGAGCTTGCCGCCGTCCTCGACCAGCCAGGCCCAGCCGCTGCCGAACTGGTCGGCCGCAGCCTGGGCGAACTGATCGGTAAAGCGCTCGTAGCTGCCGAGATCCGAGTCGATGCGCCGGGCGAGCGCCGCCGAGGGCCGCAGTTTCTTCGGCGACAGCGAGCTCCAGTAGAACGCGTGGTTCCAGGCCTGCGCCGCGTTGTTGAAGAGCTTGCCCTTGGAGGCTCGCACCACGTCCTCGAGCGTCTTGCCCCGCACCGGCTCCTTCTGCAGGAGCTGGTTCATGGTGTCGACGTACTTGCGATGATGCTTGCCGTGGTGAAGCGCGAGCGTCTCGGCCGAGATCACCGGCGCGAGCGCGTCCTCTGGATACGGAAGCGGAGGCAGTTCGAAATGTAGGGCCTGCACGGCCTTTGCCGTCGCTGTGCTCATGGCATCTCCTTGAAGCGATATGCGGAGGCTCGCAAGTTCCGCGCCGGCAAAACCCTTGCACCTAGAGCAGATATTCCCATTGGCGCGCGAGCCATTCCTTGAAGCGCTCCTCGGCCGGGCGGTGCGCCCACGCCTTGGGGTCGACCGGAACCGCTGCCGCCACGTCGAGCTCGAAGCGCCGCTCGAGCTCGCGCGCAAAGCCCGCGTCGTGCAGGATGAGATCGGCCTCGTAGTTGTGCACGAAGCTCCTCCAGTCCAGATTGGTCGAGCCGACGCTCGACCAGACTCCGTCGATCACCGCGGTCTTGGCGTGCATCAGTGCCTCGTGCCATTCGAAGATGCGCACGCCCGCATCGAGCAGCTCGGCGTAATTCGAGCGCCCGGCGTACACCGGCGCCCAGAAATCGCTGAAGCCGGGCAGCACGATCTCGACGTCTACGCCGCGGCGCGCGGCGTCGATCAGCACCTGCTTGGTCCGGGGATCGGGCACGAAATAGCCGAACGTGAGCCAGACCCGGCTGCGCGCACGGCCGATCCTGCCGAGGAGCTCGGTATACATCTCGCTCTCGCCGAGGTCCGGGTCGCTGCGCACGACCCGCGCCACGATGCTGCCGCGCACCTCGGGCGGCGGGAAAAAGCGCGCGTCTTGCCACGGCCCGCAGTCCTGGAGCGCCCAGTCGTCGAGGAAGGTGCGCTGGAACTGCGCGACCACCGGCCCTTCGACCCGGACCTGGGTATCGCGCCAGCCGTTCCTCTTGTCCTGCTCCTGGTCCTGGCTCGCCCGCGCGCGGCGCGACGACGACGCATAGGTCTCGCTGATGTTGATGCCGCCGGTGAACGCGACCTTGCCGTCGACCACCGTGATCTTGCGGTGGTTGCGGTGGTTCACGGTCTCGACCTGCTGGACCGGGTTGAACTCGCAGACCGCGACGCCGGCATCGCGCAGCCCCTGGAAGTACGCTTTCGGGGTGCCGATCGAGCCGACGCTGTCGTACATGACATGCACCTTGACGCCGCTCTTCACTTTCGCCGCGAGCAGCGCCGCAAGCTTCTGGCCGATCTCGCCGCCGTCGAGGATGTAAGTGTGGATGTTGATGTGGTCGCGGGCGGCGGCCATCGCTTCGAACATCGCCCGGTGCGTGCGCGGGCCGTCCACCAGCAGGCGCGCCTGGTTGCCGCCGACGAACGGATTCTCGGGAGGGGCGCGCTGCGCCGCCGAACCCGAGTTCGGCGGCGCCAGAGCGCATCCCGAAAGGGCCAGCAGCGCCGCGAAGACTGCCCCGACGGCGAAGCGGCCCGGCACCTTTACCGCTTCAGCCGGATGTCGTTCTTGACCGAGCGGACGCCCTGCACCTTCTTCGCCGCCGACACGGCGCGAGTCACCTGGTCTTCCGAGTCCACGAAGCCGGTGAGCTGGACCACCCCGCGATAGGTCTCGACGTTGACCGCCGAGGCGGTCCTTGCCCCGGCGTCGGTCGCGATCGCGCTCTTCACCTTGGCGGTGACCGCCGCGTCGTCGGTGAACTCGCCGGCGCTGCGGCTATTGTTGCGGTCCTCCGAGGACGCGCACGCGCCGAGCCCGGCAAAGGCCGCCGCGGCGAATCCTGCGGCAAGCAGCCTGCGCCTTGAAAGTTCCATGGGATCGGTACCTTACATCCGCTGGTTGTTTTCCCAGTCGTTCACCTGGCGCTCCGCCTCGTCCTTGGTGATGCCGTAGCGCTCCTGGATCTTGCCGACGAGCTGGTCGCGCTTGCCGGCCATCTGGTCGAACTCGTCGTCGGTGAGCTTGCCCCACTTCTCCTTCACCTTGCCCTTCAGCTGCTTCCAGTTGCCTTCGATGCGGTCCCAATTCATTTCGATGTGCTCCGTCACGGTTGGAGAGAACAGCACCGAAGCGATTGCAATCCGCGTGCCACCTGCACTTTCTGCCCTACAGGGGCGGTTCTTACATGCCGGCAGGCTGCGCCAGCCGCGCGACGGTCGCGAGCAGCATGACGGGCTCGACCGGCTTGTCGAGCTGCGCGTCGTAGCCCGCGGCGACCGCGCGCACGCCGTCTCCCGCTTCGCCGCGCGCGGTCAGCGCTGCGGCGCGCAGGCAGCCGCCGCGCTCGGCCGGCAGCGCACGCAGCGCGCGGATCAGAAAATAGCCCTCCCCGCCGTGCATGTGCACGTCCGAAAGGAGCACGTCCGGCCGGAACGCGCCGAGCGCATCGAGCGCTTCGGAGCTGCTCGCGGCGGACTGGGTCTGGGCGCCGGCGATGTCGAGCACGTGGGTCATGCTCTGGCGCGCCGCCGGATCGTCGTCGACGATGAGCACCCGCACGCCGGTAAGGAGCGCCGCGCCGTTCGATCCTCGCTCGCGCGCCGGCTGGCCCGCGGCGACGCGCGAGAGCTCGAGCAGGCTGGAGATGATCCGGTCCTGCGCGAGCGCGTTGTGCTCTATCGCGTCGAGCGCCGGCCCGCTCGCCGCGGCGCCCTCGGCGCGCAGATGAGCGGCCCAGGTCGCGACCGCCCGCACCGGCGATTGCAGCTCGGCGAGCACGCTCGCGAGGAAAGCGTCCCTCGCCCGGCTGGAGGCCTCGGTCGCGATGCGGAGCTTGCGCTCGCGCTCGAGCGAGCGCGCGAGCTCGTGCTCCGCGCGCTTGCGCTCGTCGATGTCGATGCAGGTGCCGACGAAGCCGACGAACACGCGGTCGGCTGAATAACGCGGCAGGCCCCGGTCGAGCACCCAGCGGTGCTCGCCGTCGCGACGGCGCAGCCGGTACTCGATTTCGAAGGCCTCGCGAGCATCGAATGCCCCCACCATTGTGTCGAGCCAGCGCACGAGGTCCTCCGGATGGACGCTGCGCGACCAGCCGTCGCCGAGGGCGTCCTCGGCCTTCGCCCCGGTGAACTCGAGCCACTGGCGCGACAGGAACTCGCACGACATGTCGGGTCGCGCGCGCCAGAACATGACGGGCAGCGGCTCGGCGGCGTTCTCAGTAAAGGATTCGCGCAGCATGGTCAATGGCGCTGCTGCACGGGTCGTGCCCGCCACGGCTTGTAGCGGAATCTCTACGCTGGCGCGCCGGCGCCCGCGCAGTTTCTACACGCCGCTGGCGCGTTTACCACGCCCGCGCTTCGGCATGTTGTTTGCTCATAGGCCTGCAGCTTCACCCCACAATCCGAGGAGTCAGGCCATGCTTAGCTGGGCGCTCGCATTCTTCATCATCGCCATCATCGCCGCAGTTTTCGGCTTTACCGGCATCGCGGCCGGCGCGGCGGAAATCGCGAAGATCCTGTTCGTCGTATTCGTAGTGTTGTTCCTGGTCTCGCTGGTCGCGGGGCTGCTGCGCCGACCGTAGCGGCCGCGGTCCTGGCACGTGCTTTGCAGGACCGGGGCTCTCCCTTTCTGAAACGAGGATTCCAATCATGACGCTCAAACTCTGTTCGATCGCCGCCGCGCTGGCGCTCGCCGTAGGTATGACTGCGGCCCCCTTCGCCCAGGCGCAAAGCACCATGTCCAAGGACGCCGCCAAGGCCGCCCCTCCGAGCGGGGACCGCAGCACGGACCGCAAGGTCAAGAACGCCGAGGAAGACCGCATCGAGGCCGATTACAAAGCCGCCAAGGCCAAGTGCGACCCGATGAAGGGCAACCAGAAGGACGTGTGCGAGAAGCAGGCGAAGGCGAATGAGAAGGTCGCCAAGGCCGAGCTCGACGCGAAGAAGGACCCCTCGCCGCGCAACCAGCGCAAGGTCGCCGAGGCGAAGGCCGACGGCGAGTACGACGTCGCCAAGGAGAAGTGCGACGACCTGAAGGGCAACGAGAAGAGCGCGTGCGAGAAGCAGGCGAAGGCCAAGCACGAGCAGGCGCAGGCCGACATCAAGAAGCAGTACGCACAGAAGGACGCCAAGTCCTCCGCCACTTCGGGCAGCACGTCGAAGTGAGCTCGGGTCCACAAGCAACCCCCGCGAAGCCTCAAGGCGGGGGCCAGCCGTTCCTGTCCGACATCCAGGAACTGCGTCGCCGCGCCCGCGAGCACATCGCGCAGGGCGCGGTGACGCCTGGCTACCAGGCCGACCGCGGCACGGTGGTGAAGCTGCTGAACGAGGCGCTCGCCACCGAGATCGTGTGCACCCTGCGCTACAAGCGCCATTACTTCATGGCGAAGGGCATCCACGCCGAGGGCGTGGCGGCGGAGTTCCTGGAGCACTCCCGGGACGAGCAGCAGCACGCCGACCAGATCGCCGAGCGGATCACGCAGCTCGGCGGCGAGCCCGACTTCTCTCCGGAGGGGCTCGCCACGCGCAGCCACGCCGAGTACGTCGAGGGCGACTCGCTCGAGGACATGATCAGGGAAGACCTGGTCGCCGAGCGCATCGCCATCGACAGCTACAAGGAGATCGTGCTCTATCTGGGCGAGAAGGACCCGACCTCGCGCCGGCTGATGGAGGAGATCCTGGCGAAGGAGGAGGAGCACGCCGACGACCTCGCCAACCTGCTCGAGGACCTCGGCGGCCGCTAGCTTATGGCACGCGGACTGTGGAAGGGCGCCATCAGCTTCGGGCTGGTCAACGTGCCGGTGGAGCTTTTCTCGGCCGAGAAGCGCTCGAGCGAGCTCGACCTCACCATGCTCGACAAGCGCGACCTCGCGCCGGTCGGCTACAAGCGCTACAACAAGTCGACCGGCGAGGACGTGCCGTGGGCCGAGATCGTCAAGGGCTACGAGTACGACGACGACAAGTACGTGGTGCTGTCCGACGAGGATTTCCGGCGCGCCAACGTGGAGGCCTCGAAGACCGTGGACATCCAGGCGTTCGTCGACCTGGAGGACATCCCGCCGCTCTACTTCGAGACGCCGTACTACCTCGCCCCGGGCAAGCGCGGCGAGAAGGCCTATGCGCTGCTGCGCGACGCGATGAAGAAGGCCGGCAAGGCCGGGATCGCCACGGTGGTGATCCGCACGCGGCAGTACCTCGCGGCGGTGCTGCCTCAGGACGACGTGCTGCTCATGGACACGCTGCGCTATGCCGGCGAGATCAGGCGCCCCGACGAGCTCGGCGTGCCGGAGGGCGCGCTGCGCCACAAGGCGAGCGCCAAGGAGCTCGACATGGCGCTGCGGCTGATCGACGACATGTCCGAGAAGTGGCGGCCCGAGAAGTTCAAGGACACGTACCGCGACGACCTCATGGCGCGGATCAAGGAGAAGATCAAGGAGGGCCAGACCGAGGAGATCACCCCGCCCGAGAAGAGTGAGCGCGAGCCGGCGCGCGCGGACGTCATCGACCTGATGGCGCTTCTCAAGAAGAGCGTGGCGCACAAACAGGAAAGAGCCACGGAAAAAGCCACGGAAAAACCGAAACGCAGGCCTGCGCGCAAGGCGCAGCGCAGGGCGGCATAGGAGAGACATGAAGCTCGCGTCGATCATGACCGGAGGCATCGAGACCATCACGCCGCACGCGAGCCTCGCCGAGGCGGCGAAGAAGATGGCCTCGCAGGACATCGGCTCGCTGCCGGTGTGCGACGAGCCCAGGCGGGTGGTCGGCATCATCACCGACCGCGACATCACCGTGCGCGCCGTGGCGCGCGGCATGGATCCGAACCAGACCCGCGTCGAGGACGTGATGACGCGCGACGTGCTCTGCTGCAGCTCCGAGGCCGAGGTCGAGGACGCCTGCGAGATGATGGAGAAGCGCCAGGTGCGCCGCCTCCTCGTCACCGGGCAGGACGAGGTTCCCGTGGGCATCGTCTCGCTCGGCGACATCGCGCTGTGCCTGCGCGAGAGCCAGTCGGGCGAGGTGCTGAAGAAGGTGTCCGAACCGGATTAAGGAGCGAGACCGAACATGCCGAGAAAACAGGTGCGCTATGCAGTCGTCGGCCTCGGGCACATCGCCCAGGTCGCGGTGCTGCCCGCCTTCGGCAACGCGCGGCGCAATTCGCGGCTCGCCGCGCTGGTGTCGGGCGACCCGGTCAAGCTGGAGGAGCTCGGCGCGAAGTACCACGTCGACCAGCGCTACTCCTACGAGCGCTACGACGAGATGCTGAAAAGCGGCGACGTTGACGCGGTCTACGTCGCCACGCCGAACAGCCTGCACGCCGAGTACTCGATCCGCGCGGCGCAGGCTGGCCTGCACGTGCTGGTCGAGAAGCCGATGGCGGTGACCGAGGAGCAGTGCGAGCGCATGGCCACCGCCGCGCGGGAAGCGCGCGTCAAGCTGATGGTCGCCTACCGGCTGCACTTCGAGCGCGCCAACCTCGAGGCGATCGAGGTCGCGCGCTCCGGGCGCATCGGCGAGCCGCGCATCTTCAGCTCGACCTTCACCATGCACGTGGTGCCCGGCAACATCCGCGTGCAGCGCGACCTCGGCGGCGGCACGCTCTACGACATCGGCATCTACTGCATCAACGCCGCGCGCGGCCTGTTCGGCGACGAGCCGGTCGAGGCGCGCGCCATGGCGGCGGGCAGCGTCGGCGAGGTCGAGGAGACGCTCTCGGCGGTGCTGCGCTTCCCGGGCGAGCGCTGCGCCGCGTTCACCTGCAGCTTCGGCGCGGCCGACGTCTCCGAGTACCGCATCACCGGCACCAAGGGCGACCTCGCGCTCGAGCCCGCGTACGAGTACGCAATGGCGCTGCAGCACCGATTGACGATCAACGGCGAGCGCAAGGAGCGGCGTTTCGCGAAGCGCGACCAGTTCGCTCCCGAGCTGCTCTACTTCTCCGACTGCGTGCTGAAAAACCACGCCCCGGAGCCCGGTCCCGAGGAAGGCCTCGCCGACATCCGCGTCATCCGCGCGCTGTACCGCTCGGCGCAAAGCGGCCAGCCGGTCGAGCTCGGCCCCTACGAGAGGCGCGAGCGCCCCGGGCTCGAGCAGGAGATCCGCCGGCCGCCGATCGACAAGCCGCGCACCGTGCACACCCAAGCGCCCTCGGGCGGGAGCTAGGCGCATCCGATGAAAGCGCTCCTCATAGCAACAACGCTCGCCCTGGGGCTCGCCGCCTGCGACCCCAAGAAGCCGGCCGAGCCGAAGCCGCCTACCCCCAAAGTCGATTTCACCCACGAAAGGAGCACATCATGAAAGCACTTGCACTTACGTTGTCCGTGGCCGCCGCGCTCGCCCTCGCCGCATGCGCCAGCGACAAGAGCGGCACCAGCAGCAGCGGCGGCACGAGCGGCAGCACCACGAGCGAAATCAAGCAGGACTCCAAGGACTCCTGGCTCACCACCAAAGTGAAGAGCGCGCTCGCGGCCGACGTCGGCCTGAAGACCCTCACCGGCATCAACGTCGATACCTCAGGCAGCGTCGTCACGTTGAAAGGCTCGGTCGACACCGCCGCAAACAAGAGCCGCGCTGAGCAGGTGGCGCGAGGCGTCGAGGGCGTGAGCTCGGTGAAGAACGAGCTCTCCGTGCAGGCCAAGCAGTAACAGCCGTGGCGGACCAGCCGACACCGGTCCTTTCAGTATTGCTCAGCAAGGACGGCGTCTGGAGCGTCAACGAGCGCGGGCCGAACCGCACCGCGGTCGCGTACTTTCCCAGCAAGTGGGGCGCGATGAAGCACGCGGTGCGGGTCGCCCGGGCGAAACGCCGCTGCCGCGTCGCCCTTGTTGAGCGCGACGGCGCGGTGCGCCTCGCGCGCGACTACGACAGCGACGGTACCGGCGTCGAAACACCGTGACGCCGCGCAGCCTCGCGCTCGTCCTCGGCCTTGCGTACCTCGGCCTCGGCGCGCTCGGCTTGATGCCGGGCGCCCTCGCAGGCCTGTTCCGCGCCAACCCGGGGCTTGCGACGATTCACCTCGTCATGGGCGCCTGGGCGATCGCGGCGTACATGGGACGCGCGTCCGCGGTCAGTTATGTCCGCAAGGCCGCGTTCGTGTTCGCCGCCCTCGCGCTCGTCGGCTTGCTGCACGGCCTCGACCAGTTCCTCATGCCGCTCGACGGCGCGAATGTGTGGCTGCACCTCGCCACCGCCGCGGCTGCGGGCTTCGTCGGCTGGCGCCCCGGCACGGGCGAGCGCCGCGGGCTCTCCGGCGATCGGCGCCGCCCGCGCAGGCGCGCAGCCGTGGCAACCGAACGCCGCCATGGAACATACGAGCGCCGAAAAGCACCCGCCGCCGCATAAGCACGAGCCTTCGCCCGAGCCGCCGACCGAGCCGGTCCCGCCCGAGCTGCCGCCTTACGAGCCTGCCCCTGGCGAGCCGGAGCAACCTTCAGAATAGCCTTCTACTGGCTTGCCGCCCTGACGCGGACAGCGCGCCTTGTCGGGACCGACGAGCGCATCGCGCTTCTCGCTCGTGCTCGACCCGGCGGCGGCCTTCTCTTCCTGGCGCTTGCGTTCATCGCGCAGGCATTCCTCCTTCTTCGCCCCGGTGAGCGCGTCGCACCAGCCGCCAATTGCCGCGTTCGAGGCATTGTCGGGCCGCGGCGGCCTCTCGCCTTCCGGGGGTTGCTGCGCAGCGGCTGTCGACACGATCACCGCTGAGGCCGCAGCGATCGATGCGCCCTCTCGCGCTGATCGCGATCGTCTCAGCGGTGTGTGCCGCCTGCGCGGCGGACCCGGTGGCGCCCGAAGCCGTGCCGGCGCGCTCCTCGTTCGATCCGGGGCTGATAGCGAAGGGCGCGCAGCTCGCCGCGATCGGCAATTGCCAGGTCTGCCATACCGCCGAAGGCGGAAGATCGTTCGCTGGAGGTCGGCCAATCGAGACGCCGTACGGGGCGTTTTACGCGCCCAACATCACGCCGGATCCCGAGACCGGCATCGGCCGCTGGTCCGAGGGAGCGTTCGCGCGCGCGCTGCGCGAAGGCGTGGACCGCGAGGGACGCAATCTGTATCCCGCGTTTCCCTACGAGTACTACACGCGCCTCGCCGACGAGGACGTCCACGCGTTGTACGCGTATATCGCCACGCGCGAGCCGGTGCGCGCGCCGAACCGGCCGCACGAGCTGCGCGCGCCGTTCAACTCACGCTCGCTGATCGGCCCGTGGAAGGCGCTCTACTTCGAGCGCGGCGCGTTCCAGCCCGACCCGGCGCGAAACGCGCAGTGGAACCGCGGCGCATACCTGGTGAACGGGCTCGGCCACTGCGGGGCGTGCCACACGCCGCGCAACGCCCTCGGCGGCGAGAAGAAGGACGAGCGCTTCGGCGGCGGCGTAGCCGAAGGCTGGCATGGCCCGGCACTCGACGCCCGCTCGCCCGCGCCCTTGCCCTGGACGGCCGAGCAGCTCTACAAATACCTGCGCACCGGCCTCGACTACGTGCACGCGATCGCCGCCGGGCCGATGGAGCCCGTGGTGCGCAATCTGGCGCGCGCGCCCGAGGAAGACGTGCGCGCGATGGCGGCCTACCTCGAGGCGCTGGCGGGGCCGCCCTCGGCGGAGCGCCGCAAGAAGGCGGACGCCGCGCTTTCGCAGGCCAAGGGGGCCTCGCGCGCGAACGGCCGCGGCGCCGAGATCTATGCCGGCACCTGCGCCGCGTGCCATGATCGGGGTCGCGAGGCCGGCTCGGGCGGCGCTCTGCCGCTCGCGCTTGGGACCGCCATGACCATACCTACATCCAGCAACCTTCTGCGCATCACGCTCGAGGGCATCGCGCCGCCCGAAGGCGAGCCGGGACGTTCCATGCCCGGGTTCGCCGATGCGCTGACCGACGGCCAGGTGAAGGACCTCGCCGCCTATGTCCGCAGCGAGTTCGGCCGCGCCGCCGCCTGGACCGATGTGGACGAGGAGCTGAAGAAGATCCGCGAGGAGAGAAGATGATCAGCCTCGATGTCAACGGCAAGACCCAGGAGCTCGACGCCGACCCGGCGACTCCGCTCCTCTACGCGCTGCGCGACCACCTGCAGCTGAACGGCGCCAAGTTCGGCTGCGGCCTAGGGCAGTGCGGCGCCTGCACCGTGCTGGTGGACGGCCGCGCCGTGTTCTCGTGCGTGACGCCCATCTCGACCCTCGCCGGGCGGCGCATCACCACGCTCGAGGGACTGGGCACGCCCGAGAAGCCCGGACGCGTGCAGCGCGCGTTCATCGTCGAGCAGGCGGCGCAGTGCGGCTACTGCATCCCCGGGATGATCATGCAGGCACAGGCGCTGCTCGAGCGCACGCCTCATCCCACGAGCGCCGAGATCCGCAAGCACATGAGCGGAAATCTCTGCCGCTGCGGCACCCACATGCGGATCCTGCGCGCGGTCGAGCGCGCTGCGCGCGAGCCATGAACCCGCGCAGCGCGCGTGGCATGAACCGGCGCCGCTTCATCGCCCGCAGCGGCGCGCTCGTCGTCAGCTTCTCGCTCCTGCCCCGGCTCGCCGGCGCGCAAGCCGGCAAGCTCCCCGGCAGCCTGAGCAAGGAGCCGATGCTCGACGCCTGGATCCGCGTCGGCGCCGACGGCCGCATCACCGTGTTCACCGGCAAGGCCGAGCTCGGACAGGGCATCAAGACCGCGCTCATTCAGGTGGCGGCCGAAGAGCTGGTGGTCGAGCCCTCGCGCATCGAGCTCGTCACCGCCGACACCTCCCGCACTCCCGACGAGCAATACACGTCCGGCAGCCAGTCGATGCAGGAGAGCGGCACCGCGATCCTGCACGCCGCGGCGCAGACGCGCGCCGCGCTCGCGGAGCTCGCGGCGAAGCGCCTCGGCGTCCCGCTGGACAAGCTCACGATCCGCGACGAGGCGGTGAACGGCGTGCCCTACGCCGAGCTGGTCGCTGGCCAGACGCTGCACGTGCGCGCGCAGCCGCAATCGCCGCTGCGGGACCCGATGACGCGCACGGTGATGGGAAAGCCGCTCGCGCGGGTCGACATCCCGGCGAAGCTCACCGGCCAGGCGATCTACGTGCAGGACCTGCGGCTGCCGGGGATGGTGCATGCGCGGGTGCTGCGGCCGCCGAGCTACGGCGCGCGCCTGAAGGCCCTCGACAGTGCTGCAGCCGCGGCAATGCCCGGCGTGCTCAAGGTCGTGCGCGACGGCGCCTTCGTCGCGCTCGTCGCCGAGCGCGAGTACCAGGCGGTCACCGCCGCGCGCGCGCTGGCAACGGCCGCGCAATGGGATGAGCAGGCCAAGCTCCCAGACAGCAAAGAGATTTACGCGCTGCTTCCCAAGCTGCCTTCGCAAAACACGGTCATCCACGAGAATGGCAAGAGCGCAACCGGGGCAGGGATAATCGAAGCGGAGTACCGCCGGCCGTACCAGATGCACGCGTCGATCGGTCCCTCCTGCGCCGTGGCGCTCTACCGCGACGAGGCGCTCACCGTCTGGACGCACGGCCAGGGCGTCTATCCGCTGCGAGAAGCGATTGCCGAGATGACCGGCATGCCCAAGGAGCGCGTGCGCTGCGTCCACATGGAGGGCTCCGGCTGCTATGGGCACAACGGGGCCGACGACGCGGCCGCGGACGCCGCGCTCGTCGCGCGCGCCCTGCCCGGACGGCCGGTGCGGGTGCAGTGGATGCGCGAAGACGAGCACGGCTGGGAGCCGTACGGCCCGGCGATGCTGTCGAAGGCGCGCGGACGCGTGTCCGCCGACGGCACGGTCGAGGACTTCCAGTACGAGCTCTGGAGCAACTCTCACTCGACGCGGCCCGGGCCGGCCGGCGCTCTCGCCGCCGCGTGGCAGCTCGAGAAGCCGTTCGCGCCGCCGCCGCCGCGGCCGATCCCGCAGCCCACCGGAGGCGGCGACCGCAACGCGATTCCGCTCTACAGGTTCGCCAACTCGCGCGTGGTGCATCACTTCATTCCCGAGATGCCGCTGCGCGTGTCGGCGCTGCGCGGGCTCGGCGCCTACATGAACATCTTCTCGATCGAGAGCTTCATGGACGAGCTCGCCGCCGCGGCGCGCGCCGATCCGGTCGAGTTCCGCCTCAGGCATCTCCAGGACCCGCGCGCACAGGCGGTCGTGCGCACGGCCGCCGAGCGCTTCGGCTGGCAGGCCTGGAAGAAACAGCCGGGCCGCGGCCGCGGCTTCGGCTTCGCGCGCTACAAGAACCTAGCGGCCTACACCGCGGTGGCCTGCGAGGTCGAGGTCGAGCGCGACAGCGGGCGCGTCCGCGTCGGCCGCGTGGTCGCGGCGAACGACAGCGGCGACATCGTCAACCCCGACGGCATCGTGAACCAGATCGAAGGCGGCATCGTGCAGTCGACGAGCTGGACGCTTCACGAGGCGGTCGCCTTCGACCGCACCAGGATCACGAGCCGCGACTGGGGCGGCTACCCGATCCTGCGGTTCCCCGACCTGCCGGAAAGCGTCGAGGTGCACCTCGTCAATCGCCCGGGCCAGCCGTTCCTCGGCACCGGCGAGGCGGCGCAGGGCCCCACCGCGGGCGCGCTCGGCAACGCCATCGCGGACGCCACCGGCGTCCGCCTGCGCGAGCTGCCGATCACCGCCGCGCGGGTCCGGCAGGCGCTCGGCGCCTGACCTAGGAGAAAAGCGCGCCGGTCGCGAGCCTCGCGCCTTCGACCAGGGAGCCGAGCTTCGCCCAGGCGATCTGCGGGTGGCTGCGGCCGCCGAAGCCGCAGTCGGCGCCGGCGATGACGCTATCCGCGCCGACCCGCTTCGCGAAGCGCTGGATGCGCTGCGCGACGAGCTCGGGGTGCTCTACCGCGTCGGTGGAGTGCGTCACGACGCCCGGCACCAGGATCTTCCCTTCGGGCAGCCTGACCTCGTCCCAGACCGCGTACTCGTGCTCGTGGCGCGCGTTCGCCGCTTCGATGAGATAGCACTTCGCTTTCACCTTCAGGAGCAGCTCCACGATGAATTTCAGCTCCAGGTCGTGGGCATGCGGGCCGTGCCAGCTGCCCCAGCACAGGTGATAGCGCACCCGCTCTTCCGGAACGTTGCGCAGCGCGTGGTTGAGGGCCTCGACCCTCACGGCGCAGTACTTGAGAAACGCAGGCAGTCCCATCGCGATACCGATCCGGTCCCAGAGCGCCGGCAGCCAGGCGTCGTCCACCTGCAGCGTCACGCCGGAAGCAGCGATGGCCTCGTACTCCACGCGCATCGCCTCGGCGATCGCGTAGACGAACTCCTCGTCGGAGCGGTAGTACTCGTTACGCCGATAGACCTCCAGGCTCCCGGGAGCGGTCGACGTAAGGAACGCTTCCTCCGGCCTGACGAACTCGAGCAGAGTGCCGATCTCGCGCTGCAGCGAATCGAGGCCGCGGTAGACGATCGGATCGGTGCAGAACCAGACCGGGCGCACGCGCTTGATCTGCTCGCCGGGGGAATAGAAAAGCGTGCCGCGTTCGGCGGCGTAGCGGTAGAAGTCGGCGAAGGCTTCGCGGTCGCGCCCCTGCGCGATCAGCGGCCGCTCGCCCTGCGGCGCCGGCCGCGGCTCGAAGCCGCCGAAGCGCTCCTCGACGTAGGAGAGCCAGTCGCCGCCCTTGGTGTATTCGCCTTCGTTGATGAGGTCCAGGCCGATCTCGCGCTGCTTTCGCACCACCGCAGCCACTGATTCCAAGGTGGGCAGGCTCCCCACGTGCGTGGTCAGGATGCGTTTCATGGCCGTCTCGCTCTGAGGGTAGAATCTGCCGCGATCCTACAGGACGAAATTGATAATCGAGGAGGAGGAGAAATGACGAGGACAACCTGGTACGCGGCGACCGTCGGCGCAGCCGCGCTCGCTACGGCCTTTGGTACCGCGCACGCGCAGCAGACCGTAAAGATCGGCATGCCGCTCACGCTGTCGGGCCAGTTCGCCGACGCCGCCAGCCAGATGCTGAACGGCGCCCGTACCTACATGAAGATGCACGGCGATACGGTCGCCGGGAAGAAGATCGAGCTGATCACCAAGGACGTCGGCGGCCCGGCGCCCGACGTGGCGAAGCGCCTGTCGCAGGAGCTGGTGGTGCGCGACAACGTCGATATCCTCGCCGGCTACGTGCTGACGCCCAACGCGATGGCGGCCGGCGACGTGTCGGCCGAGGCGAAGAAGTTCATGGTGGTGATGAACGCCGCCACCTCGGTGGTGATCACCAAGTCGCCGTACATGATCCGCACCTCGGTGACGCTGCCGCAGGTGATGGAGACCTGCGGCACCTGGGCGGCGACCAAGGGCGGCATCAAGGGCGTCTACACCATGGTGACCGACTACGGCCCGGGCCACGACTCGGAGAACGCCTTCCAGAGCGCCTTCAAGGCGGCCGGCGGCAACGTCGTCGGCGCGGTGCGTTTCCCGGTGGCGAATCCGGACTTCTCGGCGTTCGTGCAGCGCGCGAAGGACATCGGCCCAGAAGCGATCTTCATCTTCATCCCGGGCGGCGCGCAGCCGGCGGCGCTCGGCAAGGCGATCGCGGAGCGCGGCATCGACAAGAAGAAGACGCGCGTGCTGGGCTCGGGCGAGACGACCGCCGAGGCGGCGCTGAAGAGCATGGGCGACACCGCGCTCGACATGATCACCGCCTGGCACTACGACTACATGGACAAGAACCCGCTCAACCAGAAGTTCGTGAAGGAGTACCAGGGCGTGGCCAACGGCCGCAACCCGGACTTCTTCTCGATCGGCGGCTACGACGGCATGCACGCCATCTACGAGGCGCTGAAGAAGACCGGCGGCAAGACCGACGCCGAGGCGCTGATCGCCGCGGCCAAGGGCCTGAAGTGGGAAAGCCCGCGCGGCCCGATGATGATCGACCCGGACACGCGCGACGTGGTGCAGAACGTCTACATCCGGCGCGTGCAGAAGGTCGGCAACGAGCTGGTCAACGTGCCGTTCGACACCATCCCGATGGTGAAGGACCCGGCCGGTGAGCGGCGCAAGACGCAGCAGAAATAACCAGAACAAGAAACAAGAAAAGTAATGCTGTCGTCGCTGGGGGGCGTGCTCTTCGACGGGTTCGCCTACGGGATGCTGCTGTTCCTGCTTTCCGTGGGCTTGTCGGTGACGCTCGGAATGATGAACTTCGTCAACCTGGCGCACTGCAGCTTCGCCATGATCGGCGGCTATGCCACGGTGACGCTGATCAACAAAGCCGGGTGGCCGTTTCTCGCCACCCTGCCGGTGGCCTTCCTCGCCGCCGCCGTGGTCGCCATCCCGCTCGAGCGCGTGTTCTTCAGGCGGCTGTACCGCGCGAGCGACCTCGACCAGTGCCTGCTGACCATCGGCCTGGTGTTCATCTCGGTCGCGGCGTTCGCGTGGTTCTACACCAGCGACCAGCAATCCGCGCCGCTGCCGTCCTTCCTGCAGGGCTCGATCCAGGCGGGCGGGATGACGTTCCCCTACTACCGCATCTTCCTCATCGTGGTCGCGCTCGTAGTGACCGGCCTTCTCATCCTGATGCTGGAGAAGACGCGCTTCGGCGCGCAGGTGCGCGCGGCGGTCGACAACCAGCGCATGGCGCGCGGCCTGGGCATCGACGTCGACCGCGCCTTCCTGCTTACTTTCGCGCTCGGCGCCGGCCTCGCCGGCCTCGGCGGCGGCCTCGCCATCCAGGTGGTCGGCCTCGATCCCACCTTCGCCCTCGCCTACCTGGTCTACGTGCTGATCGTGGTGTCGGTCGGCGGCCTGGGCTCGATCGCCGGCTCCTTCGCCGCGGCGGTGGTGCTCGGCATCAGCGACATGGCCGGGAAGTACTACTTTCCCTGGCTCGGCGCATTCCTCATTTACCTGGTGATGGTCGCCCTCCTGATGTGGCGCCCGGTCGGCCTGTTTGGCAAGCGCTAGCCACTACTTCCAGCAGCAGATCCGCTGGCGAGCGCTGGAGATCGTCTTCTGGGTCGCCTGCCTGCTGCCGTTCGTCGTCACGCCCAACTACCTATCGCTCGCCAGCCAGGTCGCGATCACCGCCCTCTTCGCCCTGTCGCTCGACCTGCTGGTTGGCTACGCCGGCGTGGTATCGCTGGGCCATGCCGCCTTCTTTGGCGTCGGCGCCTACACCGCCGGTCTCGTGGCAAAGCATTACTGGACCGAGCCGCTAACCGGGTTACTAATAGCAGGTATTTCTTCTGCAGTACTTGGTTACGCGCTGAGCCACATAG
Organism: Burkholderiales bacterium; assembly: GCA_035554435.1. Lineage (GTDB taxonomy): Bacteria > Pseudomonadota > Gammaproteobacteria > Burkholderiales > SG8-39 > SCGC-AG-212-J23. The sequence continues at coordinate 10,637 of DATMJC010000004.1, read as the reverse complement.
TCGTGCGCTTCCGCCACCTCGCGCTGATCATGCTCACCCTGGGCTTCGGCCTGCTGCTGCACGAGGCGGCGAACAGCGCGAGCGTGCTGACCGGCGGCGCCGACGGCCTGCAGGGCTTCCGCGTTCCCGGCGTGCTCGGCTTCCGCTTCGACATGTTCGGCAGGACTGCCTACGCATACTCGCTCCTGGTTCTTTTTGTCTGTTTTTTGGTCTGTAGAAGAATCATTCACTCGCCATTCGGCCTGGCCTTGCGCGGCATCCGCGAGAACGCGACGCGCATGCCCGCGATCGGCGCCGCCAACCAGGCGCATCTGCGCAAGGCGTACACCATCGCCGCGGTGATGGCGGGCATCGCCGGCGCGCTGCTCACGCACACCACGTCCACCGTTTCGCTCGAGACGCTGTCGTTCGGCCGCTCGGCCGACGTGCTCGTGATCCTGATCCTGGGCGGCGCGGGCCGCCTGTACGGCGGCATCCTGGGGGCGATCATCTACATGGTGGCGCGCGACCAGTTCTCGGGCGTCAATCCGCAGTACTGGTATTTCTGGATCGGCCTGCTGCTCGTGGCCGTGGTGATGTTCATGCCGAACGGCCTTCTCGGGGGTTTTTCAAGATTCTTGAAACGAACAAACTGAACAAGCGGTTCGGGTCGCTCGTGGTAGCGCAGGACATCGACCTCGCGCTGCCGAGGGGCGTGCGTTACGCGCTGATCGGGCCGAACGGCGCCGGCAAGACCACGCTCATCAACCTGATGACCGGGATGCTGCGGCCGGATTCGGGGCAGATCTTTCTGGGAGATGGGGCAAACGCCACCGAAATAACTTCGCTGCGGCCGGACAAGCGCGTGCACCGCGGCCTCGCCCGCACCTTCCAGATCAACCAGCTGTTCCCGCAGCTGACGCCGCTGGAGGCCGTGACGCTGGCGATTCTCGAAAGAGAAGGCAGCTCGAAGGTGTGGTGGCGCAGCCTGCCCGCCTACGAGAAAGCCGCCGAGGAAGCGCATGGCATCCTGGCCTCGCTGAACCTGAAGGACTTGCTGAACCGGCAGGCCAAGGAGCTCGCCTACGGCCAGCAGCGGCTGGTCGAAATCGCGCTCGCGCTCGCCACCCGGCCGCGCGTGCTGCTGCTCGACGAGCCCGCCGCCGGCGTGCCGAGGACCGAAAGCGCGGAGCTGTTCGAGGTGATCGCCCGCCTGTCCCCGGAGCTGACCATCCTGTTCATCGAGCACGACATGGAGGTGGTGTTCCGCTTCGCCAGCCGGATCCTGGTGATGGTCGGCGGCCGCATCCTGGTGGAAGGCACGCCCGCCGAGATCTCGCGCGACGAGCGCGTGCGCGAGGTGTACCTGGGAAGGCGCCATGCTGCTTGAGCTGAAGGACGTGCGCGCCGGCTACGGCGACTCGGTCGTGCTGGACGGCATCTCGCTCGAGCTCGCGGAGGCCGGCAGCCTCGCCGTGCTCGGCCGAAACGGCGTCGGCAAGAGCACGCTTCTCCTGACGATCATGGGCTTCACGAGCCTGAAGCGCGGGCGCATCGCGCTCAACGGGAAGGCCGTCGAAGCTCTGGCGCCGCACCGGCGCGCGCAGCTCGGCATCGGCTGGGTGGCGCAGGAGCGCGAGATCTTTCCCTCTCTCAGCGTCGAGGAGAACCTCACCGTGGCGGCGCGCCCGGGCCTGTGGAATCTGGCAAGAATCTATGATTTGTTCCCTCGGCTGGCCGAGCGCAGCGGGAACCTCGGAAACCAGCTCTCCGGAGGCGAGCAGCAGATGCTCGCGATCGCGCGCGCGCTCATGACCAATCCGGCGCTGCTGCTGCTCGACGAGCCGCTCGAAGGCCTCGCGCCGATCATCGTCGAGGAGCTCGCGGCGGCGCTGAAGAACCTGCAGGGCGTCGCGACCATCCTGGTCGAGCAGCACGCCGAGGTGGCGCTCGCGCTGACGCAGGACGCAGTCGTGATCGAGCGCGGCCGCATCGTGCATCGCGCGCCCTCGTCGGAGTTCGCGCGCGACGCCGAGACCCTGGAGCGCTACCTGGGTCTCAAGCTCGCCTGATCTTCAATGCAGGACGCGGGCGAAGGTCCGGCCGCGCAGGATCTCGTCCGCCTCCGGATCCTCAGCCAGGAACTCGGCGAGCACCGACACGATCTCGCGCACGATCTCGCCGGACTGCTCCGCTCCGAGCGGAGGCGCGATCCCGACATCAGCGACGAACAACTCCGAACCGTCGCCGCTGCGCGAGCAGGTGTCCGGTAGCTCGTCGGGCCCCTGGACCGAGAAGCCGCACAGGGCGGGAAAACGCTGGAAGAGCGATTCGATCTGCACCGGCAGCGGTGTCGTCAACATACCCGGAACCTCGAGGCGGAGCGGCTCGGCCGGATGCTTTCCGCGCGCCGCGTTGCGCCGGTGCTCGTCGCGCGCGACGCGCGCCACAATCCGGTACGCAGACAGAGCAGGCAACCAGGACAGCGCTTCGGCGCTTTCAGCCCCTGGTCGAAGAGATTGGTGCCCCTGCTAGCCATGGCGAAATGGTGAACGCTTCGAGGCGGCCTGGGTATCGCCGTCCGCGGCGTCGTTGCGTCGAGGGCCGCCTGAAATTTGCCGGCGGCTTCCTCGACAGGCGCTTCCCCTCAGCCCCTAGGGCGATTCCCTGGCGGGGCAACCCCTCGATTGCGGCATAATCGCGCGTCTTGAGTTCAGCATGGCGCCGACCGACCGCTTCCAGCTGCCGCTGCGGTGGCAATTCGTTCCTGTGGAGCATCCGCAGGATCGCTCGGTGCGCTGGAAGTGGCGCGCCTATACGCAGACCGGCAAGCTCGCCATGGAATCCGAGCGCGTGTTCGAGACCCTGACCGATTGCATGGAAGACGCCAAGGCGTCGGGCTATGGCCAGCCCTGACCCGCTGGTCGATCCACTGATCTACCAGATCCTGGTCGAGCAGGTGCAGGACTATGCGCTGTTCGTGCTCGACCCGGCGGGACGCATCATGACCTGGAACGTCGGCGCGCGGCGGATCAAGGGCTATGCGCCGGAGGAGATCATCGGCAAGCATTTTTCGGCGTTCTACACGCCCGATGCCGTCGAGCGCGGCTGGCCCGCCGAGGAATTGCGGCTCGCCACGCGCGAGGGGCGCTTCGAGGACGAGGGCTGGCGGCTGCGCAAGGACGGCTCGCGCTTCTGGGCCAACGTGATCATCACGGCGTTGCGCGACGAGCACGGCAAGCTGCTCGGCTTCTCCAAGATCACGCGCGACGTCACCGACCGCAAGCTCCACGAGGAAGCCCTGCGCCAGGCCGAAGAGCGCTTCCGGCTGCTCGTCGAAGGCGTCGTCGACTACGCAATTTTCATGCTCGACCTCGAGGGCAGGGTGACGAGCTGGAACGCGGGCGCCCAGCGCATCAAGGGCTACCGGCCCGACGAGATCATCGGCAGGCACTTCTCCCACTTCTACAGCGACCAGGACGTCGAGGCCGGCAAGCCCTGGGAGGAGCTCGCCACCGCGCGGCGCGACGGGCGCGCGGAGGACGAGGGCTGGCGGGTGAAGAAAAGCGGCGAGCGCTTCTGGGCGCGGGCCGTGATCGCGGCGCTCTACGACGCCGACGGCCACCTGCGCGGCTTCGCCAAGGTGACGCAGGATCTGTCCGAGCGGCGCCACATGCAGGAGCTCGAGAAGGCCGCGCGCCACGTGAACGAGTTCATCGCCACGCTCGCGCACGAGCTGCGCAACCCCCTTGCGCCGATCCGCAACGCGGTGGAAGTGATGGCGAAGGTGCCGGCCTCCGACCCGGCGCAGCAGCTCATGCGCCAGACGATCGACCGGCAGAGCGCGCAGCTCGCGCGCATCCTCGACGACATGATCGATATCGCGCGCGTCACGCGCGGCGAATTGAACATGGAGCGCTCGCCGGTCGAGATGGCCGAGGCGGTGCGCCGCGCGGGCGAGACCGCCGCGCCCTTCATCCAGGCGGGCAAGCACCGGCTCGAGATCGACTTGCCGAGCGAGCCGCTGGTCGTGCAGGGCGATATCCACCGGCTGACGCAGCTTCTCGCGAACCTGCTGAACAACGCGGCACGCTACACGCCGCAGGCCGGCGCGATCGCGGTACGGGCGCGGCGCGAGCAGAACTGGCTCGTCGTGCAGGTGCACGATACCGGCCGCGGCATCGAGGCGGGCATGCTGGAGCGGATTTTCCACATGTTCGTCCAGGGCCGGGCGCCGCTGGAGAAAATCGGCGGCGGCCTCGGCGTCGGGCTCGCGCTCGCGCGAAAGATCGCCGAAGCCCACGGCGGCTCGCTCACGGCGGCGAGCGAAGGCGAAGGCAGGGGCGCGGTCTTCACCCTGCGTCTGCCGCTCCTGGAGGAGGCGCACCCGCCGCACGCGAAAACGCAGCCCTCGGCGGGATCGGTGGTGCCGAAGCGCATCCTGGTGGTCGACGACAACGTCGATGCCGCGACGACCCTGCAGCTCCTGCTGAAGTCGCTCGGGCACGAGGCCTGCGCGGTCTTCGACGGACAGCAGGCGCTCAGCATGGCGGCTGCGTTCCGGCCCGACGTGGTGCTGCTCGACATCGGAATGCCCGGACTCGACGGCTACGAGGTGGCGCGGCGGCTGCGCGCGCTGAAGCGCGTGGAGCCGCTTCGCATCATCGCCGTCACCGGCTGGGGGCAGGAGGCCGACCGCACCCGCGCGCGCGAAGCCGGCTTCGACGTGCACCTCGTCAAGCCGGTCGACCCGACCGTGCTCACGAGCGCCATCGCGAGCAGCAACGGCGCCACGCTGCATTGACGGCGCCGGCTAGGGCGCCTTGTAGAACAGGAAGTCGGCGCTGAAAGGCTCTCGCGCCGCCGCGCCGACGTTGCCCGCCGTGCACGCCGCCGCGGGCTCCCGGCCGACTGCATTCAGCCGCTGCACATAGGTGACGTCGGCGAATTCGCCTTCGCCGGCATGGCCGGCGGCGCGGTAGAGCTGAATGGGCATCTTCCCCGGGTCGTCGGGAGAGGACGCGACGAGCTTCAGCGTCACCCGGCTGCCGTCGCGGTACTCGAGCGTCGGGCCGGCGGCGTAGCGCCCGACGTGGAGCCCGGTCCAGTGAAGCAGCGCGGCGTCCGGCGCGACGAGCACCCAACCGTATGCGCCCGACATTCCAGCCCGCGGCCGGCATGCGTAATCGAGCGTGCCCGTGGACTTGAGCGTCATCGCGTGGCGCTGGCCCGCGGGAACCCGGACCGCGGTCGGCAGCGGCGGCGCCGCCATGTTCTCCGGCATGCCGGCGCAGCCCGCGAGCGATCCTGCGACGACGAGACAGAGCGCGTATCTCGTCAGGATTTCTTGCTCATACCTTCTTCAAGGCGTGGACGCCGGCCCACTAGATACCTGACGCCCTGCGCCCCGGCATCCTCGACGTGCGGGCAGCCGGCTTGCATCGAGAATTCGTCGCCGGCGCGATAGGTGCGTGCCACGCCCTGCACGGTGAGGGTGATGTCGCCTTCGAGAACGAGGGCGAGCACGTCGAAAGGATGGGAGTGCTCTGCGTTGTGGCGCCCGGCCTCCAGCCCGTTCTCGCGGATCTCGGGAAAGCCCTCGGCTCTCAGCCGCGCCTCGAAGCTCGCTCTGTCCATGCCCTATTTTTTCCTCTTTTTTGCCTTGGCGCCAGCTTTTCCGGAAGGTGGCGGCAGACGCAACATCCTGAGCGCGTTGCCGAAGTAGATCTTGCGCCGGTCGCCGGGCTTGAGCGTCATGCGGTCCAGCGTCTTGATGGTTTCGCGGACGAAGAGCGGTCCGCCCTCCGGGTCGAAGGGGCAATCGGTGCCGAACAGCACGTGGTCCACGCCGAAAAAGTCGAGGCCGCAGCGGATGGCGCTCGGCGAGCCGTTCACCGAGGTGTCGCCGTAGAACATCCTGAAGAAGTCGAGCGGCCGCTTCTTCATGCGCTTGAGCAGCCCCGCGTAGTCCTCGTCGCTGGTGCGGGTGCCGAACTGGTCCATGCCGTAGCCGATGCGGTCGACGAAGAACGGCGCCATGGCGCCGAGGTGGTGCGTGATGATCTTGAGGTTGGGGAGCTTCTCGAACATCTGCGAGAACACCATGCGCGCCATGAACGCGCTCGTCTCGTAGGGCCAGCCAAACAGCCAGTAGATCTCGTACTTGGACTTCTGCTCGGTGGGATAGTCGGCGAACCTGGCGGTGCGCGAGGGATGGACCCAGACCGGCAGGTCGTACTTCTTGCTCATCCGCTCGAAGAGCGGGAAGAACTCGGGCTCGTCGAGCGGCCGCCCGTTGACGTTGGTGAAGATCTGGATCCCTTTCGCACCGAGCGTGCCGATCGCCCGGTCCATCTCCTCGAGCGAGGCCGCGACGTTGTTCATCGGCAGCGACGCGACGAAGCACGGGAAGAGCTCGGGATGCTTGCGGACGATCTCGTGCATCCCGTCGTTCGCGAGACGCGCGAGCTCAGGGGTCTCGTTCTCGTTGCCGAGGAACTCGACCGCCGGCATCGACAGCGTCAGCACCTGCTGGTAGCCGGGCCAGCGCTTCATCATGCGGATGCGCTGGTCCAGGTTCCACAGCACCGGGATGTGCATCCAGCGCTTCAGCGCGGCCGCGAGACCCGGGTTGCCCTCGGCGATGCGCTTCATCCGCTCGAAGTACGCCTCCGGAAAAATGTGCGGAAAGATGTCGAGCTTCTTCTCGGCTTTGGCCATGCGGCTCCCTGGGAAACGTTGCGCGCGCGAGGCCCGGATTCTAGGCGGCTGGCACGACCCTTGCGACGAAAGTTTCAACTGGCAACCTCGCCAGCACGTCAAGATTGTTCCCGAAAGGAATCCCAAATGAAGGCAAAGACCCTTGTCGCCTGTGTATTAACGGCCGCGGCCACCACTCCGGCGCTCGCGCAGAATGCGGAGCCGAGCGGCCCGCAGGGCACGGGCTGGTACGGCGCACGCAGTGGCGCCGTTCCGGCGCCGCAGGTTGTCGCACCTGCGGATCCCTACGTGACGCCGGCGCCGCAAACCGCCCGGCCCGCGGATCCCTACAACACGGCCCGCGTCCCGCAGGACGCGCGCCGACCGGTGCGCGGCCGCGGGAGCTACGATGGTCCGAGCTGGGAGACCAACCCGCCCGCCCCTCCGGCGTAAGGAGCGCCTCGCAGCGTCAGGCGGCGCCGGAGAAGTCCACCAGCTTCGACTTGTAGTCGGAGCGCGGCAGGGTCTTCGGCGCCACCATGCGGACCTGCGCCGAGAACGTAAGCGCCGCGCGGATCTCCGCAGCAATCGCATCGGCCAGGCCAGCCTCGCCTTCCACCGCGATCGGGAGCGGCGGCTCCTGCCGCACGCCGCGGCTGCGCGGCCGGATGAGGATTGCGCCCGTGACGCGCGGGTGAAACCGCGCCACGACCTCGCGCACCGCGGAAGGAAACACGTTCACGCCCCGGACGATCAGCATGTCGTCGGTGCGGCCGATGCAGCGCACGCGCAAGGCCGTGCTGCCGCAGGCGCACTTCGAGCTCCACGCCTGCACGTGGTCGCGGCTGCGAAACCGTAGAACCGGCGCAGCCTCACGCTGCAGGTGCGTGTAAACGAGCTCTCCGGTGGCACCGTCGACCAATTTAATTTCTTTCTCAGAAGCAGGATCGATCAGTTCCACATGGACGAACTCCGGCGCCGAGAAGTGCATCCCCGCCTGCTCCGGACACTCGCCCCAGAGCGATGCGGCGACGTCGCCGATGCCCATGATCTCGTAGACCATGGCGTCGAATGCACTCTGCAGTTTGGCGCGGAACGATTCCTCGCCGCCGCCGGGCTCGCCGCCCACGATGATTCGCCGGATCGGCGCGAGGCTCACTCCCTTCGCGGCGGCGGTCTCGGCAATATGCAAGGCGTAAGACGGCGTGCAGGCGAGCGCCTCGGGCTGAAGCCGCTCGATCGCGGCGAGGAGCTTGTCGGTGTTGCCCACGCCGACCGGGATGTGCACCGCGCCGATCGCCTCGAAGGCGGCGAGCGAGGCGCCGGCGACGAACGGGCCGGCGCCGTAGGTGGTCACGACGCGCTCGCCGGCCTTCAGGCCGTTTCGCGAATACGTGCGCCGCCCGATCTCGCGCCACTGCTCGACGTCGCTCCGCGTCAGGGGAATATAGAGCGGCGCGCCGCTCGTTCCGCTGGTTGAATAGATGCGCGCCGCCTGCGAGATCTCGATCGCCGCGTGCGCGCCGAGCGGCGGCTGCGCCGCCTGGCTCGCGCGCAGCTCGTCCTTCTCCGTGAACGGCAGCGCCGCGATGCGCTCCAGGCCGCCGACCGCCCGCGGCGATTCGAAGCCCGCGGCGCGCAGCTTGTTTCGATAGAACGGCGAGCGTTCGTACAGCCGCTCGATCTGGACCCGGTAGGATTCCATCGAGCCGAATGCTAAATCAAAACCCGCTGCGCGCCGCCCTCTGGATGAGCTGCGCCGTGCTCGCCTTCTCGTTCATGGCGGTCGCGGCGCGCGAGCTGCTGCGCCACATGGGCGCGTTCGAGATCCTGTTCCTGCGCACGCTGGTGACGACGCTGCTGGTCGGCGCGGCAGTAGCGCGCGCCGGCACGGCGACGCTGCGCACGCGGCTGTTTCGCTTTCACCTCGCCCGGGCGCTGATGCACCTGGGCGGGCAGTACTGCTGGATCTACGCGATCGGCGCCCTCACGCTCGCGACCGTGTTCGCGATCGAGTTCACCATGCCGGTCTGGGTGGCGCTCCTCGCGACCGCATTCCTGGGGGAACGCATGAACCGTGGCCGGGTGGTGATGCTGGTCCTCGGCCTGGCAGGAATCGCGATCATCGTGCGGCCCGACCTCGGCGGTCTTCATCCCGCGGCGCTGGTCATGGTGCTCGGCTCGATGTTCTATGCCGGCAACATGGTCATGACCAAGCGGATCTCGACGACCGACTCGCCGCTGGCAGTGCTCTTCTGGATGTCGCTCACCCAGCTCCCGCTCACCTTCGCTACCGCGGCGCCGCAATGGGTGACGCCGGGGCCCGTCGATGTCTTCTGGGCCGCGGTGATCGGCAGCGGCAGTTTCGTCGCTCACTACTCGATGACGCGCGCGATGAAGCTCGGCGACGCCACCCTGGTGGTTCCGATCGATTTCCTGCGCCTGCCGCTGATCGCGGTTGTGGGCGCGGTCTTCTACGGCGAGCCGCTGCAGGCGGCGACCTTCGTCGGCGCGGCGGTTATCTTCGCCGGCACCTACTACAGCCTCTCGCGCGAAGCGCGCCGCGCCTAGGCACATCCCTTGCGGACGCAGGGCATGCACGCCACGCACCTGCACTGCCCGCAATGCCGCGCCGCGCGGCCGATCCGGTTCGACCCGCTGCTCGCCGGCGAAGGCTCGCTCGGCACGCGTATCGGATGCGCGCACTGCGGCCGCTACGCGTTCACGCTGATCCGGCCGGCGCGGTTCTACTGCGAGATCTGCGACGACGTGCAGCCCGGGATCCTCGAGCCCGTGGACATGGATTGCGCGCCGCTCGCCGTGCATGACGCGGACGCGCTCGGCGTCCTGCTCGTATGCGCCGGCTGCTTCGACGGCAAGGCGCTGCTCTACGCCGCGGCTACGCCGAATCGCTGCGCCGGCGCCGAGGCATCCGGCCAGACTGCTCGAGGGTTTCGCGCCGATCGTGCTCGGCGAGGATGATCTCCATCGCCTTCTCGAACACCGCGCGCGGCGGACCCGACTTGCCGCTCACCCAGATCGCAACCTGAGTCGGGTGCACGCCGAGGAAGGTGGCGAGGCTCTCGCGGCCGCCGCGGACCGTTTCGCACTGCTTCAGGATCTGAGCGCACATTTCCGCCCAGCGCGGTTTCTGCTCCATGCGCTTGACGCTCAGCCGAGCTTGGCTGGGCTGTTCTTCTGCGTGAGCCGCTTGATCAGCCCGTCGATGCCTTCCTGCTTGACCACGGCGTCGAACTCGCTGCGGTAGGTGAGGACCAGGCTGATGCCTTCGACCGTGATGTCGTAGACCTTCCAGCTCTTGCCGTTGTTGTGCATCTGGAACTCGATCGGCAGCGGCTTGCCGCCCGCGCGGACGAACTGCGCACGCACCGTCGCCTCGTCCTTTCCGTCACCCTTGCCGCCGCGCGAAGGCATGACCTTCATGGTCTGCCCCTGGTAGGCCTCGATCGAATTCGAGTAGGTGCGGACCAGCATGTTGCGGAACTCGCCCACCAGCTTCTTGCGCTGCTCGGGCGTGGCCTGCGACCAGGCCCGGCCGACCGCAAGACGCGTCGACTCTTCGAAATCGATGTACGGCAGCACCTTCTCCTCGGCGAGCTTCAGTGCCTTCTGCTTGTCGCCGGCGGCGAGCTGCTTGTCGCTCTTGATGGCGGAGAGGACCTCCTCGGTCACTTTTTGCACCAGCTGATCCGGCGCGAGCTCCTGCGCCGCCGCTGCGAGGGAAAACCCCAGCACGAGGAAGCCAATGATTCTCTTGAGAATATTCATGCGGTCACCCTCTCCTTCTGGGCATTGCCCTTGAACATTCCCGGTTCAAGCGAATGGCGTTCCAGGAGGCGGTAGAACTCGGTGCGGTTGCGCCCCGCGAGGCGCGCGGCCTTGGTGACGTTGCCCCCGGTGATCTTGAGGATCCTCACCAGGTAGTCGCGCTCGAAGGC
>DATMJC010000003.1:0-19508 GCA_035554435.1 Burkholderiales bacterium | reverse complement strand
TGGCAAAGTAGCGGTAGCCCGGCGGATGCACGAAGCGCACCGTGTCGGCCGAGCGCTTGAGCACCAGCCGGTCGCCCTCGGTCATGTCGGTGAGCGAGAAGCCGTCGAAGTGCGCGCGCACGTCGACGCCGCGCAGCAGCTTGATCTCGATGGCGCTGCGGTCGCTCACGCTCACCGGGCGAGCCGAAAGGGTATGCGGGTTGAGCGGCACCAGCGCGAACGCCGGCACCGCGGGATGCAGGATCGGGCCCTGCGCCGACATCGCGTAGGCGGTCGAGCCGGTGGGCGTGGCGACGATCAGGCCGTCGGCGCGCAGCGTGTAGAGGTACTCGCCGTCCAGCGAGACCTCGAACTCGATCAGCCGCGCCCCGGCGCCCTTGCCGAGCACCGCCTCGTTGAGCGCAATCGTGCGCAGTACCGCGGCGCCGCCGCGCAGGATCTCGGCGTCGAGCAGCGTGCGCTCCTCCAGCGTTCCCTTGCCGTCGAGGATCGCGCCGATGCCGCTCTTCATGTCCTCGTGGCCGATGTCGGTCATGAAGCCGACGCGGCCCTGGTTCACGCCGACGACCGGGATGTGGTGGCGCACCAGGTTGCGCGCCGCGGCGAGCATCGCGCCGTCGCCGCCGACGACGACGGCGAGGTCGCTGCCCTTGCCGAGCGCTTCATAGTCGGCGCCGCGCACGCCGAGCGCCTGGGCGGTCTGCCGCTCCACCAGGACTTCGCAGCCGCGGCTCTTCAGGTACTCGGTGAGTTCGCGGAGCGAGGCCTCGATGCCGACGCTCGGCTGCTTGCCGATGAGGGCGATGCGCCGGAATCCTCCCATGGCGCCGAGTGTACAATGAACCATGCTCGACAAGCGCGCCCAGATCCTGCTCAAGACCTTGATCGAGCGCTACATTGCCGAAGGCCAGCCGATCGGCTCGCGCACGCTGTCGAAGTATTCCGGGCTCGATCTTTCGCCCGCCACCATCCGCAACGTGATGTCCGACCTCGAGGATATGGGCCTCATCGCAAGCCCTCACACCTCGGCCGGCCGCCTGCCCACGCCGCTAGGCTACCGCTTCTTCGTCGACACGCTGCTGATCGTGAAGCAGCTCGACACGGGCGAGCTGCACCAGCTCGAAACCGAGCTCCATCCGGACAACCCGCAGCGCGTGGTGACCGCCGCATCGCAGCTGCTGTCCCAGCTCACCCAGTTCGCGGGCGTGGTGATGACGCCGCGGCGCCGCGCGCTGACCTTCCGCCACATCGAGTTCCTGCGCCTGTCGGAGAAGCGCGTCCTGCTGATCGTGGTCACCCCCGACGGCGACGTGCAGAACCGCATCCTCTTCACCGAGCGCGAGTTCACGCCGGGCGAGCTGGTCGAGGCGGCGAACTTCATGAACCAGAACTACGCCGGGCAGAGCTTCGAGGACGTGCGCCAGCGGCTGCACGGCGAGCTGCGCGAGATCAAGCACGACATGATCCGGCTGCTGTCGGCCGCGCTCGAGGCGGGCAACAAGGCGGTCGCCGAAGGCAACGAGCAGTACATCATTTCCGGCGAGCGCAACCTGTTCTCGGTGCAGGAGCTGTCGCAGGACGTGACGCGGCTGAAGCAGCTGTTCGAGCTGTTCGAGCGCAAGAGCTCGCTCATCCAGATCCTCGACCTCTCGCTGCGCGGGCAGGGCGTGCAGATCTTCATCGGCGGCGAGTCCGGCGTGAGCGCTCCCGACGACGTGGCCGTGGTGACCTCGCCGTACAAGGTCGACGGCGAGGTCGTCGGCACGGTCGGCGTGGTCGGCCCCACGCGCATGGCCTACGACCGCGTGATTCCGATCGTCGACATCACCGCGAAGCTGCTCTCCTCCGCGCTCTCGCAGCACTGAGAAAAGCGCCGGACGAGGCGTGAATTGTCACGCCGGAGGAGTACAATACGTCGCAATCAGTGAGCAGCGATTTTGCGGCACATGGGAGGGGCTGGGGCCCCACCGCACACTCGAGAACTCACCCGCATGAACACCGAGGATTGGGCGTTGGGTCGCCTTGGGAGCGGCGCTGCAAGCGCGGCAGGTGGCATGATTGCCGCGAACGCCAGGCGCGGGCTGCTTCTCGTGGACGACAATGAGAACCACTGCTGGGCGCTCAGCCGCGCCTTCGAGAAACGCGGCTATACGGTCAAGGCGGCGCACTCCGCGCCTGCGGCTTGCCGCCTGCTCGAGGACTGGCTCCCCGAATACGCCGTAGTCGACCTCCGCATGCCCGGCCCCACCGGCCTGACGCTCATTCCGAAGCTCAAGGCCGCCCAACCCGACGTGCGCATTGTCGTGCTTACCGGCTACGCGAGCATTGCCACCGCGGTCGAGGCAATCAAGCTCGGCGCTACGCAGTACCTGGTGAAGCCGGTGGATGCCACCGCCGTCGAGTTCGCGTTCCATCACAGCGGCGGCGACGCCTCCCCTCCGTCGGACGACAACCTGCTCTCGGTCGAGCGCCTGGAGTGGGAATATATCCAGCGCGTGCTCGCCGAGCACGGCGGCAACGTCTCGGCGACGGCGCGGGCGCTCAAGATGCATCGCAAGACCCTGCAGCGCAAACTGAGCAAGCATCCGGCTTCACGCTGACGCCGAAGCGCAGCGCGGTTCTAGAACCGATTCGGCGCCTTGCTCGGACAAAAAGATAGAATATTCTTCGCCTCGAGCTGCGGCGAAACGTCCCAGCGGTCGAACCGCGATGCACCTCGCGACCCATTTCCACCAGGCACCTGCGCACCTGCGCCTGCTCATCGTCATGCGCGCGGTTGCCATCGTCGCCATGGCGACGGTGTACCTGTGCTTCGACTGCTTCCTCGACATCCATGTGCCGTTCGCGGCGGTCGGCGGCGTCCTGGGCTTCTACGCCCTCCTGGACGTCGCCACGTTGCTGCGCCTTCGCAATCCGGCGCCGATCGGCTCGCGGGAGATGCTGGGCCAGATCGTCGCCGACGTCGCGATCCTCACCGCGCTGCTCTACCTGACCGGCGGCGCACGCAATCCCCTCGCCCTCTACTACCTGCTGCTCGTGCTGTACAGCTCGGCCGCGCTGCCGCCACGCTTCGCGTGGCTCCTCGCGGGTGCGAGCGTCGTGTGCTACGTCGCGTTGCATTTCTTCCATATCGCTCTGCCGCTGCCCGACTCGGAAGTTGTCCGCGGACGGTTCGACTCCTTCACGCATGTCCTCCTGTATGCCTTCATCGCGGCCCTCATTGCGTGGTTCGGCATCAAGCTGAGCGCGCTCCAGCTGCTGCAGCGGGAGCAGCGCCGCGCCGAAGCCGAGAAGAACGCGCGCGAGCGCTACCTCGTGGGCCTGGCCGCGCTCTCGGCCGGCGCCGCGCACGAGCTCTCCACGCCGCTCTCGACGATCTCGGTGGTCGTCAACGATCTGCGCGAGAGCGGCTCGCCGCCGCCCGACTGGAAAGAGAGCATCGAGATGCTGTGGACCCAGGTGCAGCTGTGCCGGCGCTCGCTCTCCGAGCTCGCCGGGGCGGCCGGCGTCGAGCAGCTTGGACAGCTGCGCAGCGTGCGCGCGAACGAGCTCATCGCCCAGGTGGCGGCCCGCCTGCGCGCCCTGCGCCCGGCGCTGCCGCTCAAGCTCGCGCTCCAGCTCGACGACGACCTGGCGCTGCAGAGCGACCATACGCTGGGGCAGGCGCTGATGAACTTCCTCAACAACGCCGCCGACGCTTCGCCGTCGTCGGTGGAGCTGCGCGCGACGCAGGACGCGCTCAATCCGCTCAGGCTGGTGATCGAGGTGCTCGACCGCGGCCCGGGCATCGCGCCCGAGCTGCGCCAGAAGCTCGGCAAAGACGTCGTCACGACCAAGGCCGCGGGTCACGGCGCCGGCATCCTCATCGCGCAGGCGGCGATCGAGCGCCTGGGCGGCAGCGTCGCCATCTCGGAGCGGCGCAGCGGCGGCACCTGCGTGCGCATCGAGCTAGCGGGCTTTCGCCTGGACAGCGAATCGCGCCGCGCGGCAATGCGGTAAAGTCGCGCATCTCTCGCGGCGCCCTCCTCGTCAACCTCGGTACGCCCTCGGCGCCCACGGCCGAAGCGGTGCGCGCCTACCTCGCGGAATTTCTCGCCGATCCGCGCGTGGTGCGGCTGCCGCGGCTCGTCTGGGCTCCGATCCTCCACGGCATCGTGCTGCGCAGGCGCCCGGCGAAGTCGGCGGAGAAATACGCCGCGATCTGGTCCGCCGAGGGCTCGCCGCTCGCGGTCCATACGCGTAACCAGGCGGAGCAGCTGCGCCGCGCCATCCCCGATACGAAAGTCGAGTACGCGATGCGCTACGGCTCGCCCGACATCGCGGGCGCGCTGGCACGGCTGCAGGGCTGCGACGTCACGGTGCTGCCGCTCTACCCGCAGTACTCCGAAAGCACGACCGAAAGCGTGGCCGACAAGCTGCCCGCCGGCACGCGCATGATCCGCGGCTTTCACGACCATGCCGCCTACATCGCGGCGCTCGCCGCGAACGTGCGCCGGCACTGGGAGAAGAACGCTCGCGGCGAGACGCTCGTCATGAGCTTCCACGGCCTGCCGGCGCGCGGCGCCGGCGCCTACGGGCGCGAATGCCGCGCCACCGGCATGCTGCTCGCCGCCGCGCTCGGCCTGAAGGACGCGCAATGGCAAGTCACGTTCCAGTCGCGCTTCGGCTACGCGAAATGGCTGCAGCCCTACACCGAGGCCACGCTGGTCGAGCTCGCGCGGCGCGGCGCGAGCCGGGTCGACGTGGTGTGCCCGGGCTTCGTCTCGGATTGCCTCGAGACGCTGGAGGAGATCGGCATCGTCGCGCGCCGGCGCTTCCTCGAGGCCGGCGGGCGCGAGTTCCACCTCGTGCCCTGCCTGAACGAGTCGCCGGCCTGGATCGGCGCGCTCGCGCTTATCGTCCGATCAGCCCCTTGAGGCGATCGCGCACCGTGTCCTCGATCTTGCCGCGGTTCTTCTCGATCGCCTCTTTCGCCTGGCCGCCGACCTTCGATTTCGCGAGATCCCCCGCGACCGCGCGATAGTCGACCTCGTACTTCATGGCGTCCAGCGGGCCGGAAAGCTTCACCGGCACCGTGAGGCCGGCGAGATCGTCGCGCTCCTTCCCGCCCTGGCCCTTGGTCGTGGCGACCACCGCCGCCTTGACGACGTAGTTGATGGCCGACTTGGCGACGTCGATGTCGCCAGCGCCGCTCACGCGGAAAAGCGGCGCCTTCACGTCGAGGTCGTCGTTGTGCGCCACGCCATTCTTGATGGCGAACGTCGCGTTCAGCTCCGAGAAGTCGGTGCGCTCCTTGCCGTCGGCCGCCTGCGCCTGCTGCGAGCCCAGCGCCGAGCGCGCCTTGGTGATGATCGCGCCGATGTCCACGCCCTTGACGGCGCCGTCTTTCAGGTTGACCTTGGCGGTGCCGGCGAGCGCGCTCTTCATCGCGTTCACGGTCTTGCCCGCGGCGTTCACGTCGAGCGCGACGTTGCCCTTGCCTTCGAGCCGGTCCTGCTGCGCGAAGTCGCGCAGCAGCGGCCCGACCGCGATGTTGGAGAGCGTTTCCTTGACCGCCACGCGGTTCGCGTTGCCGTCGAGCATGAGGTTTCCAGCCAGGCTGCCCTCATACAGGTTCGCCGAGTGCGGACCGACCTCGGCGCGGCCGTCGGCGGCGCGGATCTCGGTCTTCACCGCGGCGAGCTTCAGCCCCTGCACCTGGAGCGCGCCGATCTCCACCTTGCCCTTCGCGTTCAGGCCCTTCAATCCCGACAGGTCGACCGGCGCGTCGGCTTCCTTGTCCTTGGGCGCCGGCTTTGCAGGCTCGTCCTTCTTCTCCTGTTTCTTCTCCGACGAGGCGAGATAGCGGTCGAGGTTGAGCTTGTCGATGTTGAGGTCGAACTCGTACGCGGCCACCTTGGCGCGCGCCATCGCCGCCTTGCCCTTGATGGTCGACTCGTCGAGCTTGCCGGTGAAGTCGAGCGCCACCGACTCGGGCTTGAGCGCGTAGCGGCCGTTCAGCGCGAGCGTCGCGTCGAGCGGCGGGGTGTTGCGCTTCAGCGTGGTCGCGAACTCGAGCTTGCCCTCGGCGTTCTCGGCGATGCGCCCGGTCTCGAGCTTGAGGTCGTTCAACGCGATCTCCTGCCCGCTCGCGAGGTCGTGATAGGAAAGCGCGGCGCGCTCGATCGTCACGCCGGCGATGTCGAATGCCACGGTTCCCTTACCCGAGTCCGGGGCCTTTTTCTCTGCCTTGGCGGCGGGCTTTTCACCGGCCTGCTCGATCAGATCCTGGAAGTTGAAGCGCCCGTCCTTGTCCTTCACGATCTGCGCGCGCAGCCCGCTCAGGCGCACGCGATCCACGATGACCGCGCCGCGCAGAAGCGCCAGCAGCGCGACCGAGGCGTGCGCGGACTCGAGCGACACGAACGGCTGGGCCGTCCCCTGCTCCGACAGGACTACGCCCGAGACCTTCGCCCCGAGGCTGGGCCAGAACGCGAGCTCCAGCGGCCCCTTTAGCTCCAGCGTGCGGCCGGTCCGCTCCTTCACGATGCGCTGGATGTCGCCCTTGTAGCGGTTGGGATCGAAGGTCATGGCGAAGATCGCCACCGCCGCCACGACGACGACCACCAGCCCGGCAACCAGGTACAACGAAATCTTTAGTGCTTTCAAAGGACTAATCTCCGCGTGAATTTCGCAGGGCGCGCTTGAAATCCGTGCGCCCCGACCCAAGTTCGACTCGATGCAAGAAGAGAGTGTTCAACCGCAAAAGGCTGAAAACCAGCCCTCGCCCTCGCTCGAGGAGCAGTTGGCCGAGGCCCGCGCCAAGCTCGCCGAGCAGCGCGACCAGATGCTTCGCACGGCCGCGGAAGCCGACAACGCCCGCAAGCGGGCCCAGACCGAGGCCGCCAACGCCCAGAAGTATGCCCTCGAACGCTTCGCCAACGGGCTGCTTCCGGTCCTCGACAGCCTCGAGGCGGCGGTCCGGAGCGCCGACCTGAGCGGCGTCGAGCTCGTGCTGCGGCAGCTCGCCACGGCGCTCGACAAGGCGAACATCCGGGAGGTCAATCCCGCGCCCGGCGAGCGCTTCGACCCTTACCGGCATCAGGCAATGGCTGCTGTTGAATCGAATACAGAACCCAACACGGTCGTTTCGGTCATGCAGAAGGGCTACACGCTGGCCGACCGGGTGCTGCGCCCGGCGCTCGTCACTGTAGCCAAGGCGGTTGAAAAACCGGCCGGAAACCCCATATCCGACACAGACTTGGATTAATCGGAGCACATCGCAATGGCAAAAATCATCGGCATCGACCTCGGTACCACCAACTCCTGCGTCGCGATCATGGAGGGCGGTAAGCCCAAGGTGATCGAGAACGCGGAAGGCTCGCGCACCACCCCGTCGGTGGTCGCCTACACCGAGGACGGCGAGATCCTGGTCGGCGCGCCGGCCAAGCGCCAGGCGGTCACCAACGCCAAGAACACCATCTACGCGGTAAAGCGCCTCATCGGGCGGCGCTTCGAAGACGCCGAGGTCCAGAAGGCCACCAAGGCCGTGCCCTACAAGATCGTGCGCGCCGACAACGGCGACGCCTGGATCGAGATCCGCGGCAAGAAGATCTCGCCGCAGGAAGTTTCGGCGCAGATCCTGCGCAAGGTGAAGAAGGACGCCGAAGCGTACCTGGGCGAGAGCGTCACCGAAGCGGTGATCACGGTGCCCGCGTACTTCAACGACTCGCAGCGCCAGGCCACCAAGGACGCCGGCCGCATCGCGGGGCTGGACGTGAAGCGCATCATCAACGAGCCGACCGCGGCGGCGCTCGCCTTCGGCGAGGACAAGACCGCCAAGAAGGACATGAAGATCGCGGTCTACGACCTCGGCGGCGGCACCTTCGACATCTCGGCGATCGAGATCGCCGACGTGGAAGGCGAGAAGCAGTTCGAGGTCCTCGCCACCAACGGCGATACGTTCCTGGGGGGCGAGGATTTCGACCAGCGGCTGATCGACTACATCGTGGGCGAGTTCAAGAAGGACCAGGGCGTCGACCTGTCGAAGGACGTGCTCGCGCTGCAACGGCTGAAGGAAGCTGCCGAGAAGGCGAAGATCGAGCTCTCGTCGGTGCAGCAGACCGAGATCAACCTGCCCTACATCACCGCCGACCAGAGCGGCCCGAAGCACCTGACGATGAAGATCACCCGCGCGAAGCTCGAGGCGCTGGTGATGGACCTCATCGACAAGACCATCCCGCCGTGCCGCACTGCGATCAAGGACGCCGACCTCACGGTCGACAAGATCGTTGACGTGATCCTGGTCGGCGGCCAGACGCGCATGCCGAAGGTGCAGGACAAGGTAAAGGAGTTCTTCGGCCGCGAGCCGAGGAAGGACGTCAACCCCGACGAGGCGGTGGCGGTGGGCGCGGCCATCCAGGCTGGCGTCCTGAAGGGCGACGTGAAGGATGTTCTTTTGCTGGATGTCACCCCGTTGTCCCTCGGCATCGAGACCTTGGGCGGGGTGATGACCAAGCTGATCCAGAAGAACACCACCATCCCGACCAAGGCGCAGCAGGTGTTCTCGACCGCCGACGACAACCAGAACGCGGTCACCATCCACGTGCTGCAGGGCGAGCGCGACATGGCCGCGGGCAACAAGTCGCTCGGCCAGTTCAACCTGACCGACATCCCGCCGGCGCCGCGCGGCATGCCGCAGATCGAGGTCACCTTCGACATCGACGCCAACGGCATCCTGCACGTGACCGCCAAGGACAAGGCCACCGGCAAGGAGAACAAGATCAAGATCCAGGCGAGCTCGGGTCTCAACGAGGCCGAGATCCAGCGCATGGTGAAGGACGCCGAGGCGCACGCCGAGGAGGACAAGAAGCAGCTCGAGCTCGTCAATGCCCGCAACCAGCTCGAGGCGATGGTGCACTCGGTGAAGAAATCGCTCAAGGACTACGGCGACAAGCTCGACTCCGGCGAGAAGGACAAGATCGAGGCCGCGGTGAAGGAAGCCGAGGGCGCGCTCAAGTCCGACGACAAGTCGCAGATCGAGGCAAGACAGCAGGCGCTCGGCCAGGCGGCGCAGAAGCTCGGCGAGAAGATGTACGCCGCGGAGCAGGCCAAGCAGCAGCAGGCGCAGGGCCAGCCCGCGGGCGAGCCCGAGGCGCCCGGCAAGAAGGACGATGGCAACGTGGTCGACGCCGAGTTCACCGAAGTGAAGGACAAGAAAGCGGGTTAAGCTTCGTGTAAGAGAAAGCGGGCCGTTCCGAACCGGGACGGCCCGTTCGTTTGTCCGGAAGAGAGATGGCGAAGCGCGACTACTACGAAGTGCTGGGCGTGAACCGGGACTGCTCCGAGGAGGACCTCAAGAAGTCCTACCGGCGGCTCGCCATGAAATGGCACCCCGATCGCAACCCGGACAACCCGAAGGCCGAGGAGCACTTCAAGGAGGCGAAGGAAGCCTACGAGATCCTGTCCGACGCCAACAAGCGCGCGGCGTACGACCAGTTCGGCCACGCCGGAGTGGATCCGCAGGCCGGCCCCGCGGGCATGGGCGGGTTCGGCGACATCTTCAGCGACATCTTCGGCGAGATCTTCGGCGGCGGCCGCGGCGGCCGCTCCACCGTCTACCGCGGCGCCGACCTGCGCTACAACCTCGAGATCACGCTCGAGCACGCCGCGCACGGGATGGACACGAAGATCCGCATCCCGACGGCGAGCGTGTGCGAGACCTGTAAGGGCAGCGGCGCGCGCGCCGGCACGCAGCCCATCACCTGCCCGGCGTGCCGCGGCGCGGGCCAGGTGCGCGTGTCGCAGGGGCCTTTTTCGATCGCCCAGACCTGTCCGCGCTGCCGAGGCAGCGGCAGCGTGATCGCGAATCCGTGCACGGCCTGCCAGGGGACGGGCCGCGTCAAGCTGCAGAAGACGCTTTCGGTCAAGATTCCGGCGGGGGTCGACGAGGGCGATCGCGTGCGCCTGTCGGGCGAGGGCGAGCCCGGCGTGAACGGCGGACCGCCGGGCGACCTCTACGTCCAGGTGCACATCAAGCCGCACCCGGTGTTCCAGCGCGATCACGACGATCTCCACTGCGAAATGCCGATCTCGATCACGAGCGCGGCGCTCGGCGGCGAAATCGAGATCCCGACCCTTGAGGGCTCGGCGCGCATCCGCGTGCCCGCCGAAACGCAGAGCGGCAAGCAGTTCCGCCTGAAGGGCAAGGGCATCAAAGGCGTGCGCAGCCAGACGCCGGGCGATCTCTTCTGCCACGTGGTGGTGGAAACGCCGGTGCAGCTCACCGAGCGCCAGCGCCAGCTCTTGCGCGAGTTCGAGTCGATCAGCAACGAAGACAGCGCGCGCCACAACCCGCGCGCCAAGGGCTGGCTCGAGAAGGTCAAGGAGTTCTTCGAAGGGTAGTTTCGTTTACGGCACGCGAATTGCTCGGGTCAACGCGCCTTCATTGATCGGAGCTCGCCATGCGCCGCTTCCCGCTGACCCTTTGCACGCTCGCAGCCATCGGTATGACCGGCTGCACGACCTATTACGATCCGCCGCCGCCCGTGGCCGTCAAGAGCACGACCGTTCCCGCGCCCACGGCATCGTCTGGCTGGAAGCCTGGCGCGGGCGTCATTCAGTCCATCAGTCTCGGCACGCCTTCTGGCTCGTCCGACTCTGCCTCCGCCGGAGGGAGCGCGCCATCGGCCGTCACCGGCATGGGACCGTACCGCATGACGTTGCGGATGGACGACGGCACCAACCAGACGCTCGTAACGGACAACCGCGCGTTCCTGGTGGGCGACCGAGTGCAGGTCTCCCCCGAGGGACGGATGGTCCGGCAGCAGCAGTAACGCAGTGCTAGACTCCCCCCGCCCGCCAGCCGGCGCGGAGGGAGTGCGGCGATAACAAGAACGCTCGCTCAAGGGATCGTCGGATTGCTGCTCTTCGTCGCGAGCGGCGCCGCCTTTTGCGATGAGCTCACCGATCGCGCGAAGCAGCTTCTGGAGCAGCGCCGCGCCCGCGAAGCCTACGAGCTCCTGCTGCCCCACGAGAGCGAGCGCGCGGGCGATATCGAGTACGACTATCTTCTTGGCATCGCGGCAAACGACTCCGGCCAGCACGAGCGCGCGGTGTTCGCGCTCGAGCGCGTGCTCGCGCTCCAGCCCCAGAACCACCTAGCTCGCGCCGAAATCGCGCGCGCCTACCTCGCGATGGGCGAGCGCGACGCCGCGCGGCGCGAGTTCGAGACGGTGCGCGGCCAGCCGATTCCCGAGCAGGCGAAAGCGAATATCGAGCGCTTCCTGGCCGCGATCCGCGCCGCCGACACCACGCGGGTGGACGGCTTCATCGAGCTTGGGGCCGGCTACGACAGCAACGTCAACGCCGCCACGAGTGCGGCACAAGTCGCGCTGCCTGCGCTCGGCGGGGTCATCGCCACGCTCGACCCGCTCACAACCCGGCGCGGAGACAGCTTCGGCGCCCTGGCTGGCGGGATCAGCGTCACCCACAAGCTCTCCGAGGCCTGGGCGCTGGTGGGCAACGCATCCGGGTCGGCGCGGCTGCATCCGCACGAGGACCAGTTCGACCAGATGACTCTGGACGGGAGCCTCGGCGCCCGCTGGTCGCGCGGCAGCGATGCGATTACCTTGGGCGGACAGCTGCAATCCTTCCAGCTCGACTACGCGCGCTACCGGGAGGTCGCCGGCGCAGTGGCGCAGTGGCAGCATTCCTACGACGACAACCGCCAGATTTCCCTCTTCGGCCAGCACGCGCGGCTGCGCTATCCGACGCAGAGCCTCCGCGATGCCGACCGCGACGTCCTCGGCATCGCCTACGGCCACGCGTTCACCGTGCGCTACGCTCCGGTGGTTTTCGGCAGCGCGTATGCCGGCCGCGAGCGCCAGCTCGCTTCGGAGGTTCCCAACGTCGGCTACGATCTCTGGGGCGTGCGGGTCGGCGCTCAATTGAGTTTTGGCCGCGGGTGGGGTGTGTTCGCAAGCGCCGCATATGAGGAGCGTGACTACGGCGGCTCCGAGCCGATCTTTCTCGAAACCCGCCGGGACCGCCAGACAGACCTCGGGATCGGGGTGAGCTACCTGTTGCGCGCCCACACGACCGTGATTGCCCAGGTCGCCTACACGGATAACCGCTCCAACATCCCGATCAGCCAGTTCGACCGCACCGTAGCCGGAATTTCCATGCGCTTTACCTTCTGAACGTGACAAAGTTCCTGTAACCACCCGGTGGACGGCGAGAATAATTCACGAAACCAAGGGAGGAGCGTGCAAAAGTACGCTGTCGCCATGCTTTTGGTCATGGCCGCCGGGGACGTAGTCGCGGCCGCCGCGCGCGCGGATTTCGTCTACGGCAACGTCACCGTCGCCGGCCTGGACGGGCGCGAGCAGCCCCTCGTGCGCGGGGCCGAGCTGGACAACGGCGACACGATCCGCACCTGGGAGGGACGCGCGCAGCTACGCTTCAGCGACGGCGCCTATGTTTCGCTGCAGCCGCAGAGCGAGTTCGCGATCCGCGACTACCGCTTCGACGGCAAGACCGACGGCACCGAGCGAGGATTCTTCGGCCTCCTGAAGGGCGCAATGCGCACCGTCAGCGGCCTCGTCGGCCGAGTCAACCACGACCAGTACCAGGTCACGACGCCAACGGCCACGATCGGGATCCGCGGCACCGGCGGCGTGATCCAGGTGCGCGACGACGGCTCGACGCTGATCGTCGGCACGAGCGGCATCTGGTCGCTCACCAATCCGGCCGGGTCGATCGACGTTCCCGCGGGCGTTTCCGCGCTCGCGCCTTCCAATTCAGACGCGCCGCCGCAACGCACCTCGCAGGCGCCACAGGCTGGGCCGGCTCCGCTCATCCTGGCGGTGGCCTACATGGAAGGCGAGCAGCGCGACGCGAGCGGCAACCTCACAACGATCACGAAGGCAACCACCGGAACGCCGCCGGTCACACCGGCGCCGGCACCGGTCTCGGGCCTCGCCGCGGCCTTCGTCTGGGGGATCGCCTCGTCCACGTTTCAGTTCGACACCAACACAGGCGGTGCCACCGGCTCTTTCAACGCCTCCGGGCAGCTTGTGGGTGCCGACATCGGAGGGCTGACGTACACGCTTAAACCCGGCGGCACGCACGCGGACTTCGGCAGCGACGGCATCCTCACCTGGGGCAGATGGATCGGGCCGGTCGCGTTGCCAAGCGGCGACGAGACGTTCAGCGCGAATCAAGGCTTCCACTACGTCGTCGGACTGCCGACGCCGGTGCTGCCGACAAGCGGCGTTGCAACGTATGCGCTTGCCGGGGCGAGCCGCCCGACTTACGTGGATGGAAGCACCGCGCCCGGGACTTTCAGCGGCTCGCTCAGCGTGACTTTCGGCGCCGCCCAGGCGAACATCAACGGGCAGTTCCAGGCTGCGATGCCAGACAACACGTTCGCATGGACTGCGGCCGGCACGACCTCGGCGAGCAATTTCTCGCTCAACACCCAGACATCGACCGGGTGCGCGGGCGCCTGCACGATCACCACGAGGGGATTTTTCGCCGGGGTGAACGCCCAGGGCGCGGGCGTGGGCTACACCATCGAGGACACAAAGATCGTCACCGGCGCCGCCGCCTTTCGCAAGCAGTAGCCGCTAGCCGGGCTTCACGCCGCCCTTCTGCACCACGCGCCTGTAACGCTCGGCGTCGCTCTTGATGCGCGCGAGGAATTCGGCAGGCGTCATGCCGATCGCCTCGGCGCCCGCGCTTTCCACGAACTTCTTCTGCACCTCGGGAACCTTCAGCGTCTCGCGTACTTCCTTGTTGACGCGGTCGATCACCGCCTGGGGCGTGCCCTTCGGCGCGAAGAGGCCCACCCAGATCGAGGCGTCGAGGTCCGGGATGCCCGCGTCGCGCGGCGTGGCCCACGAAGCATCGAGCGGTGACTTCTTCGCCGTGCTGATCCCGATCACCTTGCCGCGGCCCGACTTCATGTGAGGCAGCGCACCCGGGACCGCCATCACGCCGAAGTCCACGTCGCCCGCCGCGACCGCTTGCGCGGCCGGCGCGCCGCCTTTGTACGGAACGTGCACGAGCTGGATCCCGGCGGCCTGCGCCAGCCATTCGCCGGCGAGGTGGTTGATGCTGCCGTTGCCGGCCGAGCCGAATGTGATGGTGTTCGGCTTCGCCTTCGCCGCCGCGATCAGCTCCTTGAAGTTGTTGAATGGCGCCGCCGCCTTCGCGAGATAAAGCATAGGCGCGTCGCTCACCATGGTGATCGGCGCGAAATCGCGCTCGAGCTCGTAGGGCACATTGTCGAAGAGCGCCGGGTTGACCGCGAACTCGCCGGTGTGCGCCATGAGCAGCGTGTAGCCGTCGGGGGCCGACTTCTGCACCGCCGTGGTCGCGATGAAGCCGTTGCCGCCAGGGCGGTTGTCGACCACGAACTGCCAGTTGAGACGCTGCTGCATCGCCTGCGCGAGCACGCGCGCGGTCGTGTCGACCGCGCCACCCGGGGCGAACGGCACCAGCATGCGGATGGGCTTGTTGGGATAGTCCTGCGCGTGGACCGCGGCGGCCACGCATGCGAGTGCCGCGACGAACAAGCGCTTCATCGTTTTCCCTCCTGGGTGGTCTTTCTTCGGCGAGCGGCGAGCTTCACCGCCTCGATGATCTCCGGATACGCCGCGCAGCGGCACAGATTTCCCGAGAGGTAGTGCCGGATGTCGTCCTCGTCCGGGTCGGGAATCTCGTCGAGGAGCTGGCGGGTCATCAGGACGAAGCCGGGCGTGCAGAAACCGCATTGCAGCGCGCCGGCCTCGACGAAGGCCTGTTGCACCGCGTCGAGCGCCTTGCCTTCCTCGATCGTGCGGACATCAGTGTCTTCGCACAGGCTGGCGAGATACAGGCAGCCCGAGACCGCGCGCTCGTTCACGAGCACGGTGCAGCAGCCGCACATGCCCTGCCCGCAGCTCTCGCGAGCGCCGTGCAGGCCGAACTCGGCGCGCAGCACCTCGACCAGCGTCTCGTGCGGCGCCACCTGCGCGCTCACCGGCTCGCCGTTCAGCCGGAATCGAATCTCCTTCCTCATTTTTGTCCCGCCACGGCGGAGATCGCGTTGAAAACCGCTTCCGGATTCATCGGCAGCGACGTGAGCCGCACGCCGACCGCGTCGTCGATCGCGTTGGCAATGGCCGGCGACACGCCGAAGGTACCGGTCTCGCCTACACCCTTGCCGCCGAAAGGACCGTTCCTCTGCTCCGCCACCACCGCCTCGTTCACGATCTCGGCCGGAAGGTCGAGCAGCCCCGGGATCTTGTATTCGGCAAACGAGGCGTTGCGAAGCTGCCCGCTGCCGTCGAATTGCATCTTCTCGAACAGGCTGAAGCCGAGCTGCATGATCGCCGCGCCCGAAAGCTGCGTCTCGACGATCCTGGGATTGATCGGCGTGCCGACGTCGGCGACGTTGACGAGGCGGGTGATGCGCACCCGGCCGGTCTCGGTGTCGACCTCGAGCTCGACGCCCGTGCCGCCGACCATCCAGAACGGCGTGGCATTGTCGGTGAGGCCGTTCTGGTCCGGCGACTTGTAGCTCGGGACGTAGCTCGCGGTGCCCACGACGCTCCCCTGCTGGATGCCGTACTTCTTCTTGAACACTTCGCCCACTTCGGCATCGGCGGGAAGCTTGAGTTCTTCACGCAGCGATTCCAATTTTCGCTTCGCGTCCTCAGCCGCAAGCTTCACGGCATTGCCCATGTGGAAAAGCGAGCGCGAGCCGAGCGTCGCCATGTCGTAGGGCGTAACGTCGGTGTCGGAGTGCACGACCGTCACGGATTCGGCCGCCATGTTCAGCACCTCGCCTGCGATCTGCGCCATCGCGGTGTCCGAGCCCTGCCCCATGTCGGCGGTGCTGCAGTAGACGGTGCAGCTGCCGTCCGCGTTGATGTTGACCGCCGCGAGCGAGGTCGTGGGCGAGACGCAGGCCTTGAAGCCGATGGCGATGCCGCGCCCGCGTTTCACGGGGCTGGTACCCCGCTCGAAGGGCTTTTGCCAGTCCATCAGCGCGGCGAGCCGGTCGAGGACCTTCTCGATCGCCGCGTCGCGCAGCACCGTGCCGGTCGCCTGCGGCCGGCCCTCGCGCAAGAGGTTCTTGCGGCGGAACTCGATGGGGTCGATGCCGAGGCTGCGCGCCATCATGTCGGTGTGCCCCTCGTAGGCCCACACGAGCTGCGGGATGCCGAAGCCGCGCAGCGCGCCGGCGGGGGGCAGGTTGGTGTAGAGCGCGTACGAATCGACGAGCACGTTGTCGATGTCGTAGGGGCCGGGCGCGGTGAATCCCGACTTCTGCGTCACGCGCGGCCCGATGTCGGCGTAGGCGCCGCCGTTCCACCAGACCTCGCACTCGCGCGCGACGATGCGGCCCTCCCGGCTCACGCCGCTCTTGATGCGGAAGGTGCTCGCGTGCTTGGTGATGGTGAAGAACTGCTCCTCCATCGTGAGCGAGATTTTTACCGGCTTTTTGGTTATCAAAGACAAAACACTGACCAGCGCCTCGAGCTTGATGTAGAGCTTCGCGCCGAAGCCGCCGCCGAGGAAAGGCACGCGCACGCGGACCCGGTTCTCGGGCCAGCCGAGCAGCCGCGCGATCTCCATGCGCACGAACGACGGGCTCTGGGAGGCCGTATGGATCGTGAGGGAGCTCTCGGTCGATTCCGCCGCCGAGACCAGCGGCTCGAGCGGCGTGTGCATCACCTGCTGGGTGCGGAAGCGGTGCTCGAAGACGTGCTCGGCCTTCGCGAGAGCGGCGGGCGCGTCGCCGCGGCGCAGGTGAAAGTCGAGCGCTACGTTCGTCTGTGCCCTGCCCTTGAGGTGCTTCAGATCGGGGAAGGTACCGGCGGGTTTGAGTGCCTCATGAACGATCGCCTTCGAGCTCACCGCCTCGACCTCGTCGTACACGGCGGCGAGCTCCTCGTATTCGGCGGTAATCAGGTGCGCCGCCTCCTCGGCGACATGCGGGTCGGAGGCGAGTACCACCGCGACCGGCTCGCCGACGTAGCGCACCTTGTCGATGGCGAGGATCGGCTGGTCGTGGAACGCAGGGCCGTAGTAGGGCTCGGGAACGAGCTTCCGGATGTCGTCGCCAGTGACCACGCGGTGCACGCCGCCGACCGCCTGGGCCGCGGCGACATCGATGCGCTTGATGCGCCCGTGCGCGAGCGTGCTTCGCCAGATCTTGCCGTAGAGCATTCCAGGCAGGCGCAGGTTGTGGACGTACTCCGCCCGGCCGGTGACCTTGAGCCAGCTTTCCAGCCGCGGGACCGAGCGGCCGACCTGCGGCGTCTCAGTGGATTGCCCGGCGCGCTTCATGGAGGGTGCGCTGCAGATACACGCGGACGAGCTGCTTCTTGTAGGCGGCGGAGCCGTGCAGATCGCTCTCGATCACGGCCTCTTCGGCGGCCGCCTGGGCCGCCTCCTCCAGCGCGCGCGGGTCGTCGAGCTTTCCCTTGAGAATTTTTTCGGCTGCCGCAAGGCGCGTGGGCCTGTCGGTGGCCGCGCCGAGCACGATGCGCACGTCGTCGCCGTCGATCACCACCGCGATGCCGACGGCGGGCCAGTCGTCCGCCGAGCGAGTGGTGCATTTGAGGTACGCCGCGCGACGCCTCCCCATGGGGGGAATCGTGACGTGCGTGATGAGCTCGTCGCGCGCCAGCGTGTTCTCAAGATAGCCGGCGTAGAGCGCGCCCACTGGAACGCTGCGCTCGCCGGCAGGCCCGGCGATGGTCGCCCGCGCGCCGAGCGCGGTGAAGAGGGGGGGCAAATCCATGTGCGGATCCGCATGCGCGAGCGCGCCGCCCACCGTCGCGACGTTGCGCACCCGGACGTTGGAAAGCGTCCGCAGGGCGCGCGTGATCGCCGGCCATCCCGCCTTCACCCGAGCGGAGCGCTCGAGCGCGCGCAGGCTCGCCATCGCGCCGACCCGAAGCTCACCGTCGGCGCGGATCTCATCCAGCTTGAGCTTCCTCAGGCTGACGAGGCGGGCGGGCCGCAGGACACCCGCCTTCATCATCAGCATGAGCGCTGTGCCGCCGGAAAGGGGGCGCGCGTTCTCCGTGCCGAGCAGCGCAATCGCCTCGGGGAGCGAGGCCGGCTCGGCAAGCTCGAAAGGGCTCATGCGCCTGGGTTCATTTTCAACAGCTTTCCCAGCTCCGCGGCGATCTCATCCGGCTTCTCGAGCGGCGTCAGGTGGCGCGCGCGCTTCAGCACGGCCAGCGTCGATCCGTGGATGCCCTCGTGCAGCGCCTGGGCCATCGCGACCGGGGTCGCATAATCCTCCTCGCCCACCAGGACCGCGGTCGGAACGCGAATCGCGCCGAGCGCGCGCCTCAGGTCGGCAGCGCCGAGCATACGACAGCTTGCGGCATACGATTGAGGGTCGTTTCTCAGGAACACCGCGACAGCCGCCGCGACCAGTTGCGGCTGCGCTGCGCGAAAGGCGTCGCTGAACCAGCGCGTAATCTGGAAGTCGACGAGCGAGTCGAGGCGGCCTTCGAGCGCCTTGCGCGCGCGCTCTTCCCACTGGGCCGGCGCTTCCTCGCCGTACCAGGCGGTGGTGTCGATCAGCCCGAGCGCTACGGTGCGCTGCGGATGGCGCTCCGCAAAAGAGAGCGCCACGCAGCCTCCCATCGACGCGCCGGCGACGAGCGCCTTTTCCCATCGCAGCTCGCTCATGAGATCGGCGAGGTCGTCGGCGAACTGCGCCACCGAATAGGACTTGCCGCCCGCGCCCGAGGCGCCGTGCCCGCGGCAGTCGTAGACGAGCACCGCGCCTTGCGAGGCGAGCCGGTCGGCGACCGGGTCCCAGAAATGGCGGTCCATCGCGAGCGAGTGCACCAGCACCGCGGCGCGCGAAGCCGCCGCATCGCCGTGCACGCTGTAGCCGATGGGAGTGCCGTCGCGCACGCGCGCGAAGCCTTGCGAGACTTTCATCCGCGAGCGAATCTAGCACATACTAGCCGCACGCCTTCCCGCAGGCATAGCACACTGGACCCCATGATCGACGCCTCGGATCCGCGCAGCTTCCGCGTCGAAGAGCGGCTCCGCGACGGCTCGCCGCTCACGATCCGCGCGGTGCGGCCCGACGACCGCGAGCGCATGCGCGAGGTTTACGGCAGGCTTTCGCCTGAGGCGATCTACCTGCGCGTCTTTGCCCCGAAGAAGGAACTGAGCGAGGCCGAGCTGACCAGGCTGATCGAAGTCGACTTCGAGCGCGAAGTGGCGCTGGTCGCGACGATCGGTGCCGGACCGCAGGAGTCCGTGATCGGCGGCGGCCGCTACGTGTCTACAAACAACGACACCCGCGCCGCCGAAGTCGCATTCACCGTGGACGGCCGCTACCGCGGCCAGGGCATCGCAAGCCGCTTGCTCCAGCATCTTGCCGCTATCGCGCGCGGCCGTGGAATTACGCGCTTCGAAGCCGAAGTGCTCGCGGAAAATCGGCCGATGCTCGCGGTGTTCGCGCGCAGCGGCTTCGCCATGGAGCGGCGCCGCGAGGGCGG
>DATMJC010000002.1:0-35846 GCA_035554435.1 Burkholderiales bacterium | reverse complement strand
GGACTTCTTCGCCGGCGTCTACCAGGTGCCGCCCGGGCTCCGGGCCGAGCGGCAGCGCTGGGTGCTCGACTTCGCGGGCCTCGCGGGCCGCGGCGGGCAGCTCACCGGCTCGCTCCCGGGCGGCTGGAAGCAGCGGGTCGCCTTCGGGGCCGCGATCATGCACGAGCCGCGCGTGCTGTTCCTCGACGAGCCGACCGCGGGCGTCGACGTCGAGCTGCGGCAGGGAATGTGGCAGGCGGTGAGCGCGCTGCGCGACTCGGGCGTGACTATCATCCTCACCACGCACTACATCGAGGAGGCCGAGCTGATGGCCGACCGCATCGGAGTGATCAACAAGGGCGAGATCATCCTGGTGGAGGACAAGGCCGAGCTCATGCGCAAGCTCGGCAAGAAGCAGCTGACTCTCCAATTGCACCGCAAGCTGGACGCGGTGCCGCCGCAGCTTGCGCAGCATCGGCTCGCGTTGGTGGATGGGGGCAAGGAGCTCGTCTATACGTACGACACGCAGGCCGAGCACAGCGAGATCCCGGCGCTGCTGAAGGACCTGAACGCCGCGGGGCTCGAGCTCAAGGACTTGCAAACCACGCAGAGCTCGCTCGAGGACATCTTTGTCGACCTGGTGAGGAGGGATCGGTGAACCCGCGCGGCGTGTGGGCGATCTACGCCTTCGAGATGGACCGCACCCGGCGCACGCTCATGCAGAGCATCGCCGCGCCGGTGATCTCGACCGCGCTCTACTTCGTGGTGTTCGGCGCCGCGATCGGCACGCGCATCGCGCAGATCGAGGGCGTGAGCTACGGCGCGTTCATCGTGCCCGGCCTGGTGATGCTGACGCTGCTCACGCAGAGCATTTCCAACGCCTCGTTCGGCATCTACTTCCCGCGCTTCACCGGCACGATCTACGAGTATCTCTCGGCGCCGGTGTCCTCCTTCGAGATCGCGCTTGGCTTCGTCGGCGCGGCGGCCACCAAGTCGGTGATCCTCGGCCTCACCATCCTCGCCACCGCCTGGTTCTTCGTGCCGCTGCGCATCGCGCATCCGGCCTGGATGCTCGGCTTCCTCGTTCTCACCGCGGTGACGTTCAGCCTGTTCGGCTTCATCATCGGGCTGTGGGCCGACGGCTTCGAGCAGCTGCAGTTCATCCCGCTCCTCATCGTCACGCCGCTCGCCTTCCTCGGCGGCACCTTCTACTCGATCAGCGTCCTGCCTCCCGCATGGCAGACGGTGACGCTCTTCAACCCGATCGTGTACCTGGTGAGCGGCTTCCGCTGGAGCTTCTACGAGATCGCCGACGTGCACGTCGGCGTGAGCCTCGCGATGACGGCGCTTTTCCTCGCGCTGTGCCTGGCGGTGGTGTGGTGGATCTTCAGGACCGGGTACCGCCTGAAAGCCTGAATTTCGCGGTGAGGAGCCGGGCCTCGGCCTCGCGCGCGGCCGGATCGGCGCAAGGCTCGCAGGTGAAATGGGTCGCAGGATCCGCTTCGGCGTCCGACTTGTCGAGATGCCATTCGAGCGCGTGTCTCAGGCTCTGGCCCTCGGCCGTCCGCCCCACGTACACCGGCCGCGCGTCGCGCCACAGCACATACACGCCCCCCGCTTCGGGAGCGGTGGCCGCGTCGCTGAGGTGCACGGCGCTGCGATGGTCGTCGAGCTGCATGGCTGGGGTGCAGCGGTCATGAGAGTAGCGCCCCACCGCGCGCGGTTGCCAGTCGCGATTTCCCCGAATTTCGTGCACTGGGCAATGCGTCAAGAGGCCGGCTGGGTCGGCATCACGGCGCGCGCGATCGCTAGCGCGTGAGCCAGCCGCGCGAACGCAAGGTCAGGGCGGCGTAAGTGAAAATCCAGCTCAGCGCGAAGAACGAGAAGTAGCCGTAGAGGATGCCGTAGGCGAAGTTCCAGGAGCGCTCGCTGCGCAGGTAGTACAGGACGTAGAGCTTCGACACCACCATGATGGCGAGCAGCATGCGACCGAGCGCGCTCGGGGCGCGGATCGCGTTGATCAGCCAGAGCGAGATGGAGAGGTACGCGACCGGGAAGCGCAGGTTGGTGCAGCTGCGGTCCCAGCGAATGAACATCCTGCAAAGCTTCCGGTAGGTCTCCGGTACCACGACTTTTCCGGCGACCGCCCCGACCGTCGGGTCGCGAAACGGCCCGGCAATCGCGAGCAGCGTGTCGCGTTCGATCAGGCTGTCCGAATCGACGTGACCAGGATCTCGCCGCGGGCGCGCCGGAACCCCTCGGCGAGCGCGTCGCGCTTGCCGCGGTTCTCCGGCAGCCGCACCGGCGTGACCACGCCCGGAAAGCGCGCCTCGTTGTAGGCTCTGAACGCGCCATGTCGTTTCATGGCGACGCGGCTCGGTCAGTGCATCGGCGAGGCTGGCCGCTGCGCCGAGATCGCGCGCGAGAGCGCGCCCACGATGTCCTCGGCGGCGCAGGGCTTCGCCAGGATCTCGAGGTCGGGTCCCACTGCGTGGCGCACTTCCCTGGCGTAGCCGGTGATGAGGACCACCGGCAGCTCGGGCCGGCGCTTGCGCAGCCGCGCCGCGAGCGCGACGCCGTCGCCGCCCGGCATGACGATGTCGGAGAGCACCACGTCGAAGCCGTTGTCGGGCGCGAGTGCCAGGCGCTCGGCTTCCACCGCCGAGCTGACCGGCGTCACGACGCAGCCCGACCTCTCGAGCGATGCGGCGATGCTGGACGAAAGCTCGGGGCTGTCCTCCACCAGCAGCACGTGCGCCGAGAGCTTCGACACGGCGGCGGCCTCGCTGCGCGAAGGCTGCGCGGACTTGGCGGTGGCGGGGATGAGCATCGACACCGTCGTGCCAACGCGCAGCTTGCTCGCCACTTCGACGTCGCCGCCCGCCTGCGCGCAGAACTCGTACACCTGGGCGAGGCCGAGCCCCGTGCCCACGCCGGGCGGCTTGGTGGTGAAGAACGGCTCGAACGCGCGGTTCAGGATGTCGGTGCTCATGCCGTGGCCGGTATCCGAGACCGAGATCACCGCGTAGCCGAGCAGGCTCCCTTCGGCGCCTTCGCCGGGACGGCCCGGCCGCGCCTGGACGCGGATGCGCCCCTTGTGCCCCATCGCGTCGCGCGCATTCGCCACGAGGTTGATGAGCGCCATCTCGAGCTCGGCGACGTCGACTTCGATCGGCGGCGTCTCGGCGTCGACCTGAAGGGTGATCTCGACCGCCTTTCCCGCGGTCGTGCGCAGGAGATCCAGCATGCCGTCGAGCGCTGCCTGGGGACGAATCACTTCGGGATGGTGCGCCCGCTTGCGCGAGAAGCCGAGCAGCCGCCGCGTCAGCTTGCCGCCGCCGTCGACCGCGCGCAGGATCGAGCCGAGCTCCGGGCGCGCCGCCGCCTGCGGCACCGCACGCCCGAGCAGCTCCGCGTTGGCGCTCACCACCATCAGAAGGTTGTTGAAATCGTGCGCGAGGCCGCCGGCGAGCTGGCCGAGCGCGTCGAGCTTCTGCGCCTGGCGCAGCGCCTCTTCGGCGTGCTCGCGCTGCTGCGCTTCGTCGCGCAGGCGGCGCCGCGCCTCGATCTCGCGGCGCGTGCGGCGCAGCGCCAGCCACGACGCGCCGACCAGTGCGAGCGTGATGGGAAAGAGGATCGCGCCGAGCACGAGCATCTGGTGCTTCCAGTCGGCGAGCGCGCTCGCCATGTCCTGCGTCACCGCGACGTACAGGGGCTCGTCGCCCACCTTGCGGAAAGCGGCGTAGCGCTGGCCGGCCGAGGCGAGCACGCCGCTTTCGAGCAGCGCGCCGCGCGCTTCGCCGGCCTTGATGCGCTTCACGAGCGGGCCGTGCGCGAGCAACGTATCGGAGAGCGGCACCGGGGGCCAGCTCGCCACGAGCACGCCCGCCCCGTTGAGGAGCGCCGCCGTCAGGCGGCTGTCGCCCTCGGTGAGACGGCGATAGAACTCGTCGAAGTAGGACCGGTTGAGCGCGAGCTCGACCACGCCGCCGGGCGCGCCGGAGGCAAGGCTGCGCTGCTTCGACACCGTGAGCATCACCTCGTCGTTCGCGCGGTCGGCGAGGAGCTTCCAGTCGGGGCCGGCGAGCGTGCGCGAAGCCGGCGGAAAGAACGTCGACATCAGCACGTCTCCCTGCGCGTTCTTCACCGTGATCGAGCCGATGTGCGGCAGGCGCAGCAGAATGGCGGTCGCCACTTCGTGCAGCTGCGCCTCGCGCTTGCGCAAGGCTTCGTCGTCGTCGTCCTTCAGGAGTTGCAGCATCTGCTGCATAACGAGTTCGTTGCGCTCGAGGATGCGCGCGGCGTGATCCTCGGCGGCGCGCGCCAGCTCGTCGAGGCGCGCGCTCGTGGCCTTGACGGCGTCGAGGTAGCTGAGCCGCGCCGCGCCGGCAAAAAAAGCGAGCGGTACGAGCGCCGCTAGCAAGACGGCAAGCCGCAACCACACCAGCGAGCGCTCGCCCGCGGGTGTAGCGGTGTCGCCGATGGAGGCGGCGGAGCCGCCTTGGCCGGCGTCGGCGCGCGTCCTGCCAAGCCACTTCATGGCCAGCCCTGACTCCCTGTCTTCGTTTGTAAAAAGTCTAGCGTGCCTGTCGGGGTTTCAGGGCATCCATGCGTCCGCTTGTGCCCTTCACGCAACGTCGCCGTTTTGCGACACGGCGTAGCCGGACAAACGACGTCTTACCCGTACAAACGGCGTTCCTAGTGCGGCTGGATGCCGATCTGCTCGCCGAGCTTGCGCGTCCGGGCGACGTATTGGCGCGCAAACGCTGCGAATTCTTCCGGGCCCATGAACGCCGGCTCGGCACCGAGCGTCGCGAGGCGCTCGCGCACTTCCGGCAGCGAGAGAATGCGGGAGATTTCGTCGGCGACGCGGCTGCGGATCGAGAGCGGCGTTCCGGCGGGGGCGAACACGCCGAACCAGTCGTCGCCCTCGTATCCGGGCAGGCCCGCCTCCGCGAGCGTCGGCACGCCCGCCATGAAGCGATGTCCTGCCGGGGAGGTCGTGGCGAGGATCTGCAGCTTGCCCGACTTGGCGAGCGGAATCGCGTTCGGCCCCGGGGCGAAGGCATAGAGCACGCGCCCCGCCATCGCATCGTTCACCGCCTCGGGCGTGCCGCGCTGCGCGACGTGCTCGGCCTTGATGCCCGCGAGCTGCGCCACCGCCGCCGCATGCAGATGCGCGGTGCTACCCACGCCGGCGGACGCATAGTGGACTCCCAGCGGCTGCGCTTTTGCGTACGCCACGAGGTCCTTCAGCGACTTGAAGCCGCGCTCGGGCGACACCACCATGAAGCTGGGCGAGCGCGCGAGCTGCGCCACGCCGGTGAAATCGCGGGCGACGTCGTACGGCACGGTCCGGTCGATCGCGCTGCGCACGCCGAACGCGCTTGCCACCGCGAGAAAAGTGCGCCCGTCGGGTGCCTGCGTCGTCACGTAGTGCGAGCCGATCACGCCGGCGGCGCCGACCCGGTTCTCGACCAGCGCGGTGATCTTCCACGCCTCCCCGAGGTGATGCGCGACCAGCCGCATGATGACGTCGGTGCCGCCGCCGGGGCTGAACGGCACCACGAAGCGGATCTGGGAAGGCGGATAGTCGGGCTGCGAGTGCGCCGGCAGAGAGAGCGTTGCAGCCAGTAGAAAAAGCAAGCTGCGTCGTTTCATGTGGCCGCCTAGGGAATGTAGACCCAGAGATCGAGCATCACCACCGCGCCGGGCACCGCGAGCGCCGGCACCTCGATCGCCGAGAACGGAAGGTAGTGGCCGGGAAGCCGGTTCTCCCAGGCTGCCCACGCGTCGTTGAACTGCGTTAGATCGGTGTGGAACTGCTGCGCGCGCACCAAGTTCGCGAGCGTGGTCCCCGCCTTGCGGCACAGGCGCTCGGCCGCGCCGAGCATTTGATCCATCTGCTGCCGCGCACCCGCGCCCGCCGCGAGCGCGCCGCCGGCGCCCACCGCCATCAGGTTCGAGAGGAAAAGGAGCTCGCCCGCCCTTACCGCCTGAACCTGGCCGGCGAAGGGCATCGGCGCTTCGGCGTCGACGATCTCCTTGCGGATGGCGCCGCCCCTGCGCACGCTGATGGTGTTGATCTCGATGCGGCTCGCCTCGCAGATGAAGCCCGGCGTTGCCGTAGTGATGATGCTAGTGGCGGGAGGCGCATTGCCGAAATGCCCGGCCCAGACTTCGTTGAAGGCCGGAATGTCGTCGATATCGCGCAGATAGACCTGCGCCTTGACCACCTCGGCGAGCGTGTTGCCCACGCTCTCGAGCGCGGGCTTGAGCTTGCGCCGGAGCACGAACTCGGTCTCGAGCTTGATCGGCGTGCCCTTCCACAGGTGCCCGGCGGGCATGCAGGCCTCCGGGTCGAGCGGCCCGTTGCCGCTGTCGAGCGCCTCCGCGGTCTGGCCGGCCACGAAAACGAAGTCGCCACAGGTGACGACCGGGCTGTAGCCCGAGCTCGCGTGCACCGGCAATCCCGCGGGGCGATGCTGCTGAGGGTCGAAGCCTTCTTCCGCCACTGCGGCGATGAGCTGCACCTCGATGTCCTGCCCGGGGAGCAGGAAGCGCTGGTGCAGGTTCGACGTGCTGGGCGGGATGTTGCCGGCAAAGAATTCGCGCCGCACCTCGTGGTACGGGTCGACCGCGCGGGCGCTCGCGTAGTACTGGTCGATGCGCAGCGCGTGGCTGCGCTCGGCGCCGCCTGCCGCGAGCACCGCGTCCAGGTTGGCGAAGATGCGCCGGGCTTCTTTCTTGTGCTTGGGCGCGCCGTGCCTGGGAGCGGATTCATCGACCACCTCCGGCGCCATGCGGCCAGTGAACTCGGCCGTGCCCTTGTGGCCCGTGGCAAAGACCCAGCGCCCGGCGCGCACGCCCGGGGCGTAACGCAACCCTCCGGGCAGCGTCGCGGGCAGCAGAGACTCTACTTGCGGTTTCAAACGCATGTACCCGCAAGTATGGTGGAATTCTTCTTCCAGGCCGGTGGTCCTATGTCACGGATCCGGCTCGACCTGCGATGTTTTCGGACCTAGCGCAGGGAGAGCTTCTCAGCCGATTCGCGCGCCGCACGGGCGCCGTCGGCATCGCCGAGGGCTTCTCGCGCCTGGG
Source organism: Burkholderiales bacterium (assembly GCA_035554435.1). Classification (GTDB taxonomy): domain Bacteria; phylum Pseudomonadota; class Gammaproteobacteria; order Burkholderiales; family SG8-39; genus SCGC-AG-212-J23. The sequence continues at coordinate 28,766 of DATMJC010000002.1, read as the reverse complement.
CGATGAGGCGCCAGTTCTCGGCGCGCAGCGCGTTGTCGCTCCCGGCAAAGGAACTGGAGCGCTTGGCGACTTCTTCGGCCTGGACGTGCTGCCCCTGCTGCAACCGCACCCGGGCGAGCTCCTGCCACAGCCGCGGGTTGCGCGGCTCGATGCGCAGCGCGCGCTCGATCGAAGCCGCGGCAGTCGAGAGCTTGCCGGCGGCGACGTCGGCGCGCGCGGATTCCATCAGCCCGGCCACGGCCACGTTTTCGGAGCGCGAGACCGGCGGCGGCGCGGCGTCGGGTGTCGGCGGAGCTGGGCCGCCCGGCGGCGCTTCGGGGGCAGTTGCACACGCTGCAAGGACTAGCAGAAGAGCGGCGGAGAATCTCATCGGCTGAAGAGGCGCTCGAACCAGTTCTTCGCCTTTTCGATGGTCTGTCCGACCGCCTCGACCGCGCCGTCGACCGGGCTGGCGCAAGGCGCCATGTCGCGCGGCGCCGAACCCTGCACGAAGGGCAGCTCCAGCGCGCCGGGGCAGCTCACCCCGCGCAGTCCGCTCTGCGGGTCGATCCAGACGGTCTCGATCCGCTCGGGTTTCTCGAGCGCGAGCGGCTCGGGCGCGAGCGCCGCCATCATGTCGCCCCACACCGGCAGCGCCGCGGCGGAGCCCGAAAGGCGCGCGGCGCGGTTGTCGTCGTAGCCCACCCACACCACGCCGAGTCGATCGCCGGTGAAGCCCGCGAACCACGCGTCGCGCTGCTCGTCGGTGGTGCCGGTTTTACCGGCGACGCCGAGCTCCGGCGGCAGGAAGGCCTTCAACCCCTGGCCGGTACCTTCGCGCACGACGCCCTGCAGCGCAGCGGTCAGCAGGTACATCGGCTCGGGCGGGAACGCCTGCTCGACGGCGAGCGCGTAGCGCTGCAGCGGCTTGCCCTCCTGCGTGGTGACTTCCCGGATCGTGCGCAGCGGCGAGCGGAAGCCGCCGCTCGCGATCGTCTGGTACATCTGCGCCACCTCGAGCGGCGAGAGCTCCACCGCGCCGAGCAGCGTCGAGGCGAAGGGCTTGACCTCGCGCTCCACGCCGAGCTTCTTCGCGGTGGCGAGCACCTTCTCGACGCCGAGGTCCGTGCCCAGCCGCGCCGAGGCGGCGTTATACGAGTTGGCGAGCGCGGTACGCAGCGGCACCATGCCGTGGAACTTCTTGTCGTAGTTCTCGGGCTCCCAGTCCGGCGCACCGCGGCTCTTCCAGACGAACGGGCCGTCGTCCACCGGAGTGACCAGGGTATAGCGCGCGGGATCGGCGAGCGCGGTCAGGTAGATGGCGGGCTTGAGCAGCGAACCGACGGGACGCGTCGCATCCACGGCCCGGTTGTAGCCGCGATAGCGCGGATCGCGCCCGCCGACCAGCGCCTGGATCTCGCCGCTTTGCGGATCGGTGATCACCACCGCGCCTTCGAGGCCGGGCGCGCCGAAGCGCTTGTCCTTGTCGAACTGCGCGAGGCGCCTGGTGAGAGCGCGCTCGGCGGCCGCTTGCGCCCGCGGATCGAGCGTGGTGAAGATGCGCAGGCCTTCGGAGCGCAGGTCGGCCTCGTCGTAGTCGCGGCGCAGCTGCCGGTGGACCACGCTGAGGAACGCGGGGTAGGGCGAGGTGCCGAAGCCGGGCTTGCGCGACACGCCGAGCTCGGCGGCGCGCGCCGCGGCGTACTGATCCATGGTGATCGCGTTCTGCTCGCGCGTCTCGCGCAGCACGAGGTTGCGTCGCTCGAGCGCGCGCGCCGGGTGGCGGTGCGGGTCGTACACCGCGGGACCCTTCACCAGGGCGACGAGCAGCGCCGACTCCGCGATCGTGAGGTGCTGCACTTCCTTGCCGAAGTAGTACTGCGCCGCGAGCCCCACGCCGTGGATCGCGCGGTCGCGGTCCTGGCCGAGGTAGATCTCGTTCAGGTAGGTCTCGAGGATCTCCTCCTTGCCGTAGTGCGCCTCGAGCAGCACCGCCATCACGAGCTCGGTGAGCTTGCGCCGCAGCGTGCGCTCTGGCGTCAGGAAGAAGTTCTTCACGAGCTGCTGCGTGATGGTGCTGCCGCCCTGCATCCGGCTCGAGCCGACGCTGAGCGCCGCGCGCCCCATGCTGCGCAGGGAGAAGCCCGCGTGGGTGAAGTAGGTGCGGTCCTCGGTCGCGATCAGCGCTTTCACGAGATGCGGCGGTACCTCGGCGAGACGCACCAGCACCCGGTCCTCGTTCCCCGCGGGATAGATGCCGCCGATGGGCAGCGGCTCGACTCGCGCGAGCGCCACCTCCCGGCCCTCGGTGTCGGTGAGCGCGCTCACGCTGCCGCCGTCGAACGCGAGACGCAGCTGGCGCGCGGGCTGCGGCCCGTCCCAGAACACGAAGGCGCGCAAGCCGACGTCGAGCCGCTCGCCGCTGCGCACGTACCAGCCGCCTTCGGCCTCGCGCGTCGGGTCGGGTTTCTCGATCAGCGCCTTGTAGCCGAGCTCGCGCAGCTCGTCCTCGAGGTCGGGCAGCGCGAGGCGCAGCCCCGCGTGCAGCTCAAGGGGCCGCGCGTAGATCCGCGCGGGCAGCGCGAAGCGCCGGCCCTCGAACTCGGTCCGGACGCGGTGGTCGAGGTACAGCGTGAACGCGCCGGCGCCGGCGAGCAGCACCAGGAACGCGATGCCGGCGGTCCGCAGGATCTTTTTGCGCTGCCACATGCGATCGGATTCTACCTGCCGGAATGTGGCTTTCCCGTGGCGCGGCTACCGGTAGAAGATGTGCCGTCCGATTTTCGCAACACGCTGTTTCTGCGGGGCCCAGTCGGGCTTGATGTAGGTGGCGTGAAAGAAGACCGCGCCCTTGAGCTGAGGGGTGTAGCGCTGGTAATACACCGCTTCCGCGATGGCGAGCGCCCGGTGCCATTCTTCTCCGGCCGGATCGGGCAGCGTGTCGAATTCGGTCCAGGAAAACGCGCCCACGAAGCGGCCGCGCGAAGAATCCCAGTTCTTCTGGTACACCACCTCGCACACGGTGTTGGGGAAGCGGCGCGAGGCCCGGCGATTCATGGTCACCTCGGCCACCGCATACTGGCCCGCGATCGGCTCGCCGCGCGCCTCGAAATAGACGTTGCGCGCGAGGCAGGTCAGGCTCTGCTGGTGGAACTCGCGCACGCGCTTGCGCCGCTCGTCCTGGAAGGCGATCGCGGAACGCAGCCCGAACCCGAGCGCGCCGACCACGAACACCGCGATGGCGACGAACAGCCACGGCGTCTTGTCGCCGCCGTACCAGAACAGGGCCAAGCGCCTGCGCCAGTGCGCAAGCTGCCAGCCGACGTTGAGCCACAGGTTCGTGCCCCAGTAGCGCCAATACATGGGCGCGACTTTGCCGCGTCATATTGCGCACTCAAAGGCAAAAGTGCAGGGGACGCGCCGGCGGCGAGCACTCTGCCCGCGCGGCGGAACGATTGATACTTTTTTGCTGTTTTTTGCGGTTTTGTGACTGCGGTCTTACCGAATTTCTCAGTGCGCCCCGTCAGGGTGCGTGAGCACGATGTCGATGCACGCCTGGTAGACGAAATCGGGCGCTTCCTCGACGCCCTCGAGCCAGCGGCTCACCGACGCGAGGGGGACGCGCAGAAGCTTTGCCAATTGTCCGATGCCGCCGGCGGTCTGGCAGGCCTCGTGCAGGATCAGCGTGCGCACGCCGGCGCGGAAGCCGGGTGCCCGGGGACAGTCGTTCGCGCCGATCTCGTTCGAAGACATGGCCGCCACTGCCCAGCAATCGGTGTGCCAAGCCGGTGAACCGGAGCTCAGCCGTCCGCCTCGACCATGCGCACGCGCGGCCATGCGCGGCGCGTCGTTTCGGACTGCCAGTAGCTGCCCCGCAGCGTCGCGATGACGCGCTCGCCGCAACGCAGCGTCCCGTCGACGACCGCGAGCCCGGTGAACGGACCCTGCTTCTCGCCGATCGCGCCGTCCTCTTCGAACAGGCACAGGACCCGGTCGGGGCATTCGACGCGCGCGAAGCGGTCCCGCTCCAGCTCCCAGCCGTCGCGCAGGCTGAAGGCGATCGGGTCGGCCTGTGGCTGACTTTCGAGCTGCCCGCCGCGCAGCACGAACGCTTCCGCGCTGACCTGCCGCGGCCCCCCCTGGAGGGGCGTGGTGAAAGACAGGCGCACCATGCCCCCTTCCTTGCAAGATTCGGGGGTGTCGTGGAACCCCGTACGTCGCTACAGCACTGTGGGGTGGTGCGCGGCGTCGACGGTGATGTTGGCGCCGCTAAGGAGCAGCCCGCGCTCGGAGGCCGCGAAGAGCACGATGTCGGCGAGCTCCTCGGGCTGCGGCATGCGACCGAGCGGCAGGCTCTTCGTCGCGCGCTTGAGCGCCTCCTCCTCGCTGATGCCCTGGCGCTTCGCTTCGGCCTTCATGCCTTCGGCAACGCGCCCGGTTTCGGTGAGGCCGGGATTCAGGCCCACCACGCGCACGCCCCTGGCAGCGTAGGCGCCTGCGAGACCGGCGCTCGCGAGCATGAGGGCGGCGTTCGCCGCGCCCCCGGCAAGGTGCGTGGGAGCGGGAAGCTTGCCGCCGTTGCCGATGATGTTCACGATCGCGCCGCGCCCGCGCGCCGCCATGCGCTTCACCACCGGGTCGATCACGTGGATGTAGCTGAAGTACTTCGCGTCCATGCCGGCGCGCCAGGCCTGCGGAGTGAGCTCGTCGGCGTCGGTGCGCTTCGCCGCGCCCGCCGAGTTCACCAGGATGTCGAGCGGGCCGAATTCCTTCTCCACGCGCTCGACCATGGCGGCCGCGGCCGCCGCGTCGGTCAGGTCGGCGGCGATCGTGTAAGCGTCGCCCAGCGTTTTTCTCGCGGCGTCGAGGTTCTCGCGCGAGCGCGACACGATCGCGACGCGCGCGCCTTCCGCGCGAAAGGCTCGGGCGCAGGCAAGGCCGAGGCCCTTGCTGCCGCCGGTGATGAGGACGTTCTTCCGCTCGAGTCTGAGATCCATTCTGCACACTCCATCAGTTGAAATCAGTCCGCCGTGATGCCGCGCGCCTTGATGACGCGGGCATAGCGCTGCACCTCGCTCGCCAGGAATTTGCCGGCTTCTTCCGGCGTGGTCACATAGGGCTCCATCGCCTGGGCGTCGAACTTGTCCAGGAGCTCCTTGTTCTGCAGCGCCGCGTTGAGCGCCTGGTTCAGGCGCTTCACGAGCTCGGGCGGCGTGCCGGCGGGCGCGAGGAGCGCCAGCCACTGCACGAAATAGAATCCCTTCACGCCTGCCTCGTCCAGCGTGGGCACCTCGGGCAGAAGCTTCGAGCGACGGTTGTCCGTGATGGCGAGCGCGCGGAGCCTTCCCGAGCGCACGTGCGGCAGCGCTGCGGCGAGCGTCGGGAAGCTCATGTCTACCTGGCCGCCGAGCGTGTCCTGCAGCGCCGGGCCGCCGCCGCGATACGGGACGTGCAGGATGAAGGTGTGCGTCTCGTCCTTGAAGATCTCGCCGCAGAAATGGAACGTAGTGCCATACCCGGCCGAGGCGTAGGAAAGCTTGCCGGGATGGGCGCGCACATCGTCCAGGAGCTCCGCTACGCTCTTCGCCTGGTTCTTCGGCGGCACGACGAGGACATGAGGCGAGGTTGCGACCATGCCGATCGGCGCGAAATCGCGGATCGGGTCCCAGGTCAGGTTGGCGAACAGCGCCTGGTTCGTGACCAGCGGGATCGTGTTGAGCACGATCGTGTAGCCGTCGGCGGGGGCGCGGGCGGCGGCCTCCATGCCGATGTTGCCGGAGGCGCCGCTGCGGTTGTCGATGACGATGCGCGTGCCGAGCTGGGCGCCGAGGGGGTCGGCGACGAGTCGCGCGGTGATGTCGACGCTGCCGCCGGGCGGGAAGGGCGCGATCAGGCGGATCGGCTGGCTCGGATAGCCCTGGGCGACTGCGAACGGCGCGACCGCGACAAGGACTGCAATGCAGATCCAACGAACCATCGTTACCTCCTCGCTAGGTATCATAGCGGCTTCGACGAGGAGGATCTTGCGGGTGAAGGCGCCGTCGTTTGCCTATGCGAAGCCGGGATCGCCCGCCGAGGCGTTCGAGCTCGCGCGGCGCCCGGGCGCCAAGGTGCTCGCAGGCGGCCAGAGCCTCATCCCGGCGCTGAACATGCGGCTCGCGCAGCCCGAGCTCCTGGTCGACATCTCGGGGCTGCCGTTCAGGGACATCAGCCTCGAGCAGGGCGTGCTCAGGATCGGGGCGCTGGTCACGCATTCGGAAATCGAAAAATCCGAGGAAATCGCAAGGCATGTCCCGCTCCTCGCCGAGGCGGTGAGGCACGTCGCGCACCCGGCGATCCGCAACCGCGGCACCCTCGGCGGCAGCATCGCGCTCGCCGACCCCGCGGCCGAGTATCCCGCGTGCATGGTGGCGCTCGATGCGAGCATCGTGGTGGCGGGAGCCGGCGGCGAGCGCCTGGTGAAGGCGCAGCAGTTCTTCAAGGGCCTGTTCGAGGTCGACCTCGCGCCCGGCGAGCTCGTCGCCGCGGTCGAAGTGCCGGCGCAGCTCAAGGACCAGCGCTCGGTGTTCCTCGAGCTCGCACGGCGCCACGGCGACTACGCGATCATCGGCCTCGCCGCCTACAAGGGAAAATCGACCCGCTTCGTGTTCTGCGGTGCCGGTCCGACGCCGATGCTGGCCCGCCGTGCATCTCAATCCTCCGATCTGGAGGAAGCGCAACAGCTTCTCGAGAAGGACCTGGACCCGCCCGCGGACCTCTACAACAGCACCTCCACCAAGCTGCACCTCGCGAAGGTACTGCTCAAGCGCGCATGGACTACGCTCTCGACATCACCCTGACGGTCAACGGCACGCAGGTCAGCCGGCGCGTCGCGCCGCGCCAGCACCTGGTGGATTTCCTGCGGGAGGAGCTCGGCCTCACCGGGTCGCATGTCGGCTGCGAGCACGGCGTCTGCGGCGCCTGCACCCTGCTCGTCGACGGCGAGATCGTGCGCGGCTGCCTGATGCTCGCGGTCCAGGCGAACGGCTGCAGGGTGGAGACGATCGAAGGTCTGAGCGATTCAGGAGAACTAAGAGAAATACAAACGGCCTTTCATCGGCGCAACGCGCTGCAGTGCGGCTTCTGTACCCCGGGCATGCTGATGGCCGCGCAGGATCTTCTGAAACACCATCCAAAAGCGAGCCGCGAGGAGATTCGCCTGCATATCTCCGGCAACTATTGCCGCTGCACGGGATACCAGGCCATCGTCGACGCGATCGAAGAGGTGATTTATGGGAAAGGCTGAGCTGCCGCTGCACGCGCCCGGCACGCAGGTCGACCGGGGCTACATCGGCCAGAGCGTGCCGCGGCCGAACGCGCAGCGCCTGCTGCAGGGACGCGGCGTTTTCATCGACGACCTGCGCTTCCCGCGCCTTGCGCACGTCGCTTTTTTCAGGAGTCCTTACGCGCACGCGCGGATCAAGCGCCTGGATTTCTCGAAAGCCTTGAAGCAACCGGGGATCATCGGGGCCTTCGACGGCAGGGCCGTCGCGGAGTACTGCACGCCGTGGGTTGCGGTGCTCGCGCACCTGAAGGGCATCAAGTCGCCGCCGCAGCACGCGATCGCGATCGAGCGCGCGTGCTCGCAGGGCGAGGCCTGCGCCGCGGTGGTGGCGGAATCGCGCTCGCAGGCCGAGGACGCGGTCGCGCTGATCGAGGCCGAGTGGGAAGAGCTGCCCGTCGTGGTCGACATGGAGGAGTCGCTCCAGGGCAACACCCTGATCCACCAGGACCTCGGCGACAACGTCTGCTTCAGGCGCGAGCTCGACACGGAAGGCGTCGCCGCCGCGTTCGAGCGGGCCGATGCCGTGGTGGAGGACACGTTCCACTTCGGCCGCCACACCGGCGTCTGCCTCGAGGGGCGCGCGATCCTCGCCGACTACAACGCCGGCGAGCATTCGCTCACCGTGTACCACGCCACGCAGGCGCCGCACATGATGCAGGACATCTTCTCGCGCCACCTCAACATCCCCGAGGCGAACGTGCGCGTGATCACGAAGGACGTGGGCGGCTCCTTCGGCATCAAGGTGCACGTGTATCCAGACGAGATGGCGACCGCGGCGCTCTCCGTGATGCTGCGCCGTCCGGTCAAGTTCGTCGCCGACCGGCTCGAGTCGTTCCTGTCCGATATTCATTGCCGCGAGCACCGCGTGAAGGTTCGCCTCGCCTGCAGCAAGTCAGGCGAAATACTGGCTTTCGATCTGGACGATCTCACCGCCATCGGCCCCTACTCGGTGTACCCGCGCACGAGCGGCATCGAGGGCAACCAGGTGGTCAACCTCACAGGCGGCCCGTATAGGCACCGCGAGTACCGCGCGCGCATGCACGTCGTGTTCACCAACAAGAACGTCACCTGCCAGTACCGCGCGGTCGGGCACCCGATCGCGGTTGCGCTTACCGAGGGAATCGTCGACCTCGCCGCGAAAAAGCTCGGCATGGATCCCGCCGAATTCCGGCGCAGGAACCTCATTGCGGACGACGCCTACCCGTACACGTTCCCCTCGGGCATCAAGTTCGAGAAGCTCTCGCATCACCAGTGCCTGACGAAGCTCCTGGATGTCATGGGTTATCAAAAACTCAGGGACGAACAAGCCCGGCTGCGCCGCGATCGGATCTACAGGGGGATCGGACTCGCGGCGATGATCGAGGTGACCAATCCCTCGCCCGCGTTCTATGGCGTGGGCGGCGCGCGCATCTCGGCGCAAGATGGCGCCACGCTGCGCCTGGAGCCCACCGGCATGGTGACCGTGATGTGCAGCGTCACGGAGCAGGGGCAGGGCACCGAGGCCATCTTCGCGCAGATTGCGGCCAGTGCTGTTGGGGTTTCTATTGAAAAAATAAAAGTAATTACGGGCGACACCGGCGTCACGCCCTACGGCGGCGGCACGTGGGCCTCGCGCGGCGCGGGCATCGGCGGCGAGGCGGTGCTGCAGGCGGGCCGCGCGCTTCGCGCCAACATTCTGGAGGTCGCCGCCGCGATCCTGAAGCTCGATCGCCAGGAGCTGGACGTTCAAGGAAACCACGTCATCAATCGCCTCACGGGTGAGCAAAAGCTCCCATTGTCGGAGCTCGGGCGCGTCGCGTACTTCCGCCCCGACACGCTGCCGCCCGAGTTCCAGTCCGAGCTCACCGTCACGCGCCACTACACGCCGCGCCAGTACGGCTTCGCGTTCACCAACGGCATCCAGGCCTCGCTGGTCGAGGTCGACGCCGACACCGGCTTCGTCAGGCTCCTCGGCCACTGGTGCGTGGAGGACTCCGGCACCGTGATCAACCCGATGCTCGCCGACGAGCAGCTGCGCGGCGGCATCGTGCAGGGAATCGGCGCGGCGCTCTACGAGGAGTGCCTATACGGCCCCGACGGCCAGCTCCTGAACGGCAACATGGCCGACTACCTCGTGCCCATGGCGGGCGAAATGCCGGACATCGTCTGCGCCCACGTCGAGACCCCGACGCGGCAGTCGCAGCTCGGCGCGAAGGGCGTGGGCGAGGCCGGAACGGCCGGCGCGCCGGCGGCGGTGATGAACGCGATCAACGATGCGCTCGCGCCGCTCGGGGCCCGTGTCACACGTATGCCATTCACACCAGAGAGAATTCTGGATGGGATTGCGCAGGCGCGATCCCGCGCTTAAGCTTCTGATCTGTGGGACGAAAGAACAAAGTATTGGGGTGGGTGCTGGCCGCGGCTGCGGGCGCGGGCGTGTGGTTTTTCGCGGACCAGCCCGCGCCGCCGGTGAGCGATCCGCAGCGGGTCGCTGCGGTCCCCAGGAACGAGCCGCGGAGCAGTGAGGGGACGCTAATCCTGCCTTCGCGCGATGGCCTCTCGGGGCCGCGCGGCGAGCTTTTCGGGTCGAACGCGCCGCCGGTGCGCGCGGCGCCGAAGCACAAGGCGCCGGTCGAGGCGGCCGCGCCGCCGCCCGCGCCGGTGGCCCCGCCGATGCCCTACCGCGTTGCCGGCCAGGTCGTGCACGACGGTCCGCCTCGCGTGGTCCTCGCCCGGGACGACCGCGTCTTCTTCGTGCGCGAGGGCGACGTGCTCGAAGGCGGCTACCGCGTCGAGTCGATCAAGTCCGACGCCGTGACGCTTGTTTACACGCCGCTCGACGAGCGTCAGACGCTCGCCGTCGCCTCGGCGCTCCAGGTTCCGGTGGTGCCGCCGCCGACGGCGAGCGCCGGCCGCGGCGTGAAGCAGGTCACGGCGGGCGGGGGCCGGCCCGCGCAGCTGCGCTGGGAAGGTCCGGCGAGCGTGACCGCAGGCAACGATTTCGAGGTGGCGCTCAAGATCACTTCCGACAAGCTGGTGCGCGGCTCGCCGCTGCAGCTTTCGTACGACGCGAAGGTGCTCGAGCCGGTCGCCGTGCGCGCGGGCGAATTCTTCGCCGAAGGCAGCTTCACCTACCGCGTCAACCCGAGCGGCTCGATCACCGTCGGGGCCTTCGGCAAGGGCGACGTACCCGACGATGCCGAGTTCGTCGTAGTGACCTTCAAGCCGATCCGCGCCGGCGCGACCGCCGAGCTTAAGCTTTCATCCCTGGTGCTGCAGGGCGCCGCCGGCGCCCTCGTGCACGAGCCGCTCGCGGCCTTCCGTACCTCCATCGCCCAGTAGCTCGGCCTGCTCGGCGATGCGGCCGAGATAGCCCTTCAGGAACGCGCCGAATTCCTCGGCCGCGGGCGAAAGCTTGTGCGCGCGGTTGACGACCCAGAAGAGGTCGCTCCACACCACCGGGTCGACGATCGCATGCACGCTGATCCTGCGCTTCGCGCACGCCGGCAGCGCGGAGGCGGGCGTCACGGCGGCGCCGGCGCCGGCCTCGACCATCGCGATCTGGGTCTCGAGGAAGTTGCACACGAGCTCGGGCGGAACCGTGCGGCCCGCGCGCGCGAGCTGCTCGTCGACCAGGCGCTGGATCGGATAGCCGCTCGGCAGGCCGATCAGGCGCTGGGACGCGACGTCGCTCCAGCGCACCATCGCCGGCAGATCGCGCGCCGCGTCCTCGGGGCAGGCCAGCATCAGCGCGAAGCGCGCGAGCGGCAGCTTGATCAGTCCGGGCGATTCCTGCAGCGAGGCGCTCAGCGCGACGTCCACCTTGCCCGATTGCACCATCTCCATGAGGCGCGCGCCTTCGGCGTCGATCAGCTGGATGTGGAGCTTCGGATGCATGGTCGCGAACGCGCTGATCGCCAGCGGCAGCAGCTCGGCCGCGGGAAACGGTGGCGCGCCGATCGCGAGGCGGTCACCCGCGGTCGCCGCTTCGCGCGAGAGGTACAGCGCCGCGGTTTCGAGATCGCGCAGGCTGCGATCGGCGACCGGCAGGAACTTCGCGCCGGGTTCGGTCAGCATCACCTTGCGCGTGGTGCGCTCGAACAGCCGAAAGCCGAGCTGAGTTTCGAGCTCGCGCACCAGCACGCTCATTCCCGACTGCGTGATGAAGAGCTCTTCCGCCGCGCGCGAGAAGCTCTGATGCCTCGCCGTGAGCACGAAGGCCTTCAACTGCCGCGTGGTGATATTCATTGCCAACGCTTCTGAATCGATGAGCGATTGCTGTTGGTTCTTAGCTGTACGGCGTGATAAACCGGATCGTACAGAAAGCGTCGCCGCGTGACGACCGTTTTCGCGTGACAACGCTTTGCGACGGGGGAGACCAGATGCATTCCGCAGCGGTCGGGCGCGAACTTGCGCGATGCAGCAATCGTTTAGGGTTTGCCCTAGACCCACTGTAATTTCTTCCCAAGCTCCGGCAAGCCTCTGACCTCCCAGCATTTCGCTCTTAGGAGATTCGCATGACCTTCCTTCGATCCACCTTGGCGCTCGGCGCCCTCGTCCTGCCGCTCGCCGCTCCAGCGGCGGAGATGACGTGCGCTCAGCTCGGCACCTATCTCGCGACGCTCGCCCCGACCATCACTCCGTTCACCGCTCCAGGCGCCACGACGCCGCTTCCCCTGACACAACTCCTCCCGGCCGCCGGAGCGAACGCGGCGCGCTGCGAAGCGAATTTCATCTACTCGAACCGCGGCGGCCCGGCTTTCGGCTACGCGGTGGGACAGAACCAGCGCATCGGCATCCGCGTCGGGTTTCCGCTGAACGTCGCAGACGGCGGCTCCGGCGGCGTGCAGGGCGCCTGGAACGGCAAGGTACGCAACATCGGCGGCGGCGGCCTGCAGGGCAACCTGAGCGCCATCACCCCGGCCACCAACACCGGCTACGTCGGCTCGAACACCGACACGGGACACGCCACGGGTAGCCCGACCTTCGCGGTCATCCAGGAAACGCACCAGCTCAACACCGGCACGCTCGACGATTTCCTCGTCGAGAGCATCCACCAGCAATACAAGTGGGCGCTCAAGCTGACGCAGGTCTATTTCGGCAAGAAGGCGACGCGCAATTACTGGGACGGCTGCTCCACCGGCGGCCGCGAAGGCCTGTCGATGGCGCTCAGCTTCGGCGAGGACTTCGACGGCTTCCTCACCGGCGCGCCGGCCAACTACCACACGCGGCTGCAGGTCGCGACGTCGTGGCCGTGGTGGGTGCAGAAGGAGATCACCGGCGGGACGTCCGGAACGCTGACGCAAGCGAAGATGAACCAGGCGAACGCCTCCGCCGTCGCCGCGTGCGACGCGCTCGACGGCGTTACCGACGGCGTCCTTGGCGATCCGCGGGCCTGCAAGTTCGACGCGAAGAGCAACATCTGCGGCATGCCGGGCGCGCCGACGACGAACTGCCTCACGCCGCAGGAGGCCGACGCGGTGAACCGCATCTGGGACGGCCCGCGCAACGATCACGACCTGCGCATCTGGTTCCCGTTCGGCCGCGGCGCCAATGCCGGCGTCACCAATGCGCCGCCGTTCGGCGGCCCCGGCGGCAGCCTCGGCATCTTCACCTGGTCGCATATGGACAACAACTACGACTTCACCGGCGAGCCGCTCTCGCTCTTCGACGACGAGACGCAGCTTGCGACGCGCGAGGTCGCGCCTTTCAGCGACATCATCAGCACCGATCTCCACGACGCGAAGAAGCGCGGCGCGAAGATCCTGATGTGGCAGGGCGGCGCCGACCAGCTGATTCCGTGGCGCCAGGGGCTGCACTACTACCGCGAGGCGGCCGAACGCTTCGGCGGCTTCAAGCACCTGCAGTCGTGGTTCCGCTTCTTCCTCGCGCCTGGGGTCACGCACTGCGGCGGGGGCGCGGGGCCGCAGCCGCAAGCGCTGTTCGACACGATGGTCGCGTGGGTAGAGACAGGCAAGGCGCCCGACACGATCGTCTCGACCAACGCGACCCTCGGCAGCCGGCCGATGTGCCCGTATCCGCAGACCGCGATCTTCAACGGCAACGGCGCCGACCCGAAACTGCTCGCGAGCTGGCACTGCGGCGGCGACATCGAGACCCGCGAGTTCGCGTGCATGGACCGCGTCGCGCGATACCAGCACGAGACCAGCAGGCACCTCGAAGACCCGCAGTCGTGCAGCCATCGGGAAGACCACCACGGCCATGACCATGACGACGATCACCATGGCCACGACCACGACGACGACCACGGCCACGGCCAACACCGAGGATGACAAACATGCGACTCCCATTGATGATCCTCGGCTGCGCGGCCGCGTTGTCGGCCGCAGCCCACGACAGCGACGCGCAGTACGCGATCTCCGCGCCTGGCACCACGCTCACTGGGTTTGTCACCGGCACGACGCTCGCGGTGAGCGTCACCGCGCCTACCGGCAAGCACGCCGAGCGCATCACGCTCAAGCTGAACGGCAAGGACGTGACCTCGGCGCTCCATCCGGACGCGAGCGGAGCGCTCACCGGCACGGTGTCGGGGTTGACGCCCGGCGCGAACACGCTGCAACTCTTCGCGAAGAAGGATGAGGTGGCAACGCTCACTGTGATGAAGGCGATGGCGCCCGCGGTGAGCTGCGACTCGCTCGCCACGCTCACGAACTTTCCGATCCAGACGGCCGGCACGATGGGCGGCACGGTGATCACCGCGGCGCGCGTCGTTCCGGCCGCGGGCACGGTGCCCGAGTACTGCCTCGTGCAAGGCACGATGGAGGAGCGCTTCGACGGCATCGCGGGCGTCGTCGGCACGCCGTCGTACCGCACCAACCAGCGCTATCGCACGCTCTTCGAAGTGCGCCTGCCGAGCGCTTGGAACGGGCGCTACATGTTCCAGGGCAGCGGCGGCACCGAGGGCGGTCTCCCCGGTGCCTCCGGCCAGATCGGTGGCACCTCGGGCCTCAACGTCCTCGGCAATGGCTTCGTCGTGGCGAGTCAGAACGGCGGCCACGTCAACGCCGACCTGCCGCCGGCAGCGGTGCTGCCGCCGGGCTCGCCCAACACGACCACCGACCTGAACCACATCCAGGTCATTTCCGGGAACATGTTCTTCCCCGATGAGAAGGCGGTGCGCGACTGGGCCTACCACGCGATCGACGTCACCACGCAGACCGCGAAGTACCTGATCAACGCCTATTTCGGCCGCGCGCAGGAACGCTCGTATTTCGTCGGCTGCTCGACCAGCGGCCGGCAGGGCATGGCGATGTCGCAGCTCTTCCCGCAGCACTATGACGGCATCGTCGCGGGCGATCCGTTCTACCTGCCGCCCGACATCTCGCTCTCCGAGACCTGGGGTTTGGAGCGAATCATCGACGTCTCGCCGATCGTGAACGGCGTGCCGCAGTATCTGCAGAGCTTCACGCTCGCCGACCAGAACCTCTTCACCAACGCCATCCTCGCCGCCTGCGATTCCCTCGACGGCCTGGTCGACGGCGTGATCGACAACGCCGCGGCGTGCCATTTCGACCCGGAGACGTTCGTCTTCCCATCGAGCGGCGTATACGGCTCCATCGCGCCCGGCCAGCCGCTGCAGTGTACTGGCGCGAAGACCGCGACCTGCCTCACGCCGGCACAGGTGACCGCAACGAAGAGGATCGACCAGGGCCCGCGCACTTCCAGCGGCCGGCGCATCGTCTCGCCCGACGGCACGCCGCTTTCCGGCTACCCGTTCGACGGCGGCTTCATGCAGCCTTCGGGCATCCCGACGCGCGACATCGGCACCGCGAACTCGCCTCCGGGGAACATCGGCCTCGGCTCCGGCCAGCTGCCGCTCTTCTGGTTCGCGAATCCGGACCCGACGTACAACCCGCTGACCGTGGACTACGACCGCGACATCCACCTCGTCACGCCGGCGTCGCCCGCGGTCAACAACCGCACCGACATCCGCCATTTCGTGAAGCGCGGCGGCAAGCTCATCTTCTATCACGGGCTTTCCGACTCGGGCCCGCCCTGGCCGTACACGCTCAAGTACTTCCGCGACGTGGCGCGCAAGCACGGCGGCATCAAGCACGCCGATGACTTCATGAAGCTGTACCTGATCCCGAACATGGGCCACTGCAGCGGCAACATCTCCACCGACACCTTCGACATGCTGACGCCGATGGTGAACTGGATCGAGAACGGCGTCGCGCCCGACGAAATCGTCGCCACCGGCAACCGCTTCCCGGCGACGGTCGGCCCGTACGTTGGAGCCGGCAACACCAGCCGCAGCCGCCCGCTGTGCGCCTATCCGAAGACGCTGCGCTACAGCGGCTCGGGCGACATCAGCCAGGCGTCGAGCTACGTCTGCGTCTCGCCGGAGCGCAAGCACCACGAGCATGACGACCACGATGATGACCACGAGGAGCACCATGGGCACGACGACTAGAAGCGTAGTTGCGGCGCTGTTGCTCGCGGGCGCCGCCACGGCGTACGCGCAGGTGGTGCCGCCGACGCCCGCCTTCGAAGGGCCGATCACCGAAGGCGGCGAGATGTACCCGGGCCTGCGCCCGGAGGAGCCGGGTACCACCGCCGCCGATTTCGGCTACGCCACCGACGAGTACTTCGTTTCCGGCACGGCGAACGGCCAGCCCTACAAGACGCGCATCCTCGTGCGCCACCCGCTGCCGGCGGCGCGCTTCAGCGGCATCGTGGTGACGGAGTCGATGCACTCCAACGGCTTCGCCGTCACCTTCGAGCCGGCGCGCAGGTACTTCTTCCTGCGCGGGCACGTGCACGTGGAGATCGCCGCGCAGCAGGCGAACGTGACCACGCTGAAGGGCTTCAACCCGGTGCGCTACGCGTCGATGAGCATTCCTTTGGGCGCCCAGACGAGCGAGATCATTGCCCAGGTCGGCCGGCTTGTTAAAAGCAACCTGTCAAGCGGGCCGCTTGCGCCGCTCTCCGTGCGGCATCTCGTCATGGAAGGCACGTCCCAGGCCTCTGCGGTACTGCGTACTTACCAGCAGCAGAAGCACTTCCAGTCGCGCATGCCCGATGGGTCGGCGATCATGGACGGCTACCTCGCGACGAGCACGCTCGGCAATGCGCCAATGATGATCGTCGACGTGCCGACGGTGCACATGCCGACCATGACCGAGGTGAACAGCGGCGCGCCGACCGGCGCGGCATTCCGCCGGCCGGACAGCGACGATCCGGCGAACCGCTACCGCCTCTTCGAGGTGGCCGGTATGGCGCACGCGAACTCGCGCGAGACGCCGACGTACGTGCCGAACCCGTGCACGTTGCCCGTGAGCGACTTCCCCTGGGGCGGGATGGCGGCAATGGGACTCGACCACCTGATCGCATGGGCCGACCGCGGCGTGGTGCCGCCGCATGCCGCGCCCCTCCAGTTCGACAACGACACGACCAACGACGGATCGCGCCTTACGCTCGACGCCAACGGCAACGTGAAAGGCGGAGTGCGCAACACCTATGTCGACGTGCCGGTGGCGGCGTACGGCGTGCCCAATGCCGGCGCGACGCCCGCGGCACAGTTCAACTGCTCGATCGCCGGCTGGCGCATCGCCTACGACGAAGAGCGGCTGAACGGCCTGTACAAGAACAAGGGCAGCTACATCAGCGCCGTCAACAAGCGGCTGATGGAGCTGGTGCGCGAAGGCTGGATGCTGCCCGAGTACGCCGAGGACGTGCGCGCCGACGCCCAGGCGATCGACATCACGCCGCCCGGCAAACGCTAGCGAAAGGAGAGCACATGAGCGCAGACGAAAAGAGCAGGCGGCTTTCGCGCCGACGTTTCATCCAGGGCACCGTCGCCGCCGCGGCGATTCCGCTCACCGCCCGCGCGCGCGGGCGCGATGACGACGATGACGACGATCGGCACCACGATCGCGATGACGATCGCGGCCATGCCGCGTGCGGCGCCGCCCCGGACGTAAACCTGGTCAACGGCCGCTTCCTGACGATGGACGCGCGTAACCGCGTGGCGTCGGCGCTCGCCATCCGCGACGGACGCATCGCGCGCGTCGGGCATGCGGGCGAGCTTGGTCCGTGCGGCCGCACGATGAACCTGAGGGGCGCGACGGTCATCCCGGGGCTGATCGACACGCACGTGCATTTCCTGCGCTGCGGCCAGAACCCCGGCCACGAGGTGCGCATCATCGAGACCGCGGCCTCGATCGCAGAGCTGCAACAGATGATCCGCGCGCGCATCGCCGAGCTGAAGGTCCTGCCGGGCCAGGAGCTGGTGAACTTCATCACCTGCATCGGCGGCTGGAACACCAACGGCCTGGCCGAGAAGCGCCTGCCGAGCGTCGCCGAGCTCGATGCGGCGGCACCGGGCATCCCGGTCTATCTCTCGACCACCGGCGCCGGCGGCGCCGTCACGAACACGCCCGGAGCCGCCTTTTTCACTTCTCGCGGAATCGCGGTCGCGGCGAACGGCACGCTGAACGCCGGCCAGGCGCTCGCCGCGCTGCAGGCGGTGCAGACCGAGGACGATCGCCAGCGCGGCACGGCGGAGGTATTCGACTTCGCCTCCAGCCTCGGGCTCGCCATGGTCACCGACATGGGGCTCGCCGGCGCCGCGGTCGACTTCATCGAGGGCTACCGCTACGCGATGAGCCTGTGGCGGCAGGGCAAGCTGCCAGTGCGGCTGCGCGCATACCTCAACAGCTCGTTCGACGCCGGCTTCAGCGTGGCGACGAACGTAGTCGACAGCTCGTTCAAGCGCATTGGCGACGACGTGTTCCGCACCAACGGCATCGGCGAACGCGTGAACGCGAGCACCACGAACCCCGGCTATGTCGACGTCGTGAAGCACGCGGCGTCGAAAGGCTGGATGGTCACGCAGCATTCGCTCACCTCGGCCGAGATCGACTTCCACATCTCGGCCTACCAGGCGGCCAAGACGGTCGCGGATATCGGCACGCTGCGCTGGACGCTGGATCACGTCAATCCGATCAGCGACACGCAGATCGCCGCCGTCAAGGATCTCGGCATCGGCTTGCGGCTGCAGGGCTGGAACTACACGTCGGCGGCGCCCGCGGGCCCGCCGTGGCGCAAGCTGGTCGACGCCGGCATCCCGCTCTCGGCAGGCACCGACTCGACCAACGTCGGCGCGCTGAACCCGTGGCTGATGATGTACTACATGACAACGATGCTGAACAACGCCGGCGTCGCCGCGACGCCCGCAGGCCAGCAGATCACGCGCCTCGAGGCGCTGCGCATGTACACCATCGGCGGCGCGTTCCATTCGTTCGACGAGGACAGGCTCGGCTCACTGGAAGAGGGCAAGCTCGCCGATCTCGCGGTGCTGAGCGACGATCCGCTCAGCGTTTCCAATGACAATTTGAAGCGCCTGCGCTCCGTTCTCACGCTGCAGGCCGGTCGAATCGTTCACCAATCCTGACAGGGAGGCAGAGATGTCGAAGAAAGAAGAGGAAGCGAAACGCCGCCGCTTTACGCGGCGCCAGTTTATCCAGACCGCGGCGGCCGCCGCGGGCGCAAGCATAGTCGGCCGCGGCGGCGCCCATGACGATGACCACGACCGCGATCACGACCACAAAGGCCGCGGCGAGCCGCACAGTGAAGCCGACCTGATCCTTGTCAACGGCCGCATCCACACCATGGACGCCAAGAACCGTGTCGTCTCGGCCGTATCGATCAAGAACGGCCGTTTCCTGGAGGTGGGCAGCGATGCGAAGTCGCCGCGCGGCCCGCGCACCAAGGTCATCGATTTGCGCGGCCGCACCGTGGTTCCGGGAATCATCGACAACCACAACCACTTCGTGCTGGAGGGCAACCGCCCCGGCTTCCACACCCCGCTCGAGAACGCGCTTTCGGTCCAGGAAGCGCTGCAGACTTATGCCGCCCGGGCTGCCGGACTGCCGAGCCGTGATGCGTGGATCACGACGATTGGCGGTTTCCACTTCAACCATCTGTACGCGAACCCGAGCGACAAGACGAGCGGCCGCTTCCCGACGCTCGCCGAGCTCGACAGCGTGGTGCCGAACAATCCGGTGTTCATGATGATTTCGTTCACCGGGCCGGGGGTAACGAACAGCGCGGGCAAGGCCATCCTGCAGGCGCAGGGTGTTACGGTGGGGGCGACCGGCGACGCCGGCTCCATTGGCAGCGCCGCGAGCACGGGGTGCCCGAAGGCCCTGCTGTATCTGCGCCAGACGCTGCTGAACCCGGCGGAGCGCCGCCGCAGCGTGATCGATGCGATGAACCACGCGCTGCTCGTCGGTGTCACCACGCACCTCGACCAGGGTGCGTTCCAGGCGACCAACACCACCGCCGACGGCGCCGCGCACGAAGACAACTTCACGATGCATCTTCCTTTTCTCCAGATCTACGACCAGGGGAAGGGCACCGTCAGGCTGCGCATCAACTTCTTGCACATGGAGACCGACCAGGCCACGCCGGA
Organism: Burkholderiales bacterium; assembly: GCA_035554435.1. Taxonomy (GTDB): domain Bacteria; phylum Pseudomonadota; class Gammaproteobacteria; order Burkholderiales; family SG8-39; genus SCGC-AG-212-J23. Next base: position 9,048 of record DATMJC010000002.1, on the reverse strand, counting down.
GCTGGTGCAGCGCCTGAAGAACGCCTTCCAGTTCCTCGGCAACGAGTGGGTGAAGACCGGCGCGATTGGCGAGTTCATCGCCGCCGGAACGAACGCGGCCAGCCCGTTCAACGCTGCGGCGCTGAAGGTCGCCGCCGCCGGCTGGCGCGCCGAGGTGCATTCGCTCGGCCGCCGGCAGACGCCGACGAGCAACCCCGCCGACTTCGAGCTTGAGATCATGGGCTTCGAGGCGGCAAATACCGCCTTTCCAGGCGTCGTGCGCGATCGGCGCTGGGTCGTCGCGCACGTTCCGGGCATCACGCAGGAATGGATCGACCGCTTGCAGGCAATCGGCGGCAACCTGTCGCTCACCGGCTGGCAGTACCTCGCCGGCAATCCCGTGACCAGCACGGTCGCGCCGTACGCCGGGCCGCCGTTCCGCATGATCGTCGACTCCGGCAACCGGCCTGACGGCATCCATTCCGGCATGAGCTCGGACGGCATGCAGATCGCACCGATGAACCCGTGGATCCACATGTACTACGTGACCACCGGCATTAACGCGCGTGGCGTGCTGATCAATGCGGGCCAGCAAATCTCGCGCCAGGAGGCGCTCGAGCTCTACACCAGCAAAAACGGCTGGTTCCTGCGCGAGGAGGACGACCTCGGTTCGATCGAGGAAGGGAAGCTGGGCGACCTGGTCGTGCTGAACAGCGACTACTTTAGCGTCGCGAACGATGACCTGAAGAAGATCCGCTCGGTGCTTACCGTGGTCGGCGGCAACATCAACTTCGACGCCGGCGTGCTGGATACGCGCCGCTGGTAGTGGAGGCAGCAGCAATCCTCAGGCAGTACCGCGAGCGCCTGGAGGCCCAGGCGCTCGCGCCGCAGCTCGCGGCGGGCGAGAACCCCTGCCTTGAGCTGATGACGATGTTGCTGGCTGCGCCGCGCGAGCTCTGGACCGAGCTCGACCTGGAAGAACGGCGGCGCGAGCTGGCTTCCCTTTTCTCGTGGGGCGTGCCGAACCCGCGCGCCCTCGATGTGCTCGCGGCCCATGCGCCGCTCGTCGAGTGCGGCGCCGGCATGGGCTACTGGAGCGCGCTGCTCAAGGCGCGCGGCGTGGATGTGCTCGCGTACGACATCGCGCCGCCCGCGGGCGAAGCGCAAAACGACTATCACCGCTCCCCGCGCTCGCCCTGGATGCCGATCGGGCGCGAAGACTCGGTGCGCGCGGCGCGCCGCCACGGCGATCGGAGCCTCGTTCTCTGCTGGCCGCCGTTCGACGACGACCTCTCGAGCTACTCGGTGCTGCGCGCCTACCGCGGCAACACGCTCATCTACATCGGCGAAGCCGAAGGCGCCACCGGCTCGGTGCGCTTCCATCGCGAGCTGGCGCTCAACTGGACGCTCGAGGACGAAGTGCGGCTGCCGAACTGGCCGAAGCTGCGCGACGGCCTGATGGTCTACCGGCGCAATGCCCTCAGGCGGCCGCTCACCGAGCGTGACCGCTGCTTCGACTGCCACCGCTTCATCCCGACCGGGGCGATCGGCCGCTGCGATTGGTGCTTCGAGAAGAAGCCGACGCCCCTCGCGCTTCAGGTCGGCCGGCACCGTGTCGAATACGTGCAGGAAATGCTGGACGCCATGCCAGCCGAGCGTCGCAAGGCGCTAGAGCAGAGCCCGAATCGCATTCGCTGAGTCGCGCCGGCATCGTCAGGTTGAGCTCGGAGGCGCTAGAATCGCCTGCGTGAGGGCGCTGGTCCTTCTTGTTGCATTACTGCTCGTCGGGCTATCGCCCGCCGACGCTCTTGCGCACAATGGGGAATACCACAGAGGCGCGGCCGACGCCCAAGGCGGCCGCAGCTCCCCGGTTGCAGAAAGGGAACGGCACGCCTGGTCGCCGGTGTGCCCGCCTGGATCAGGCCACGTCTGCTCCTGCGACAATTTGTCGCTGTCGGACGGGGGTGCAAAGCCCAGTCTTGTCGCTCGCTGCACCGTTTCCTTCCTGCCGCCTCGCCTCGCCCGCGCCGTTGCGGGCGTCAAGGCGGGAACGAAGCCGTCTCCACAGTTTCCCCCAAGCCTCCCCCGGGCACCGCCGCTCGCCTGATCGCGTAAGCGAAGTCAAAGCGCGCGCGGCGGCCTAGGCCGCGCGCTTCTTGCCGTTTGCGATGGAGGGGAGAGTGAAAAGACTGTTATTGGCGGCGCTCGCGATGAGCGCGGCAACCGAGGCCGCGGCTTCGTGCGGCTCGGCGTTCTGCATGATCAACACCAACTGGAACACGCAGGGGCAGTGGACCGAGCCGGGCGCGCGGTTCGACCTGCGCTTCGAATACATCGACCAGGATCAGCCGATGGCCGGGAGCCGCAAGGTGGGCGTCGGCGAGATCCCCCAGCACCACGACGAGGTCCGGACCCTCAACCGCAACTGGATCGGCACCTTCGACTACACCTTTAACCAGGATTGGGGCCTGTCGGCCACGCTTCCGATCGTCGACAAGTTCCACACCCACATCCACAACCACATGGGCGAGCAGATCGCCGAGACCTGGAACTTCACCGAGGTCGGCGACGCCCGCGTGCTCGGCCGGCGCCAGTGGCACGCCGAGAGCGCGGGCGCCCAGCGCCTGGACTTCTACGGCATCAACTTCGGCCTGAAGCTGCCGACCGGCAAGACCGACGTGACGAACTCGGAGGGCGAGCTCGCGGAGCGGACGCTGCAGCCCGGCACCGGCACCACCGATCTCCTCCTGGGCGGCTACTTCAGCCGCGTCCTCGGCTCCGGCTCGACGTGGTTCGCCGACCTGCTGGTCCAGGCGCCGCTCGACTCGCACGACAACTTCAAGCCGGGGACGCGCACATCGCTCGACCTGGGCTACCGGAAGAGCCTGGGCGACAAGCTCGGCCTGATGCTGCAGCTCAACTTCCTGCACAAGGCGCGCGACAGCGGCAGCGATGCCGAGCCGGAAGACAGCGGCGGCAAGTTCCTGTTCCTGAGCCCCGGGGCGAGCTACATGCTGACGCAGCGCCTGCAGGCCTATGGATTCGTCCAGTTGCCGCTCTACCAGTACGTGAACGGCGTGCAGCTCACGGCCGATTGGGCGGTCGCGGCGGGCCTCAGCCTGCGGTTCTAGCGTTCCGCCGGCGGCGTTGACGCCGCCGGGCCTTGCGCGGATCATCGACCTCAACTTCCAGGGAGGAGGTCCATATGAACGACGCCACCAGCGGGCGCCGCAAGTTCGTCGCTACTGCAGGATTCGCCGCCCTCGCAGGGGCTCTGGGTGAAGCGCTCGTCGGCCGCGAGGTCAGGGCCGAGGACGACCACGACGTCGACAAGTTCATCCGCGCGGTGCAAAAGGCGCGGCTGTTCGATCTGTCGCAGCTCTGGGACGAGAACTCGCCGATCGCGGGCGTCAATCCGAGCTTTTCGACGACCAACGATCCGGCGCAGGATCCGCTGCACCAGGCGGCCAATCACACCAGCACGCGCGGCACCTTCGGCGACGGCGGGCAGCTCTCGTTTACCGGCGAGGTGATGCGCTGGAGCGGCCAGCACGGCGCGCCGAGCATCGACGCGATCGGCCACATCGGGCACAACGGCCTGCTCTTCGGCGGCGTCGACGCGGCCAAGTCCACCAGCAACCCGCTCGGCATCGGCCGCAGCGGCGTCGGCGCGAACCTCGACATCGCGCACTATCCGACCAAGCTGCTTGTAAACCGCGGCGTGCTGCTGGACGTGGCCCGCTTCGTCAACCGCGGCGCCGAGCCGCTATCGGACACGTTCAACATCACCGGCGATATCCTGGAGGACACCGCGCGACACCAGCGCGTGAAGATCAAGCGCGGCGACACGGTGCTCGTGCGCACCGGCTGGGGCCGCTACTTCAGCGAGAATCCGGACAAGTACAAGGGCGCGAACGCCGCCGGCGTCGGCGTCAAGGGGGCGCAGTGGCTCATCGACCGGGGTGCCCCGGTTGTGGGCAACGACACGCTCACCTTCGAGGTGCGGCCGCCGGTCTCGTTCCCGCCCGAGGTGCCGCAGTTCCAGGTGTTCCCGGTCCACCTGCTGGTGATCGCAGACAACGGCGTCAACATCATCGAGAACTTCCTGCTCGAGGAGATCGCCGCGGCGAAGGAGTACGAGTTCCTGCTGGTCGTGCCGCCGCTCAAGATGCGCGGCGGCACCGGCTCGGCGCTGCGCTCCTTCGCGCTGGTGCCGTAACGCTTACTGCCTGACGATCCCGGCGGCGAACCAGGCGCCCCCGGGGTTGCGGATCAGCAGCACCGGGCTCGTGCACACCGCCGGCACCGCCGGCGTGAGCACGTCGTCGATACGGAAGTCGCCATCCGCCTCGAGCGGCACGAGCTGCGAATCGAAGAGCTGCGGCGTGGCGACGTTGTCGCAGATCAGCGTGGCCCGAACGCTCTGATTCGCATTGGTGCCGATGGTGTTGCCGCCCGCGAGGAGCAGCCCGCGGCCGTCGACGCGGATCGAGCCGTCGGTCCTGACGTCGGCCTTCAGGCTCGAGATCACCCAGAGCTGGCCCGGCGGCTGCACGCCGCGCACGATGTTGCGGTTGACGACCGTGGCGGTGGCGGCGGTGCCCTGGCCGCTCGACACGGGGATCACGCCGATTCCGCCGTCGAAGCGGACCAGCCGGTCATCTGCGTTTGCGGAGAATGCGGCGAGCGACAGCGCGGCCGCGATGGCAGCGACTTTCATATCTAGAACCTCCTCCCGGTGCGGGGTTGAGACTGCACCGGGAGAACACCTGGGCGCGGTTGGTATTCCGCGCCCCATTTGTGACACCAGAATGAAAACGCTTCAGGGCACGAAGAAATTCGCACAGTGTCCAGCCTGCGCAGGCGCAGGCGAGTCGTTGATCGAGCCGCCGCGCGCGATGCACTGGCTCGGCGGCAGCGAGGCGCCGCGCTCGACGTGATCGACGAGGAGGTCGAACGAGCGCTGCGCATGCGGCTGGATGAACTCGAGCTTCGAGAAGAAGTCCTGCTTGTAAGTCTCGATGTGGTTGCCGTTCTGCACTTCGTACAGCCTGTACGCCGGGCCTTTGTCTTGACGGCGATCATGGTCGTCATCGTCATCCTTGTGCTTCTTGCCCGAAGCCTCCACCTTGCGTGCATAGGCGCGGCCGTGATGGTCGATGGGCAGCAGCGAGTCCATGGTCCCCTGCACGGTGATGAGGGGCCGCGCGATCCGGCCGGTGGTCTGGAAAGCGGCGACCTCGGCGCCGACATTCGAGACCGACAGACGGTGGATGTAGTTATAGGTGCCGGTGCCGCTCACGTAGGTGTCGTAAGTGGGATCGAGTCGCTTCTGCCACTGGCAGAGGGTCACTTCCCAGAACTGCGCCCAATTCCGATCCCAGATCGTGGTTGACGGCACTGTCGGCGTCGAGAGGTCGGACTTGATATCGGGCGGGTAGCCCGCCGCCACGATGTTCTTCGCCGCGGTGCTCGCCGCGTCGAAGCCGGAGGTGCGGTAATCCGGAAAATTCAACACCGCCGGCGGCAGGTCGGTGAGGAGATTGGGTGCGTGCGGATCGACGAACGTGCCTTCCCAGTCGATGCCGCCGTCGAAGACGTGCGGCGCTTCTTCAATCGCGCGGCGAACCTGGTAGCCGCCGTTCGAAGTGCCGACCGCATAGGTATAGCGCGGTGGCGGACCGTAGGCGGCCTTGACGCCGTCACGGGCGATCTCGCCCGCCTTGATCATGAACTCGGCCCAGCGCGTGAAAGGCTGACCGTCGTCGTTGTCGAAGAAGTGCACGAACACCGGGGTGTCGGGGTTCAACCTGCAGGCGAGGGGATCGGCCGCGGTGCTGAGCTTGAGATTGAGTACGCCCTTATTCTGCGAAGCGTACGCGTAGCCCTTCTGCACGACGTAGTCGCTCCATGCGAAGTCGCCGTTGAACTCGCTGCGTGTACCCGAGGCGCCGGCAACGACAAGGCGGCCATTCCAGTCGTTCGGAAGCCGCAGGAGAAAGCGCGCCTGGTTCGTCGGATCACCCGCGATGCGCGCCTGAATCTGCAATCCTGGCACCGTCTTTGTGCGCGGCGTATTTGGCCTGTTTTGTGGATCGTTCGGGTCGCCGCGGGGCGAGATCACGCCCCGGTCGGTGCGCGGCGTGTAAGCAAGAAGTGGCAATGTCGGAATGGAATTGTCGAGCGGCGTGGTCTGCTCGTTTTTGGTGGTGAGGTCCGTGCTGACGAAGCACGTGGCGTCCACGAGATCCTTTGACAGCGCCTTGAGCACGTCGGCGCAGGTGAGCTTGGCGTGCGCGGAAGACGCCACGCCAAGGAGCAAGACCGCAGTACCGCAGATACGCAAGCGCATTGTGTTCCCCCTAGTTGGTCCCAACGAGCATGTGTCAATTGCTAACGCAACGCAATCAATGGTTCGTGCCTTGCAGCCCGGTCGAGGGCGGACTGGCGCCCTGCATCGGGCCGCCGGGCGGATTCGGCGCGGACGCCTGAGCGGGATTTGACCCCGGTTGGGCGCCGGCGGCTCCGCTCGCCGCGCCGCTAGCGCCAGGCTTCGCCGTGGCAGGCGCGGCCGGCGCCGCGGGCGGCGTATGGATGAACTTCCAGTCGGAATACTTCTGCGCGCCTTCGAAGACGGCGTCGCGCACGCGGAAGTTGGCGACCTTGAGCGGGGCCTCGTCGGAGGTGCTCGCTACGCCTTGGACGCCGCCGTCGGCGCCCTTGATGACGACGAACGGCTTGCCGGTCATCGGGTCGGGAAAGAGCTTGCGCAGGTGGCGCATGGTGCCCGGCTGGCGCGGGTCCTTGAGGAGGTCTTCGATCTGCCGCGGGTACATCTTGTTCGGTCCCGGCGTCGCCAGGTAGTAGAGGCCGATCGCGCGGCGGTACTGGTTGCCGATGAAGAGGAGCTCGACCTCCTTTTCCCGGCGCGCCGAGGTTTCCCAGGTCTCGCCGACGATGGCGAGGCCGCCGAGCAGGATGGCGACGATGAACATCACCGTGAGGTAGGTGAATCCCGCCTGCCGCAGCAAACCCCTTGCGCGCTTCACCATTGCGAATATTCGCTGCCGTCCTTGCTCTTGCCGGAGGCGCCGCTCTTGATGTCGTAGACGCCGCCTTTCGTCTGATCCTCGGGCTGCACGATCATCCAGGTCGTGGTGCTTTCCGTGAGCGGGTCGACCGGCACGCGGCGCAGGTACTTGTCCGAGGCGAGCGACTCGAGCGATTCGGGGTAGCGGCCTTTGTCTGCGTAGTAGCGCGAGATCGCCTCGCGCATCTGGTGGAGGTTCTCCTTCAGCACCGCCTCCTTCGACTTGTCGATGCTGCCGAAGTAGCGCGGCAGGGCGAGCGTGAGGAGCAGCGCCACGATCGTCATGACGACGAGGAGCTCGATCAGGGTAAAGCCGAAGCGCCTCGCCCTTGCCACTACCACTCCTTATATGGGCGGCCGTTGATCCCCGTTCCGGTGGCGAGCGAAAAGACGTCGAACACGTCGTCGCCTTCCTTCGGGTCGTCGGGCGGGCTCTGGTAGGCGCGCTTGCCCCAGGTCTCGGCGTTGGTCAGCGTCTCGGAGGTGGCGAAGGGGTCGCGTGGAATGCGCCGCATGAAGTAGATCTTGTCCCGCTTCGGGCTCTTCTGATCCTCGACGCCCTTCACCAGGTCGTCGAGGCTCTTCGGATAGCCGGTCTCGTTCGGGCTCTTCGTGAGCCGGCCGTCGTCCCAGGCCTGCTTGTACGCGTCGATGCCGTCGCGGAGATCGCGCAGCGAGCGGCGCAGGTCCTGCTCCTTGGCGCGCGTCACGACGAGCTCGTTCAGCGGCAGCGCGACCGAGGCGAGCACGGCGATGATCGCCACCGTGATGACGAGCTCGATCAGGGTGAAGCCGTGCTGCCTCATTGCGGCGCGGGCTTGACTCCGCCGAAGGGAACGAGCGTCCCGCCGCTGGGCGGCTGCTGCTGCTGCGGGATCACGGGCGCGCCGGAGGTGTCGGGCGTCGGGCCCTGCGGCTGCGGCTCGGCCGGGATCGGCGCGATCGGCGCGCCGCCCAGGCGCGGCACGCCGGTCGAGGCCTCGGTGCCGGCGGCGAACTCGACGGAGCTGGCGTCGGGCCGTGCGAGCGCGCGCGCGAGATGCGGCGTGATGAGCAGCATGATCTCGGTGCGGTTGCGGGTGTCGTTGGTGTTCGAGAACAGGCGCCCCACGATGGGGAGCTCGCCCATGCCGGGAACGCGGTTGGCGCTGCGCCGGTCCTCGCGGCTGATCAGGCCGGCGAGCACCTGCGTCTCGCCGTCCTTCAGCCGCAGGACGGTGGCGGCGTTGCGCGTGCCGATCTGGTAGTTGAGGCTGTTCGACCCGGGCGACTGGATCTCCTTCACGATGTTGCTCACTTCCAGCCCGACCTTGATGCCGACCTCGTCCTCCAGGAAGATGAGCGGCTCGACCTCGAGCTTCAGGCCGATGTCGAGATAGGACACCGATTCCGACACGAAGCCGCCGGTGGCCGCGGCGGTGGTGGTGATCACCGGCACGCGGTCGCCGATGTGCACGCGCGCCTTCTCCTTGTTCTTCACCCGGATGCGCGGGTTGGCGAGCACGTTGGCGGAGCCGTCCTGCTGCTTCAGCGAAAGCAGGAACAGCGGATCGGTGAACTGCAGGCGCACCAGGTTCGAGCTGCGGTTCAGCCACTCGGGCAGCGTGACCTGTCCGGGGACGCCGGCGGCGCCGACCAGGCTCCAGGCCACGGTGTCGGGGAACTGCAGGCCGAGCTGCTGCAGCCAGTTCGTCGCCACCTCGATCACCTCGACCTCGAGCATCACCTCGGGCTCGGCCAGGTCCTGCGCCGCGATCAGCCGCTCGGCGAGGCGGATCGCAGCGGGCGTGTCCTTGATCACGAGCAGGTTGATCTTCTCGTCGATGAAGATGTCGCGCGTCTTCACCAGCGTGCGGATCATGTTCGCGGTCTGCTTCACGTCGGCGTTGGCGAGGTAGAAGCCCTTCACCACCAGCTCCTGGTACTCGCGCAGCTTCTGCGGCGTGTTCGGGAAGATGAACACGGTGTTGTCGTTCAGC
>DATMJC010000001.1:0-14950 GCA_035554435.1 Burkholderiales bacterium | reverse complement strand
GTCGCCTTGACGAGCGGGCCGAGGCTATCCAGCAGTTCCGACGGGCGCTCGGCGCTTGCGCGCTCGAGGATCTGCAGCGCAGCCGCCACGCTAACCGGGGCGCGGCCCGGCTGCGTCGCAGCAAGATTTTCCCGTGCCCCTGTGCGGTGCGCCTCGGCTTTTGCCACCACCCGCTGCAGGCGCCCGGCAGAGACCTTGAGGAGCTCCTCGACCGAGGCAACGTTGTCGTTTCCGAGCGCGGCGACGCCGAGGCTGGTCTGGATACCCACTGCCTCGGCGCCGTGGGTAATGCGCGCGCTGTCGAGGCGCTGCCGCAGGCGCTGCGCGACGGCGACGGCCTGCTCCGCGGAGGTTCCGGGCAGCAGCACCGAAAATAGCGCCTCGCCCGTACGGCCCATCGCATCCTCGGCGCGCAGCATGCCCTGGAGCAGCTTGACCAGGCGCCCGAGCAGCTGGCCGGCAGCGGCCTTCCCGAATTTCGCCTCGATCTCGGCGTAGTTGTCGATGCGCAGGCTGACCGCCGACAAGGGCGTACCCTGTCCGCGCGCGGTCGCGAAATGCTTGGCGCCCTCGCTCAGCAAGTACGCGGAGGTGAAGGCGCCGGTGAGCCGGTCCCACATCTGCTCGTCGTCGTCGACCTTGAAAGCCTGGTGGCTCGCCTCGAGATCGTGCTTCGCCTGGACCAGGCGCAGCAGGTTATCGATGCGGGCTACGGCCTCCACACCCCTGATCGACTTGTTGATGAAGTCGTTGGCGCCCTGGTCGCGGGCGCGCCTGCGCGTCGCATCGTCCTCGTCGCCGGAGAGGACGAGGAACGGCAGCTCGCGGATGCGCGGCGAAGTCGAGCTGCGGATGCGCTGCAACAGCCCGAAGCCGTCGAGACGGGGCATGCCCAGATCCGAGATCACCACCGCGATGCTCGGGTCGCGCTCGATCTCGGCCCAGCCCGCCTCGCCGTCGACCGCTTCGCAGGTGTCGAAGAAGCTGCGGATCACCTTCGCGACCGCACTACGCACCGCCTTCGAGTCGTCGACGATCAGCACCCGGGGCTTGTCCACGGTCTCCTCCACTAGTCTTCGAGGTGGATGTTGCGCTCGCGCGCGAGCGCCGACCAGTGCGCGATGTCGGCTTTCATGAACTGGCCGAACTGCTCCGGGGTCATCGGCATGATTTCCATCGCTTCGCTCGCCAGGCGCTCGCGCAGCGCGGGCGCCGAAAGAGCCTTGTTGATTTCGGCGTTCAGCTTCTGCGTGACCTCGGGCGGCAGCTTCGCCGGGCCGACGATGCCGTACCACTGCACGCCGTCGAAGCCCTTGTAACCTGCTTCCTCGAAGGTCGGCACGCCGGGCAGAAGCGGGTTGCGCTTGAGCCCGGTCACGGCGAGAGGCTTGAGCTTGCCTGCGCGGATGTGCGGCAGCGCCGCGGCGAGGCCGGGCATGAGCACGTTGATCTGGCCGCCGAGCATGTCGGTGATCGCGGGGCCGATGCCCTTGTAGTGCACATAGACAGCGCCTTCGAGGTTCGCCGCGCCCCTGAACTGTTCGAGAGCGAGGTGGTTCAGCAGGCCGATGCCGCCGGTGCCCCAGTTGAGCTTGGCCGGATTTTTCTTTGCGTAGTCGACGAAGCCCTTGAGGTCCGACGCCGGCACAGAAGGCGTCACCACCAGGATGTTGGGCGTACCGCCGACCATCGCGATCGGGGTGAAGTCGTGCACCGCGTCGTACTGGAGCTTGCGCACCGCGGGGTTGGTGCCGTGGGTGCCGACGTAGCCCACCATCAGCGTGTAGCCGTCGGGCGCGGCGCGCTTCGTCGCCATCGCCGCGATCGAGCCGCCTGCGCCGCCGACGTTCTCGACGATGAACGACTGCCCCAGCGCGCGGCCCAGCTCGGCTCCGACGGTCCGTCCGGTCAGGTCGAGCCCGCCGCCGGGCTGGGCGGGGACGATGATCTTCACGGGCTTCGCGGGATACGCCTGCGCAGCGGCAAGCGCCGGAAGCAGAGCCGAGGCGACGAGAAGAGAAGCGACCAGACGCGCGATCATGAAGCGCCCCCTGTGAGGAGCGGGAAAGTCTACCCGAACGGGCCTGAAGCTTGCCCGGTCCCGTGCCGAAGGCTTCCGCTAGCCCTCGCCTGCGGCCAGCGACCCGCGGCGTAGAATCGAAAGCGTGTTGGTGCCTCGCTTTCGCATTTCTGCCGTCTCATGGCGCGACGCGACGCTGACGCTGGTGCCGTTCGTGCTCCTGCTGATCGTGGTGCTGTGGGTCACGCTGCATTTCGTGAACCCGGCGCCGCCGACCACGATCGTGATGACGAGCGGCGCGGACGGCAGCATGTTCCAGGTACATGCAGGACGCTACGCGAAGATCCTCGCCAGGCAGGGCGTGACGCTCAAGATTCTTCCGTCCCAGGGCTCGCTCGAGAATCTCAAGCGCCTGAGCGATCCAGGCTTCAAGGTCGACGTCGGGTTCGTGCAGGGTGGGATCGCGGGCCTCGGCGACGCGAGCAACCTCATGTCGCTCGGCAGCGTTTTCTACGTGCCGGTCCTGGTGTTCTACAGGGCGCCGCAGCCGATCAAGCTCCTCTCCGACTTCGACGGCAAGCGCATCGCCATCGGGCGCGAAGGAAGCGGTGCGCGCGTCCTCGCCGAGGCGCTCCTCAAGGCGAACGGCATCGAGGCGGGCGGGCGCTCGAAGCTGCTCGACCTCGAGGGCAAGCCCGCGGAGGACGCGCTGCTCAACGGGCAGGCCGATGCGATCTTCCTGATGGGCGACTCGGCCACGCCCGCGACGATGCGCGAGCTGATCCACACGAGCAACGTGCGGCTCTTCGACTTCGTCCAGGGCGACGGATACGTGCGGCGCTTCCGCTACCTGACCAAGCTCGAGCTGCCGCCGGGCTCGCTCGACCTCGGCAAGAACACGCCGGCACAGACGATGACGATGGTCGCGCCGACGGTCGAGCTGCTGGCGCGTCCAGGGCTGCATCCCGCGCTCTCGGACCTGCTGATCCAGGCCGCGCAGGAGGTGCACGGCCGCGCCACGCTGCTGCAGAAGGCGGGCGAGTTCCCGGCGCCGCTCGAGCACGAGTACCCGGTAAGCGAAGACGCGATCCGCTACTACAAATCCGGCAAGACGTTCGCCTACAGGCACCTGCCCTTCTGGCTGGCGACCCTGGTCGACCGGCTGGTCATTGTGCTGGTGCCGCTCGCAGTGCTGCTGATCCCCAGCCTCCGGATCGTGCCTTGGATCTACAAGTGGCGCATCAACCAGCGCATCTATCGCCGCTACGGCGAATTGATGGCCCTGGAGCGCGCTGCCTTCGGCCAGACGACGCCCGAGGAGCGCACCGAACTCCTCAAGCGGCTGGACGACATCGAGAGGCGGATCGTCACCGTCAAGCTGCCCCCGTCATTCGCCGACCAGCTCTACGTGCTGCGCCAGCACCTGCACTTCGTCCGCAACCAGATCGTCCAGCCCGGAGATCGGCGGGGCGTCGGCTCGACTCCGATACGACCGGCAGCCTAGGCAGGTCGCTCAACGGGCGAGCTTCTGCTCGACCCGCGCCAGCCATGTGCGGGCCTGGCGCGCCCGGACGACGCGTGCCATCAGACGAACGTCTCCGATACGTTCACCGTCGTCGTCGCCGCACCGGAGGGCTACGTCATCGACACCATCACGTACAACCAGGAAGGCAGTCGATCTGCGTTCAGGGGGACAAGACATCCTCGTCTACGACGCTGACAGTCAACGGGAAGCCGTCGGCCCGGTCTATCAAACCCCTACGCTCTCGCTCGTGGCTTCAAGCGTCGATGAGGCGTCCGCTTCGGTCACCGTCACAACGAGCTTGCAGGGCAATCCTGGGGCGTCGACCGTCACCGCCGCGTCGCTCGTCGTCAAGCTGCGTCCCAAGTAGTGAGAGGAGACGCCTCTCCTCCGTGAAAGGGAAGCCCCGTCGCCGTGGGGCTCCATCGAAATCAGGCGGCCGCGACATGCGAGCGCTGGCAAGCGTGATATGCAGGGGAAGGCTTTGCCTTCAGGATCTCGTCATGAAACGCAGCGCCCTGAATCCTCGCCGAAGGGTGAGAACGCCCAAAGCGTGTCCCGGTTGCCTGCTTTGCGCGCAGCCCGGGCAGTTTCGTCCGCCGCACGTTACGGCAAGCGTCAACAGCATCGCGCCGCGCTGGCGCCTCTATGTACCCTGATCCGTTGCTGCAAGCGCTAGACATCGCGGGCGGCCTCCAGGCGCTCGCGCGTCACCTGCACGTTCCGAAGAAACAGCTTGGAAGCTGGCTGGACGGAGACACCGAGACCCCTCCCGCAGTGCTTGTGCGCGTGATCAATTTTCTGCAGCGCGCATGCCGGATGCCCGCGGTCTGATTCTTTTGCAATAAGCTCCTCCTCCGGGAGGAGCGATGGACAAGGTCGGTTTCATCGGCCTGGGCGTGATGGGCGAGCCCATGTGCCGTAACCTCGCCCGCCGGCAGCGCGGCAAGGTCCTGGCATACGATCTGCGGCCCGAGCCTCTGAAGCGCCTCGCGGTCGACGGCGTCGCCGAGGCGCACTCCATCGCGCAGCTCGCTTCGCAGGCGGACGTCGTCTTCCTTTCCCTGCCAGGCGCGCCGCAGGTGCGCGCCGTCGGGCATGAACTCTCGCTCACGGCGCGCGCCGGCCAGGCGATCGTCGACTGCAGCACTGCGCCAGTCGCCCTTGCGCGCGAGCTCGCCGCCACGCTCACCGAGCGCGGCGCGCATTTCGCGGACGCGCCGGTGGCGCGCACGCGCCAAGCGGCGATCGACGGTACCCTCGCCTTCATGGTCGGCGCCGACGCCTTCCTGTACCACCGCATCGAGCCGTTGCTCCGCACGATGGGCACCGACGTACTGCACTGCGGTCCGCCGGGCGCGGGCCAGGCTGTAAAGCTTCTCAACAACATGGTGCTCTCCGCCACCGTCACCGCACTCGCCGAGGCGCTAGCAGTGGCGAAGGCGGGCGGCGCGGTGGAGCCGAGGCTGCTTTTTGACGCGCTCGCCAAGGGCTCGGCCGACAGCTTCGCGCTGCGCAACCACGGAATGAAGTCGCTTTTGCCTGAGTCGCATCCCGAGCTTGCCTTCCCGGTCAGCTACATGCTGAAGGACGTGACCTACGCGCTCGAGCTCGCGCGCGACGCCGGTCTCGAGCTGCAGTCCGCGGGCGCGGTCAAGCGGCTGCTGGAAGAAGCCGCCTCGCTCGGCTTCGCCGACGCGTACCACACCGCAGTGATCGAAGCAGTGCGCAAGCACCGCAGATAGCACGGAGGAAATGTGGATAAGGAACTCGCCATCGTCACCGGAGCCGGATCAGGCATCGGCCGAGCGTGTGCGCTCGCCTTGGGCAAGCGCGGCTTCGCGGTCGCGGCGGTCGATTTGGATGACAAAAGCGCGCGCGAGACTGCGGCGCAGATCCCGGGGGCGCGCGCCTATCGCGCCGACGTCAGCCTGAGCGCGCAGGTCGATGCGGCCGTGAGCGCCGCGGTTGCAGACCTTGGGCCCATTGAAGTGCTGGTGAACAACGCCGGCATCCTCGATGGGTACTTCAACGTCGAGGAGATGGACGAGGCGGTCTGGCGCAAGGTGATCGATATCGATCTCACCGGCGTCTTTCTTGTCAGCAAGCGCGCGCTGCGCGACATGCTGCCGCGCGGCCGCGGCCGCATCGTCAACATGGCTTCGGTCGCCGGCCTGAACGGCACCGGCGGCGGCGCGGCGTACATCGCCGCCAAGCATGGCGTCGTGGGGCTAACACGCCAGATGGCAGTCGCCTACGGCGCTCGCGGCATAAGGGTGAACTGCGTCTGCCCGGGCGCGATTCCGACGGGCCTGCGTCCGCACTCGCAGGCGATCCTTGGTCCCGGAGTGCCGGACATGAGCAATCGCGGCGTAGCGGTGAACGACGACCAGGTGCGCTCGCTCGTTCCGGTCGGGGTACGCGGCACGGTGGAGGACATCGCCGCCGCCGTCTGCTTCCTCGCATCGCCGGAGGCTTCGTATGTCAACGGCCACAGCCTCGTGGTGGATGGCGGCTGGCGAGCGAAGTAACCCACATCCGTTCATACCCATTCGTCCGTTGAATTTTGCCTGTGCGCCGACCACCTTCGGTCGCATAGTGGAACGCATGGCGCGGGAGCGAAAAGAAGAGCCCGGCAGCAGGACCGCAGCGTTTCGCAACCTCCTGCAGCGCGAGGATCTGACCATGAAGATGGTCCGCCGCAGGACCAACTTCGCTCTCGTCGCTGCGATCGCCGCCCTTGCGCTGGTGGGATGGCTGCTCGCCCATTTCGGCTGAACTGACGTAACGGCACGCGGCAGGAGGCCGGGGTCTTCATCAACCCTCCCGACGGCTGCTAAGAAGGCCGGGCTGCTAGGGCTCATATGCGCCGCCGTGCGACTTGGGCCGGTCGTTGCGGCGAATGGTGCCATTGGCCCGGCCGAGAAAGTAACGATAGATGCCCTCGACGTTCCCGCTCAAAAGTGGGTTGGCGCGATAACCGGGCATACCCCGCGACGGATCACCCTCGAGCAACACGCGCTCGAAACTTTCTCGGCTTTGCGTCCGGACGTAGGCGACGACTGAAGGGGCCGCCAGTCCATCGTAGTCCTTGCCGTGGCAGCGTTCGCAGTTGAGCGTGCGCAGCACTCGCCAGGCGCTTGCCACGCGCGGGTCGTCAATGGATGACGTGGGGCTGGCGAATGCTGTCGCCCCGAGGACAACAGCGGCAATGAACGCGGCTGCTCGCCACGCAGAAGACACTCGACCTCGTCAGGGAACGCGGTCGGCGACGCGACCGACGAACTTCCAGCCTTCGTCGAGCACGTACATGAACGTGAACCCGGTCGGGCCATCGACGAACACGGTCAGCGGTCGTGCGAGCGTCTGCTGCGCGGCGATCGACGGCGCGCCAACCGCAGCCAGTGCCGCTGTGCCCCACCCATTCCCTTCGGCGTTCCCGCCGGGCTGCAATCGCCAGCCGTCGTCTGTCGAGCGGACTAGCGTGAAGCGCTCGCCGCCCGGTCCACTCAGGAGGATCGTCGGCGCAGACGTGGGAGCGAGTGCAGTTTGGCCAAACACTGCAGATGCGCCCGCGGCAAGAGCAGAGCCGGCAAGCGCTGCAACAAGCAAACGCCAGGACATCGAGAACGAACGCGAGCGTTTCATCATTGCCTCCTGTCAAAAAAGGCCGGTCGACGTTGCCTGACCCGGCGAGGTGAAGCATCTCGTACATGCATGCGAAGCGGAATTCCCCAAATCGGCTACTACGGCCGTACTAGGCCGTCAAAGGGTCAGGGAGCCCCCTCCCACGGTATGGGACAGCACCGCGGCCAGCCCCTGCGGGCGGACGTCGCGGCGGCGCCTTGGCGTCGTGCCATCGGCGTGACTCGGCAGCGCGCAGAAGGCATCGCAGGCGGAGCAGAGAAAGACCTGCCCGCCACACTCGATAGACGTCTCCATCAGATCCGCCAGCGGCGGGAACCCGGCGGCGTGGACCTCCTCGGCGCGCCCCTCGTAGCCCCAATGCGCGCCGTCGCCCACCAGGAACAAGATGGTGGTGAGGTCCATCGCCTGCGCGGTACAGGCCGCCGACAGGGCAAGAGTGGCCCGCTTGCCCCCGTCCTCGGCACCGCTGGCGAGGATGACTGCATAATTGCCGCGTTCGCTTCTGCGGGTGCGTCCGCGGCATCGATGAAGTGGCGATGGCGGTCTGCACGGGCGAGTTTCCTTGGGTTTACTAGAAATCCAGCGCGGGCGGGTCATCGTTCCAGCGGTCTTCGGCGCGCCAGCCAGCATGCATAGGGTGCCGGTCCTCGCTCACCTGCAGCGCAGCGCCTGCTCGTCATGGCATTTGCGCTTCCACACCACGATCGCGATGACGGCGAGGCAGCAGACCGCGTTGGCCGCGAAGATGCTCATCAGCAGGGGGTCCCCCACGATCATCGCGCCATAGATCGAGGTGGTGACGTTCGAGAAGGTCCACAGCGTCCATGTGAGGAGCGAGATCGCTTCCACGCGGTCGCGGGCCCGGGTGACCTTCGCGATCTGCGGAAGGTACGAAAACACGCGCAAAGAATTTACCGCTGCATAGGCACCGATGACGACCTGCTCCAGCATGGCGCGATCCCCCTCTCTAGTGCGACGTGCGCATGCACGCCAGCGCAGCCGAGAAGTCTTCGCGAAGTACCGGCGGTTGGAAATTCGCCAAACCGGCTAGAACGGGTTCTACTAATGGCCTAGTTCGGTCGATACAAAAAGACCGATTCCGGGCGGCGTATGCTTACGCCTTCTCGTGGCCATAACCAGCTATCCACAGATGCTTCGGCGGCGGGCAAGCCATGGGGACGGTGCGCGCGACCCCGACGCGCCGGGCCCGGGCGCCGGCTTCGACCGGCTGACGCTCAGTTTTCCGAAGGAGCTCGAAGCGGCGTTCCGGCGCGACTACGCCCGCAAGTCCGTGCTGCACGTGCGCGTGGGCATCGGGCTCGCGATCGCGCTCTGGTCCCTGTTCGGGCTGCTCGATCCGTGGATCGTTCCCGAGGCCGAGCTCGGCGTGTGGGTGATCCGCTTCGCCGTGGTGGTCCCTGCCCTGGTGCTGATCTTCCTGTTCACGTTCTCCCCGCATTACTACCGGCGGGCGCAGCCGGCCGCGGCGACCGTCGCAATGATCTCCGGGCTCGCGCTGGTCGTGATGGTCAACGGCGTGATCCGGCCCTCGGGCCCGCATCCATACACGTCGGGCCTGCTGCTATCGGTCCCGTGCATCTGCGTGGTTTGGCGCCTGCATTTCATCAACGGCGTCTGGGCGACCCTCGCGACCCTCGCCGCCGACAACCTCACCGCCGTGTGGCTGACCAGCATGCCGCTCGCGGCGATCATGAACAACAACTTCTTTCTCGTGTCGTCGGGCCTCCTCGGCCTGGTCGCCGGCTACAACATGGAGACCTACATCCGGCGCGACTTCCTGCGGCGGCGGGCCGCGGAGAAGTCGATAGAGCAGCTCAACGCGTTGCGCGAGGTCGGGCAGTCGCTCGGCGCGACGCTCGACCTCGAGGCGGTGCTGACGACGGTCGTGACCCAGGCCGTGGCGTTGTCGAGCGCGAGCGGCGGAGCCATCTACGAGTACGACGAGGCGACGCAGGCCCTGTACCTGCGCACGAGCCACGGTCTGGAGCCGGAGCTGGTAGCGGTGCTGAGCGCGGCGCCGATCCCGCGCGGCCAGGGCGCAGTGGGGCGCGCGGTCGTCACGCTCACCCCGATCCAGATCGCCGACATCCAGGAGACACCGGAGCTCATGCTCCCGCGGGCGCGTCCCGTGCTCGCGCGCTTCGGCTACCGCGCGGTGCTCGGCATTCCGCTGCGGCGCGAGCAGCGCATCTTCGGCGGGCTCGTGGTTTCGCGCCGGGAGGCGGGGAGCTTCTCGGCCGAGATCGTGAACCTGCTCCAGACGTTCGCAGCGCAGTCCGGCCTCGCGATCCACAACGCACGCCTGTTCCGCGAGACGCAGGAGAAGAGCCGCCAGCTGGAGACCGCCAACCTCGCCCGCTCGCGGTTCCTCGCCGCGGCGAGCCACGACCTGCGCCAGCCCCTGCACACATTGTCCCTCTACAGCGCGGCGCTCAAGCTCCACGCGGGCGACGGCGCAACCCGCGATATCGCTCTGCACATCAACCAGGCGCTCGCGTCGCTCTCGGCGCTCGTCGACTCGCTGCTCGACATCTCGAAGCTCGACGCCGGGGCCGTCCATCCCGAGCTGCAGGACGTGCGCCTCAGGACGCTGATCCAGCGCATCGAGGCCGACTACCGTCCCGTCGCGAGCGGCAAGGGGCTGCAGCTGGACGTCCAAGTGCACGACGTCCGGGTGCATACGGATCCGGTATTGCTCGAGCGTCTCGTGCGAAACCTCGTCGACAACGCGTTCAAGTACACGGCCGCGGGCAGCGTCGCCGTGGTAGTGCGCGCCGACGGCGGCCGGGCGCGCATCAGCGTGCGGGACACCGGGCCGGGCATCCCCGCAGCCGAGCGCGAGCGGATCTTCGAGGAGTTCTACCAGATCGGCAACCCTGAGCGGGATCGCGTCCAGGGCCTGGGGCTGGGGCTCGCCATCGTGCAGAGACTCGCCGGCCTCCTCGGCCTCGCGCTCGAACTTGAGTCCGAGCCCGGCCGGGGCTCGACCTTCGCCGTCACCATTCCGCTCGCCGGGCCGCCTTCGGTGACGCTCGCCGACAGCGCCCCGCGCGCCGATGCCGCGCCGCTCGCGCTCAATGGCATCCGCGTGCTGGTAATCGACGACGAGCCCGGCGTGCGCGCCGGAATGCGGACCCTGCTCGAGGAGCTGGGGTGCCGTGTGTCGGTGTGCAGCGGCTATGTCGACGCGGAGCGCCTCATCGACCAGGATGGCCTCGAGGACGTGGAGATCATCGTGAGCGATTTCCGCCTGCGGCGCCACGAGAGCGGCATCGACACTGTGCGCAGGCTGCGCGAGCGCCTGGGCGACGTGCCGGCCCTCCTCGTGAGCGGCGACACCGCCCCCGAGCGCCTGCGCGAAGCGCAATCGAGCGGCCTGCCCCTCCTGCACAAGCCCGTATCCGCCGACAGGTTGCTCGGCGCGATGCGAGCCGCGCTCAAGCGCTGACTGTCGGGCTGCGACTTTCGTGCCTGCGGCGGTCCGGGCCGTGCTTCAGGCGAGGCGCAGCCCCATCTTCGCGGCCGCGTATACCGCCTCGGTGCGGTTACGCGCGTCGAGCACGCGCATCACCGATGAAAGGTGCGCCTTGACGGTGTGCTCGGAGACCTCGAGCTCGCGCGCGATGAGCTTGTTCGGCTTGCCCTGGATAACGCACCGCAAGACGTCCATCTGGCGTGGCGTCAGGCCGGGCATCGCCGCCCCCGGGCTGGCCGCCTCCTGGCTGACCGCCTCTGGCGCCGCGGCCGCGCGGGCGCCGTCGAGCACGGCCGGGGGCAGGTAAACCCCACGGGCCAGCACGAGACGCAGCGCCTGGATCAAGATCTCCGGCGTCGACGATTTCGGGATGAAGCCCATCGCGCCGTGCTCGATCGCTGCGCGCACCACTCCCGGGTTGTCCTCGCCGGACAGAACCACGAGCGGCGCCTCCGGGATGGCGTCGCGAAGCGCGGCGAGCGCATCCAGGCCCGCGACGCCCGGCATCTTGAGGTCGAGCAGAACCAGGTCGTAGGCGCGCTTCGCCGCGTGCTCGAGCGCCCGGGTACAGTCGCTCGCCTCGTCGACCTCGAGCGCCGCATCGAGACTGCGCAGGAGGAACTTGAGACCCTCTCTGAACAGGGCGTGATCGTCGATCAGCAGGATGTTCATGGACGGCACCCCCGGATGGACACGGTAAGCATACCGCGCCCGGGGGACGCAGGAAGGGGCCTGTCGCATAACATCGCCACGAGAACGACAATTGCGCCGCGTGGCGGAGATCCTGTGGCGCGGCCTTCCCCATTCCGCCCCGGACGCTGGCTCGAACCCTGGGTCAAGCCGCATGGGTAATTGGCATCAGGAAATACTGCGCCAAAACGGCTTCGTGCCGGGGAATGTCTGCGCTGCAATGGCAGGACCCCTTTCGCCGACCAAGCGCATATCTCTTGGCTCTCGCAGCTTGAATTGCGCCGGCTCCTGGCGAACATTCACCAGGCCAGCCTCAGACATGACCGCCGCAAGGCTGGCGGGCGTGTATCCCCAGCGATGCACCATGAGCGGATCGCGCCAGGAAGGATCGCCGTAAAACACCCACATGGTGCGCTGGCCATCCGGCCCGGCGGCGCAACGTCGCAGCGGATCGGCGAGGAATTCCCGGCACGCGGCCTCGAGATTGGGGCACTCGATGACCATCAGCCCGGCCGGCTTGAGGACGCGCAGCCATTCCTTCAGGACATCGACCACTTCCCACCGCCAGAAGTGCTCGATGACGTGGACCGACAGAATTTCGTCGGCGACGCCGTCCTCAAAAGGCGTCAAGACATGAAGGTCGCAGACGACGTCGGGCTTCCTGTCGAGGCGGCTTTCGGCGACATCGACATTCACGTAACCCGGGAGAATCTTGTCGCCGCAGCCGAGATTCAACTTCATGCGTGCATCTTATCAGCGGCCCCAAATCCAGCAATTTCCTCCGCCGCGTGCATGTTCAGGACGCCGGCCCTTCGGCTATCCTAGCGCCGGTCGAAAAGCAACGGAGTTCCCATGACGACGCTGCGCAGCTACCTCGGCGATCGCTGGGTCGAGGGCTCGGGCGTGCCGCAAGCGCTCGTCAATCCCGCGACCGAAGAGCCGCTTGCTCAAGTCGCGAGCGAAGGCCTCGACGTTGCCGCCGCTCTCGAGCATGCGCGCAAAAAGGGAGGTCCGGCGTTAAGGGCCCTTTCTTTCGCCGAGCGCGGCAACCTCCTGAAGGAGGCGGCAAAGACGATCCAGGCGCACCGGGACGAGTTGCTCGAGCTCGAGATTGCGAACGGCGGAAACACCCGCTCGGACGCGAAGTTCGACGTCGACGGCGCCGTCGCCACCCTCCACGCCTACGCCGACATTGGGGAGACGCTCGGCGGGGCCAAATTCCTCATCGACGGCGAGGGCTTGCAGCTTGGGCGCTCGCCGCGGTTTCACGGTCAGCACGTGCGGGTGCCGCGTCACGGCGTAGCCGTGCAGATCAACGCGTTCAACTTCCCGGCCTGGGGCTTCGCGGAAAAGGCGGCGCCGGCGCTGCTCGCGGGAATGCCCGTATTCTTCAAGCCGGCCACCAGCTCCGCGATGGCCGCGCACCGCGTGATGGAGATCCTGGTCGAGAAGAGCGTTCTGCCCGAAGGCACCTTGTCCCTGCTCGTGGGCGGCCAGCGTGAACTGCCCGCGCTGCTCGGCGCGCAGGACGTGCTCGCGTTCACGGGCTCCGGGGATACCGGTGCGCGCGTGCGCGCGCTGCGCAACGTGCTCATCGAATCGGTACGGGTCAACGTCGAGGCCGACAGCCTGAACGCGGCCGTGCTTGGCCCGGATGCCGGACCCGGCGGAGACATGTATGAAACCTTCCTGAAGGACGTCCTGCGCGACATGACGCAGAAGGCCGGCCAGAAGTGCACCGCGATCCGCCGCGTGCTGGTGCCCGCCGAGCACGCCGGGACGGTGCGCGACGATCTCGTCGAAGGACTGAAATCCGTGCGCGTCGGCAACCCGGCGCTGGAAGAGACTCGCATGGGGCCTGTCGCCACGGCCGCGCAACTCGCCGACGTGCGCGAGGGGGTGGCCAGGCTCTGCGCCGAAGGCAAGGCCGCATTCGGCAGCGCCGCTCCGCTCGACGGCAAGGGCTACTTCATCTCGCCTGTTCTGATGGAGTTCGTGCAGGATGCTGCCGCCACCGCCGTACACGCGCGCGAGGTCTTCGGGCCGGTCGCCTCACTCCTGCCTTATTCGGGCAAAGCGAGCGCCGCCGCCGCCATCGTTGCGCGCGGTAACGGCTGCCTCGTGTCCTCGGTGTACTCCGAGGATTCGGCGTTTCTCGAGGACATCGTCGCGGCAATCGCGCCCTATCACGGGCGCCTCTTCCTCGGACATCCGAAGATCGAGATGTCGCCGGGACCGGGAACGGTGCTGCCGCAGCTCGTGCACGGCGGCCCGGGGCGCGCGGGCGGAGGCGAGGAACTCGGCGGCGAGCGCGGCCTCGCGTTCTACATGCAGCACGTCGCCCTGGAAGGCTCGCGCCCGGTGATCCAGAAGCTCATCGGCTTGCGGCCCGCAGCCGCCCAGGGCTAAGCCGCTACAGCTTCGGTATCCCGGCGGCGAACCAGTTTTGGGTGGGTTGGCCAACGGTCCGAATCAGCAGGACGGGGCTGGCGCACACACCCCCGGGTATTGCCGGAGTCAGCGCATCGTCAATACGAAAATCGCCATTGGGTTCCAAGGCGACGCCACCAAGGTCGGACTGCGTGCTGTGCTGCTGGAACCCCGTGGGGTCGACGTCCACGGGCACCACGCAGATCACGGTTGCGAAGACTCTTTGGTTGGCGTTCGTGCCGATGTTATTGCCCCCGCCCAGCAGCAGGCCGCGCCCGTCGACCTTGATACTGTCGGCAAACACGTCTGCTCGCAGATCGCCGATCACCCAGATCTGGCCGGGAGGCTGGACGCCCCGCACGATATTGCGGTTTACGACCGTGGCGGTCGCGGCAGTTCCCTGCCCGCTCGAGACCGGGATCACGCCGATACCGCCCTTGAAGGCGGCGACGCGATCGTCGGCCGCCGCATTCAGACCGTAGGAAAGCGCTGCCAGCAGAGAAGCTGCGATCAGTGACTTCTTCATGAAACCTCCCGACGCGTTGACTTCGATTTGCCCCGCATGCGGAGAACAGGACGTCGGCGGGGCTAATTCCCGAAGCTCTAGATGCCGTGAGGGAATAAGTAAAAACAAAAAACCCCGGCACTCTCTCGAGCCCGGGGTTCTTTGCTGAAGATGGCGTGGCGGTAACCTACTTTCGCGTGCGCAAACGGCACACTATCATCGGCGCAAACTCGTTTCACGGTCCTGTTCGGGATGGGAAGGCGTGGTTCCAAGCTGCTGTGGCCGCCACATGGAGCGGATGCGCTGAGTGCACGACTGGGTGCACCCAGCGCAAATAAGAATGAAGAAGTGAAGGACCGGAGTTCATCCGGCTCTGGACAACGATTCTGACCAAGCGCCCATTCCCGTAGGAGGCATCTCGCGATGCTCACGGTTATAGGGTCAAGCCGCACGGGCAATTAGTACGGGTTAGCTCAAGGCCTCACGGCCCTTGCACATCCCGCCTATCAACGTCCTGGTCTAGGACGACCCTTCAGGGGAGTCGAGCTCCCGGGAAGTCTCATCTTGGGGCAAGTTTCCCGCTTAGATGCTTTCAGCGGTTATCTCTTCCGCATATAGCTACCCGGCGATGCCACTGGC